>JBGCGB010000022.1:0-115518 GCA_045110335.1 Woeseiaceae bacterium
TTATTGTTGACCGTTGGTGATGTCATGCACAAAGGCACACAAGCACCTGTGATCAATGTAGACGGCAGTTTGGCCGATGCCCTGCTTGAAATGACTCGCAAAGGCCTTGGCTTTACAACAGTCACTGATTCATCTAATCGACTCGCCGGTATTTTTACGGATGGTGATTTGCGCCGTCTGCTGGAAACCAAAGGGGATTTGAGAGGTCTGAATATTCGTGAGGTCATGACCAGCGGCGGATACACCGTGCGCCCGGAAGCCCTTGCGGCGGAGGCAGTCAGGCTCATGGAAACCCACAAAATCAATGCGCTGCCCGTAGTTGACGGCAATCAGAAAGTTGTTGGCGCGCTCAATATCCACGACCTTTTCCGCGCAGGTGTTGTGTGACCGGCGTAAGCCTGCCATTGGCAGACGAAAATTTGCGAGAAAAAGCCTCACGCATTCGACTCGCCGTTTTTGACGTCGATGGCGTGTTAACCGACGGTCGGTTTTCGCTGGATCACGAAGGTCGTGAGATTAAGACCTTCCATACGCAAGACGGTTTTGGTTTGCGACAATTGATCGAACACGATATCCACGTGGCGATTATCACCGGCCGACAATCCGGTGCGGTTAGCAAACGCATGGCGGAACTGGGCATCGAACATGTGTTTCAAGGAATTCGCGAAAAACGAGCCACGATTGATACGCTGATTGGGCAGTTAGGTTTAACACAGCACCAAGTCGCGGCCGTTGGCGACGACCTGCCAGACTTAGCCATGTTTTCGGCCGCTGGCCTAAAGATCGCCGTCGACAACGCGGTTCAAGCATTGAAAGATCAATGTGACTTGGTGACCAGCCGGAGCGGCGGTTTAGGCGCTGTCAGGGAAATCTCGGACTTTCTCTTACAGGCCCAAGCGAACCGGACTCAATGAACACACGCGGCGTCATGCTACTCACGCTACTGGTCGCATTGGCCGTGGTGAGTTGGTATCTCGGTCGGGATATTACTGAAGTCGACTTGGACGACAGCAACGCACCACGGGTCACCAGCGGTTATTACCTGTTGGATGCGGAAATTGTGGGCACGGACGAGAGCGGCACGGAACGCTACCGTATCAATGCAGGCCAAGCCACTCAAAGCGCTATCGGGGAACCGATTCAGTTAGAGGATGTACGTGTCCTCTACGGTGAAAGCGATGCTGCCCATTGGCTCATTAATGCCAACGGTGCCGTTTTGAAAGACGACAACAAGAATTTGCAGTTGACGGGCGATGTCCGGGCCGTATGGTCGGATGCCAAATCGGCAAAGCCAATGCGAATGACAACCGAAACGCTGGCGTTCGACGCGACCCTGCGAATCGTCGAGACGGATGATAAAGTGAAGTTTGACGTAGGCCTCGGCGAACTCGTTGCCACCGGCATGCGTGCTTCTTTGGACAACAATACGATAGAGCTTAGATCGAATATTCGTGGACAATTTACCCCTTAAATTTCTCGTGCTGTTTTTGTTGTGCATCAGCGCTTCGCTGTCCGCGCAAACCAATGTCATCGACCGTCGCTTGCCGATCGTTATGGATGCGGACCATAGTGAGTTGGACTTAAAAACCAGCACAACTGTGTTCTACGGATTGAGGATCACACAAGGTGCAACCCGAATCGAAGCGGACAATGCCGAAACATCCTCAGGCACCAGCTTTGCCGATAGCAAATGGGAATTTGAAGGCGACGTACAAATCGACGTCGGCACCACGAAGATTCGCGCCGACAGCGCTGTACTAACTTTCCTCAACCACGAACTGGTCAATGCCGAGGTAGGTGGAAAACCTGCGACGTTTTCCGACATCAATCCCGGCACCGGTGAATCCACAGAAGGTGCTGCCAAACGTTTTGACTATGATTTGAGTAGCAATACGGTGCGCTTTGAAGACGATGCCAAGCTTCGCAGCGCAGACAATGAAGTCACCGGCAAACTACTCGTCTACAACGTCACCAACCAACAGATCGTTTTTGAAGGTGACCCGCAAAGCGGTGAACGTGTGCGCATCACCGTGCAACCGCCAGCTGCCGAAGATTCATCTTCATCAGAAGACGATCCAGCGAATCCCGACCCATGAGCATCCTGAGCGTCGAAGACATAGCGAAAAAGTACAAGTTTCGCGACGTTGTGCGCGGCATATCGCTGCAAATCAAGAGTGGTGAAGTGGTTGGCCTGCTAGGCCCTAACGGCGCGGGAAAAACGACGGCTTTCTATATGATCGTCGGTTTAATTGCCTGCGATCGCGGCCGTATCTTACTGGACGGACAAGATCTAACAGGCGAACCCATGCACAAGCGTGCGCGCCTGGGACTCGGCTATTTACCTCAAGAAGCCTCTATTTTCCGAAAACTGAGTGTCGAAAAAAACATCTCGGCCATTTTAGAAGCCAGAGGAGACCTGACGCGCGCAGAGCGTGACGAAAAACTGGAGCAGCTATTAGATGAGCTTCACATCGGGCATGTCAGAACGGGTTTAGGCATGAGTCTTTCGGGTGGCGAACGACGACGCGTCGAGATTGCGCGCGCGCTTGCTGCCGAACCCCGCTTTGTTCTGCTGGACGAGCCTTTCGCTGGCGTAGACCCGATTTCCGTCATCGATATCCAACGCACTATCCGGCATCTAACAGAGCGTGACATTGGCGTGCTGATCACCGATCACAACGTTCGGGAGACGTTGGGCATTTGCGGACATGCGTACATTTTGAGCGATGGCAGCCTAATCGCTGAAGGTACACCTGAAGAAATTTTGGACAACCAGCATGTTCGTGAAGTCTATCTCGGTGATGATTTCAAACTTTAATCGGGTGTCGCCAGTTTGAGCTATTGTCAAACGTTCCCGCTGTGACCATGATCACGGCCAATAATTCGCCATCTGATACGCTATAGTTCAGCAACCCAAACGGAATTTTGTCTTGCTCAAACCCAGCCTACAACTAAAGCTCGGCCAGTCGCTTACGATGACGCCCCAATTGCAGCAAGCCATCAAGTTGCTGCAATTGCCTGTCATGGATCTAAATCAGCAGATCCAGGAAGCTTTGGAATCCAACGTGATGCTGGATATGGAAGACTTGCCGGACGCGCCGAAAGTCGACGCGGCCAATACGGCAGAGATCCGCACGTTAACGGCGACCGATGATTCTTGGCGCGACGTTGGCCGTGGGCAAGACTCAAGCTTTTCCAATCGTGGCGATCGATCCATGGCTGATTTCGCGGATGATCGCGAAGAGTCACTGCGGGAGCACCTGCTCTATCAATTAGAGACTGAAAAATTTAGCGACGAAGAACGCATCATTGGTGAAGCGATCATCGATGCGATCGACGATGACGGTTACCTGTTCGAGTCACTCGAGGAAATCCACGAAGTCCTCGATATTGATGGACTGACGCTCAGTCAAATCGAACGCATCCTGGTAAAAATTCAGCGCTTTGACCCATTGGGCATTGGCGCCCGGTCACTGACCGAGTGCGTCAGTCTGCAGCTGGCACCCTATCCGGAAGATACACCGGGATTGACCGTCGCACGGCGGATTGCTGAAGATTTCCTTTCACTCGTAGCAGACCAGAACTACAGTCAATTGCGTCGTCGCTTATCCGTCGATGATGAATGTCTCGATGATGCACTGGCGTTAATCCGCAGTTGCCACCCAAAACCAGGCCAGGCGGTTAACGGTGCGCGAACGGAATACGTGATTCCGGACGTCTTTGTCCGAAAAGTCGATGATCAGTGGATTGTTGAAATCAGTCCATCGGGCGTGCCAAGGCTTCAGGTCAACCAACAATATGCAGCCCTCCTCAGAGGCAATAGCGAGCATTCCGTGCTCCGAGCTCAACTACAGGAAGCGCGCTGGCTGGTTCGTAGTCTTGAGATTCGAAACGACACGCTGTTCAAAGTGGCGAGTAACATCGTTGAGCGGCAAATCGACTTCTTCGAACATGGCGAAGAAGCGATGAAGCCTATGATTCTGAAAGATATCGCCGACGCTATCGATATGCATGAATCAACCGTATCGCGAGTAACTAATAACAAGTACATGCACACACCGCGCGGTGTGCTGGAATTCAAGTACTTTTTTTCATCACACGTCTCAACAACCGATGGCGACGAGCAATCGTCGGTGGCTGTTAGGGCCAAGATTCGTAAGCTCATTACCGCGGAAGACCCGGCCAAACCGCTCAGCGACAGCAAATTGGCTGCTTTATTGAAGGACGACGGCGTGCAGGTTGCGCGCAGAACGGTGGCCAAGTATCGCGAAGCCATGAACATTTCTTCGTCCAGCGAACGGCGCGTTCGCAAGCCCCGATAGGCTTTCAGCCACTTAATCGCTGCAAGTGAGGATCCTCCACTTGCAGCCTCCTGCCAAATTTTGCATTATCAGGTCATGGGTATTTTTAGTCGACAAAAGCGACTATTTTTGGCCCTAAGCTACTGTTTTAAATGAACATATCGGGCGAAAATCCGGAGGGCCCAACCCAACTATCCAAAACAATTGAAAGCTCAAGGAGTTTGCTATGCAGTTAAATGTCACCGGTCATCATGTTGATGTTTCGTCCGCTTTAAGGAAGTACGTAGGCGATAAGTTTCATCGAATAGAAAAGCACGCAGATCGTGTTACGGCCGTACATTGTATTCTCACCGTCGAGAAACTCCGCCATAAAGCGGAAGCCACTGCAAACCTCCCGGGTGCCACCGTCCACGCCGAATCTGTCGAAGAAAATATGTATGCGGCGATCGACGGTTTGGCGGACAAGCTGGACCGACAAATCCTTAAACATAAGCAAAAACAGAGCAGCTTTGACGCACGCTCTGTCAAGAAAGACGGATTGCCTCTTGCCTGACCCTGTCAGAGTGGCATAATCGCGAACAGACACTGCCGAAGGGGCCTTAGTCCCTTCGGCATTTTTGATCGCGATAAAGTTTTTTTTAAGCATCACGATGCTGTGGGCGCCAAGCGCCGAATACGTTCTTATGCCACTAACCGTAGCCGACTCTCTTGCCAGCGATGATGTGCTGATCGACCTTTCCGCCAGCAGCAAGAAAGATCTCCTTGAAACACTCAGTGAAACACTTGCAGATCGCTCGGAAGCGCTAAGTTCCGGACAGGTTTTTGATGCCCTGATTGAACGTGAACGCCTCGGCTGTACGGCGGCCGAATTTGGCCTCGCGATTCCGCATGCCCGACTCGCAAACGCGACTGCACCCATTGGATTGTTTGCCAGACTTGAACACCCCATTGATTTTGATGGCCAGGATGTTCCGCACGTGGATCTGTTGTTCTGTTTCGTGCTGCCTGAGTACACTAGTGACTCCTATAACGATGCCATGCAGAAACTGGCGGTGGCCCTGATGACAGAACCCACATGCGATGCGCTTCGCAATGCATCAACACCCGAAGACGTTCTGACAATTCTGCGCGAATGCAGTGAACACGCAGCAGGTATCGACTCATGAGACTCGTCATTATCGGCGGCCTCTCCGGGTCAGGAAAAAGTATTGCGCTTCATGTTCTTGAGGACATCGGCTTTTTTTGCATCGACAATTTACCCATTGCGCTGCTTCCAGCGCTTGCCGATGAACTAAAGTCCGAAAAAGACTCCCGCGGCGACAAGATCGCGATTGGCATCGATCCCCGGAATCGACAAACTGATCTGGTCGACCTAAAAGAACGCGTTGAAAAATTGCGTGATCAAGGCACCTCATGCGATATCGTTTTTCTCAAGACTGACGACAACACGCTACTGAAACGATACAGCGAAACACGTCGCAAACATCCTCTTGCCGAAGACGACCTATCGTTGCGTGACGCCATTGCTAGCGAGCGGGCAAAGCTCTTGCCCGTCCTGAACCTTGCAGATCTGATCATCGATACCACGCGCACCAGCGTCTACGAATTACGAGACATCATACGATCCCGCGTCGGCTCTAAAGCACCTCATCAGTTGTCTATATTGATCGAGTCTTTTGGTTACAAACATGGCATTCCAAGAGACGCCGACTTTGTTTTCGACCTTCGGTGCCTGCCTAACCCCTATTGGGAACCCTCATTGCGCGCACAAACTGGCCTTGATGCGCCTGTCACCGCATTCTTACGCGCCGAAACGATGGTTCATGAGATGGAAAAAAGCATTCGGGACTTTTTGGACCAATGGATTCCAAACATAGAGAACTTCAGCCGTAACTATCTAACGATCGCTCTCGGTTGCACCGGCGGCCAGCATCGTTCGGTCTATATGGCCGAACAAATCGCTGCCCATTTACGGACGAAGCGGGGCAATGTGACCGTTCGTCACGACGAGCTTATTTCCAAGACAAGCCCACTGTTTCCCTGACATCCGTCGGAACGCAGGTTAAACTGATCCGGCTTCGTCATGCGTCAACCGAACGCTCCCGACGCGGCAGCTTGTGAGGTTGTTCTATGGATCCGAACGTAACAGAACCATCCGTGCTCGGTGCGTTACGCGTTGCGCTGGAAAGCGGCACGATGCGCACTGCGCGGCGCATGATCGCTGGTCTGCGCCCCGGAGAAATCGCCCGACTGCTTGAATCACTACCGGTCGCTGAACGACGTCTCGTCTGGGAATTGGTAGACAGAGAGAGCGAGGGTGAAGTCCTTGTTGAGCTCGCCGATGACGTACGCGATGGCTTGATTGAGTCGATGGATGCCGCGCAATTGATTGCGGCGACCGAAGGCATGGCCGTCGATGACCTCGCCGATCTGGTCGTCGACTTACCGGAAGCCATTACACAGCAGGTTATTCGCTCACTTGACGGGCAAGACCGCGAGCGACTTCGCGAAGTATTAGCGTATCCGGAGGATAGTGCCGGTGGATTGATGGATACCGACACGACATCCGTGCGTCCGGATGTGTCTGTTGAAGTTGTACTGCGTTACTTAAGAGCACATTCAAAACTGCCCGAACGTACCGATTCACTCATTGTCGTGAATCGCGACGACCACTATGCCGGTGTATTGCCACTAACCTCTTTGCTTGTCGCCGATCCGGATGATCTGGTGGAGTCGCTCATGGATACGGATGCGCCCGCCGTCCATGCGATGACCGGGTCAGCGGACGTTGTGCGACTCTTCGAAGACAGAGATCTCTTTTCCGTTGCGGTCATTGGTGACGACAACAAACTCCTTGGGCGAATCACCGTTGATGATGTCGTCGATGTCATTCGGGACGAAGCTGAACACTCCCTGATGGGTGCTGCGGGCCTCGACGAAGATCACGATTTGTTCGCACCCGTGGTACAGAGCGCCAAACGTCGTGCTTTCTGGCTGGGCATCAACCTGCTAACGGCATTTCTGGCAGCGAGTGTAGTAGAGCTGTTTCAAACTACGATCGACCAGGTCGTCCTGCTCGCTGTGCTAATGCCTATCGTGCCCAGTATGGGCGGCGTCGCCGGTACGCAATCGCTGACGATCATCACACGCGCGATCGCGCTAGGCCAGATTGAGGCTAGCAATGCATGGATGGTCTTACGGCGGGAATTTACCGTGGGCTTGTTGAACGCTGCATTTTGGGCGGTGCTCGTCGCCGTCGTGACCGCGCTGTGGTTTAACACATGGATAATCGGACTGCTCGTCGCGATCGCGTTGGCCTGCAACCTGGTGCTTGCCGCCGTGTCCGGCTTTGCGATTCCGATGATACTGAAACGCTTAAACATTGATCCCGCACTAGCCGGCGGAGTCATCTTGACGACAATCACCGACGTCGTTGGCTATGGACTCTTTCTCGGCCTGGGCGCGGTTTTTCTACTGTGACCAATTCGGTGGCAGCGTCGGGTGTATCCCCGACAAGTCATCACTAACCGGCGCCGGCGCAACTAACGACGGTACGTCTTCACCCATGACGAAGTCGCGCAGCTGGTCTTTCACAGCCATCGCATCACGATAGCCCTGATCAATCAGGGCACGTGTGAAACCGGACTCAAAGAGTAAGAAACTTAGCAATCGCCCTTCACCGCCAACTCCACTAAGCAACAGTCGAACGGATCGTGGCATCTCGCGCATGTGGGCTAACGCAATCTCACGCAAATCAACACTGGGCAGCACCACCATGGTATCAATGCGACGCATTTCAGATGCCAATCCACTGCGTGTTTCCTGTGGCATAGACTCCATGATCCGGTTGATACGTGCCAACCGCTCAAGATCGGAATAAAGTCCGTCCAAGAACAACGTATCGAGGACATAACCGGCAATCTGACCAAAGCCGGGAAAGGATTGTTCCGGTGCATTGACCTCTGTGCGATCCGCAAGCTCGTCCCGTACGCCGATCACAAGAATGCGATTCGCACCCAAATGCACGGCGGGAGACAGCGGCGTTGCTTGTCGCATCGCGCCGTCACCGAAGTATTCTCCACCTAACATGACTGGTGGAAAAATCATCGGCACGGCAATGCTGGCCATCAAGTGGTCCAAATGGAGTTTTGTTTGGCGACCAACACGGCGGGTGCGCTCCCAGCCTTCGCTGGAATCGACGCCTTGAAAAAAAGTCACCGATCGCGCGGAACGATAACCGGCCGCGGTAACGGCGACTGCATCCAGAAATCCATTATCGATCGCTGCTTGTATTCTTGGAAATCGGACGTTTCGCGACAACAGAGCGCGTAACGGGCTGTTGTCCAACAAGGACTTGGGATTATCGACGCCCAGTCCGCCGAACACGATCGCGGCCAGCCAATGCATACTGCTTTTCAGCATCGTCCAGGAATCAGAGCGATACACGGATGCCGTGTGAAAACCGGCCCAGACACGCTCCAACTCCGCGACGGCAAAATGAAAACGGTGGGCCTTACTCGCCAAGACGACCGAGTTGATCGCACCGGCCGAAGTGCCGCTAATAATCCGGAACGGATTACGTGATCTGGGCGGCATGAGCTCGGAAATAGCTTTGAGCACGCCCACCTGAAAAGCACCACGCGCACCGCCGCCGGGAAGCACCAACGCAAGCTTAGTCATTTCTTTTTCGAGCGAGTCAGACATCCATTAGCCTCACACCCAAAACAATTACTGAAGTCGTCGAATGCCCTGATCCAGACCACTCACGGTCAACGGGAACATTCTGTCCTCCATTAACTCGCGGGTAATCTTGACCGACGGTGTATGCGGCCAACGTTGTTCCGGTTCAGGGTTTAGCCAAATAGCCTTCGGATACGCATTGAGCAATCGGCCGATGCACGCCGCACCAGGCTCTTCGTTCCAGTGCTCGACACTGCCGCCCGCATAAACAATTTCGTAAGGACTCATCGTCGCATCACCGACAAAAATGAGCTTATAGTCGGGTCCGTACTTGTTCATGATTTCGCTCAGCGCGATCCGTTCCGAATGACGCCGGCGATTGTCCTTCCAAAGACTCTCGTAAACGAAATTGTGGAAGTAAAAATATTCGAGATGCTTGAACTCACTGCTCGCCGCCGAGAACATCTCTTCACAAACCCGAACGTGGTCGTCCATCGAGCCGCCGATATCGAGACAAAGCAACACTTTGATCGCATTATGCCGTTCAGGCACCATCTTGATATCTAGATAACCCGCATTTCTCGCCGTCGAACGAATCGTGTCTGGCAAATCCAGTTGATCCGCAGCACCCTCGCGAGCAAACCGGCGAAGCTTGCGGAGGGCCAGCTTGATGTTACGTGTCCCGAGCTCAACACTATCATCGAGGTTTCGGTATTCGCGTCGATCCCAGACCTTTACGCCGCGGCGATTACCGCCACCCTGCTGCTCACCAATGCGAACGCCTTCCGGGTTGAACCCACCGACCCCGAACGGAGACGTGCCACCCGTACCGATCCATTTGTTACCACCTTCGTGGCGTTCTTCCTGCTCACGAAGACGTTCCTGCAAGGCCTCCATAAGCTCATCAAATCCACCAAGCGATTCGATTTTCTCTCGCTCCTCATCGGTGAGACTTAAGCCTGCAACATGTTGCAGCCAATCTTCCGGCACATGTGCCGTCAACTCAGAAAAGGCTTGCTCGATGCCCTTGAAATGAGCAGCGAAAACTTTGTCGAAACGGTCAAATTGGGTTTCATCTTTGACCATGCATGAGCGTGCGAGAAAATAGAATTGCTCAACACTGACGCCAGCTAGGCCTTTTTCCATTGCGGCAAGCAAGGTCAGCAATTCGGTAACCGACGTCTTGACACCGGCTTCCCGGAGCATGTAGAAAAAACGAATCAGCATGAGACTAAACCGAAGGCCCTTCTAACGTTTGGCACGGTTCATGAAGACCAACTGTTCGAACAAATGCACATCCTGCTCATTCTTCAACAGAGCACCGTAAAGCGGCGGAATGGCTTTTCCATTGTCTTCAGCTCGTAATGCTTCTGGAGGAATATCTTCAGCCAGAAGCAATTTGATCCAATCCAGCAACTCGGAAGTTGATGGCTTTTTCTTTAGCCCGGGCATGTCGCGAACCTTATAGAAACTGTTCAACGCTTCGCGTAGCAGGTTCTTCTTCAAATCCGGAAAATGCACATCAACGATCTTCGCCATTGTGTTTTCATCCGGGAACTTGATGTAGTGGAAGAAGCAGCGCCTTAGAAACGCATCTGGTAGTTCCTTTTCATTGTTACTGGTAATAATGATGACAGGACGATGAACCGCCTTAATCGTTTTCTGTGTCTCGTAAACAGTGAATTCCATGCGATCGAGCTCACGCAGCAAGTCGTTCGGAAACTCAATGTCGGCCTTATCGATTTCATCAATCAGTAGGACTGGCGGCTTTTCTGATTCGAATGCCTGCCAAAGACTACCCTTGAGAATGTAATTAGCGATATCGTGCACACGCTCGTTACCCAACTGCGAATCGCGCAGACGCGCCACCGCATCGTACTCATAGAGCCCTTGCTGTGCTTTTGTCGTTGATTTGATATGCCATTCGTACAGTGGCATGCCCAATGACGCTGCGACTTCCTCCGCAAGCATGGTCTTACCGGTTCCCGGCTCACCCTTCACCAGAATGGGACGCTGCAATGTGACACCGGCATTCACCGCCATCATCAAGTCTTCTGTCGCGATGTAATCCTTGGTCCCTTCGAAACGCTTATCGGTCATTTCTGCTTCCTAGTGTCTGATGTCATCATAATATCTGCGTCGGGCACTTCAATGATTTTCAAGGCATTGGTACCGCCGGAAACGCCGCTTAGATCGCCTTTCGTAAAGATCACGCGATCTCCCGGCGCAACAAAGCCAAGCTCATACAAGCGGCTACAAACCTCATTGTAGACGCGGACAGAGTTTGTGTGGGTGATATCGAAATCCACAGGATACACGCCGCGATACATGGTAACGCGCCGACGCGTCCGCTCATGGCGTGTAAATGCAAAAATAGGAATGTCCGAACGAATCCGCGACATCCAAAGTGTTGTAGAGCCGGATTCCGTTAGCGCGATGATCGCCTTAACGTCCAGATGATTCGCGGCATACATGGTTGCCATGGCAATCGTCTCATCCACTTGCTCAAAATTGTCTTGCTCACGATGCGATGCACGATAGCGATGCGTCTGATACTTTTCAGCCCCTTCGCAAACCTCGGCCATTGCCGCAATGACCTCGGCCGGATAACGACCAACCGCAGTTTCCGCTGACAGCATGACCGCATCCGTGCCGTCCATGACAGCATTGGCCACATCCGAAACTTCAGCTCTTGTGGGAATGCGATTCTCGATCATCGACTCCATCATTTGGGTTGCCGTGATCGCGATCTTGTTGCCATAGCGAGTTTTTCGAATAATCTGTTTCTGCAACCCGGTCAACTCGGCATAACCCATTTCAACGCCAAGATCGCCACGTGCGACCATGATGACGTCACTCGCCTCGACAATTTGATCGATGTTGTCGATGGCCTCGGTGCGTTCCACTTTCGCAACGATCTTGCCAAAACCGCCGGCGGCTTCGAACAGCGCCCGGGCCTGTCTGATATCTGCGGCATTGCGAACAAACGACACGGCGAGATAATCAAAGCCGAGGTCGGCGGCCGTCTGGATGTCTAGCTCATCTTTCTCGGTTAAGGCCGGTGCAGACAACCCGCCACCCTGCAAGTTTATGCCTTTCTTATCCGATAGGGTGCCACCTTGCGTGACCTCAGTGTGCACGCGCGGCCCGTCAATGCCAGTAACTTTGAGCGCTATCTGACCATCATTCAAGAGCAAGATATCGTCCACACTGACGTCGTCCGCCAACTCCGGATAAGCAATCGAAACACCCGACTGATCGCCGGCATCATCAGCGACGGTGGGATCCAGGAAGAACGCATCGCCGTTGGTCAAATTCACACTGCCGTTTTTGAAACGACTGATGCGAATTTTGGGTCCCTGCAGATCGCCCAATATGGCGATAGATTTGCCAGCCTCTTGCGAGAGCTTACGAACCATGTCGCAACGCTCAGCGAGGATATCCCCGACACCGTGCGAGAAGTTAATACGCACAACGTCCAGGCCGTTTGCAATCATACGACGCAAAACCGATTCATCGTCGGTCGCCGGACCCAAGGTTGCCAGTATCTTCGTTCTTCTGATCATCAATTTATTCTTACAGTTAGGTTGAAGTATGAAAGTTGAACTATCGCACAACTCCGATGAGCACGCGCTATTGCTATTTGTTGGCGGCCGCTTCCAATGCGGCTACTGCTGGTAGCGTCTTGCCTTCGATAAACTCAAGGAACGCACCACCACCAGTCGAGATATAGCTCACACCATCGGCGATTCCAAATTTTTCGATAGCCGCCAGCGTATCGCCGCCACCGGCGATGGAGAATGCATCGCTCTCGGCAATGGCCGCCGCAATCACAGCTGTACCGCCTGCGAAGGCATTAATCTCAAAAACACCCACAGGCCCGTTCCAAATCACGGTACCCGCTTTGCGGATGAGATCCGCCAGAACTTGCGCACTGTCCGGACCGATATCAAGGATCATGTCGTCATCTTCAACATCCGCGACAGCACAAGTCCGGGCGATCGCATCGTCGGAAAATTCTTTAGCGACGACGACATCGGTCGGCACTGGTACCGAAGCGTTATCGCCATCCATCAGGCTGAGGGCTACCGGTTTCAGATCCAACTCCGCCAATGACTTCCCGACCGGGTAGCCGGCAGCAGCAATGAAGGTGTTTGCGATGCCACCACCAACAACCAACTGATCGACACGTGGCGCCAGAGCCTCTAGCACCGATAACTTGGTGGACACTTTCGAACCACCGACGATCGCCAAAATGGGCGTCTTGGGAGTCTCCATCGCTTGCGCCAAAGCTTCCAGCTCTTTCACTAGCAAAGGACCTGCAACAGCTAGCGGTGCAAATCGTGCGACACCAGCTGTGCTGGCCTGATCACGATGCGCCGTACCAAAAGCGTCCATCACGAAAACATCTGCTAGCGCTGCTATTTTCTTGGATAGCGCTTCGTCCGAAGTTTTCTCGCCCTGGTTAAACCGGACGTTTTCGCAGAGAACGACCTCTCCCGGCGCGACTTGAACACCGTCCAGCCAGTCCTTCTGCAAGCGCACATCAATGCCAAGCAAGCTACCCAGATGCTTCGCAACCGGCGCCAGCGAGAACTGCTCATCGTACTGGCCTTCCGTCGGCCGACCGAGGTGCGACATGATGATCACGGCAGCACCACGATCAAGCGCCGCTCTGATCGTCGGCAAAGCCGCCTGGATCCGGGTGTCGGATGTGATGCGACCGTCAGCAATCGGAACGTTCAAGTCTTCCCGAATTAACACGCGCTTTCCAGTGAGGTTCTGGTCGGTCATTTTGAGTACGTTCAAGACACTATCTCCGAAAAAGGCAGCATAAAAAAACGGCGGGCAAGGTACACCCCTACCCGCCGTCCATCGATACGGAAACCGATTAACCGGCGGCTTTAATCAACGCCTGTGCGGTATCCAGCATACGGTTCGAGAAACCCCACTCATTATCGTACCAAGAGCAGACCTTAACCAAGGTGCCCTGCATGACTTTTGTCAGCGTCGCATCGTAGCTGGATGAGGCCGGATCATGATTGAAATCGACAGAAACCAATGGGCCATCACTGTATTGCAAGATGCCCTTCATCGGACCCTCGCTAGCGGCTTTCAGGATCTCGTTGATTTCATCAACACTGGTTTCGCGACTGGCGACGAAACTTAAATCAACCATGGATACGTTGATCGTCGGCACACGGACGGCAAACCCGTCCAGCTTGCCAGCCAACTCGGGCAAGACCAAACCAACCGCTGCCGCAGCACCGGTCTTGGTAGGAATCATCGACATGGTCGCCGAACGTGCACGCCGCAGATCCGAGTGGTACACATCGGTCAATACTTGATCGTTGGTGTAGGCATGAATCGTCGTCATAATGCCATGCTCGATGCCGATGGCATCGTTCAATGGCTTAGCTAGGGGCGCTAGACAGTTTGTTGTGCACGATGCATTCGAGACGACAACGTCGTCTTTGGTCAATGTGTCATGGTTTACGCCGTAGACAATCGTTGCATCTACTTCTTTACCCGATGGCGCAGAAATGACGACTTTTTTGGCACCGGCTTCGATATGCGCCGATGCTTTTTCTTTGGTTCTAAAAATACCGGTACATTCCAGAACCACGTCAACACCAAGCTCAGCCCAAGGTAACTTTGAGGGATCCCGCTCGGATGTCACGCGAATCTTGTCGCCATTGACCACCATGTGGTTGCCTTCGACTTCTACCGTGCCGGGGAACTTGCCATGTGCGGTATCGAACCGCGTGAGATAGGCATTGGTTTGCGCATCACCGAGGTCATTGACGCCAACGACCTGAAGCTCACTGCGACGGTTGCTTTCATAAATGGCTCGCAATACGTTGCGACCAATGCGGCCATAGCCGTTAATACCTACTTTAATCGTCATCTCACTTACTCCAATACTCTCTGAATTCCGAGTTTTAGGTACCCATGCACCTATTTCATCATTATTGACCGATCAACGCAGCAGCGCGCGCGGTGACATTTTCAACGGTAAAACCGTATTTCTCAAATAATTGCTCAGCTGGCGCCGAGGCGCCAAAACTATCCAGCCCGATCACATCACCACGATCGCCAACAAATTCCCACCAGAAATTTGTCACACCCGCCTCAACGGCCAATCGGGGCGTTCCGGGCGCACCAAGCACGCGGGCTTGCCATTCGGAATCCTGCAATCGGAAACGCTCGACACAAGGCATTGAAACCACACGAACGGCCTGACCGCTTGCACGCAA
The DNA here is from genome assembly GCA_045110335.1 of Woeseiaceae bacterium. Lineage (GTDB taxonomy): Bacteria > Pseudomonadota > Gammaproteobacteria > Steroidobacterales > Woeseiaceae > CALBPI01. The sequence goes on from JBGCGB010000022.1 coordinate 15,239, forward strand.
CTTTTCTGCCGCTTGCATAACCAAGCCGACCTCAGAGCCGGTCGCCATCAAAACAATGGCAGGATTTTCCGCTTCAGACAATACATAACCGCCTCGCGAGATCTCGGCAATCTGAGTCGCTGTGCGCGTCATGAACGGTAAATTCTGGCGGGTAAGCACCAAGGCACTTGGCGTGCGCTGATGCTCCATGGCAGCGATCCAGGCTGCCAATGTCTCTGTGGTGTCTGCCGGCCTCCAGACATCCAGATTAGGCATAATCCGCAAGCTGGCGACATGTTCAACCGGCTGGTGGGTCGGACCGTCTTCGCCCAACCCGATGGAGTCGTGGGTGTAGACCAATATGTTCGGACATTCCATCAAGGCAGCCATGCGCACGGCGTTTCGCGCATAGTCAGAAAACGTGAGAAATGTACCCGAATAGGGACGCAGTCCACCGTGCAGCGCCATGCCATTGCCAATCGCGGTCATTGCGAATTCCCGCACACCATAATTGACGTAGTTGCCGGCCGGTGTCTCGGCATCCAACACCGTTGAGCCGCTATGGTATGTGCAGTTGGACCCTGTCAAATCTGCCGATCCACCGATCATCTCGGGTGTCTTGGTCGCCAGCCATTCAAGCGCCTTCAGTGACGCTTTTCGCGTGGCGACCGTTTCGCCAGCTTCATCAGTTGCCTTAAGCGCTTGTTCGGTCAATGCCCGCCAATCCGCCGGGAGATCCCCCTGCATACGGCGAGTGAGCTCATTCGCGGCTTCGGGATGAGCTTTGGCATAGCTTGCAAATCGTTGCTGCCAATCCGCTTCGAGCTTCTCACCCCGATCATTGGCTGTCCAACCGGCGCGAATATCATCCGGGATCTCGAAGGGCGCGTGCGACCAGCCCAGCGCTTTGCGGGTCGCTGCGATCTCATCGTCACCGAGCGGTGCGCCATGCGTCGATGCGGTACCTTGTTTGTTGGGTGAGCCGAAACCGATCACCGTTTTGCAGCAGATCAAAGTCGGTTTATTGGTTTCAGCACGCGCGCTCGCAATCGCTTTCGACAAGGCATCGGCATCGTGCCCGTCAACATGATCGATGACCTGCCAACCGTAAGCTTCGAATCGCTTAGCCGTATCGTCTGTAAACCAACCCTTCACATCACCATCAATGGAGATGCCATTGTCATCGTAAAGGCAAATGAGCTTGCCAAGCTCTAACGTGCCGGCGAGAGAACAGGCCTCATGCGATATGCCTTCCATCAAACATCCGTCACCAGCAAACACATAGGTGAAGTGGTCAATAATGGCATGACCATCCCGGTTGTAGACAGCAGCAAGGTGCTTCTCGGCAAGCGCCATACCAACGGCATTGGTAATACCTTGGCCGAGCGGCCCTGTCGTGGTTTCGATCCCGATATCAAGATCCCGCTCCGGGTGCCCGGCGGTATGCGCACCTAACTGGCGAAAATCGCGAAGCTGTTGCATCGGCAACGGATAACCGCTCAGGTGCAAAAGCGAATAAAGCAACATCGACCCATGGCCATTCGACAACACGAAACGATCACGATCCCACCAGCTTGGATTAGAAGGGTTGTGTTTCAGGAAATCGTTCCACACCACCTCGGCGATATCTGCCATGCCCATCGGCGCACCGGGATGGCCGGAATTCGCGGCCTGAACCGCATCCATCGACAATGCGCGAATCGCGTTAGCGAGATCACGTCGTGACACATTCTCGGAATTACTAGGCTGCTCAGACATCTTGTTTCCTGTTTGTTCGAGCGCCGCATTGTCGCCTTTTGCCACGGGTCGAGCAAGCTGCACGGATGCTAAGCGCCACAGATAGCCCGCCGTTAAGACCTATCCTTGAATCCCGGTCGTTCGGATTGGCGGCAGATCAGCCATTGGTGCTACCATATCGCGCTGATTTGGCTACTTAAACAGGCGCTTGAGTAGCAAGATCCCCACACGATATTACTTAATAGCGTTCGGCGCAGCGGTGTCTGTGCCGAGAGGTTGAAAACATGCAAGATTCTTTTCTACTTACTTCCGAGTCCGTCTCCGAAGGTCATCCCGACAAGATTTCGGACCAGATCTCTGACGCGATCCTTGATGCCATCCTAGCCAAAGACACCGGAGCGCGGGTTGCCTGCGAAACGCTGGTCAAGACCGGCATGGTTATTGTCGCCGGCGAAATCAGCACGGACGCTTGGGTAGATATTGAAGATATTGTTCGGGACGTCGTGCTCGACATCGGATACAACAGCTCGGACATGGGTTTTGACGGAAAATCCTGTGCGGTTTTGAATGCGATCGGTAAACAATCCGGTGACATCGCTCAAGGCGTTGATCGTGGAGATGACAAGGAGCAAGGTGCTGGCGATCAGGGCCTCATGTTTGGTTATGCGAGCAATGAAACCGATGTACTGATGCCTGCGCCTATCGCCTATTCACACCGTTTAGTTCGCCAGCAAGCTGCTGTTCGAAAATCCGGCGAACTAGCCTGGCTGCGACCTGATGCAAAGAGCCAGCTCACTTTCCGGTACGAGGACAACCGCCCAGTCGCCATTGAAGCGGTTGTGCTGTCCACCCAACATGATCCGGATATCAGCCTCGAAGACCTTCAGGAAGCCGTCCGGGAACACATCATCAAGCCCGTCCTGCCGGAAGCCTGGCTTAACGATGACACGCTCTATCACATCAACCCGACCGGTAACTTTGTCGTTGGTGGTCCGGTCGGAGACTGTGGCCTGACAGGGCGTAAGATCATTGTTGATACCTATGGCGGCGCAGCACGCCATGGCGGCGGTGCCTTTTCCGGCAAGGACCCGTCAAAAGTCGACCGATCGGCAGCTTATGCGGCGCGATACGTCGCCAAAAATATTGTCGCGGCAGGCCTGGCCGAACGCTGCGAGGTTCAGCTTTCCTATGCCATTGGTGTGGCCAAACCAACTTCAGTGACCGTGCAAACATTTGGCACCGGCAAGATTGCAGAATCGAAATTGACGGACCTTGTTAATGCACATTTCGATCTAACGCCTTATGGCATCTTGAAAACGCTGGATCTGATCCAGCCGATTTATCGCCCGACCGCCGCCTACGGTCACTTTGGACGTGACGATCTCGACCTCTCGTGGGAACGCACCGATAAAGCCGAAGCATTGAAAGCCGAAGCGTAGCTAGCGCCTCACTACAACACTCGGGTGACCGCACCCGTTACAAGATTTTTTAGACTAAGGAATGACTAACATGAGTGCTAACTCAACGGAAGACTATAAAGTCGCCGATATCAAACTCGCTGAATGGGGTCGCAAGGAAATTGCGATCGCCGAAACAGAAATGCCTGGCCTGATGGCGTTGCGCGAAGAATACGGCAAAGAGCAACCGCTGAAAGGCGCGCGTGTTACCGGCTGCTTGCACATGACCATCCAGACGGCTGTGCTCATCGAAACACTAACTGCGCTCGGTGCCGAAGTTCGCTGGTCCTCTTGCAATATCTTCTCAACGCAAGATCAAGCAGCCGCGGCCATTGCTGCAACGGGTGTTCCCGTTTTCGCGTGGCAAGGTGAAACCGAAGAAGAGTATTGGTGGTGTGTTGAGCAAACGATTCACGGCCCTGGCGGCTGGAAGCCCAACATGATTCTTGACGACGGCGGCGATCTCACCGGGCTTGTGCATGACAAGTATCCGGAGTTGCTCGAGGAGATTCGCGGTGTCTCGGAAGAGACCACAACCGGCGTTAAGCGTCTTTACGAAATGGCCAAAGCGGGCAAATTAGAGTGCCCGGCAATCAACGTCAACGATTCTGTCACCAAGTCCAAATTCGACAACTTGTATGGTTGCCGGGAATCTTTGGTCGATGGTATCAAACGTGCGACGGACGTCATGATCGCCGGTAAGGTTGCATTGGTATGCGGCTACGGGGATGTCGGCAAAGGCAGCGCGCAAAGTTTGCGTGGATTGGGCGCGACCGTGTGGATTACCGAAATCGATCCGATCTGTGCACTTCAAGCAGCGATGGAAGGCTATCGCGTCGTTCGTTTAGATGAGGTGATTGATCAGGTCGATATCTTTGTGACCGCTACCGGTAATTTCAATGTCATCAACGGTCAGCAACTTGAGAAAATGAAAGACCAGGCGATCGTCTGCAACATTGGCCACTTCGATAACGAAATCGACGTCGCCCATCTGCGCAAGTTCGAATGGGAAAACATCAAGCCCCAGGTTGATCACATTATCTTCCCCGATGGCCGCCGCATCATCCTGCTCGCCGAAGGGCGTTTGGTGAATCTTGGCTGCGCAACCGGTCACCCCAGTTTCGTGATGTCTGCATCATTCACCAATCAGGTATTGGCGCAGATTGATCTCTGGAATAACCCTGGCAAGTATGAAAAGCAGGTTTATGTCTTGCCTAAAGCACTCGACGAAAAGGTCGCAGCACTGCATCTGGACCGAATCGGTGCCAAGCTCACGACGCTGTCCAAGGAACAGGCCGACTACTTCGGCGTTTCTTCAGAAGGCCCATTCAAACCCGAAGCTTATCGCTACTAGACAAGCGTCTGGTTGAGACTCGGCAGTTGACTAAGCGAAGGCTCCGTACGGAGCCTTCGTCTTTTTCGGGGTACACTTGTCCGATGCCACGCATACTCCAGCTGACAGATTTGCACATTTTCGCGACAGCGGGTCGCGAACACTATGGTCTCGATACGTTCGTCACGTTCGATCAAGTGCTCTCATCGGCACTCACCTTGTCGACACCAGACCTGATCTTGTTAACTGGCGATCTTTGCCAGGATGAGAGCATCGAAGGTTATCAACGGTTGCAATCAAGACTCGCGCGACTGCCCTGTCCCGTGCTCGCACTGCCGGGCAACCATGACAACATCGCATTCATGCAGCAACATCTTGTTGGCGACAACATTCAGGTGTTAGGCGATCAATTCGTCGGTCATTGGCGCGTCGTCGCCGCCAACTGTGCGGTGCCGGGAAAAGTACATGGCGAATTTGGAGAAAACCGCCTCAACGAACTCGACCAACTGCTCTCGGAAGGAGCCGACACACCAACCCTGCTTTCATTTCATCAGCCACCGGTCAAATGCGGCAGTGCATGGCTGGACCAGTCCCGACTTCAAGATGCTGACCAACTTGCCACCCTGTTGGCCAGGCATCCGCAAGTACGCAGCCTGGTTTGCGGCCATATACACCAACAACTGGAGACCACGATCCGCACAGGCAATCGGGATACACCGGTTCTTACAACCCCATCGACATGTAAACAGTTTGCGGTCAAACACGACGCCTTCAAACTCAGTGAAGAAGCACCGGGCTGGCGTTGGATCGATCTTGGCGATGTTGAGATCACATCAACGGTTCACCGGATCGCTATCTAGACTTCAACCATATCAAAGTCTTCTTTACCCGCACCGCAATCGGGACAACGCCACGATAACGGCACGTCGTCCCAGCGCGTTCTAGGCGGAATCCCCGCTTCCGGGTCACCGACCTCTTCATCGTAAATATAGCCACAAATGAGACACATATAGGTCTTCATGAAATGTTCTCCGACGAGGCTTAGACAGACAAGGTCCAAGCAACATTAGTTGGCTTTATCATACCAGTCCAAGCGCACGACAGGTCGATGCGCGATACAATCATGGAAAGCAAAACTAACGGGGATCAACAGTGAGCCTTTTCAAAGAAGCACAACAATATATTCCGGGCGGCGTGAACTCGCCGGTACGCGCCTTCAATGGTGTTGGCGGCGAACCACTATTTTTCAAGCGCGGCAAAGGGTCGCGTGTTTGGACTGAAGATGACCGGGAGTTAATCGACTATATTGGCTCATGGGGCCCCATGATTCTCGGGCATGCCCATCCCAAAATCATCAAAGCCGTTCAGGAAACCGCCGAGAACGGATTAAGCTTCGGCGCACCGTGCGCACTGGAGACTCAACTCGCGAAAAAGGTCTGCGAGATTATTCCTTCCATCGAACGGGTCCGCATGGTCAGCTCGGGCACCGAAGCAACCATGAGCGCCATCCGATTGGCTCGCGGCTTCACCGGTCGCGAAAAAATTGTCAAGTTTGAAGGGTGCTATCACGGGCACTCGGATTCGCTACTGATCAAGGCAGGCTCCGGCGCACTAACCATGGGCGTACCAAGCTCACCAGGCGTACCCAAATCACTGGCTGACCAGACGATCACGCTGGATTTCAACAATGCCGATCAAGTTCGCGAACTGTTTAGCAAAGAAGGTGACGATATTGCCTGCATCATCGTTGAGCCTATCGCCGGCAACATGAATTTTGTGGCTCCGGTGCCGGGTTTTCTCGAAACACTACGCGAAGTCTGCGACGCATCGGGTGCCGTGCTGATTTTCGATGAAGTCATGACAGGTTTTCGCGTGGCACTAGCCGGTGCGCAATCGGTGTTTGGTGTGAAACCCGATCTCACCACCCTCGGAAAAGTGATTGGCGGCGGCATGCCGGCGGCGGCATTTGGTGGTCGCGTCGATATCATGAATCACATTGCGCCTGTGGGTCCGGTCTATCAGGCTGGCACGCTGTCCGGGAACCCGTTGGCAATGGCGGCTGGTTTGACGACATTGCTCGAAATCGAAAAGCCCGGCTTCCACGATCAATTGCAGGCATCTTCCGATCGCCTACTAAATGGTCTGCAAGCCGTCGCGAAAAAGCATGGCGTTGCACTCAACACCGCAAGCCAAGGCGGCATGTTCGGGTTTATTTTCTCATCGGCAGATGCCATCACCGGTTTTAATGATATCGAGAACGCAGACACGGAGTACTTCAAGAAGTTCTTCCATGCCATGCTGGATCGTGGTGTTTACTTGGCGCCGTCCGCGTACGAAGCAGGCTTCATTTCCGCCGCTCACACTGAGGAAGACATTGATACGACCATCGCCAAAGCCGACGACGCCATGCAATCTCTAGCGTCGAGCTAAACGCTGATCCTATTGCTCAGTTTTGTTGGGGACGCGGCTTAGAACGGCGGTGATAATGTCAAGCCGTTCTGTCGCGTCTTCGATCTCGAGACAATGCTGCTTCTGCGCGATCGTCAGCGGCAGTATTTCGCTAAATCGGTAACCGATCCAGGTGGCATCGTCCAATAGACGTTCGTGACCCTCATAAAGCTTGCCTAGATCATCGAGAATGCTATCCAGCATCTCCGCCAACGCGCTAAAACGAGTTGGGAGTGCAATAGCCGGCTCTGCGGTCACCGTTTCAACGTCACCCCAGCGCAAACCATCAGCGGCTGTTTGTTCGGCGATCAGTCGAAAGCGATCACCGCCGATCGCAGTGACGCCTAATAAGCCGTCACTGCCTTGATAAAAATCGGTGATCTTGGCCTCGGTACCCATGCTATGGATTTTCGAAGGACCCACCTCTCGGCCTTCACTGATACCAACAACACCAAACGGCATTTCATCTCTCATGCACCGACTGACCATGTCGATATACCGCGCTTCGAACAAACGTAGCGGTAACGGGCCGCCCGGATACAGGACAGTCGACAACGGAAACAAAGGTATTTTTCGTCGCTCAGCCATATTGCAAAACCCAATCACGCAAACGCATAGACAAGCCACCAAACGCGCCGTTACTCATTAGAATAATCGAGCCGCCAGGCTCAATGATGCCCGTCAACGCATCATACAAGGCATCAACCGTCGCATGCGTGGACACCGTGTAAGCCGCCGACGAGAAAGCGGCGCCGACATCCCAAGGGATTTCGGGGGATGCCAATACAACCACCTCATCAGCAACGGCAAATGCGTCAGCAATCACGCCGGCATGAACGCCACTTTGCATCGTATTAGAACGCGGCTCAAACGCCACGACAAGACGGCGCATTGGCTCCGCCTCGCGGGCGCCATCAAGCGCCAAACGAATCGCTGTGGGGTGATGTGCAAAATCATCATACAGTCTGATGTCATGCGCATCAGCCAAACACTGCATCCGCCGACTGACACTCGCAAAACTAGACAGATGATTTGCCGCCAGCGTCAGGTCAACACCGACAGCACCAACCGCAAGCAGTGCAGCTGCCGTGTTCTGCCGGTTATGTGATCCCTGCTGCGCCCATCCTGCCGTATGGGTCTGGCTCGCCGAAATTAGCCTGACTTGATCGACGCGTTCGCCGGCAAGCACGCGCAAATCCGTGGCATCTGACGATTCGTCATTGGTAGAAAACCGTTTAATCGGCGTCCAACAGCCGGCCTCCAAGACGCGCTCCAGATTTTTATCATCGCCGTTAACAATCACATGGCCGTCACCAGGCACCATGCGCAGCAACTGATGAAATTGCCATTCTATGGCCGCCAGATCCGAGTAAATATCAGCATGGTCGAACTCAAGATTGTTGAGCACCGCGATCTGCGGACGATAGTGAACAAACTTCGCACGCTTATCGAAGAACGCCGTGTCGTATTCGTCCGCCTCGACCACGAAATAATGCCCCTTGCCAAGGCGCGCGCTCACATCGAAATTACCGGGTACGCCACCGATCAGGAAACCGGGTGAATGACCTGTCTCCTCCAATAAATGTGCAATCAAGCTCGTCGTGGTCGTTTTGCCGTGCGTGCCGGCAACAGCAATCACATGGCGGTCCCGAAGCACATGCTCAGACAACCATTGCGGACCGGATGTATACGGCGAGCCAGCATTCAAGATGGCTTCCATCAAGGGGTTCCCCCGGCTGACGACATTGCCAACGATAAACACATCCGGCGCCAACGCGAGTTGATCATCGTTCCAGCCTTCGATCAGTTCAATCCCCAACGACTCAAGTTGCGTACTCATCGGCGGATACACATTACTGTCGCAGCCGGAGACGCGATGGCCGGACGCTTTCGCGAGCGCCGCAATGCCGCCCATAAAGGTCCCACAGATACCAAGAATATGGATATGCATTAGCGTAACTCTGGCAGCGCCTGAAGCACGGCCATCTGCATCACCATGATCACTAGCGCCATGACCGACGCCGGCATCATGTCGATCTCCAGTGATTTGGACAAAATGAATCCATCAATTAATAGCGACCAGGCAAGGATCAGCAGAAACAACCAGGCAGCAACGCGAGGACTAATGCCAGCCACTAACAGAAAGGCCAGCGCAATTTGGACCAACAACAAAACGGCCCCGGCGCCGAAGGATGCCGTGATGGTCTGCAAGTATCTGTCGGGTTTTTTGGTAACGCGAAGAATGGCGTAGATCACCACCATCGAAAAGGCAATCGACGCTGCCAGGCCAAGTGCGTAGTTGACGCCGTTGTAGCTCATGATCGACGCATAGATTGCCGATAGCAGACCGATCCAGGCTAGCGCCAGAACACACAAGCTAGCCGAGTGCGGTATAGCAGCCGGACTGCGCTGCAACCCTGCAACGGGAATCATTAATCGAAAAAAACTAAGCAACGAACGCCACCTCTGCTACATTGTTTCACATTCGCGACAATTGTGTCGCGCACTCTACGCCTGGAATCTGCTATCGACACTGTTCAGTCACAATCAGCGCTGGAGCAAGTCGCGAATGCCTTGGTCGATGCGACGATCGTCTATTTTGACACAGAGTTTCTTCGCGAAAAGACTTACTACCCGCAACTCTGTCTGATGCAGCTGCGTGTCGATGAGACGACCTATCTGGTTGACCCTTTGTTAGAGCTGGACTTCGATGCATTTTGGGATGCTTTGCTAGCCACGAGGCTGGTCTTGCACTCTGGCCGACAGGACCTCGAAGTGTTGATGATGGGCGCTGGTCGCCTCCCGGAAGAAGTTTTTGACACGCAGGTTGCTGGCGGTATCGTTGGCCTGCCGCCGCAAATCGGCTATGCCAAACTGGTCGAAGCCATCTGCAACGTCACGCTTGCCAAAGCACACACGCGCACCAATTGGAGCCGGCGTCCGCTCGCAACAGATGTTTTGCAATACGCCGCCGACGACGTCAATTATTTACCAGCTATTTATGGGCACCTTCAGGAAAAACTGACTGAACTCGGGCGTGAGGACTGGGCAACCAGTGACTGCGCCGATATGTTGTCTCCGGCGCTTTACGAAAACCCGACAGACAATGCATGGCAGCGCGTGAAAGGTTTCGGCAATTTGCCACAAAAGGTCCAGCCGCTCGTCATGGCACTTTGCCAATGGCGCGAGGAAATCGCCCAAAAGGCTGATCGACCGCGCCAATGGATATTGCGCGACGCGTCTCTGCTGGACATCGCCTTTGGCGAAATCACAAAACCCGGCGATATCGGCGACATTCAAGGAATCAGCTCAAAGTTTGCGAACCGCTATGCGAATAAAGTATTCGAGGTTATCAACGGAGACTTGCCAGTAGCGCCAGAGTACCGCCCCCGACCGGACGACGTTGAGCGAAGAAAAGTCAAAGCGATGGCCGCCGCCGTTCGGGAAATCGCCCAGCGCCTTGAAATGGAAGCAGAAATTTTGGCGCCACAACGGGAGCTTCGCGACGCGATTCGCGGCAACGAAGACATTCGTGCCTTTCGCGGGTGGCGTGCACCATTGATTGAAAAAACGTTGCGCGAAATTATCGCTGGAGATTAGCGCTCGCTCAGCCGGCGACCGCTGCCAGCAATCTCTCTTGCACATCTTCCATACTGCCGACCGCATCAACAACAGCGAGCTTGTCTTGCTTGCGATAGTACTCGATCAGCGGCTCCGTTTGAGCCTGATATACCTCAAGCCGATGCGCAATCGTCTCGGGATTATCGTCTTTACGACGTTCAAGCTCGCCACCACGTTCGGCGACTGCGTCGATATCCTCTTTGGCAGAGAAATATATATTCAATACAGCGCCAGACTTTGAGCAGGTTCGTCGACCTGACAGCCGTTTCAATAAAACATCCTGATCAACATCCATCAGCACGGCACGATCCAACGGCTTGCCGATTTCAACCAAGACGGTTTCAAGTGCCTCAGCTTGCGCTTCGTTGCGCGGGAAGCCATCAAGGATGAAGCCATTGTCACAGTCTTTCTCAGCCAAACGTTCGCGAATCATGCCCAACACGATGTCATCGGAAACCAGCTCACCCGCGTCCATCGCCGCCTTGGCTTTCTTGCCGAGATCACTGCCCGAAGCAACCGCGGCACGCAGCAAATCTCCCGTTGAGATCTGCGGAATACCGTTGTCTGCCATCAATCTTTGAGCCTGTGTGCCCTTGCCAGAGCCTGGCGCACCCAAAAGTACAATCCGCATAATGATGCCTAAAATCCCTAAAAATGAGGTGCCCAACGAATGGGCAAGGGACGAAACCCTAACTGTGTCTCCCGTGAAGGTCAATTAGCCATAAGGCCATGGACGGGCGCAAAACAAAGAATTTCGATACTCTTATGGCGCCTTTTAGGCTGTATAGCCATATTTGAACTCAATCAGGGAGTCGTTTTCATGAGCCGAAAAAATGCCTTTTACGCCCAATCCGGTGGCGTTACCGCCGTTATCAACGCCAGTGCGTGCGGTGTTATCGAAACCGCAAGGCAACATAAGGACAAGATCGCCAACGTTTATGCCGGCAAAAACGGCATTATCGGTGCGCTCACCGAAGACATGATCAATACCAACCGCGAATCCGCGAAGACGATTGCCGGATTGCGCCACACACCAGCCGGCGCTTTCGGTTCAGCCCGATACAAGCTTAAGGGTTTGGAAGAAAACCGCGCGGAATATGAGCGCCTGATCGAAGTTTTTAAAGCACACAACATTGGCTACTTCTTTTATAACGGCGGCAATGATTCCATGGATACCGCGCACAAGGTATCTCAGATGAGCAAAGCCATGGGCTTTGAGGTCCAGTGCATCGGCATCCCCAAAACGGTAGACAACGATCTACCCATCACCGATTGTTGCCCGGGATTCGGATCGGTGGCCAAGTACATCGCCGTCTCCACTCAAGAAGCCGCGCTGGATGTCGCGTCAATGGCGGAGACATCGACCAAGGTCTTCATTTTGGAAGTGATGGGGCGACATGCTGGCTGGATCGCTGCCGCGGGTGGCTTGGCAGGCAACGGCAAAGAAGAAGCACCGCACATCATCCTCTTCCCAGAAGTACCCTTCGCGAAAACACGCTTCCTGAAGCGTGTCCGGGAATGCGTCAAGAACTATGGCTATTGCGTTATTGTGGTCTCGGAAGGGACGCGCTATCGGGACGGCAGTTTTCTCGCCGAATCGGGCACCCGGGATGCCTTTGGTCATGCCCAGCTGGGTGGCGTGGCACCAGTCGTCGCTGGCATGATCCGCGATGCACACGGTTATAAGTACCACTATGCCGTTGCTGATTATCTGCAACGCTCTGCCCGCCATCTAGCGTCTGCGACCGACGTCAAGCAAGCCTATGCCGTGGGACAACATGCCGTGAAGATGGCACTCGCCGGCAAAACGGCGGTGATGCCGGTCATCAAACGTCTAAAAGACACTCCATATCGCTGGAAAATAGAAGAAGCCCCGTTGTCCCGAATCGCGAACAAGGAAAAGTTCGTACCGAAGAGCTACATCACAAAAGACGGCTTCGGCATCACCGCGAAAGCGAGGCGCTATCTGGAACCCCTAATTCACGGCGAGGACTTCCCGCCGTTCAAGAACGGACTTCCGGATTACGTAACGCTCAAGAATCATCGCGTCAAACCGAAATTGAAAACTAAATTTGTGGTGTGACTTCGCAGGTTGACTGGGAGGAAAGGGTTAATGATAAACCAGTATACCGATTCTCGATTAACAGCAGGTTCAAGAAAATGATGCCAAAGACTGCTCGATCAATCGCCGTTGTCATCAGCTTATTTTTGGCGACGCAAGCACGCGCTGAACCGAACGAAAAACAGGCGATCTTGGAAGTCATGGCGCAAGCGTTTGCCGCTGTCGAATCCAGCAATCCGGATGATTGGCGTGCGATTCAACTGGCCGAGGGATCCGTACTGTCGTTTCGGCAAAGTCGTGAACCCGGCAACGATGATCTGGAAATGCGGATGGCCAACAATGAAACATTTGTTAGCAAGATTGCACCCGACGGGCACCAATACTTTGAGCAATGGACCAGTGACCCTATCGTCTTGGTGCGCGGCCCGATCGCCGTCGTTTGGGGGGAATACGAATTCCGGGTCGACGAACAATTCGTGCATTGCGGCGTCAATTCCATCGACTTTGCCAAGGTGGATGGCGAATGGAAAATTGCAAACTTCATGTGGACGGTAGAGACAGAGAACTGCCCTACCGCACCGAAGCCACCGAGTTAGTCATCGCTGCCCGAATTACGAGGCAGCCGCACGATGGGCTGAAATCCAGATATGACCCGTAACCTGCTAGCTCGCGAGTTTCTCGAGCAACGCCGGTTGACGGATAAAGTTGCCTTGCGCGAAATCAACGCCGAGATCACGCAGTGCATCAAAGTCTTCTTGCGCTTCAACCTTTTCGGCAACCGTTTTGAAATCCATCGTGCTCGCTAATCGAATCATGGCGGAAACGACTTCCTGATTCACAGAGTCCTCCGCCAAATTCCGAGTCAACCGGCCATCAATTTTGAGAAAATCGATGGGCAGCTCCCGTAAACGCGTGAACGCCCCGGGCGTACTTCCGTAATTGTCGAGTGCAAAACGACTACCCATGCCGTGCAACACTTCGATGAACCGCTGGGCACTCGAAAAATTCTCGTAAACCGATTGCTCGGTTACTTCGAAACACACAGCGTCTGGCGTTATGCCGGAGACATCCAGCGCATCAACCACATATTCGAGAAAACCCTCATCAGACAAGGTCTGGCCGGAGAGATTGATACCGCAGCTCCGACCAACGGGAATGTTAAGTTCGTTATTGGCAATCGCATCGAACGTCGTGCGTACGACCCAACGATCAATTTCAGGCATCAGCTGATATCGCTCCGCGGCCGCCATGAACTCTATTGGGTTGACCAACTCGCCGTGACGGCGGCGCAAGCGCAGCAGCACCTCACAGGCAGGGCCCTGCGGGCCACTGGCCGCCAGGGAAATAATCGGTTGCACGGCCAAACCAAAACGACCTTCTTTCAGTGCATTCTGCAATCGTTGCAGCCATCGAATCTCGCCGCGTTCGCGGGCAACAATCTCATCGCTTTCGGAATAGATATGAACCTGGCCACGACCACCCCGTTTAGCCATGTAACAAGCGGAATCAGCGGCAGCAAGAATATCCTGAACATTGCCCGACGAATCGGTAACCTCTAACAAGCCGATGCTAACCCCAATCGTAAAAATACGGTCGCGCCAAACGAACCGATAGTCGGCAATGGCGCGGCAAGTCGCATCAGCAATCGCTCTCGCTTTGGGTAATGGGCAACCCGGCAACAACATGGCGAACTCATCACCGCCGATTCGCGCAACGCTATCACTGTCGCGAACTTGCTCACGAAACAAGGCTGCGACTTTACGCAACAGGTCATCACCCGCCTGGTGACCGCAAGAATCATTCACGAGCTTGAATCGATCGAGATCAAGATAGGCCAGCATATGTCGCTGCCCGCTGCTGCGCAGCGATTGCAAGGATTGACTAACCCGATCCTCGAACTCACGCCGATTGATCAGTCCGGTCAGTGCGTCATGACTGGCCTGATAGCTGATTTTGCGGGCATGCCCACGAATCTCGCTCACATCGTGAAAAACCACGACAACGCCAGTGAGCTCCCCGTGCTGGTTGGTCATCGGCGACGCGGTCAGCTCGACGGACATCGATTCATTGCCGGATGCCCCCAGCAACAATGCACGACGACCCATATTGATTCGCTGCCTTAGCGAAAGACATTTTTCTACCGGATTACCGAGTGACTTGTGGTCCACCTCATCAACCAACGTGGCCAGACGACCAAAAGCCATCCCGATGGCATCGTAACGACGGACATCAAGTGTCGTCTCGGCTGCGCGATTCATCGACACCACCACGCCTTGCAAATCGGTCGTCACGACGCATTCGGCGATCGACTCGAGCGCCTGCTGATTCATCAGTGACCCGTTGCCCGACGCACTCTCCTTCTGCGCCGAGATATCGCGCGCGATGGTCAGCACGGCTTGCTGGCCTTTGTAGTCCGTCAGCGCGCCGGTGGCTTCGACCCAATAGGCACCGCGCTCTGCACTGATCAATTGTAATTCCTGTCGGGATGGTACATTTTCACCGGCAAGGCGCCGTACCGTTGTCTCGCGCAATAACGCGCGATACGGCGGCTTAATGAGATCCGTCACCGGCTTATCAATAAGTTGCTGGGCATCGACGCCAAGCAGCGCCGCCGCACTGTCATTGGCAAAGAGAATCCGCTCGTTGTGAATAATCGCGACTTCCGGCAACGCGTCGGTGAACCGCCGAAAACGGACATCGCGCTCGGCAAGCTCGAGCTCTTTTTCACCCAATGCATCAAACAGCTGATTGATCGTCTGGTTAATCGGCGCGAGGTCATCCTCTGGCGCAGGCTGCAGCCGGCGGCCGACGGATGCATCCGATGCCACATCCTGCACTTCCTCGTGCAAGGCTTGCAGCTGTCCGCGCAGCCCGCTCTGGCGACGCCACAGCCATGCGCAAACGGCCAGTAAAGCGACCACCAGCAGCGCAAGGATAACGTAGACAATATTGACCTGGCTCAGCATGAGCGTGGAAAACCCCTGGCAGCATCCGCCGCGATACGCCCGTCTTCATTGACGGACTGATACACCGGCGCAACCCATCTCAACGATGCGGCGATTGGCCCGCGTAAGGACGAAGCAACCATTGCTCGTCTTATTCTTTTTTTAGTCGTCTAAGATTAGCTCATTGGTGGCATCAAGGCGTTGTGATTTCACCATAACGCACAGAATAATGCCGCACCCTACCCGACCGGGAACGCCTGTGAAATAATACGTGAGTCACCTTCGGAGTTACTCATGGATACAGAATTCGCGCGTCAACAAATGATCGACCAGCAAGTCCGCAGCTGGGATGTCATCGACCCTCAGGTCCTGAATGTCATGCGTTACATTCCGCGGGAGCGATTTATCCCCGAAAATTGGCGTGAATGCGCCTTCGTGGACCGCGATATTCCTATCGGAGATGGTCAGGTTTCGTTCTCTCCAAAGCTGGAAGGCCGATTCCTGCAAGCGCTGCAACTAAACGGCACTGAATCCTGCCTTGAGATTGGTACCGGTTGCGGTTATTTCACCGCCTGCCTGGCGACACTCGCCAAACAAGTCATCAGTCTGGAGCAGTCTGAAACATTGGCAGCAATGGCCAAGGCCAACCTGAAAGCCAGCAACATCAACAACGTTGAAATCAATGCCGTTAGTGCGCCGGGTGGTTTACCTGACCAAAAATTCGATGTGATTGTCGCCGGCGGCGCTATTCGACATCATCAATTGGGGCTGGAACAAATGCTAAAAACAGGCGGTCGCGCCATCCTCGTCATTGATGACGGGAAAGTATTAAGCACTTGCCGCATCACGAAGGTTAGCGGTGATCACTGGCTGCGCGAGTCACTTTTCGAGACGCACCTGCCATATTTGAATGGGTATGGGCCCGTTCCGGCATTCCAATTCTGATGTTTGAAGAAATCGAACCCGCAGCACTTGCCACAGCCCGCGATCGGGATGACTGGTGTATTGTGGATGTCAGAGAGGACTGGGAGCGCGAGTTGGTTGCCATAGCGCCGAGCCTTCATATACCGCTTGGCCAGATTGTTGAACGCGTTGGTGAGATCCCCGCAACGGGCAAGCTGGCCATGCTCTGCCATGGTGGCATGCGCAGCGCCCAGGCGGCTGCATTTTTGAACCAGCAAGGCCGCCAAGGTGTCTACAACATCAGTGGCGGTATCGACCGCTGGGCTACGGATGTCGATCCCAGCCTACCCCGGTATTGACCCTGACAGCGCAAGACCGATATAGTGTGTTACCTAACTATAACACCGAAGCAATTAAACGGATTATTTGTATGAAGCATTCCGCCAGAGCATTGATAGCCTGCTCCTTGTTCGCCGTCGCACTCCCCGCCACGGCAGAAGACCTTTTGGACGTCTATCAAAGAGCACTGCAATCAGATCCGCTGATCCGTGAAGCCGAGGCCGCCCGGCTGGCATCCAGCGAGGCGTTGCCTCAGGCGCGCGGTGCATTGCTGCCTCAAGTGAACGGTTCAGCCGCAGAATCTCGCGGAGACTCCAATGGTAATCAGGTGTTTATTGGGCTAGATCCTGTCACTGGCATACCAGGCCCGCAGTCTCGGGACTTCGAGACCCGGGATGAAGAGACTTTTCGATGGGATGTCACCCTACGTCAGTCCATCTTTCGCTGGGATCAAATCGTCGGCTTACAACAAGCCAAGAAGCGCGTGGCTGAAGCGGACGCCACTTACGAAGCCGCTCAACAAAGCCTGCTCCTCAGAGTCGCCGAACGCTATTTTGGCGTACTTGGCGCCCAGGATACGCTCGACGCGAGCGAAGCCAGCCGCATTGCGATTGCAAAGCAGTTGGATCAGTCCCAAAAACGTTTTGAAGTCGGCTTGATCGCTATCACCGATGTGCAAGAGTCTCAAGCAGCTTTCGATCAGGCAATCGCCGACGAAATTGCGGCGAAGCGTGCGCTGGCTACGGCGAGTAACCAGCTCAGTGAAATCACTGATTCGTCCATCGGTGATCTGGCCCAGCCTGGTTCAGAATTGCCCCTGCTAGCGCCTGCTCCCGAAAACGAAGACGCCTGGGTCGAGGTTGCCATGGAGCAAAACCTCGACTTGATCGCCGGGCGCATTGCCGCGGAGATCGCCAGCAAGGATGTCGGCATTCAACGATCGGGGCACCTGCCAACCGTCGAACTGGTCGCGCAGAGAAGCCATTTTGAATCAGAATCAGACCAGCTGGTTGATGTCGGCGTGTTCTCACCGATCACGAATGACAGCGACGCAACGTCAGTTTCCATTCAATTCAGTGTGCCTATTTTCTCAGGACTCCAAACCTCTTCGCGCGTTCGCCAGGCCGTCTATAACCATCGTGCCTCTCGCGAACGCGTGCAACGTATTGCACGCGAAACCGAGCGGCTGACTCGCGATGCCTACCTAGGCGTCCTGACAGAAATTTCGCGAACTAAAGCACTGCAGCAAGCCTTGAAATCTAGTGAAACCGCGTTAGAAGCAACGCAAGCCGGCTTTGACGTAGGCACGCGGACAACGGTTGATGTATTGGACGCGCAACGCGCATTGTTCAATGCCCGTACCCAGTTCCTACGGGCACGCTACGACTATCTGTTGAATGTGTTACGCCTGAAGCAGGCAGCTGGCGGACTTCAGGTTCAGGATCTCGAGAAAATCAATCAATTGCTCGAAGAGTAATCGCAAGCCAGCTCACTGATCTCTGGAACGCTCATATTGCAGGAACGGTTCTAGCCGATTCAATAGGCGGTCGACCGCACCGCGATTGTCAGCGAGCAGTGACCAAGCCAAACCGCCCATGGTTTTGCGCAGCTTTTCACGACGGAACAAAGACTGCAACGAATCGAAGAGTTCATCCGTGTTCTCGACAATGTTTATCGCACCATGATCCCTGAACAACGTGGCTATCTCTTGGGCGTTATAGAGATGGGGACCCGCCAAGATGGGCAGTGACAACGCAGCCGGTTCCAGAATGTTGTGACCACCGATCGGCACCAATGAGCCCCCCACAAACGCAATGTCTGACGCGGCGTAAAAAAGATTCACTTCACCCATCGTGTCGCCCAACATGACGGTGGTCTGCGAGTCAATCCGGTTGGCAACCGTTCGACGCTGAAATGAAACTCCGGCACTCACTAACTTGTCCGCGGTTTCGTCAAACCGCGCCGGATGGCGTGGCACCAGAATCAACAAGGCATCCGGAACTAATTCACAGAGTTTTTGGTGCGCAGCAATCACGATATCGTCTTCGCCATCATGTGTACTGGCAGCAATCCAGATCGGCCGCTCGCCTAGCAACGTCGTTCTGAGTGCTTTCCCATGTTCGACGAGGTCAGCACGATGCTCGAAATCAAACTTGATATTGCCGCTAACAAAAGTGCGATCGATCGGTGCACCCAATTCCACAAAGCGCTGCCGGTCGGCCTCGCTCTGCGCGGCAATGATAATGCCATTAGATAGCGCGTCTCTGAACAAACTCACGAGACGGCGATACCGTGGCATTGAGCGTGGCGAGATACGCGCGCTGGCGAGGACCAAAGGGACACTGCGCTCGCCCGCTTCGTTGTAAAGATTCGGCCACAGTTCCGTTTCAATAATGATAGCCAGCGACGGTGCAATCCGATCATAAAATCTGCGCACAGCCGCCCTGACGTCATAGGGTGCAAATGCATGGGTCACCGTGTCGCCAAACAGAAGACGAACGCGATCACCACCGGTCGGTGTGACTGTGGTGATGAGAATGCGGGATCCGGGCAGTCTGTGCTGCAATGCGCGAATCAGCGGCGCTGCCGCCTGAACTTCACCGACAGAAACCGCATGTATCCAAACGGTTCTTTGACCGGCGTCGGCGACAGGATGACCGAAACCAAATCGCTGCCACCAGTTAGCGCGATAACTCGCATCACGAAAAGCGCGCCACAGCCAGTAAACGCCGACAAACGGCAGGCCGAGCAAGACCAGAATGTTGTAAAAAAAACGCATCGCGTGAAGCTACTCGCCGCGAATTTTCTCGATGATCGATGACGACGAACGGCCACTGCGAAATGACAGCGTACGCACTTCCCCACCCGCACGAATCACCGCATCACCGCCCACAATTTCCGCGACCGCATAGTCACCGCCTTTCACCAGTACATCGGGCAAGACTGCCTCAATCAGGGTGGCTGGCGTATCAGCGTCGAACTCGACCACCCAATCAACCGCGGCCAGGCCGGATAACACCAGCATACGATCCTCGACATTGTTGATCGGTCGTTCCGGCCCTTTGAGCCGAGCGACCGATGCATCGCTATTGACGGCGACGATTAGCCGGTCACCCAAAGACTTTGCTTCTTCGAGGTAAGCGACGTGTCCGGCATGCAGTAAATCAAAACAACCATTGGTCATGACAACCCGCTCGCCAGAGGACTGGGCCTCGGCCACCAGTGCTTTCAACGCCTCGGTATCCACCGCTTCCCGACCGCCTTTTCCGCGCCGGTGCAGCGCAACCCGCAGTTCGGCAGGCGTCACGCCGGCGACGCCGATCTTGCCAACGACACGACCAGCGGCGAGGTTTGCGAGCTCACAAGCTTGCCGCAGGCTACAGCCACTGGCGACGGCACCAGCAAGCGTAGCGATGACGGTATCGCCCGCACCGGTCACATCGAAGACCTCACGTGCTTCGGTCGATAAGAAGAACGGCTCATCATCGTCTTCGACCAATAGCATGCCGCGTTCACTTCGGGTAATCAGCAACGCAGTCAGGTCAAGCGCCTCGATCATCTTGCGCGCCAAAGCGACCAGTTGTTGATCATCATCCCAATCACCGGCGGCCAGTCGAAACTCGCTCTCGTTAGGGGTAATTAATGTGGCACCGCGATAGCGAGCGAAATCACTACCTTTGGGATCAATGAAAACGGGCTTGCCGGCGTCACGGCAAGTATCGATCAGATGAGCCACATCGGACAAAGCACCTTTACCATAGTCGGACAAGATCACGACATCATGTTTTGGCAGCGCACTACCCAATGGCGTCAACAAAGAATGAGAATCCGTGGGACGTTCTTCTCTATCAAGACGGATCAATTGTTGACCTCGCGACAACACCCGCAACTTCGTCGTGGTGGTCTGTTGATCATCACGGACCAATTGCACATCAATTTGCCGTGCTTGCAACGTGGCATCCAGTCTGTCCGCCGCCGAATCATTGCCACACGGACCGAGCAATGCCGTTTGGCAACCCAACATGGATAAATTGACCGCAACGTTGGCCGCACCGCCGGGTCGCTCTTCATCATGCTTTACGTGCACGACCGGAACCGGTGCTTCGGGAGAAATACGATCGGTGCCACCGAACCAGTACTGGTCCAGCATGACATCGCCAGCCACTAGTACTGCCGCGCTCGAAAAGTCGGGAATCATCAACGCCATGTTCACCCTGCCGTGATCACTACGCGACCGCTATCAGCGGAAAACGGTCTGCGTATGGATCTGGAATACAAGGCCGAAAGTATAACCGACCCGCTCACTAAACGGGTGATTGCGCGGCGTTAGCCGATCATCGCCGGCCGCACAATCGCGGCCGGCGTGAGTCATCTAGAGATCGAAGTCCATTGAATAAGCGACAGTGAACTTGATTTCGTCATTGTCCAGATTGTCGGGACCCGGATCGTCAAGATCCGTAGTCGTAATTGCGAATGAGAAACCGTCTTTGGCCAATGAAACGCCCAAGTCAATGTACCCTTCCGGCACGCCATTGAACGCTTCGCTGAAGTCTCCATCGTGGTAGCCGACATGTAAGCCCAGTTCCAACCCTTCGCGAATCTCTGTCGCGTAATCTGCCGAGAAGTAATAAGTTTGCCCGAACCCGAAGTCTTGGTCGGGCGCCTCATCGGCTTCGGTATTCGCGAGAATATTCAAACCGAAACTGAAATCGCCAACAGACAGGCTTCCATAAATCTCACCGAAATCGAACTCGGCTTCTTTATCATAGTTGTAGTAAAGATAACCCACGTCCCAACCGATGCCATTACTGAACTCACCGGCGAACCCGGCATAGAGATCGTGCTCATAGGAGTAGACATCACCGGGCGCGTAACTCACATTCGACACCCAGGTACCGGCATAGAACCCATTGTCTTTCGAATAATCAATGCCGCCTGAAATAGACGGAGCATTTTCTGTCTGGGTCAGGCCACGCCATATGTAATTGTTCGCGGCGGCGGCATTCGCCGTCCACTCATCGGCACTGGCACTTGCGGTGGCCAGCAGGGTTAGTGCACCTGTTATCACTCCGACTTTATTTACAACGTTCATTCGTACTTCCTAAATGTTACTCGTGAAAATGCCGGTACTGCCCGACAGAGAACATTTAGCAAGAACTACGCCACAACGGTGCTGTGTCATCTTTGACTAATATTTCAAGATGTTAGAGATTTCTCGACCGAGACGAAGCATGCAAGTCGCACCCTATCGGTGCACGCGTCACTACCGATTGCGCTTCAGCGGCGCATAGAACGTTTCTACTAGAACCTTTTTGAAGGGACTAGCAACATGCAGTGGTAGACAAGAAAAGCAGCCAACAATGACCGCGACCAAGACAACAGTCCTGCGCCGATGGCGACCAGACCATCACGACAAAAAGTCAGCGGAAGGCACTACTGATGCAACTCGTCCAATCGACCTGCGATGATACGCTCGAGTTTGACTTGATCGGCATAGAAGCCCCGAATACCTTCGGCGAGCTTTTCCGTCGCCATTGCATTCTCGTTCATTTGCCACTGGAACGGTTCGTGCTGCAACGGTGCATGCCGCTCGCCAGCGCTTGCCTGGTTAGCATCTAGTCGCACCGCTAGCTCACCGAAATCACGGCCAAGCGTATCGAGCAAGTCAGGGCTGATCGTGAGTCGATCACAACCTGCCAGGGCTTCGATCTGTTGCGCGCTGCGGAAACTGGCACCCATCACGATGGTCTCGATCGCAGCCGACTTATAATAGTCATAAATCTCGGTCACCGACCGCACGCCGGGATCTTCATCAATGCTGATCTCAGCGCCTGGGTTCGCCTTCTTAAACCAATCGAGAATGCGCCCAACAAACGGAGAAATCAGAAACGCGCCGGCGTCGGCGCAAGCTTTCGCTTGAGCCAGACTGAACAGCAGCGTCAAATTACATTGAATACCAGCTTTTTCGAGCGCTTCGGCGGCTCTTATGCCTTCCCAGGTGGATGCAAGCTTGATCAAAATACGATCGCTGGACACACCTTTAGATTCATACAAGTCGATCAACCGTTTCGCTTTTTCAACACTGGCGGTCGTATCAAAAGACAACCTCGCGCTAACTTCAGTGGAGATTCGGCCAGGAATGATTTTCACAATCTCGGCACCAATCGCGACAGAAAGCTGATCAATGGCCTGCTCGACGATCTCATCATTGGACCCGCCGGATGCCGCCGCTTTACTGACGGCTTCGTCGACCAGCGGCGCATACTCTGGAAGGCTCGCCGCTTTGAGCACCAATGACGGGTTGGTCGTCGCGTCGACCGGTTTGTGCTTGCGAATCGCATCGATATCGCCGGTGTCGGCAACGACAACGGTCACTTCCCGAAGTTGATCAAGTTTGCTGGACTGGCTCATGGTCTTCCTGTTGTTTTGATGCTGAATTTAATCCGCGCCGCTTTGCGCATGACGTCGCAAATTTGAGACTGACATCGCGGACGTAGAACCGTACCATGTCTAAGAAGCACGTGCGTTATTGAAACTTTTGCCAGCAGCAGCCTGGCTATTTTGCTGTCTGAGAGGAACCAATTCATGAGTCGTGGACAATCTTTGGATGAAGCGATAGACCATTGGCTTGCCCGTGATCCGGATCCGGCCATGCGAGCCGAGATACAAGCCATACGGGCAGCAGAAAACACCAGTGAACTGGAAGCCCGTTTCACGGCACGGCTGGCATTCGGCACCGCGGGACTGCGTGGTGTGGTCGGCGCCGGTCCGGGCCGCATGAACCGTCTCGTCATTCGGGAAACATCGGCCGGATTGGCGCAATACTTACTGAAAGCCGTCGACGGTGCCGCGAACCGTGGCATCGTGGTTGGCTATGACGCCCGACCCGACTCGCGCCAGTTTGCCGAGGATGCGGTCTGCGTCTTCGCGGCGTTTGGTTTTCGCGTATTTTTAACAGCGACCGAGCAACCCACCCCGGTCGGCGCTTTTGCCGTCACTGAATTGAATGCCGCTGCCGGCATCGTCGTGACCGCTAGTCACAATCCACCCGAATACAATGGCTATAAAGTGTATTGGGAAAACGGTGCGCAGATTATCCCACCACATGATCGAGCCATTGCTGATCATATCGATGCAGCGGCGATGGCCGATCTCCCCTGGAAGGATTTCGACGCAGTCGCCAACAGCGAGCAGCTAGCGTTGCTTGACGATCAGTTTGTCGCGAAATACAGCGCACGCGTTGTCGAGGCGATCGCGCAATGGCACACCGCGCCACAAAACGGTATCTCTGTCGCCTACACGGCATTGCATGGCGTCGGCGCCAAACTCGCTACAGCGCTCAGCGCGCAATGCGGGATTCAGGACTTTTGGTCCGTGCCGTCACAACATGAACCGGACGGCCAATTCCCAACCGTCGATTTTCCGAACCCGGAAGAAGACGGTGCGATGGATGCCGTCATCGCGCTTGCAGCCGAGCACCAGGCGACGCTGGCCTGCGCCAATGACCCGGACGCCGACCGTCTGGCCGTGGCTGCGCGCGACACGGATGGAAACTACGTCATGTTATCCGGCGATCAAATTGGCATCTTGCTGGGTGATTATTGTTTGAGACAACAAGATGGCGAGACCCAGATCCTGGCAGCGTCGCTAGTCTCGTCGCGGATGCTCGGTCGTATCGCTGAGTCAGCGAATGCGACTTACCTCGAAACATTAACCGGCTTCAAATGGCTGTCAAATATGGCGCTGGCGGAACAGACGCCGAGAAAGCGTTTCGTCTTCGCCTACGAAGAAGCGCTGGGTTATGCGATGGGCCAAATTGTTCGCGATAAAGACGGGTTGTCAGCACTGATGCTCTTTTGTCAGTTAACGGCCACGTTAGCTGACCAAGGCAAGACCGTTTTCGATCGACTCGAAGAACTCTATGTCACGCACGGATTGTTCCTAACTCATCAACAGAGTATTCGCACAACACCAGGTCAGGCATCCATCACCGATCAAATCCGGCGCAACAGCCCGGATACCATCGGCGGGATCGCAGTCACGTCGACCAAAGACTTACAAACGTTAACGCATCGGTTCGCCGACGGTCGCGAAGTGGCGCTCGACAATCATCCAAACGACGTCGTCATTTTTTATCTTGAAGACGACTCACGGATTATCGTGCGGCCTTCGGGTACAGAGCCCAAGACCAAGTGCTATTACGAGGTCAAAGGTGATATTCAAAACCCGGCGGATTACGTCGACGCCCGTCGGCGCACCCGGCAGCGGCTAGACCAGTTGATTGATCGTCATCAATCAGCGGTGCAACAGCTAATGGCCGGTTGACCAAGTCCGGACTACGTGCCGCATTGATAATAGATCCGGTTTCTATCGCCAGCGTAGTCTTTGAAGAACGCTTGGCTGTCGGAGGAAACAGCATCACTGTTAGATAGGCGTTCGCCAGCTTCTGATACCAATGTGTAACCTTTCGCACCGCAAGACTTACCGGCTTTTTCAAGGCAATAATTGAGCCCCCGAGCCGTACCATCACAGTCGATCTTGTAAGCAAATGTGCCGTCGGACAGTTCGGTGCTGACGGGTGCGGCGCAGGCACCCAACATCACGAGGCAGCCGACCGCGGCGAGTCTTTGGGGTAAGTTCTTCATCAATGCGCTCCTAAAGCGTGGGGGAAATTGATGTTATATAGACTAACAAAAGTTGGGGCTTACCAGTGCTTTACGGACCAAGAATCTCGATAGACGAAACATCAACAACTGAAGTTTCGGCCTGCCGTGATACCCGTACACGCCGCATCAACAATACCCGGGGCACTTGAACGATCACTCAGCCTGATCGCCAGCTAGTCACAAGCGCGTTGACCGACCAGCAATCGCTGACCCTGCAAATAGCGCGCGGCTAACAGCGCACGGTTGGAGACTACCATTTGGTAGCCGGCACTAGCGACAAGATCAAATGCGGGGATCACCGGGTCGGTTGCTAACTTGGCATCGAGTGGGTGGGTCGATAGATAACTGCCACCTAACAAGAACAGGTCCGTGCTTTGGATCCGCTCCGGTACGTCCGGCTTACGCTCAATCGCGCCGGTTAAGGCAATCAACGCGTTGGGCGCCAACTCAGTTTCAGCAAATGCCACGGCATTGTCGAGGCCCATCGCTAGCGATGCCTCTGGCGCATTTGCGAGAATCTCCCGAGCTTGCTCGAGGTCATAGGCAATAAACGCGGTCGCCTCAAGTAGACCGGAATCAACCACCATAGCGACAGCTTCGGCGGTTGCACGACGATCCTTCAAGTCCAGCATGACAAACGCACTACCACGCAGCCGCATCAGCGCTGCGGCCAGCGACACGGGGTGTTGTTCCGTGGTCACATGATCGTTATCAATGAGCTGCAACTCGACAACAGAAGACCACGGCAACGCGTTGTAAGGCCCGGAGCCCGTCGTCGTTCTATCCAACTGATCGTCGTGGTGGAGATACAAAACGCCGTCGGCTGAACGCACCACGTCCAACTCGACTACGACCGGCGCCGCCTGCGTGGATCGTTCAATGCTGTTCAACGCATTCTCGGGAAAGCCGGGTGCGACGCCACCGCGATGGGCAACCACCACGACGGTACCGGACGATCGCGCGCAGTAGAGCATGTCGATCAAATTATGATTAAAAGACTCGGCCAGCGCCGCAGCCGTGGTTGGTGATTCCGCTGACGTAAAAGTTGATGACTGAATACACCCTGCACTAACGGACGCAACCAGGCATGCCACTACAACGCGGCAGCACTGCAAGCGACTACAGAATGGGCTGGAACGCGCCATCGCCTCGTTTGAACACTTGTGATGATTCCACATCCACGCGATTTCGACCTGAAGCCTTGGATTTATAGAGTGCGCGATCTGCACGCAGGATCATGTCTGACACGTTTTCATCTTCCGACGAATAACTGGCGACGCCGAAGCTCGAAGTCAACGAGAATACATCGCCTCCGCCCGTGTAAGGTGTATCCGCCAGCGTCGCGCGAATCTGCTCGGCCAAGTGATCGGCACGCACCAGATCTGTCGACGGCAACAGCATGACAAATTCTTCGCCACCGAAACGCGCAACGATATCACCCGGCCGGCTTAAACTGGACAACACTTCAGAAACATAAACCAGTGCCTTGTCGCCCACCGCATGACCATATTGATCGTTCACCTGCTTGAAGTGATCGATGTCGGCAATGATCACGGAAATCGACCGGTTCTCCCGGCGCATACGGTTAAAAACGCGACTGGCGCGCTCATGAAAGCCACGTCTGTTCAACAGGCCTGTTAGATGATCCCGAATGCTCATTTGCCGCATTTTTTGAGAAAGGTCAGAGGCCAACAGGAACAGGACGAAGACACCAATACCGGCGTAACCGGTCGGCAAGGTCAACGAATTGAAGTGCAGCAAGAGCGCATAAGCCCCAAAATCTCCAGTCGCACCCATACCGATTGAAATAGAGGCCGCGACCATTTGAGTCATGGCGAACAACGCAATAAACAACGCCGTAACGTAGTCCGCTGCGGTCTTGTTCGTTTGACGATTCAATACGACATAGGAGATGACAAACAACAAAATAGAGACGCTCGCCGGCAGCAATGCAGCGCTCAATCCAACATGGCGCTGGACAAACAGAAACCACACCATCGCCGCGAAAGCGAGCAAAGAAAATACCCAACAGCAGCGCGCGATCGCCATCGAACGGCTGCGCATGCAATAGCCGGTCACACTGAGTCCGGCGGCAGTCAAAGCGAGGAAACTCACCGTCAACTCTGCGAGCTCAGCAGACCAGGCGTCAGCCGGTATCAACGGGATCATCCAACGCACGGTGACGACGGCACAGGCGATCGTCCAAACCAACGCATAACCATTGCGAAGTAGACGTTTCCAGATGATGTAAAACACCATCGTGAACATGCCGGATATCGTTGCCAATGATATGAGCAAGTAGGGTTCGACAGGACTCATCAAACGTTATCCAGAAAAATCTTGGGTCGTATTGTACCGATCTGTTTCGTCATTAATCTAGTTGATTTCAATGCATCAAGTGCTTTTTTGCAGAACGTTATTTGAGATCGAAACAAGCGCGAGTAATGTCATCGGTAGCAAAGATGAAGACAGCGCTATTCGCAATAATTTGGAGGCCTGGTGTTAGTAGTGCCACAATGCCACCCACTAGAAAATGCTCCCTCGACACGTTTGTACCGGACAATAAAACGCTTCACCGTATCTGACCAAGGCTTACCATGAACGACGCTTCAACCGCGCTTTCAACACGCTCGAACAACCTGCGGATCCTGATCATCAGTTTTGTCGCGTGGACATTGACCAATATGGATCAGGCGTTTTTCGGCTACGCCATTCCCGGCATTCTGACGGAATTCAATTTGCCGCTAGAAGCCGTCGGATTGGTATTAACCATTTCGTTTGTTGCGTCATCAGTTCTTTTGTTGTTTGCCGGCACTGCGGCCGACCGCTTCGGGCGCGGCCCGATGTTAAGCCTTTATCTCGGCGTCTCAGCCTTATTAGTTGGCATGCAGGGTTTTGCGGGCGGCATCGTCATGTTAACGATCCTGCGCTCGCTTGGTTTCGGGATCAGCAGCGGCCTTTCACCGATCACCAATGCGTATGTCGCCGAGAACGTCAAACCACGTCTGCGCGGCGTGGCGATGGGTGTACTGCAGTGTGGCTATCCGCTGGGCTGGTTTCTGGCATCGATGTTTGCCGTGCCGTTACTCGCTGGATTTGGCTGGCGCGCGATGTGCTTCGCCGCTTTCCTCGTCATCCCGTTCGCCGGATTGTTCTACTGGTTGTTGCGCGATGCACCCGATGTGCTACCCGCGAAAGGCGAAGCCGCACCGAAGCCGAAGGTCGGCGTCCTATTCTCGAAGAAGCACCGTCGTCATTCGCTAGCGAGCATCGTCACTTACTTTGCGTTTGGTGGCGCTTATGCCGGTACCGCCTTTTTCTTCCCGACCTTTTTCGCAGAAGTAAGAGGCTATTCGCCTGCGGAAGCCGCTGGTCTCGTCGGCATCTCGAACGGCGTCGGCATCATCGGCTATTTGCTCGCCGCGTTCGTCGGCGAGTATCTGCTGACCCGACGCACCGTGTTCGTACTGTGGGCGCTGGGTGGCACGGCAGCATTACTGGGTTTGATGTGGCTGCCGGAGACACGCGCGCAAGACATGATCTGGTATTCGTTAACAGCGGCGTTGTTCTATGGATCGCTGGCGGTACTGCCCGTGCTCGTCGCAGAGATCTTCCCGCAGGAAGTTCGCGCCAGCGCGTTATCCATTTGCGCATCCGCACCGTTGAGTTTGGGTTTCGCGGTCTTCCCGCTGATCGTGCCATTCATCGTTGCCCAGGTCGGCTGGCAGTTAGGTTTTAGTTATGTGATTTGCCCGTTACTCATCGTCGCGATCGGAGCGGCGTTGTTCTTGCCGAATCGGGCGTCGGGGATGGCGATGTCGGATGAGGCTGCAGGAACTTGATTCTAAAAGGGTTGCCGAAACGGCACTTATGAGCGCAAGGTAACTTAGTCCGTTGCATGCTGGCCATGAGCCCTTTGGGGTATCGATCCTGAAGTAACGTTAACGACGGACTGCGCCGCGGCTGGTAAGACAGCGCGGCGCAAAAACCTATCCTAACCGCACTTAGACTCACCGCAGGCCAAACACGTCATGCAACCGTCCATCATGACGACCGCCGCTGTGCTGCATTTGGCACAAAGCTGGGCGCCTTCCGGATAGCCGCCGTCCTGAGCGAACGCATCTTGTTGGGCGTTAGCTTGTTCGTACTCGGCACGTTTTTCATCAACCAGTTTTTGCTGGTGCTCGTCGAGGATCTGGTTTTTTAGCAAACCGATCATCTGTAGGTGCTTCTCAACGATGTAACCGAGCTCGGCAATGATCGACGGCATGAACTTACCACCCGGTTGCCAGTAGCCACCACGCGGATCGAAAACCGCTTTCAGTTCATCGACCAGGAATGTGACGTCACCACCCTTGCGGAACACCGCCGAGATAATGCGTGTCAATGCCACAATCCACTGGTAGTGATCGAGGTTTTTCGAGTTGATGAAAATCTCGAACGGACGACGCTGCTCATGCGGTGTACCTTCGTTCAACAGAATGTCGTTGATCGTGACGTACATGGCATGGTCGGAGACCGGCGTTTTCACTTTATAAGTCGAGCCGATCAACATCTCCGGACGCTCGAGCTTCTCGTGCATGCGGATGACGTTGTCTTTTTCGTCGAACTTCGCCGGTGCCGCCGCTTTCGCTGCTTCTTCGGATTCCGGCTTTTTGACTGTATAGCCTACAATTTTCTTATCGATTTTCATCAGAATTTTCCGTAATAACCTTCTTTCAGTGCATCGAACAGATTAGCCGCAGTGTGCATTTCACCGTCGTACTCGATCTGCTCGTCACCCGCCACTTCAACCTTGCTGCCGTCATCCAGCTCGAACACATAAGTGGTGTTCTTAAGGTCGTCCTCTTTCACCAAAACACCCTGGAAGGCCTCCGGGTTAAAACGGAACGTGGTACAGCCTTTCAGCCCTTTGTCATACGCATAAAGATAAATATCTTTGAAGTCTTCATACGGATAATCGGTCGGGACATTCGCTGTCTTGGAAATCGATGAATCGACCCATTTCTGCGCGGCTGCCTGAATATCAACATGCTGCATCGGCGATACGTCATCGGCGGCGATGAAGTAGTCCGGCAATTTTTCGCCCTCTTCTTGCGAGAATGGCATCGCGCCTGGATTTACCAAAGAGCGATAAGCCAGCAGCTCGAACGAGAACACATCAACTTTCTCTTTACTCTTCTTGCCTTCACGGATCACATTGCGGAAGTAATGATGCGCAAAGCTAGGCTCAATGCCGTTGGATGCGTTGTTGGCCAATGACAATGAGATCGTGCCGGTCGGTGCAATCGAGCTGTGGTGTGTGAACCGAGCGCCCACTTTCTCGAGCTCGGCCACGAGTTCCGGTGCAACCGAGGCAACACGCTGCATGTAACGGCTGTATTTCGCATGCAAGATGCGCCCTGGTACACGATCGCCAACTTGATAGCCGTCTTCGATCATCTCCGGGCGTTTGCGCAGCATCTCGCCGGTGACCTCGAAGTCTTCGCTCATGATCGGCGCGGCGCCTTTCTCATGCGCAAGCTCCAGTCCCGCTTCCCAGCCGGCAACCGCCAACTCGCGTGCTACTTTTTCAGTGAACGTAATCGAATCTTCGCTGCCGTACTTCATGCGTAGCATCGTGATCGTCGAGCCCAGACCAAGGAAGCCCATGCCGTGCCGACGCTTGCGCGTGATCTCGTTGCGTTGTTGTGGCAACGGCAGACCATTGATCTCGACCACGTTGTCGAGCATCCGTGTGAAGACTTTGACGACTTCGCGGAAACCATCCCAATCAAAACGCGCGCCTTCCTGAAACGGTGTGGTGACGAAACGCGTGAGGTTGACCGAACCCAGCAAACAGGAACCATACGGCGGCAATGGTTGCTCGCCACAAGGGTTTGTCGCGCGGATGTTCTCGGTCCACCAATTGTTGTTCATTTCATTGACCGCGTCGATCAATACAAAACCGGGCTCGGCGAAGTCGTATGTGGACGACATGATCATGTCCCATAAACGGCGTGCCGGCATTGTCTTATAAATCTTGCACGCAACGAGTCCGCCATCATCGGTCAGGAAATCACCCTCGCCTGGCCATTCGCGCCAAACGTATTCATCGGCATGAGCGCCATCCAGAATTTGCGTCGCCGAAATGCCGTCTTCTTCGAGTTCTTTCTGTGTGACCGGGAAAGCCAATGCCCAAGGGTCATCGTTCTTAACGGCTTTCATAAAGCCATCGGTGATCAACAGCGATAGATTGAACTGACGCAGACGACCGTCTTCACGTTTCGCACGAATGAACTCGGGCGCATCCGGATGGCCGACATCGAACGTGCCCATTTGTGCACCACGCCGACCGCCAGCAGACGACACGGTGAAACACATCTTGTCGTAGATATCCATGAACGACAGCGGACCAGATGTATAGGCGCCAGCACCCGAAACGTAAGCACCTTTCGGACGCAACGTGGAGAATTCATAGCCAATACCGCAGCCGGCTTTCAACGTCAGCCCGGCTTCGTGCACTTTGCCAAGGATGTTATCCATGGAATCAGCGATGGTGCCGGAGACGGTGCAGTTAATGGTCGACGTCGCAGGCTTGTGTGCTTGAGCGCCGGCATTGGATGTGATCCGGCCAGCCGGAATCGCGCCCGAACGCAACGCCCACAGAAAGCGATCGCGCCAACGATCGGGGTCGCTTTCTACATTAGCCAGCGCGGTGGCGACGCGTTTAAACGTATCGTCAACGGTGTGGTCAATCACCTCACCGGACTTCGCCGTCAGGCGATACTTCGTTTCCCAAATGTCTGCGGAGGTTTCCTGCAGTGGGATGTCCGCGACGGTATTAACACTGATATCGCTGACCACGGCTTCACCCTTGCCAGTTTCTGTGGCTATGCTCATTCCTGATTTTTCCCCTGATTTTATGCGAGACGCATCGCGCGCCTGATCGCCCTGATGTTGACGGCGCTGCCCCGGACCCCCGAAAAACAGCGAATAGCTTCCTTGCCAGTCAGACAATTCCCGACCGACATGCCTAAGAGGCATCTCTTATTGTTGGTTTGCTGCACACAAGATGTTGTGCGAGCGAGGGATCAGAATATTCGTCAAAGCGGCTCCTGTCAAGGCTGCATGATGTTTTATTTAAATGGATCAAATAAAACAAAATCAACGACTTACAAACCTAACTTTTAAATCTAAATGAGTATTTAGGTAAAAATTTGTCACATACGACATAAGTTGGCAGACACAATATATAGTGTTCTATGAAAAACTCAGCAAATTCAGTCGCCTAGCGCCGAATTCGTCAATGGATACCAACAAAGACTTGAAATTCCCCTAAAAAGCGCCACAAAACGACTAACCGACAGCCTTTCGGAACCGAATAGATCCGCCTGATGTCGTAAATATCGTATTCTCTAACTCAGCATCAAACCCAAAATGCGCAATTGCATACATTGGGATATGACACTCATAGGAAATCGAAGATGAAATTAACCCGTACGTTACTGTTCTCGCTATTGGCCAGTCTGTCAGGTCTTGCGAGCGCAGCATTGCCGCCGGCACTCAGCGGCCAGCCATTACCCAGTCTGGCGCCATTGGTTCAGGAGGTCTCTCCGGCCGTGGTCAATATCCAGGTAAGCAGTACGGCACCCCAGCGCTCCCGGCGCGATCCTTTTCGCGATTTCTTTGGCGGGCCAACGCCCCGTTCCAATCGCGAAATGCGCTCGGCGGGTTCCGGCGTCATTGTTGACGCGGAGAATGGTTACATACTGACCAACCATCATGTCGTCGCCAACGCTACCGATATCAAAGTCACACTATTTGATGACCGCATTTTGCAAGCCGAAGTGATTGGCTCAGACGAAGGCACCGATGTTGCGGTCATTAAAGTCAGTGAAAAAGGTCTCATCGATATCAATATCGGCGATTCCAA
Source organism: Woeseiaceae bacterium (assembly GCA_045110335.1). Classification (GTDB taxonomy): domain Bacteria; phylum Pseudomonadota; class Gammaproteobacteria; order Steroidobacterales; family Woeseiaceae; genus CALBPI01. The sequence continues at coordinate 48,644 of JBGCGB010000022.1, forward strand.
CGAAACCCAGGTCGGCGATTTCGTCATCGCCATTGGTAACCCGTTTGGCCTCAGTCATACCGTCACGTCAGGTATCGTCAGCGCACTCGGTCGTAGCGGTATCAGTCGTGGTGGCTACGAAGATTTCATTCAAACCGACGCCTCTATTAACCCCGGAAACTCGGGCGGTGCTTTGGTGAATCTACGCGGCGAGCTCGTTGGCATTAACTCCGCCATCATTAGCGGCAATGGCGGTAACGTCGGTATCGGCTTTGCAATTCCGTCCAACATGGCCAGCAGCATCATGCGGCAACTACTCGACTTCGGTGAAGTGAAGCGCGGCCTGCTCGGCGTATCGATTGATACGGTCAGCGCCGACAACGAAGAAGCGCTTGGCGTGAAGAACATTCAGGGCGCGATTGTGCGTTCGGTCAACCCGGGTTCTGCGGCAGAAAAAGCCGGCCTGGAAGTCATGGACATCATTACCGCTGTCGACGGTGAAAAAGTGGATTCCGCCAGTGAGCTGCGCAATGCCATTGGCCTGAAACGCAGCGGTGATTCCGTACAGATTACGGCACTCCGGGAAGGCCGCGCGCGAGACTTTAAAGCCACGCTTGATGAAGTCGCCAGTGGACTGATCGCCGATGGCGCAGAGCTACACCCGGGCTTGACGGGCGCCAGTTTCGAAAACTCGGCCGAGCAAAATGGTGTGATCACATCGAACATCGCTGACGACTCGCCAGCGGCAACCGCCGGATTGCGTATCGGCGATCGCGTGACATCGATCAACCGTCAGCCGGTCACGAATGTCGTGGATATGCAGAACATCGCAGAAACCAACAGCGCAGGCGTCTTATTCATCGAAGTACAACGCAATGGTCGCCGCCTGCTTTTGAAGTTTGTTCCGTAACCAAAGCCGGCAGCAACGCCGGTGGCTGTGCTTATTCGGTGGCGCGCTAACCTCGATTATCGCGGTTAGCGCGTTCGCCGATGCTTCGTCAAAATTAGCCATGCAACGCGCCGCGTTCGTCGACGCATGGCCGCGCGCGCTGGAAGGCGAGCTTCCCGTGGATCGCGACACGCTGAACCTCCTGGCCGACTATCCACTTTGGCCGGATCTCAAAGCTGCCGTCTACAGCGATCAATTGGAACAGACCGGCTCTACCGAACTGGACGTGTTCCTCACGCAATACGCATCGCTCGCGCCCATTCGTCGCCTGCGCTATCGCCGCACCTTACGATTGGGCAAGCTCAAAGCATGGCAGCGATATTTACCCATCTATGAACAACACTATGCCGACGCCAACCTACCGGCACTCGATTGCCTGGCGCTCCAGGGCTATCTCTCGAAAGGCGATCGCACACGATCCGAAACCCTAAGCCGCACGCTTTGGCTGACCGGAAAATCGCAACATGACTTTTGCGACACACCGTTCGCGAATTTGCTCAAGAACGGCGTGATTGATGCGTCGCTCATCGAAGCACGCATGCAACTCGCTGTTCGATCCCGACAATTTGGTCTCGCGAATTATCTGGCCGGCATGCTCAATGATGATACTGCGAAAGCAACAGTAAGGCGCTGGCGACAATCCGTTACGCAACCTACCGACACCTTAAAACGTGCTGTTGCGGAGCAAACCGCGTTAACGAACGAGCAACTCGTTGCTGCTGTTCGCAAGCGCGCGCTCAGCGATGCGCCGGCAGCCGCTGAAGCGTTCGAAGCCTTACGTCGCAAACGTGATTTCAAAGCGGATGTGGTGGGCCAAACACTTCGGCACATTGCCATCGGCGCAGCGCAAGATCACGAACCGTCGACGTTAGCGATCATGGATCGTGTACCCGATGCTTTTCGCGACCAACGATTGCTGGAATGGCGAGCACGCATGGGCTTGTTAAATGGCGATTGGACGCTGGTTAGCAATACCATTGCTGCAATGAGCGAAGCCGAGCGCGGGACCGACCGCTGGCGTTACTGGGCAGCTAGAGCCTTACTCGAAAACGGCGATCGCGACAATGGCACGGCATTAATGAGCGTGCTGGCCACAGAACGCAGTTACTACGGTTTTCTGGCGGCCGATCAGGTCGGCCAGGACTATGCATTCGCCCACCGCAATCTTGCGGTTGATGAAACCGCCATTCGCGCCATCGGAGACCAACCGGACATTATTCGCGCGCGAGAGCTTTGGGCCGTCGAACAGCCCAAACGCGCGCAACAGGAATGGCAACGGGCCGTGCGAAAACTGGACAGACTGGGTAAACGCGATGCCGCTATTCTGGCGCATCGCTGGCAACAACACCGTGAAGCGATTGCCCTGCTGGGAGAACTCAAGGCTTGGGACGATCTGGACATCCGTTATCCGCTCGCCTACCGGGAAACCATCGAATTGCAAAGCAAACGGGTCGGCATTCCGAACAGCCTGACAATGGGCATTGTTCGCAGTGAAAGTCTCTACGACCCCACCGCTCGCTCATCGGCGGGCGCTTGGGGGTTGATGCAACTGATCCCGAGCACCGGCAAACGCATGGCGCAGAAAACGGGCATACGCTGGCAAGGTGTCGATACCCTCAAGAACCCCAACACCAACATCACGCTCGGCGCGCAGTACCTTGCCCAACTGACCACCCGGTTTGGTCAGCCTGCACTGGCAGCCGCCGCCTACAATGCCGGCCCTCATCGCGTCGATCGTTGGCTACCTCAAGTTGAAACCGTTCCAGCCGATATCTGGATAGAAGCCATTGCCTACGACGAAACGCGCGCCTATGTACAGAGAGTGCTCGGGGCGGCGATCGTGTTTCGATGGCGTTTGGAGCAAGACGTAGGTCGACTTTCCGATTCCCTACAACCGGTGAAACCAAAACAATCGGCAGCGACGACCGCTAGTCGCTTATAATTCTGTTATGAATAAAAACAAACACTGTGTCGTCCTCGGCGGCACCGGCTTCGTCGGACGAACGCTAGTTAACGCACTAGGCAAACGCGGCTATACGATCACGGTACCCACCCGCAACTGTGAGCAAGCACAAGCGCTGGGCGTGAATCCGAGCGTCAAGCTAGTCGCGGCCGACGTCCACGACCGCGACGCATTGTCGGCGGTTATTAGTGATGCTGACGTCGTCATCAACCTGATCGGCATCCTCAATGAAGAAGGCCATCATCGTGGTAAAGGTTTTTACGTCGCACATCGTGACTTAACCAAGACGGTTGCAGAAGTTTGCCGCGAACGCGGCGTCGGACGTTTCCTGCAAATGAGCGCGCTGAAAGCCGACAGCAAGAATGGTCCATCGGACTATCTGAAAAGCAAAGGCCAGGCTGAAGACGCGATACGCGCGATGGATGTCAAAACACTGGGCTGGACCATTTTCCAGCCGTCCGTCATTTTTGGCCCGGACGATGGTTTCATGAACCGGTTCGCCAGTTTGTTGAAAATTGCGCCCTTCATGCCGCTGGCACGCGCCAACGCACGCTTCGCACCGGTTTACGTCAAAGATGTTGCCGCGGCTTTCGTCACGGCCATCGACAAACCCGAAACTGTCGGCAAGACTTATCAACTATGCGGCCCGAAGGTTTATTCGCTACGCGAGCTTGTGACCTACGTGCGCGAGCAGCTCGGGTTGCGCCGCCCCATCATTGGATTACCGGACGGGCTTGCCAAAATGCAGGCGCGATTCTTCAACTTTGTGCCAGGCAAACCGTTCTCGATGGACAACTTCCGCTCGTTGACGGTTCACAGCATTTGCGACAGCGACGGCTTATCCGAGTTAGGCATCACTGCAACGCCACTCGAGGCGATCGCGCCGACTTATCTGGCACCAAATGATCGCAACGCCAAGTTCGACAAGCTACGCCGAAACGCGGGTCGCTAGCAGCGCGTCACGAATCCGGCATTAGCGTGTCCAAGGCTTTGTTGCGCTCGTCCGGCGCCTGCTCGGCGAGATGCTCAACACGTTCGTAAAAACAGTCGAACGATTCGCCGCAATCCAGGAACAAGGCTTCGAAAGCCGGCGCCACATCGTTATAAACCGCCAGCGGCACCAGCGCGGCATTGCTCATCGGCGGCTTTGAACGTAAGCCTGCCTTTTTCCACGCCGCTGCAAACTGGTCGAACCGGTCCGCTTTCTCACGTCGTTTAGTGGCTTCACTGGTATCCGCCTCATAGATCCGGGTTAGGTCATCCCGAAGCAGGCCGATCAACCGAAACGCCTCTTTACGCAACGCGCGGTTAGCAACCAATGCGTCCGACGCCTCAATAGATCGCGCTTGGCGCCACCGCTTTATGCCAATGTTTGCCACCGCTGTCGCAAATGACTCATTGAACGCGGTATCGCCAGACACATAGATCTTCTGGTGCGCCAGCTCATGAAACAATAGCGACGCGACACCCGCCTCACTGCGCACCAGCATGGTGCTGAGGATGGGATCTTTAAGCCGACCCAATGTTGAATACGCAGGTACTTTGGATAAGTGCACATCATTGCCCTGCTCCGACAAGCGCTGGCTATGACGCTGGGCTGCCGCTTCCTTGAAGTAGCCCCGATACGACAAACACCCGGCGAACGGATAACACCAACGTTTTGGCGTTAACGAAAACTCCGGTGTGGCAAAGATATTCACAACGACATAGTCGCGATCCAACGCCACAAAATGGCGATAGCTACCATTGTCCGGAAGATCGAGTTCCCGGTGCGCGAACGCCACTGCGTCGCGCGCGACCTCGAGTTTGCGCCGCGTTGTCTGTGGCAGCGTCGCATCCTCAAGCACAACATCGATCGGTTCGCGGGCTTGCGTAAGCGCCAGTTGACCACGCGCTGCCTGCCAGTAATAGCAACCTGTCGCTTGGGTCAGCACCAACGCGATCACGACCATTCTGATCGCGCTCGAAAAACAACGCGCACCGCTCACGTTCGGTACACTAGTGCGCATGAGTGCAACCGATGGACTGAACGTTTTTTTGGTGGGTGGCGCGGTTAGAGACCGACTGCTCGGCCTGCCTGTGCATGAAAAAGACTGGGTCGTCGTCGGTGCAACACCAGATGAGATGCTTAATCGTGGCTTCCGCCAGGTGGGTAACGACTTTCCGGTGTTCTTGCATCCTCATACACATGAAGAATACGCACTCGCGCGCGTGGAGCGCAAGACGGGCCATGGCTATCAAGGGTTCGCTTTTGATACCAGTCCCAACGTGACACTGGAAGAAGATTTAATGCGTCGCGATCTGACGGTCAATGCCATCGCCGAAGACGCATCGGGGCAAATCGTCGATCCTTATGACGGGCAGTCGGATCTTGAAAAGAGAATCTTCAGACATGTCTCACCAGCGTTCAGCGAAGACCCGTTGCGGGTGCTCCGGGTAGCGCGGTTCACAACGCGCTATGCACCACAACGTTTCACGATTGATCCGGAAACCATGCAGCTGATGAGCGACATCGTCGCAGCCGGCGAATTGCCGCATCTTGCCGCCGAACGCATCTGGTCGGAAACCGAGCGCGCGATGGCAACGCCGCAACCGTCGATTTATTTTCAGGTATTGCGCGCCTGCGGTGCACTGGCCGTCCTGTTACCTGAGGTCGAGGCATTGTTTGGCGTACCACAACCGCCGAAATGGCACCCGGAAGTAGACACCGGGTTGCATACGCTCATGGTGATCGACCAGGCAGCCCAACTCAGCGACGACTTAACTGTTCGCTTTGCCGGGCTGATGCACGACTTGGGCAAAGCACTGACGCCGCCGGAACAGTGGCCATCCCATCGTGGACATGAGGCGACCGGTGCCAAGCTCGTCGATCAGGTGTGTGATCGCATTCGTGCACCTAAGCAATTCCGCAAGCTCGCCAAAGATGTGGCCGAATACCACACGCATTGCCACAAAGTCTTCGAGCTCAAACCCAGCACGTTGTTGAAAGCGCTGAACGCCATGAGCGCTTTCCGGGACCCGGACCATGTTCGTCGCTTCACCTTGGCGTGCGAAGCAGATGCACGTGGCCGCACCGGGCTCGAACAACGCCCTTATCCGCAAGCCGCTTTTTTCTGTGGTGCGATGGACGCGGCACTCAATGTGAAGAACGCCGATATTGCGGCGCAAGGACACACCGGCAAAGCCTTTGGCGACGCGCTTCAAAAGGCGCGCATTTTAGCGATCCGCGACTACAAAGCCACAAACGCGCCTCAGACCAATACGTAAACAATCAGCGCGGCAAGGGCGAGCCGGTAAAGCATGAATGGCAACATGCCAATGCGGGCGATGAATTTCATGAAGTACTTGATCGTTAGGTAGGCGACCACCGCGGACAGCACGGCGCCGATCGCGAGCGTCCCCCAGTCGATGGCGAGATCACTGCGCGCCAGCTTGATGGCTTCAAGTCCGCCTGCCAGCACAATAACGGGAATCGACAACAAGAAAGAAAATCGTGCTGCGGCCGTTGCCGTGAGACCCAGCGCCATCGCCGCTGTCATTGTCACGCCAGAACGAGACGTGCCTGGGATCAGGGCCATCGCCTGCGCGACACCCACCAGCAATGCATCGGGCCAACGCATCGCATCCACCTTTCTCGATTTGTTTCCGAAACGATCTGCCAGATAGAGCAGGATGCCGAAGCCCGCCGTGGTCGCGGCGATCACCGCCGGTGAGCGTAGTGATGCTTCGATAAAGTCTCTAAACAAAATACCGACAATGCCGACCGGTATCGTGGCCAGAATAATGAACCAGGCGAGGCGCGCCTGAGTGCGCTGCTCGTTCGTGACATCGGACCGCCACTGACGAAAAAAGCCGTTAATCATTGAGCCGATGTCAGCCCGAAAAAACCAGACAACCGCAGCTAGCGTGCCGACGTGCACCGCGACATCAAATGCCAAACCCTGATCACCCCAGCCAAGAAACGCTGGTGCCAAGATCAGATGGCCACTAGACGAAATAGGCAAGAACTCGGTTAGCCCCTGAACAATCGCCAATACAATGATTTCTAGCAAGGTCATAACTGCCATCCGTAGTCGCGTCCGCTAAAGCCAGACATCGACGTCGCTATGTTTTTGGAGAACCCGATAAAACGAAAACGCTCGCCCATCTCGCCGGGCATCATCAGTGTCTTCGCGCCGCGTGATAGTGCCAGCGAAACATCGGGACCCGCAAGCCAATCGCCGATACCACCCTGCATCAAGAACTGCGCCTGCGACGCAAAACCGAGATACTGCATGCCGGCTGCATCCAATGATTCAGCCACCTGAGTAAAGTTGACCCAGGTCGTCAAGTCCTGGCCGCCGGGTAAAAACAAGGGATCGGCATGCGCATGATGACGGTAATGGCACATCAAGGTCCCGCCGTCACGATCAGGCGAGTAATAGTCGTCTTGTCCGTAACCATAGTCACTCAACAACACAACGCCCCGCGTCAGGTTGGCGGCGAGCGAAGCAAGCCAGGCGGGCGCGGCCAAACAAAGCTCGCTGACATAGCCGGCTGGCAGTGGACCGGCCAGGCTAACCTGCAAGGCATCGATGGCTTTCGTTAGTGCGGGCGGCGCCGGGCGCCATGCCAACTTCAATTCGTCGGCCTCACGAACAACCGTCTGTTGTGCGTATTGACCGTCCTCGTCAACGCGAAACCGCTCGGCGGGCAAGGCATCGAGCACCTCATTGCCGAGCACGACGCCTTCAACGACCAGTGCCGTCGGGTCAGCAACCCACTCCAGCCGTGACATCAGATCCGGTACGGTTTTTTGCAGATGCGCTTGCTGGCGCGCCTGTAGGTCAGGACTGACTTCAACGATGTAATATCGCACCGGCAACGCATCCAGTTCGCCTAGTGTCGCAAGCAAGACGCTCGCTAGCGCACCGGTACCCGCTCCATATTCGATGATCGCGGGTTCAGCCATGTCCTGAAACACTTCAGCGCATTGTTTGGCAACGACCTGACCGAACAATGGACTGATCTCAGGCGCGGTCGTGAAGTCGCCTTGCTCGGCAAACTTTCGCGAGCCCGCCGCGTAGTACCCCAAACCCGGCGTATACAAAACGGCCTGCATGTATTCGGCAAAAGACAGCGCGCCACCCGCTTCGTCAATCCGCTGACGAACAAACGCTTCGACCGTCTCGCTGTGCGCCAGCGTCGCCGAATCGGGCATCGGTAAATGTTGAGGTATTTTCACTGACAATGTTTTGTCGATCAGGTTTCACGCGAGACACCATGCTAAATTGTCGCACAGTCGGCAGGATGAAACAGGAACACAACCAGAGATGACTACAGCGCAAAACAGCCTAGACGGAAAATGGGTATTGATCACCGGTGGTGCCAAACGGATCGGCGCGACGGTCACGCGTCGTCTGCATGAGGCCGGGGCCAATATCGCACTGCACTATCGCAGCGCCAAAGATGACGCCGAACAACTCCAACAAGCACTAAACCAACAACGACCGGATTCGGTTGCGTTGTTTAGTGGCGACCTGCTGCATCCTGAAACCACCGGCACGCTGGTTGCTGATGTGGTGGCCCATTGCGGACGCCTCGACGTATTGATCAACAATGCATCGACGTTTTATCCGACGCCGGTGGGCACCATCACCGAAGAACATTGGGAAGATCTGCTCGGTACTAACCTAAAGGCGCCATTGTTTCTGTCTCAAGCGGCCGCACCAGCGCTACGCGAGTCCAATGGCGTCATTATCAATATGGTGGATATCCATGCACGCCGGCCTTTGAAGGATCATCCCGTGTATGGCCCCGCCAAAGCCGGCCTCGCCATGCTGACATTGTCACTCGCCAAGGACCTTGCGCCGGAGATTCGAGTCAATGGCGTTTCACCCGGGGCCATCTTGTGGCCGTCCGACGGCATGACAGAAACCGCCAAAGACAGCATCGTCAGCCAAATACCGCTGGCTCGAGCCGGCGGCCCGGACGATATCGCGGGCGCGATTCTTTACCTGACCAGGGATGCCACTTATGTCACCGGCCAGATCATCGCCGTCGACGGTGGCAGAAGCGTTGGCTGGTAGGCAATCGCGCACTGACAGCCTGTCTCTACCGATAAGCATACTTCGCTAGCCCGAATCATTCTCCGAAAAGAAAAAGGCCCGCCTGAAAACATCAGACGGGCCTTTTGTCGTTACGATGCAAGCTGACTAGTGCACGTAAGCATTCACCTCAGCGGCCGTGCGCCCGGCTGGGGGACGGAATGCCCGAATACCCGCCTGCGTCTTTTCACTGACCGGAGCGGCAACCGGACAAGCGCCGGTCGACAAGAGCGTCAATGCCGCGGCGGTCGACGGATCTTCCTCCGAACCGACAACGGTATTGATATCATCCGCTGCCTCGCAATCCACCGGCAAACCATCAAAGTAGCCGCCCTCACCCAGGCTGTTCACCGTTTCAAAAGCCGTCGGGCGCAAGATCTTTTCGCAGAACGTGATACCGACTTGGCCCACGGGCTTGCCAAAGGTCGTGGTACCAACCAGACGAACATTGGTCACCGGCTCCAGGCTGTTAATGACCAACTCACTGGCAGACGCTGTGCCACCAGTGGTGATCACCACGAGTTCCGACAGACTCAACGAAGACGCTAACTGCGAGAATCGGCGTACGCTGTTGGAGGCGGTGTTATTCGCGTTGAACAAGGTTTCAGAAAACACATCACCATTGTTGGTTTCGCCACCCAGTAGATCACCCAGACGTTCCGCCACACTGACCAATCCACCGCCGTTGTAGCGCAAATCAAGAATGAGCGAGTTAATGTTGTTAGCGCGGAAATCGGCAAAAGCATCATCGAGTTGGTCATTGGCCGTGCTGATGAATGTCGAAAACTCGACATAGCCGTAATTCGTGTTGTCGACGGTGAACGTCTTCACTTGCGGCACGGGGTCGATCGTCACGATCGCTTTAGTCAGCACCACATCACGCTCGACACCGTTGTCGTCAATGCGCAACGTACGCATCACACCTTCTTCCGCATCGCCGAAGGAAGCACTCAACCCTTCGTCGGCTGTAATCTGTGCAATCGTTCGGCCGTCAACGGCAAGCAATCGCTGCCCACGGGCGATACCACCCTGATCCGCCGGACTCCCACCGAATACTCGAACAAAACGCACTTCATCATCGCTGACAAAGGTCGTACTGAAACCGAAGCCGACGAATCGTCCTTCGCCAAAGAAAGCAGCGTCAGCTGCGGCGGAACCGATAAAGCTGAATCGGTCAATCGGCTGGAAACTGGTCAGAAAAGTAAGCAAGTCCTCGGGTGTTGCGTAGGCATTGAGGTTGACGCTGGCTGGCAGCAAGTCTTCCCAGAAATACACATCACGCATCTCATCCAGAACAAACTGCTTCTGGCTGTCGATCGAGCATTCCGTCGTACCGGTTTGCGGCCCGGTCACACTGCCGCCGCCACCGCCGCCGCAACCCGCTAGCGCCATTGCTGCCGTCATAGTGAAGATATGCCGTTTCATGCTCTTACCCCTATTCCAAAACTTCTTACTTAAAGCATAACGAATACGCGGCAAGAAATTGTCACGCACACGTCACAGTTCACGTTAAAAAGGATACCGTGAGTTATCGACGAATATCACTAGAATGCCAGCGAAACGGCGTGCAAACCGTCTGCATCCGGCGACATCTCCTCCCAGATCACTTTCATGGTTTGACCCGTGACAGGGTGAATAAGTTCAGGCGCCAGCTCTGCCATCGGACAAGCCGCGAAACCATAGCGCAGCAAATCCTTTCGCGGCAGCTTCCAACGCTGACTCACCATGTCACCGTAAAGCAAGACATCGATATCCAGCTCACGTGGCCCGAAACGTTCTGACCCCCGCTCACGGCCTGCCAGCGTGTGAATCCGTTCGAGATGCATGGTCAGGCTGGCCGGATCTAAGGTGGTTTCTGCACCGATAACGAGATTCAGAAAGTCATCACCGCTGAAGCCAACCGGCGCATTTTGGTAGACCGTGGAACAAGTCAGCGGGCCCAGCAAACGCAAGAGCTCGTCGTAGGCCAGTTTTAGGTTGCGCTCAGGCGCGACATTACTGCCCAGACTTAAATAAATCGGGGTGCTCATGAATCCCCGGACTTCGTTCGCTCAATTTGAATACCAACGGCTTCGGACCCGCGAATCGCGCCCGGCTTATTAATCGTCACGCGCACCCAGGGCACATCAAACTCATCGATAACGAGTCCGGCAATACCCTCGGCCAGTGTCTCAACCAACAACGCTTTACGCTCCTGGACAAAAGCCGTTACGCGCTGCGCGACCGCTTTATAGTTCAACGTATCTTCAATGCTGTCTGATTTGGCAGCTTTTGCGATATCGGCCCCCATCTCGAGATCAACGACCACTTTCTGCGTGATCTTGCGCTCCCAATCCCAGAGCCCGACGACTGCATCAATCGTTAATGATTTTAGAAAAATCTTGTCCATCGTTCACCTTCTCTTAACCAGGCGTCATCATAGAGTATTCAAGCGGCCGATAGGTCGCCCAAAGGCCATCGGGGTGTCGCCTGTATTTGGTAGTCCGTGCTGGCATCAGCGATTCGCAATGCACCCGCCAGCGCGATCATGGCGCCATTGTCTGTGCAAAACTGGGGACGCGGGTAGAAAACGGTGGCGCCGACGTCTTGGGTCATGACCTTTAATTGATCACGCAATTGCCGGTTAGCGCCAACGCCGCCCGCGACGATCAAACAGTCGCGACCGGTGGCTTTCAACGCACGCTGGCATTTCTTCGCCAGCGTATCGACGATAGCCGCTTGAAATGACGCCGCCAAATCCGCGCGATCTCGCGCTTCGAGTGTTTCGGGTCCCAACGGCGGCTGATTGTTGGCGACGCCCTGCAGCGCCCGCACGGCCATCAACACCGCTGTCTTCAAACCGGAAAAGCTGAAATCCAGGCCCGGTCGCGACAACATCGGCCGCGGGAATTGAAAGCGCTCGGGATCCCCGTCATTGGCCAACGCGGAAAGCGCAGGCCCGCCCGGGTATGGCAGGCCGAGCAGTTTCGCCGTTTTGTCGAAAGCTTCTCCCGCCGCATCATCCAACGTCGTGCCGATCACGTCGTATTGGCCGAGTCCGGCGACATCGACCAACATCGAATGCCCGCCCGACACCAGCAACGCGACAAACGGAAAATCCGGAGCACCCTCCTCGAGGCGTGGCGCCAATAAATGCGCTTCCATATGGTGTACCGGAATCACAGGAATCCCGAGCGATCGCGCATAACCGTTGGCAAAGCAAGCGCCAACCATCAATGCGCCGACGAGGCCGGGACCCGCGGTGTAGGCAATCGCATCCAGATCACTCGCCGACAGGTCGGCAACGTCCAGCGCGCGACCCACCATCGGCGACAATTTGGCCAGGTGATCGCGCGATGCGAGCTCCGGAACCACCCCGCCATACTCGGCGTGCCGGGCAATCTGGCTATACAATTCGTTGGCCACGAGACCCCGTTCGGTGTCGTAAATAGCGACCCCGGTCTCGTCACAACTGCTCTCAATTCCCAAAACCCGCATAGAAACCCCATGATTTTCGACAAAACAGGCTTTACAAGCACAATTTCTGGCCGGTAGAATAGGCGATCTTTGTCCCCGCCAAAAGCTTTTTGGTTGGCGACAACCTTTGGAACTTAAGGATCCGGCGTTTTCCGGACACTCACGAATTAAGGATAGGCGAACAGAATGCCCAGCGTTAAAGTCAGAGACAACGAATATTTTGATGCCGCATTGCGACGGTTCAAGCGTGCTTGCGAGAAAGCCGGTGTGCTCACCGAGCTTCGCCGTCGTGAGTACTACGAGAAGCCCACGCAAGAGCGCAAGCGCAAGAAAGCTGCTGCGGTCAAGCGTCATCTGAAGAAAATGTCTCGCGAGAACAACCGCCGGGTACGCATGTACTAAGTGCCGTTCGTTCAGGGTCGCGCATCGCTGCGACCACTCTGAAACGGTCGCCACTGGCGGCCGTTTTTGTTTACGGCGACAATAGCGCAACATCCCGACTTGGCCGGTCGGTTATCGCACAGGAAATCATCATGCTGAAAAACACCTTAACTGACGACATGAAAGCCGCTATGCGTGCCGGCGAAAAAGACAAACTGACTGTCATTCGCATGGCGATGGCCGCCGTGAAGCAAGTGGAAGTCGACAAGCGCATTGAGCTCGAAGATGACGCCGTTTTGGCGATCATCGAGAAAATGGTCAAGCAACGCCGCGAATCCATCAGCCAGTTTGAAAAGGGCGGACGCCCTGAACTGGCCGCCGCCGAAGCAGCTGAAATCGAGATTCTCAAGAAGTACTTGCCGGAGCCACTCGACGAGGCCGCACTCAATCAAATCATTGAAGATGCGATCGCGAGCACCGGTGCCGAGTCGATGCGTGATATGGGCAAAGTCATGGCCGCCGTGAAAGCTGCGGCAGCCGGTCGCGCTGACATGGGCAAAGTCAGTGGCGTCATTAAGGCACGCCTCGGCTAAATGGCAGGGCGCATTCCGCAGAACTTCATTGATGATCTTGTCGCGCGCGCGGACATTATCGAGGTTCTCGGCAGCCGTATAGAACTCCGCAAAGCCGGTCGCGAATACAAAGCGCTCTGCCCGTTCCACGGCGAGAAAACGCCGTCGTTTACGATCAGTCCCAACAAGGGCTTCTATCACTGCTTTGGCTGCGGCGCGCATGGCACCGCACTGGGCTTTTTGATGGACCACGACCACCTGTCGTTTGTCGAAGCCGTCGAAGAGCTAGCCGGCATGATGTCGCTGGAAGTACCGCGCGAAGCTGGCAACGGACCTGCTCGCGACGGACGCATTGACCATATCTTCGAGGTCATGGAAAAAGTCGCCACCGTTTACGCGAACGCACTCAAGGACCATCAACCCGCCATCGATTATTTGCAGAAGCGCGGCATTGACGGCGCCACGGCCCGGGATTTTCGGATCGGCTATGCGCCCGAATCCTGGGACACCGTGATCAAGGCGTTGCCGGACAGCCAACACAGCATCGAGTTATTGACCGCGGCGGGACTGATTATCGAGCGCGACAATGGCGGCCACTACGATCGTTTCCGCAATCGCATCATGTTTCCGATCCGCGATGCACGCGGCCGCATCGTTGGCTTTGGTGGCCGGGTGCTCGACAACAGTGAACCCAAATATCTGAACTCGCCGGAGACCGTGTTGTTCCACAAAGGCCGCGAGCTCTACGGCCTATATGAGGCGCGCCAGAAACTGCGCGACATTGACCGGCTGGTAGTTGTCGAAGGCTATATGGACGTTGTCGGTTTGGCACGGCATGGTATTCGCTTCGCGGTAGCTACGCTGGGCACGGCGACCACCGCCGAGCACATTGATCGCTTATTCAGGCTGACCGACCAGGTCATCTTCAGCTTCGACGGCGACCGCGCCGGTCGCAAAGCTGCCTGGCGTGCGATGGAAAACTCACTACCTAAGTTGAGCGACGGACGCGAGTTGCGGTTCGCGTTTATGCCGGACGGCCAGGATCCCGACGATCTGGTCAATCAATCCGGCGTTGAGGCTTTCGAAGCCAAGCTCGACGAAAGCCTGCCGTTGTCCGATTTCATGCTGTCGGAATTACTCGCGCAAGTCGAACCGGACACCGCCGAGGGACGCGCCAAGTTGGCCGAACTGGCCAAGCCCCTGCTCGGCAGAATGCCCGATGGTGTTTTCCGGGAACTGCTACTCCAGCAGCTCGCGGAAGCCGTCGCGCTAGCTCCATCGAAACTCTCCGGCATGATGGGCAGCGCCGCACCTTCGCCAAACGCACCTGTGCAACGCGAGCGCTTACGGCATGGCAACAGCCCCCGACAAAGCCCCATGCGCCGCACCATTACGTTGCTGTTGCATGAGCCTGCGGGCGCCCTGGACTTTGATCTAACCCAGATTGAGTCGCTCGATCGTCCGGGTGCCGATATCCTGCGCCAGCTAGTCGCCACCGTTCAGGCCGAGCCGGAGATCCAACCCTCCGTGCTGTTGGAGCGGTGGCGGGACCACCCCAATTACATTCATTTGGAAAAACTGGCCGGTGCGCTGCAGGAAAGCGACAGCGTCACTGACTCACGCGCCGAGCTGGCTGGCTGCTATGAGCAGCTCAAAAAGCTGACCCGTAGTGACCGGGTCAATAGTTTGATCGAAAAGTCGGAGACCGAAAAACTGAACAAGGAAGAACAGGACGAGCTTTCCAGACTACTCGCGATTCGTTAGCGCGAGGGCGTACCAATGGCCTCCATCCATTTTGACGGGTTCCGGACCGCCCTTAGGACGCACCGGTATTGCGCCGACCGCCCATGCCACCTGCGATTCAGCGAACTGAACAAAGCCGTTCGGACGTTGTCGAAATGATAGACGCCAAGTGCGGTGAAACCCCCCGCTTGGCACGCCGCTTGCAGGCTGACCAATTCGAGCAAACCCCTTGAAAACTCGCTTAAACAGCCCCATTCATGATAATCTTGCCGGCTAATTTGAAATCTGAACCAGAGGGTTTTTTCCTTGAGTGAAAAACGCGCCTTACCAACCGATCAACAATCACAGCTAAAAGTGCTTATAGCCCGTGGCAAAGAGCAAGGCTATCTGACCTATGCAGAGGTCAATGATCATCTGCCGAGTGGCATTGTCGATCCGGAACAAATCGAAGACATCGTTAACATGATTAACGATATGGGCATCACCGTGCATGAGAAAGCACCGGATGCCGAGTCATTGTTGCTGTCAGACTCCGCCGTCTCTAATGATGACGATGCCGCGGACGAAGCCGAAGACGCCCTCGCCTCTGTCGATGCCGAATTCGGTCGCACCACGGACCCGGTTCGGATGTATATGCGTGAAATGGGCTCGGTTGAGCTGTTGACACGTCAAGGCGAGATCGAAATCGCCAAGCGCATCGAAGAAGGTCTGAATGACGTCAAAATCGCGCTGGCCGGATTCCCGCCTGCGGTCGATCAATGCATCGGTGTTTCCGAAAACGTTGAAGCCGGCAACACGCGCATGCAGGATTTTGTTGTAGGTTTCATCGATCCGAATGCACCGGATGAGATCCCAAGCCCGGGCGCCCGCTCGTCAGACACCGACGATGACGACGACGAGCCGGTCGATACCGGCCCGGATCCGGAAGAAGTCTCTCGTCGCATGAAAGCCATCACGCGTCTTCACAAACGCGTGCTGACTAACATTGAAAAATACGGTGCGCCTGCACAGGCCACGCGTAAAGTTCGTAAGCAGTTGGTTGCCGAACTGATGGAGCTCAAACTGTCGCCGAAAGTCTTCGACGTCATGGTTGATGAGCTGCGATTGAGCATTCAAATGATTCGTCATTCCGAGCGCTCCATCATGAACCTGTGCGTTCGCCAAGCCGGCATGCCGCGCAAAGACTTTTTGTCGAGCTTCCCGAAAAACGAAACCAATCTTGATTGGATCGAAAAACACATTCGCGCCAAGCGCAAGCACTCCTCTGTGCTGGCGAAGCTGAAAGACGATATCTTGCGTGCACAGCGCAAGCTCATCTTCATGGAAGAGCGCACCGCATTGACCATCGCACAGATCAAAGAGATCAACCGCGCCATGTCCATTGGCGAAGCGAAAGCACGCCGTGCCAAGAAAGAAATGGTTGAGGCTAACTTGCGTCTCGTTATCTCGATCGCCAAGAAATACACCAACCGCGGTCTGCAATTCCTCGATCTCATTCAGGAAGGCAACATCGGCTTGATGAAAGCGGTCGATAAATTCGAATACCGCCGTGGTTACAAATTCTCGACTTATGCGACCTGGTGGATACGCCAGGCCATCACGCGATCAATTGCCGATCAGGCGCGCACCATCCGTATTCCGGTGCACATGATCGAAACGATCAACAAACTCAATCGTATTTCTCGCCAGATGTTGCAGGAAATGGGGCGCGAGCCTATTCCGGAAGAGTTGGCCGAGCGCATGGAGATGCCGGAAGACAAAGTCCGCAAGGTCCTCAAGATCGCGAAAGAGCCGATCTCCATGGAAACGCCGATTGGTGATGACGAAGATTCACATCTGGGCGACTTCATCGAAGACCAAACCGTCCACTCACCGGTAGATTCGGCAACGACCGAAGGTCTGAAAGAAACCACCCATGGCGTACTCGCCGGCTTAACGCCGCGAGAAGCCAAAGTACTTCGCATGCGGTTCGGCATCGACATGAATACCGATCACACACTGGAAGAAGTGGGTAAACAGTTTGACGTCACACGTGAACGCATTCGCCAAATCGAGGCGAAAGCGCTACGTAAGCTGCGTCATCCGAGCCGGTCTGACCAGCTCAGAAGCTTTTTGTTGGAAGATTAATTCAACACAATCGCTTGGTAACAAAAAACCCGCCTTTCGGCGGGTTTTTTTTGGCACAGACAATGATGCTGTCAATCATTGACCATACAAGTCTACCCAACTAGACCGTCTCGAAAAAACACATTAGTCAGCAACACAACTTTCGCAAGGTTTCTCCGCACCGACATTCACCATTTTTCTGCAGTCGCTAACCTCAACAATCGGCGGTGCAAAATACGCGGTGATACCGTCAGCAACGAACACCATGCCGCTGGCCGAACAAACCATCACAGCAAACATCAAGATAACCGGCGTACCACGCAGGCATAAGCGTTTCTGTTCGATAGCAGGTTGCGCCATCGCGAGTCCGCCACCTAAAGTGAGCGCCATGACGGCACCCAGATACCAGCCCTGCTGCCAAAGCAAAAATGCAGCCAGTGCGGTTAGTAAGTAAGTGACTATGGCGAAACGATAAGCCTGAAAAAACATCACAGTATCTCCTTGTGCTGTAAATCTTAGATGCCGCAACTCGCAAAAAGGTTGCATTGCCCCAAGAAATTAACTTCGATCATTACCGATCAGCTGCTCGCTCGTGAGCGGCGAAAATGGTTTCGCGGAAAACAATGCATCCAGAGAGACGCCAAGCACTTCGCAAAGACGCAGCGCCAAATCCATACTCAAGTTGTACTCACTGCGTTCGATGTAGCCGATCGTTTGCGGATGTGCCTCGACGGCCTCTGCAAGTTGCTTACGTGACAGCCCTCTTTCGATGCGCAGCACTTTCACACGGTTGTGGTAGGCGACTGATTTTTTGGGTGCCATGACTTACTCCTCGACCTCGTCGGCAGGCAGCGTCCAGGCCACCAGAACACGAGGTGCACTCAGCGCCCAGAAGAACCCTAGCAAAACAAACAAGAACACGAAGAGTCGCGCTTTTTCATGGCCTTCGACAAAACCGAAAAACGGCGCAACCAACAACAACCACAACAACGCAAAGAAGTAGGCTTTTCGATACGCCGCGTCGCGGATCGCGATCTGAAACTCGTCAAGATGCTCATCGACCAACTCAAAAACGCCTCTGGTCGCCATATTGGTCATGCTCATCAGATAGATCATGACAATACCTGCGACAATAACCGGCCAAATCAAATCAAACTGAATGAGGTACATCGCACCAACGACAACCATTTGCCAAAGGATCATGCTGGTGGCGACCAGACGACGGCGTAATGGCGTTTGAAACTTCTCGATGACGGGTTGTTTGAACAGGTTATTCAAATAGGATTGGAAACGGGCTTTCATGGGAAATAGTCCTTATCAACTACTTAATGTAGTAAATATACTACTTTCAATATTAATTGACTGTCAATAGATAATGTTGGCACTTTGGGATTTAGTATGCGAAAGCTCGACAATTCAACGACTTGCCTGCTGTTCGATTTGGACGGAACGCTGGTCGACAGCGTGCCCGACATTAGCACTGCCCTCGATCTGGCCATGCAAGACGTCGAAAAACCGGCGCCCGGTGTGGCCGCCTGCCGGCAATGGATTGGCGGTGGCGTCGATCTGTTGATCCAGCGGGCGCTCACCCATTGGGCACAGCAGGACGCATCATCGGACGCTACGAGTAACAGCAGTAGCCCCGCAGATGCCGAAGGCACGACGAATCTATCGGCGACAACACCCCCGTTCGACATAGATCCTAATGAGCAGGCCTTAGCGCTTGAACGATTCCTGCACCACTACGCCAAGCTCAATGGTCGGAACAGTCAGCTGTATCCCGGTGCCCGCGAGATACTGGCGACAATGAAGCATCAAGAGATACCCATGGCTTGCGTCACTAACAAGCCCGAAGCGTTCGCGCATGATCTCTTAAAGGCGATGGGCATCGACGACTTTTTTACCGTTGTGCTCGGCGGCGACACACTGCCAACGAAAAAACCGGATGCCGCACCCCTGCTCCGCGCCTGCGAACAACTCCATCGCAAAACAGATCAAGCGATCATGATCGGGGACTCGCGCGCCGACCAGGCCGCGGCAAAAGCCGCCGACATCCGATTCGTCTGGATCGGCCACGGATACCATCGTGGCGAAACAGCGGAAACCTTGCAGCCATGGCATTCGATCGACACGCTATCAGCACTGCACGACGTTCTGGAATGCTGATAGAATCGCGTCTCAGCATCGTGTGGGCCTGTAGCTCAGTTGGTTAGAGCAGGGGACTCATAATCCCTTGGTCCCAGGTTCGAGTCCTGGCGGGCCCACCATCCAAATGCTCAAAGTCGAGAACGGTAAGTCCGGCTAGCCACTACAGCGCGGAACGACACCAGGACTATTCCGGCTGCTGGCGCAGCGCTCGCTAGCTCGCCCTGGCGGGCCCACCATCCAAATGCTTGATGCCAGAAACAGCGTTAGAAGAAAGAACTCAATAACGCGCCTCAGCGACAAGAGAACTGACCGGCACTGCCATCTGTGCCTTCATGAGGCGAGCATGAATCCGGCCAACCGAGCGCGCGCCAATCATCGGCTATGCCATAGTGCTCCAATAACAGCGGAAATCTCGGGTCCGCCCGGAACGCATCAGAATTTGGTAATCGATACCACATGAAGTCTGCCGAGAATGTCTCGAAGAAATTCGGACGCTCGTACAGAATCCTGAACGCACGATCAAATTCGCCTAGCTGGATATCTCGAAAAACGATGTACCAAGGACCGGCATTCTCAAAAAGTGCGACATTATTTTTTCGCAACTCACGTGCCTCCTGCTTCATGGCCTCATCGCCGCCGAGCACACCCAACGCAAATTTTTCGGCATGCTCCAACGGGAAAAACGCATCAACACCAAAGCGTTCAACGTCTTCGGAATAATGCTGTAAGAATAACTCTACCGCTGCGTCTTTCTCGCCCAAGAACGCCAAGACGTAAGCTTGCTGAGAATTTTGCATATATCCCGACAATTGGTTGACCAAACCGAAGTATCGCTCGGCACCTTTGAGATCCCCGGTATTCAAACGATTGGACGCTAGATTCCACGCCTCAGCTCTAGATAGCGGTTCCAGCACAGCCGCCTTCTCCAACAGCGGACGCGCTTTATCGAAATAACCCAGGATTTGATACATGCCGCCCAACCAGCGCAACGTGAGTGCATTGTTTGGCTCTAGAGCACGTGCGCGTTCCAGTTCCTCAATAGCACCCTGGTAGTCTTGTTCTAGCGCGCTAGCCATCAGCAAGGCGTTTGCGGAATACGGCAACACCAAACTTGAATCAATGGTCTTGGCAGTTTCAATATACTCTCGCGCGCGCCGACTCGATTGCGCCAAATCAACATCAAGATAACCACCACTGACGGCTTCCGCTTCGGCCAGCACCGCCCAGGCTTCGGCGAACTGCGGGTCGAGTTTTACCGCCTGTTTGAGGAGGCCGATTCCCTTTGGAATATTATCACCGAGGCGCGCTCGCACATGCTCTCGGCCGCGCAAGAACAAGTCATAGGCATCGATGCTTTTGGTCATCTTGCTCGCCAATCGAACGCTATCGCTGATGTTCAACACCAACTTCAACTCATCGGCCACTTGCCGAGAAATGTTCTCTTGAAGGTCGAAAATATTACTCAGCGAACCATCGTAAACCTCTGACCACAAATGAAAGCCATCATCGACTTTGATCAACTGCACGGTCACGCGCACTTGACCAGCTGCCTTGCGTACGGAGCCTTCGAGCACATGATCAACGCCTAATGACTCACCAATCTGGCGTAGATCCTCTAGCTTGCCTTTGAACGCGAACGAGGAGGTACGCCCTGCTACCTTCAACTGTCTGACCTTAGCCAGCGCATTCAGAATCTCTTCGGTAATCCCATCCGAAAAATACTCCTGCTCGGGATCGGAACTCATATTAACGAAGGGCAGTACAGCGATGGATTTGGGTGCAGTCGACAATACGGTCTGCGCGTCTTGTCGTTGCAGCACGAACTTGTCGACCAGCAAGAATCCGACAGCGACCAATAGCGTCGCTATAATGATGGCATTGAGTTTTTTCCCGGTGTTCGGCGTAATCGACTGATTGCGATCAATGTCACTTTCTTTCTTGATACCTTCCGGTGTTAACTCGAACACCCAGGCCAAGAACAGCGTGACGGGCAGACCCAATGCCAGTAGCACTAGTATCGTTTGCATCACCCAGCTTGGCGCATTGAAACTATCCAGCACCAGATCAGCGACTTGGGCAACCAGCCAAGCGACAACCAGGTAGGCTAGGCCAACCCGGAAGACGTTTCGACGCTTTAATTCTTCTATCAATGACATCACTAGAATGATGAATGAATTATGGGTTGGTGTCGATCAAACCCTTCTTCTCCTGCCCATCACACATCGCTTAGACGCGTCTCTCGCATGATTCGCGGATGAGCATCTCCGCGCCGCTGACCGTCATACTTTTGATCGACCTCCGCATTCTGCTAATGTTTGTCAGACATTGTGTCAACAGCTTGACATTTCCATGCCCACCTATCTAGACGATTTGAATCTATGGGCCGCGAACAGGTACAACTAGGATCACACATAGAAGCAGGCATGGCATCGATCAATCTGGAGCGCATCACTTCTCATGATTTTTAACACCCACGAGCCCCCCCTCACCTTACGCTGACTTCGTCGAGAGCATTTTTCACTTCAAGGACTTTCAGCCGGATCATGCGATCGAACGGGTTGTTCCGACCGGTCACCTTTTCGTGTTATTCGAACTGGATGGTATGCAGCGCACCACGTTTGACAGCCAGTCGCTAAAGCCGATTAGCACCTTCGAGAAAGCGTGGGTTTCCGGGCTCCACCATAACCACCTCACGATTTCGGCCCACGAGAAATCCGAGATGTTTGTGATCCAATTCAAGGCTTATGGTGCACGGCCATTCCTGAGGCTGGATATGGATACGTTATCCAACCGGGTCGTAGCCGGTGATCAACTTTCTGGCATCGACTTGATCGACACCCGGGAACAGCTTCGAGCCGCATCGACCTCGGAAGACAAGTTTGCTGTAGCCGACCAATGGCTAGCAGCGAACTTTGATCAAGCCTTCGCACCGCCCCACCCTTTAGTCGATGCAGCGACAACATTGCAAGAAGATCCCACGCGCCAATTGAGCGACCTGACCGAGACATTCGGTGGCTCACAGAAACACTTGATATCGCAGTTTAAGAAATTTATTGGCATCACACCCAAACAGTATCAACGCGTACTTCGCTTCAACAGTATCTTCGCTCAAATGCAAAGCGATCAGTTCTTGAGTTGGTCTGACATCGCCTATCAGTGCGGCTATGCCGACCAGTCTCACTTCATCCGTGAGTTCAAGGCATTCTCCGGGTTTATTCCTGAAGCGTTCCTGCAAGAAGGATTCAATGACGAGGAGCCCAACTTTTTCCCGCTCGACAGAGACGAAAAGTAGCACTGGTTAATTTTCTTCTATGAGTGAGCCTCGCGAGCGTCTAGAGTGACTTCATAACAAAATGATGGAGAAGAACAATGGCCACACCCGATGAGATGGCAGCGACGATGCTGCGTAACTTGCCCGAGAAAACCGGCAAGTCGCTAGCTGATTGGCACAAAGTCCTGAAGCGATCAAAACTCGAAAAGCATGGTGAGCTCATCAAGTTGTTGAAGTCCGAGCATGGCGTCACGCATGGTTTCGCAAACCTGATCGTGGTCAAGTTCCGGGAAACCGGTTCAACTGATGCCGGCGATCTGGTCGCGAACCAATACGCGGGCGCGAAATCCGACTTAAAACCAATCTATGAGTCGCTCATTAAATCAGTCGCCGCATTCGGAAAAGATGTGGAGATCTCCCCAAAAAAAACCTATGTCAGTCTTCGACGAAAGAAGCAATTCGGACTCATCCAGCCATCTACAAAGACCCGCGTCGATGTGGGACTCAATCTCGGTAATGCAAAAACGACAAAGCGTCTTGAAAAGTCAGGCAGTTTCAATGCCATGGTCACTCATCGTGTACGCATGGAAAGCATTGACGATGTCGATGCACAATTGATCGGCTGGCTGAAAAAAGCCTATGAGGGTGCGAAATGAACAGCACTGATAAAGTAAACCCGCCCAAGTGGTTTAAGCCGGTCGCTGTTCTTGCTATCGCGTGGAATACCATGGGGCTTGCCGCCTTTGCCCAGCAAATGACCATGGATACCGGCGCACTTCCCGAAGCACAACGCACTTTCTATGAGTCTGTGCCACTCTGGGCGACGGGCGCTTTCGCCATAGCAGTCATCTTCGGTACGCTGGGCTCCATCGCTTTATTGCTGAGGAAACGTTGGTCAGTTGTTGCTCTCGCATTGAGTGTCATCGGTGTCGTCGTTCAGATGTTGCATTCTCTTTTGCTAGGCGATGGTCTTGCCATTTTTGGCAATGCGGCTCTGGTCCTGCCTCTGACAACGCTCGCCGTCGGCGTCGCGTTATGGGTGCTGGCTGTTTCATCGGCTAAAAAGGCCTGGTTCTAATCCACTAACCATTCGAGCCAGTGCAGCGACACCGTATCGGCGAATTGTCCTGCGGCCAAGAACCGTAGTCGGCGTATCGCCGCTCGGAAAGTGATTGACACCTTCAGTCGTTCACCGCAGTCTTCAGCGATGACTATGCAACTCCCAACGGGTTCGCCCTCGTTATGTGGCTGAAGTTCACACTATTTGGCGCATTGTTAACGCTGGCATTACATGTCTTTGTGCTGATCCTTAATGGACAGGACCCGATAGCCACGCCGATTAGTCAGCTCAGTCGCAACACGCTCGGTGAACTGCATACGTTAGGACTGATCGTATTCGGCCTTTCGCACATTACACTTGCGATCGCGTTGTCCGGACTTGACCGCGGCCGGCTATGGCCGATTGCCCGCGGTTTGCTGGTGAGCAGTGGCATTGGCCTAATGTATGTCGCCTACTACTTCGCCACGGTACCGGACGATACGCTTTTTGCACCTAATGCCAATGACCCACTATGGATCGTGGCCAGTTTGACCGGCGCAGCCATGGGCACACTGCAGCCTGGCTTCTCACGCCTCTCGCATCGGCTCGGTCTGTTTGGTGCCATTTGTTTGGGGATGTGGCTGTGGCTGGTACCCGTGATCCTGTTCGTGACTGATTCTTGGCTCGGCGCGTACGAGCGTATCGTTGGTACCGTCTATGTGGTTTGGGTCGCCGGTATCGCTTTGCATTTGATCATCAGTCGAAAGTCGCCAGAGACAGCTTCACGCTAAACTGAAAACAGCTGGCACTTTAACCGTGGGAAACGTAACGAACAGAATACGACTAGGGCGACGGCTGGCCGCACGATAAGTAACTAGCTAGGCCACGCGGTCTTCTATGACAACATGCTTTCCAAGCGTTATCGTCGCGGTAAAAACCGAGCCTTCATTGAGCACGCTCTCCACTGCGATATCACCACCGAGCAACTGACAGTTCTGACGCGTAATCGTTAGACCGAGCCCCGTACCGCCAAACTCTCTCGTCGTCGTAGCATCGGCCTGGCCGAACGCAGTCATGACATGCTGCAGTTTGTTCTCGGGAATACCAATACCCGTATCCGCTACGCGAATGACTAGCTGTTCATTCCCCTGGAACCCCTCTCCATTTATGGATACCTCAAGTTCAACGCGTCCATGAGTCGTGAATTTTGCCGCGTTACTCAGCAAATTAATGATGATCTGGCGGAGCTTCGTCGAGTCAGTGGTTACCATCGAAGGCAGGTCTATCAACGTTACAACGAATTCATTTCCTTTCGATTCAACCAACGAACGAATCGTGTTCTCGGTTTGCTCTATGAACGCCTTGATCGAAAACTCCGAGAAATCCAACTCCACCTGACCGGCTTCGATCTTCGACAAGTCCAACACGTCATTGATGAGCGCCAGCAAATGCTGCCCAGCATCCGCTATGTATCTGACATACTCAGTTGTCTGCGAATCTGCCTGGTCCCTGGCGTCTTCGGTCAACAGCTCGCTAAAGCCAATAATCGCATTGAGTGGTGTTCTAAGTTCGTGAGACATCGTCGTCAAAAACTCGGACTTGGCCGTGTTGGCACCTTCGGCCATCTGTAGGGCATAAATCAATCGTTGCTCAGCCGCTTTTTCCTCGGACCGATCCCTTAAGATTGCTGCTAACAGAACCTCACCATCCGTCTTTACGCGCGTCACTGAGCGCCACAATGGGAATTCTTCGCCGTTGCGTCGTTTACCAATTGTCTCGCGCATCAACACCTTGGACCCAAAACTCTGCGTACCCAACAGGGAAGAAAAAATATCTTGCGCTACGGTGTGCTGATCTTCAGCGACAAACTTCGTATAACTGGATCCGATAAACTCATCAGCCGGATAGTCGAACACAGCGCAAGCTGCCGAATTTGCGCCAACAATAATGCCCTGATCGTTTAGCGTAATGATGCCAACATCCGCGCTTTCAACAACAGCTTCATAGCGGCTCTCGCTCACTTTCAATTGATCGCCAATACGCTTTTGCTCAGTGATATCGTTTGAGATGCCTAGCAAATAAACTGGTGTTCCGTGCTCATCGCGAATCGATACTTTTCGCGTATAGAGATATCGCTTCGACCCATCTTTCCTGGTGATCTCCTCTTCACCGACATCGACTGGCTGCTCGCTAGCCAAAGCCTGACGATCGAGCTCGGTAAAATGATCCGCTTGTTCTTTTTCAAAAAAGTCGTAGTCGCATTTTCCGAGCAGGTCACTGTTAGCGAAACCGGTAATTTCTTCGAAGGCCTGATTCAAACTGACGAACCGAAGTTTCTCCGCATCTTTCACGAAGATCATCGCCGGTACATTATTGAGAATACTGGTCAAAAAACCAGTGTGTTGATGCATTCGCACAATGTCGCTGTCCAGCGTTGGACCATAAACCTGCCGAAAAGCGAACACTAACGCTAACGTCAATCCGACGAATAATGCGAGCGGCAAGCCCGTCGCGGTCAACATCGATGGGAATGCATCCGCACTTGATACGGTCTGCAGCCGCTGAACCCCCCAGTAGGTTGTCCCACTGGCGGTCGCAGCCACAGCAGCAATCAACGCAACCAGGCGAGAAACCCCACTTCCCCGTATCGCTTGTTCAAGTTTTTTCACTTAGCTTAGTGCTCATGACGCTTCCTACACTATTTGTTTAGCGGCCATCTCCATAGATGGTTTAGATTCAATTTCCCAGAGTTTCAGCAATCGAAAAGCATCGCCTGCAGTCGCCATGGTCCAGAGAGAGAGCCCTTAGGTAATTCACGGCATAGACCCGCGATGATCCGGCAATGTAAATAGGTGCCCGATTTGTGCGCGACGCGGCCGTAAAGGCCGCGTATAAAATACAGATGGCACATAACGATATGACACCCAAAGCGATGTATCGCGCATTGCTTGACCGAAACCCCGATCACGATGGCCGGTGGTTTGTTGGCGTACGCACGACCGGCATTTTCTGCCGCTCAATTTGTCCCGCGCGAAAACCAAAGTTTTCTAACTGCGTGTTCTATAAGACCGCTGCACGATGTCTCAACGAAGGTTTCCGACCCTGCCAAAGGTGCCATCCGCTGAAACCTGCGGCCGAAGCCGATTCAGTGATCCACGATCTTCTCGGCAGGCTCCATCAAGACCCCGGTTATCGATGGTCCGAGCAGGCGATTGTTGATCTGGGTTATGACCCGTCATCGGTAAGACGACGTTTTCAACGCCACTTCGGCATGACCTTCCTCGCACTCGCCCGTCAACACCGACTGGGCCGTGCGTTTACCACATTGGATAAAAAGGCCACCATTTTGGAAGCGCAGCTGGAAGCAGGCTTTGACTCCCCGAACGGATTCAGGCGCGCATTCGCACAACTCTTGGGTATCAAGCCCAATCAATTGCAGCAAGGGTCAGATCTGCGTGCCGATTGGATAGATTCGCCGCTCGGGCCTTTGGTCGCGGTTGGCGATTCAACGGGCGTGTCACTGCTTGAATTCGTAGACAGAAAAGCGCTTCCCAGCGAACTAAAGAAATTAGTTAATCGCTACAACAATCGCGTTTGCATCGGTCGATTCCAACCGGTAGCGCAGCTGGCGGACGAGCTAGGCGGCTTCTTTGCGGGTAACCGCGAGTCCTTCCACACACCGTTGCATTTCAATGGCAGTGAGTTTTCTCAATCCGTCTGGCGGGCCCTACAAGATATCCCCGCCGGAGAAACGCGCAGCTATGCCGAGATCGCAGAATCGATCGGTCGACGGAATGCCGTGCGGGCCGTTGCCCGCGCCAATGGTGCCAACCAACTAGCCATCGTCGTGCCCTGTCATCGCGTGATCGGCTCCGATGGCAATTTGACCGGTTATGGCGGCGGACTCTGGCGAAAACAAAAACTCATCGAACTGGAACTGCGTTATCGCAACTCCACTCCACAAAAGGAACACTCATGACACATATCGAGAAAGCCAAACACTTTTTTTCACTTCATCAAGCCGGCGACCCGCTTGTGTTGTACAACGTTTGGGATGCTGGTACAGCCGCAGCCGCGGCGCGGGCCGGCGCAAAAGCAATCGCCACGGGGAGCCATTCCGTCGCAGAAGCTCATGGCTATGCCGATGGCCAACACATTCCACTAAGCCTGCTACTCATGATTGCCGAACGCATTGTTTGCAGCACAATGCTGCCGGTCTCAATCGATTTCGAAGGCGGTTTCGCCAAAGACGATGAGACACTGGCATCGAATATCGAACGTCTGTTAGCGACTGGCGCGATCGGCGTTAATTTCGAAGATCAAGTGATTGGTAGCACCGACCTATACGCGCCGGAAACACAGGCCAGTAGAATCGCGACACTACGTGGCGTTGCGGATCAACAGAGTGGCTCGCTGTTTATCAATGCACGCACGGACGTTTTCCTCAAAACGCCCGTGGACCGACACCATGAAGTCTTTGAAGATGCCATCCTCCGAGCGACGCACTACACAGCAGCCGGCGCCAGCGGTTTTTTTGCACCAGGACTGATCGATATCTCCCTGATCGAAAGACTCTGTTCAGCTGTTGAACTACCGGTGAACATCATGATGAAAGCAGGCGTCCCGACGATCGCCAGACTTGCAGCAGCCGGGGTTTCGCGCGTCAGTTACGGGCCCGGTCCGTATATCGAAGCGATCAGTACTTTCGAGCAACGAGCGAAAAAGGCCATGTATTCTTGATGATTGCGACGTTTCGGGCGTCTGCCGCATCTAGTAGTAGAGCACGGTCGGTTGTTTGACCGCACCGCACTCCAAAGACCCATCTAGATAGTGCGCAAAGGAATCGTCAATGAAGATAGCTACCTTGGGATTGATCTTGTGGCTAGGTTCAATACCAGCCATCAGCTTGGCTACACCCTCCTGTGACACACTGGGACCGTGCGTTATTGAAAACGGCATTGCGGTGCTGGGCGATGATGATGCGGCCAGGGTGTTGCTGTCTATTGCGCAAGAAAGCGCGATGCAGTTTCAACGATACATGGGCGTCCCCGTCCCTCCTGTTGCGATCGTTCCTGGCGGTTCAATATCACCAACGCTCAACACGAAACTGGCTGATGCCGGCTTTCAAACAACGTTGCCGTGGATATCTAATGCTGATAAGCAAAAACTACGAGCATCCAGCATCGAAAAGCAGGTACGGGCGCAAACAGCGGGATTGCCGGAAGCACAGCGGCAAGCAATTCTTGCACAAGCGCTAGGGCAAGCTAGCAGCTCTAATGAAACATCCGGCGCTGAAATGACCGCACAGGAACGGGGTGCGTTTGCCCATGAACTGGGGCATCTTTGGTTCAAGTCAGCCTTCTCATCAATCAACGAGCAACCCCGTCCCGCCGGACATGGATATGGCGGCTGGGCCCCCGACTGGCTCGACGAAATTGTCGCTATCCTGATGGAAAACGACGAGCTGAGATCTGGCCGCCGCAACAAATTTGCTAACGCTCGCAAAGAAACGTTGTACCCATTGCCGGACTTTCTAAGCATGGATCATCCAGCGCTCGCCTCCGCCACCGAACTAGCCAAATCTTTCGGCAAATCAAACGGCACTAGCAGCCGGGCCATTGTCTTGACCGGTGACGAGGCCGAGGCTTTTCTGGCGACATCAAAAACAGGCGACCCGACGATGTTCTACACCCAGGCGCAGGGGTTTATCGACTATCTCAGCGCTCGCACCGGAGACTCGACAATCTTCGCCGATATCGCTCGACATCTCGGTGCTGGTGGTGATTTCAAAGGTTGGTTAGCCAAGCACAAAGATATGCCGGACAGTGTCGATGCCCTCACCCAAGACTGGGAGCGTTGGTTGGATGCGCGTGTGAATTAGCCGATGTAATCAGTCGTTTTTCGAACGATGAGCGGGGCTGATCAAAACGCTGTCGATGCGTTTGCGATTAAAGCCCGTGAACGGCTTTGTCGACAGCAATCAGTCCGACGACGTCTGACCGCTAACACCAACCGCCAACGCTGCTGGCCCTCAGCCCAAGGCACTAGCTATCCGTGGTTTGTTTCGCACTGGGGTCAAAGCCCTCGGCCAGTGTGAACCGAAGTGCAATGGCGGCTAGCGCGAGAATCAAGATAGCTGACGCTTCAAAAAGTATAGTCTCCGGCGCCATATCCTTACTTTGCAGCACCACTAGGCGCGACAACGCCGTTATCGCAATAAAGATCGGATAGACGACTGGAATGGCATGACTGCGGTAAAAAATACCGACCATCGATATCACTTCGGTATACAAGAACAGCAATAGAATATCCGCAATTTGGATAGTCTGGTTATCCCAAACGACCTTTAGCTCGATGAGCACCGCCCCGACTGTCAGCAAGACAATGAGTACCAAGATCAATTTTTCGATGGAGAAAATTAGTTTTGAAACACCAAACCCGGTACTGGAACTCATCGGCTAACTCCTGTCATGCCATTTGTCTTTCACGACCACCCTATCGAACACTGAGTGTAGGCTCAAGCGTTGCAGGGAGTTACGCCACGCTTGTTGCACGCATGACAAAGAAACGATCGACGTATCGGATCGTTGCAACCATTAGATGATGCTACGTTACTGTTGTCGCTCTTCGAAAAAGACGATCAATTTTTGGCGCGTTCGGTCGAACGAGCGATTCCAGTCATCAAAGCCCGCAACAATTTCCGGACGCTTCGCAACAGGCTCGAAGAGCGGCAACTCGAAGATGATTCGATTGGCGAAATCCGGTGACTGATTGACGAAATCCGGGAAGAAATCCGCCACCATGTAGTCGACCAGTTCGTCATACTGGCCGGATAACCCAAAGTAGAACAGTCTCGGTACCCTGGCCTCTTCGATGGGTTGCCCCCAGGTCTCAACGAGATCTAGTAGACGTTCGGCTGCCGCGTCTTTCTCGGCACGGTTCTGATTGGCCGTAAAAATAGGCGATGAGAAAGCGCTGGCGATACGGATTTTCAGCGGCAGGGTTTCGGCCGCTACACGAAAACCGGGATACCGTTCCTCGAGGTAGGCAACCCCCTCGTCGACGGTGTCCAGATAGTGATGGGAAACCAACATTAATCCAACGGTACTACTAAAACTGCCACGTCGATCGCTGATGTCCGCCTCGATGAGCTTGCGCGCCATGCGGATAGTACGCGCATAATCACCCGACGAGAAAACACATCCGACCTCAACGTTGCTCACAAAGTCATTTTCCGGCGCTATCTTCAATGCTTGCTCTACATAGGGTTGGGCAAGATCCGGGAGTCGCGCAGAACACAGCGTATCCGCGATCTGGGCGGGCAGCTCGGGATCCGCCGGGTCTAACTCCGCGGCTATTTCGACGTTTTGAACGAAGCCCACCAAATCACCGCTGTTCTGATCCATCCGGGCAAGCGCAGAGTACAGGTTTGGCTGAGCCGGCTCGAGACGCAACGACTCGCGATAAGCAATTCTGGCTTCAGTTAGTTCATTGAGCCCGCGTCGAAGAATGTTTCCTTTCCGGTAGTGCAACTCGGCATTTAGTGGGTCCAGCTCAATCGCCTCATCGAGTTGCAGAACCGCCTCCTCAAATCGCCTCTCGGACTCTAGGAAACCGGCGTAAGAAACCTTTGGTGCTACCTCGCTCGGGTTCTCCGCAATCAGCCGCTTGATCGTATCTTCGCCCTTCGCAACACCACTCAGATCTCCTTTCGCGATCTGGATCCGTTCACCAGCCTCATGAAAGATCACCAAGGCATCAACGTTGTTCTGATCTATCGCAAGCACTTTTTCAGCCGTCGCGCGAGCAATACTCAATCCCTCCACCGTATCGAACATACCGGTTTCTGTTTGCCACATTTGGACCCGCGCCAGCAGTGCGATCGCTTCAACAAACTGTGGATCCAGTCGAATAGCCTGATCCAGCAGTTCTTCGGCAGCCGTTAAACTGACTACAGATGCCTTCTGGTACTCGGATAACGCCAGCAGGTAGAAATCAAAGGCTTCAACACTGTTCGTTGACACGCCGACGGGGGTGTTTGCACCCGCCTCTGATCGCAGTGAAGCATTCAGTGCATTACTGACCTTGATGGCTATCTCATCCTGAATATCGAAAATAGACTCAAGTTTGCGATCAAAAATACCCGACCAAACATGAAAACCGTCATCCGCGCGAATCAATTGTGCGGTGATACGCACCTGATCTCCGGCGCGCTGTACGCTGCCTTCAAGAATATTCGCGACACCCAACTGCAAGGCAATGTCACGCACATCGGCCGTCTTGCCCTTAAAGGCAAAACTGGAAGTGCGCGCAGCCACCTTAAGCTCATTCGATTGCGCCAACATATGCAGCAGCGTCTCGGTCAAGCCATCAGAAAAATATTCGCTATCCCCGGCCGGGGACAAATCGATAAACGGCAGAACTGCGACAGAATTTACCGCGATCGAGGCGCCATCGCGTTCAGCCGCCGACAATTCTTCATCGTTCGATGCAGTGCTGATCTGCTCATTCTGATCAACGATGTCAGGCGCACGCTCCGGCAGTAACCGGTCGACCGCGAATACGACCAATACCGCTAACAACAGAAAAATGACGACAACGTCCAATTTGCGGGCGGTGTTATGGGTACCGGATGCATCGATGGCGACGTCGCGTTCTTTCTTGAGCCCCTCCGGTGTCATTTCATAGACCCAGGAGAACACCAATGCGAAGGGAAAACCTAGCAACAACAACAGCAAGACAAACCGCATCGTCCAATCCGGCACATCCAGAATATCGACGAGCAATTCGGTGACCTGCAACGACAACCAGGCGCCCACCACGTAAAGACCAGCCATTCGAATGACGTTGCGGCGTTTTAGTTCTGAGAAAAAACTCATAGGCGCTTTTGACTGCAGGCGATTGGGCATGATTGGGTATGCTACCGCATCGTGCCTAGACTCGCATGAACCGCTTGGCGCAACGGGTCCACGCATACGTTTACGGGCATCATTCGGCATGCCATTGACATGAGAGCCCGACACTGTATTGTATACAGTATGCAATTATCAACCGTTAGTGTTAGCGAATCCGTGACAGAAATGGTGCGCCAATTTATCGTGGATGGCGCGCTCCCCGATGGCCAACGTATTAATGAGGTACACCTCTCCAGGGAGCTCGGCATCAGCCGGACACCGTTGCGCGAAGGCCTTGGCCAGCTTGTCTCGGACGGCATTGTGACCAAAGCCCCGAGGCGAGGTTTCTTTGTCACACCAATGACGTTGAGTGAGTTTCAACAACTGTATGCGATACGACCCCTATTGGACCCTGAAGCATTAAAGCTTGGAGGGTTACCTGACCAAAGTTGTCTGGATGAACTAGATACTCTGAATCGGAAGTTGGTCGCTACCCGCAAACCCTCAACTGCTATTGACCTTGATGATGTCTGGCATATGAAGTTACTTGAGCATTGTCCAAATCGCGTCTTAGTCGGATTGATTCAGCAACTCATTGTTAGAACGCGTCGATATGAGCATGCGTTGTTTCGAGAAACCCGCAATGTCTGGAATGCAAGCAATGAACACGATCAAATCGTGGCAGCGTTGCGTGACAAGAATTTGAAGTCGGCCTGCCGCGTGCTCCGACAAAACATGCAAAGCGGATATGCACCCATCTATGAATGGCTGTCTGCACGAACGCGTCAGGTCGACCTGTAGGGACAAACCGCAACAAGCTAAACAACAGAACTGCTCCAGGGGATTCCAATGCAAAAGATAGCCTCAGTCATCATAAGCTTCATTGTGATCGCCCTTGTGGCGTCGTCCAATCTGTACGCCCAGGATCAAAAGGTTGCAGCTGTAGATTGGAGCGGCCTTTGGGTTGCTGAGAAGGACTACGGCCCATCGTTTCGTGGGCCGGTCTCGCTTCAAAAAGTTGAGGAAACCTGGCTCGTGCGTTCGCAAGGTGAGACCACCGCCGCACAGCGAATCATCAATGCGAATGGCACTACGGAGTGGCGCTTCGAGTTTCCCGGCGTCGGAAGATTTGTCGGCGTTCAAGGTAATGAAGATGCCACCATCGTAGGTCATTGGATTCAACCTTCAGGGCAAATCGCTTTCTACCCGCTGGCCACACCAGTCCGGATGCACCGCGACGGTAAGGACTCTTTTATAGGCGAACTAAAACCCTATCTCGATAAAGTGTCGTTGAACATTCCACTATTCAAAGAGGATGACGCAGCGCAAACCTATCGAACGTTTTTGAGAAATCCCGAACGCAATCTGGGCGTCTACTTTCGCATTGGTCAAGCGGTCGCTGATACGAGCCACATTCGCTTCATGCATGAGAATGGCAACGAACTAAGTGCAGCTACTGTTATCGAACCCGGAGAGCGCTTCTTGCTGGAGTTCTCTCGTACCGGAGAAACGTTAGAGTTCACTAAACGCGATCGTCACGAGGCGCCTGGGTTTTTTCCAAGACGCTATCCGGCGCCAGCATCGACAATGACACGGCCAGTCGAAACCGACGATCAGTGGCAAACCACATCGCCTACGGCCGCCGGACTTAGCCAGGAGCCGTTGTTGACGATGATTAATGAACTAGCCGCGTTCGAGCCGACGGCGCTACGTCAGCCTTACATTCATAGCCTATTGATTGCACACAAAGGCAAGCTGGTTGTCGATGAGTACTTTCATGGGTATTCGAGAGACGACACGCATGACTCACGTTCGTCCGGAAAGTCGCTGGCATCCGCTTTGCTTGGAATCGGCATTCATGAAGGCATTGTAGAAAGCATCGATCAACCGATTTATCCGCTGATGGGTGGTGTCAATGCGTTTGCGAACCCGGATCCGAGAAAAACCGAACTCTCTTTCCGGCATCTGATCACGATGTCATCGGGACTGGATTGCGATGATGGCGATCAAGACTCGCCGGGCAATGAAGACGTCATGCAAACCCAACAGGCGCAATCCGACTGGTACCGTTACGCATTGGATTTAGCACTCATCCGGGACCCGGGCGTCGCGGGCGTCTACTGCACGGCCGGTATCAATCTGGTCGGTGGTGCTCTGGCGAAAGCCGCCGACATGAGCTTGATGCAATTCTTCGAACAGAAGTTCGCGCAACCACTGTCGATCCGTCACTATGAAATGAATCTCTCACCAACTGAGCAAGCCTACATGGGCGGCGGCATACAACTTCGCCCGCGTGATTTCCTTAAGCTTGGACAGTTATATCTCGATAAAGGCGAGTGGCATGGGCAACGCCTTTTATCCGAGGACTTTGTTACTGCTTCGGCCGCGGCCCAAGCATCCATCAATGACCCTGATGACTATGGCTACGCATGGTGGCGTCATCGTTTCGATGTCGATGGTCGTGCTGTCGAGACTTTCTATGCCAGCGGCAATGGCGGTCAAATGTTGTTCGTGGTACCCGAGCTAGAGTTGGTGGTGCTTTTTCAAGCCGGCAACTATAGCGATGGGCGCACACGCCGGGAGTATCGTGACCGGCTAATGCAGCAGCACATTCTCCCGGCGGCGTTGTGATTTAGTCTCCAACTCGATGCTCGCCGAACCTCATTGGTCATGACGCCTTGATCAAGGCTCAAACAATTCCAATACAATGGGACCGAATTGACCACCATTGTTGAGGACGATTACTATGTTACGTGCGTTATTCGCGGGGATTTTACTCGCCGTCGCCACTGGCTGTGCATCGATGGCACCCACATTGACGGATGGCGAACGTTCTGGTAGCCGTTCGATTGTCATACTGCCGATCGGGCTTGAGACCACGTCAGGCATCAAACCAGAAGATATGGGCAACCTAACTACGGTAACACTCGGACGCAATCCCACCGGCATCAGACTCAATCTAAAATTGCCCAAAGTCTCGACAGCGAACCCATCAGAAATCAGTAGCGCTGAATCAGAAGGGCCAGACCACCAATCGGAAACGAGGCAACTCGATATTGCCGTAGCAGAGGCCGTCGCCGCGGCTTCTTCGGTTTCTGCGAACGTAGGTCAACGGCTCCCCGCGGAACAATCATTGCGAATGACAATGATTCACGAGCAAATCGCGGATAGTCCAAATGCTGTCATCGTGACGCTAGAGGTTCGTGCAAGCATCACCAGCAAACTGAACCAAGCTCGCATTGATGTCGTTCAGCGTGCTCACAGGCGCTGCCTGCCTAAAGCGCCATCCGATTGCCTTAACAGCAGCCCAGAACGCGTATTTAGCTTTGTGTCGCCAGTCCATACACCAGAGTTTTCGAGTGCTCGGATTAAAATTCGGACCGACAACGAAATTGGTGCCGAGCTCGAGGAGCTTGAGCGTAAGCG
Source organism: Woeseiaceae bacterium (assembly GCA_045110335.1). GTDB lineage: Bacteria > Pseudomonadota > Gammaproteobacteria > Steroidobacterales > Woeseiaceae > CALBPI01. The sequence continues at coordinate 84,657 of JBGCGB010000022.1, forward strand.
GCGCGCGCTAGTGGATACCAATGCTTCTGATGAGCGCACCAAGAAACGCAAGCAGAGTTTCGAAATTCGTCGTCAACGCATACTTGCCAGCGCCTACCGTACCGATCGGAGGATCTTATTGTCGAAAACATGGACGCCAGATTTACTGAACCACTATGTAACGATGGCGATACCACAACTTGTCGATATGATCATGATAGATTGGCGCAACCCTAAACCAAGCGCACCGTGGAGAGAGGACGCCAAACAGTTTTCATGGGTTGACCACCAAGGACGCAATGAACGCGTTTTTGGGCGCGTTTTGAAAACGGTTGGCAACCAGAAACTCTATGAATTGAACACACGACAATACGCATCGCTTCCCATTCTTAATCTAAATACAGAATGAGTAGAACTGGAAAAATGATAAGAAACCATATTTGGTCGACTGACGAAATACTTCACACGAAGAAAATTCGGAATACCTGATTTGGGTCATTGACACCACAAGCAACTTTCGTTCATTCTCAATAGACGCGATATCGCGTTATAAAATCAAGGAGAGCAAGAACGTGAAAGGAATAATTGAGCGAACGGCAACTGTTGTAGCCGCGTTGGCCATCGGCATTTTCTCAGCGCAAGCCTCTGCAGAGGGCGAGCCAGGAAGCGGGCCAAATCCATATACCGATTGCGGTATTGGTGCGGCACTATTTCCTAATACGCATTGGGCCGCTGTCACCTCCAATGTTATTTGGGATGTTGGCACAACCGCTGTTATTTCAGCGACTGCAAGCCCGGAGACCTGTCAGGGCAAGTCAGCAATGGCAGCACGCTTCATTAGCGAAACCTATGACAGTGTTTTAGCGGATACGGCGCGCGGTGATGGCGACCATATTGTGGCTCTGATGGAAATCTACGGTTGCGAGAGCTCCGTTCATAGCGATATCACAACAGCCATTCGCGCTGACGTGGGCAAAAGCATCTCTGCGGATGACTATGCAGAACTCGCTCCCATCAAGAAAGCGGAAAATCTCTTCAAGATTGTAGATACAGAGATTCAGGCGAATCACAGCGCAAGCTGTAGCGCCTAATCACAATCTCGTGAGTTGCCGGGCGTGGACGCTGAGGCGCCGCGCCCGGTTTTCGTTTCGGGGTTTCATCAAGCATCTTGATTCATCAGGGGCACGTCATCACCAAATTTTTCGTGTTCACCGCCTGCAGCTGGCTGGCCATCTCTAGCGTCTTAGCCGAATCCATCACATCGGATGCCGCATGGCTGAAACTCCTGCACTATGAGAACAAGCTAACCGGACTGCGGAGCGCCGTAAAAGCACCCGCTTTCTTCCTATCGCCTGACGGCGGGACCAACCCCGACGCCGAGCTAAATGCCACTCTGGTAGCGATGAAAACGGTTCCCGACGTCGCTGAACCTGACGCGCACCCGCAATGCCGTTTTCCGGCGCGCGCCATGTATTTACGACGGCGCGGACTGCTTGCGAGTGAGCCTTTCGCCTGCCCGGCTTTCGACGCCTGGATGTTCGAAGGAAAACCGGAATCACTCAGCATTGTGCTGGCGACGGGGTACTTGGGTAATCCCGCTTCCTACTACGGTCATACGCTCTTAAAATTTAACTCACCCGATGCCGCAAGAACCTCTGATTTACTCGACGTAACGGTAAACTATGGCGCGATCATTCCACCAGGAACAGGGCCCCTGACTTACATGGCCAAGGGTGCACTTGGCGGTTTTGACGCCGGCTTCAGTCATATCCAGTACTACTTTCACGATCACAACTATGGCAACGTCGAATTGCGCGACCTTTGGGAATACCAACTGGATCTGCCGCCGGAAGATGTTGACTATGTGGTCGCACATACCTGGGAGCTGCTCGGCAAAGAGTTCACTTACTACTTCTTTCGACGCAACTGTGCCTACCGCATGGCAGAGGCATTGGAGATTCTGGATGATATCCAGATCATTCCGCCACGCCGACCCTGGACTGTGCCGCAGGCGCTCGTCAAGCGAGCGAATGAATCGACAAGAGCATCGAAGCCGCTGGTCAAATCCGTGACCTATCACCCGTCAAGACAATCCCAATTTTATGCCTCGTTTGCGGAGCTGAGTTTGCGCGCGCGAACGCTGGTCAAGGAAATAGTGTTGTCTGAAATGCCTCGCAAAAGCCTGCAACAACTTAACGAGCTGGAAAGCGGCATGCGCCAATATGCCATTGATGCCTTGCTGGACTACTACCGTTTTCAAACGCCGAAAGATGCAGCGCCGACAGATCCCCGACGTACAGCGCTTCAATCCGCACTGGCATACCAGTTTAGTCAACCACCAACGACAAAACGTATCCGTCAAACACCCGATGAGAATCCGGCGCAGGATGTATCGCCGGGATATGTTAGTGCCGCCTACGCAGCCAACAACAGTGCGCTTGGCGATTTGGCATTGATCCGCGTTCGTGCGGCCTATTACGATGCGCTCGACAGCTCCGTCAGCCATGTTGCAAATTCGGAATTAGCGATGGGCGATGTCACGTTGGCCGTCAAGGACGACAACATTGACGTACGTGAGGCGCAGCTGTTTCGCGTAGAGGCCGTTAATAGTGCGCTATCGGGATTACCCGGCGACAACGGAAAGTCGTGGAAACTTGGACTTGGCGTGACCAGCCAAGATCTTGCTTGCGACGACTGCAGGGTTGCTAGATTCGAAGGTGACGTTGGACGATCGAGACGTTTATCCGATGCCATCACGGGCGGTATTTATATCGGTGGCGCCGTCCAAGACAACCGGCGTGATCAGGGCAATGCGTTTGCGCGCGTTTCAGGGTATTTGAATATGACCGTGACGCCATCTGTTCGACTCCGGGCAACCTATGAACACAGACGGCATCTGGGCGGCGGTCTGAAGGGTGAAGATGTGATGACTCTCGTTGGCCGATGGGCGTTTTCCAATCGCTATGACATTCGTCTTTCCGCCCGTCGCCATGTCGCTAGTGAATGGTCGCTATCACTCGGCTACTACTGGTAATCGACTGACCGGCTGGCAAAGCCTTGCGCAGAGCTGCACTCAATAATCGAACGTTCTCATACTTTGAGGGTTACCAATCACGCGGGCATCTCAGGGAGACCTACATCCAAGGGCGCCCAAAAATGCTTAACTTTTAGCAATATGTGCCGATAATTACACAGTAGCGCTATAATCAATGTAACGCTACATGGCAATCATTGTGTGAAGGAGCACCCCAATGGCTGGAGATTTCACCAGAACAATGCGGCTTGTTCGCCGTTCGAAAGTGGTAACAAATGATGTAGGCGGCACCGTCTGGGTCGACAGTGTTGAGCCCGTAGAGTTGGAACTGGTATCCACGATGATGCTGGAAGTCATGATGGACACCGACGAAGACGAGACGCGGCGACAACTGAAGCAGTTGCCCGAAGATGGCGAAGGCGTGCTTGCCCATGATCCCAAGCGTTCCGAGTTTCAGGTCGTCCACTGCGATGAGATTGAGGCCGCGCTGTCAGGCAATGCTGGACCGAGCACGCCCAATCCTGACTTAGTGCACGACGATGATGAGCTTGAGTTGTCGCTAGTATCTACGCAAATGATCAAAGTGATGCTGGATCATCCGGAGCTTTCACCGCAAGAAGTATCTGAAGAAGTTCAACTCATTGAAGAGATTGAATCGGCCGGTGGATTCGACCCGTACAATAACGGCTGACTTGCCGGCTTTGCTTGCCCGAGTTTGCGATAAGTACACTTTCACCAATCGGTCATTGATCGCGTATCGATGGCATTCATCGCTGCAACAACTTCGTTCCGCCGAGCCTCAATGGTGAGATCGCCGTTCAAACGTAAAACCGGGCAGCTTCTCTCGGACAACCAATGCGTATGCTTTGCGAGACTCCGGCCTTCGGATGGTGATTCATCATAGGCCGCTGCCCATGCCAAAAATGCCGGGTCGACTTTGCCCAAGCGTTGCTGCTCCCGTTTCCTCAATCGCTCGACCCTGATGCTGGCATCCAAATAGAGGGAAACGATCAGGTCGAAGCAATCTTCCAGCGCTAATCCCCAGCCCAAAATGGATCCTGAAACGATCACATCAGAGTGTTTCGCTAACGCGGCAAGCACGGCCCGCAATCGATCACCCGGATCACGTTTCCTTTGAAAAGGCGGGATATCGGCAAACCAGTAGAAGTCATCCATATCAAGCGCGGCTACTTTCAATCGTTTGGCGATCGAGTTGGCAAGCGTTGTTGTTCCGGATCCGGAAGCACCCGTGACCAATACTTTCATTGCGGTCCTCTCAAAGATCTAGATGACCCATCCCAACATCGGGTCATGTCACGAGCCGATTGTCGAAACGAAAGCGCGATGGCGACAAAAAAGCCGGGGTGGTTCTGCCACATGGTAGAAGCAGAACCACCCCGGCTATGATTCGATCAAGCCTAGTGCGTGGGCGGTGCGTACTTCGTCAGATTGATGCCTTTGACGGCAGCAACATACTCCTCGAACTCAGGTGTTCTGCCGAGGATGGTCGACAACACCACAACCGGCGTTGACGCCAGCAACGATTCACCTTTTTTCTCGTCGGTATCTTCTACAACACGTCCCTGGAACAAACGTGTCGACGTCGCCATGACTGTGTCGCCTTTCTCCGCCTTCTCCTGGTTGCCCATGCAAAGGTTACAACCCGGACGTTCAAGATACATCATGTTGTCGTACTTCGTGCGTGCCGCGTTTTTCGGGGCGCCATCATCGAACTCGAAGCCCGCATACTTCTGCAACACTTCCCAATCGCCTTCAGCTTTAAGCTCATCAACAATGTTGTAAGTCGGCGGTGCCACAACCAGTGGCGCTTTAAACTCGATCTTGCCGTCTTTCTCTTCGAGGTTCTTCAACATCTGCGAAATGATCTTCATGTCGCCTTTGTGAACCATGCAAGACCCGACAAAACCGAGGTCGACTTTCTTGGTGCCTTCATAGTAGGAGATCGGACGAATCGTGTCGTGGGTGTAGCGCTTGGATTCATCATCATTGTTGACGTCCGGATCAGCGATCATGGGCTCGACAATTTGATCTAGATCAACGACGAACTCTGCTGAGTACTTCGCATCCGCATCAGGCGTCAACGCTGGGGTCTCCCCCGAACGAATACCCTCGATACGTTTTTCAGCGATATCGATCAGCCCTTTCAAGACCTGCTTCTCGTTGTCCATGCCTTTGTCGATCATGATCTTGATGCGACTTTTGGCGATTTCCAGCGACTGGATCAACGTGTTGTCTTCCGAGATACAAATCGACGCCTTCGCTTTCATCTCTGCGGTCCAATCGGTAAACGTGAACGCCTGATCGGCTAGCAACGTACCAATATGGACTTCGATGATCTTGCCTTGGAACACGTTGTCGCCAAATTGTTGGAGCATTTGGGCTTGCGTGGCGTGCACGACATCACGAAAGTCCATGTGGTCTTTCAGTGTGCCTTTGAAAGTGACCTTGACGGACTCCGGAATGGGCATCGTCGCCTCACCGGTCGCCAACGCCAGCGCAACCGTACCGGAGTCAGCGCCAAAGGCGACGCCCTTGGACATCCGCGTGTGCGAATCACCACCGATAATGACAGCGCGGTCATCGACCGTCAGGTCGTTCAGGACTTTGTGAATCACGTCAGTCATCGGGTGGTACTTGTCTTCGGGGTCGCGCGCTGTGATCAGACCGAACTTGTTCATGAAACCCATCAGCTTCGGAATATTGCGTTGTGCCTTGCGGTCCCAAACAGAAGCCGTATGACAGCCCGACTGGTAAGCGCCATCCACTGTCGGTGAAATCACGGTCGCCGCCATCATCTCGAGTTCTTGCGAAGTCATCAGGCCCGTGGTGTCTTGGGAACCCACGATGTTAACGCCAACACGCACATCAGAACCCGCATGCAGACGCTTACCTGGCGTGACACCAACGGCATTGCGATTGAAGATTTTCTCAACCGCGGTCAAACCCTGACCTTCATGCGAAATCTCTTTGGACGACGCGTAGACTTGCGGTACATCGATACCAAGCACGCCGGCCGCGATCGTTTGCAGCTTCTTGCCAAACACGACGGCGTAGGATCCTTCGGCGCGAATGAACTCGAGCTTCTGCGGCGTCAGCGCTGATGCAATATCACACAGTGCTTCGCTGCCATCTTCGTTGTACAGCGTTTTATCTTTCAGGTTGATCGTTAGCACGGTCCCGGTATCAACCGAATACAATTGCTCAAGCACAGGCTCGTTGTCTTCATCGCGAACCGTGTTGCCATCGGCATCCAGTTTTTTGGCCCAGTTCTTAAGATCAATGCCAATGCCACCGGTCACACCGACCGTCGTCAGGAAGATCGGGGATATGCCATTAGTGCCACCAACGATGGGCGCAATGTTAATGAAGGGAACATACGGACTTGCCTGCTTACCCGTCCACAATGCGACATTGTTAACGCCCGACATCCGAGACGAACCCACACCCATCGTGCCTTTGTCGGCCACCAACATGACGCGCTTGTCCGGATGCTGTTGCTGCAATGCCTGAATCTCTTCCTGGGCTTCCGGGCTGATCAAACACTTACCATGCAGTTCGCGATCAGAGCGGGAATGCGCCTGATTGCCCGGTGAAAGAAGATCTGTAGAGACATCGCCGACCGCGGTTACGTAAGTGACCACCTGTACAGTTTCATCAACGTCCGACAGTTTTGTGAAGAACTCGGCTTGTGCATAGCTCTCCAAAATCTCTTTCGCCAATGCATGACCGTCTTCATAGGCTGCTTGCAATCGGTCCGTATCAGCTTCGTAAAGGAATACTTGTGTCTTCAATACATCCGCTGCCTGCCGCGCGATGCTCGCATCATCACCTAACGCTAGATCAAGCAACGCGGCAACCGAAGGACCGCCTTTCATATGAGAAAGCAACTCGAAAGCAAAGTCTGGCGAGATTTCTTCAACGACCGCATTGCCCAGAATGATGTCTTTTAGGAATCCGGACTTCTCGAAGGCTGCACTGGTTGTGCCGGGCAACGTGTTGTAGACGAAGAATTTGATTGAATCCGCCCGGTGTGGATGGCCCGTGTCTTTGATCTGCGTGACCAACTCGGCAACCAATGCGGCGTCCTCGATAGGCTTGGCATGCAGCCCCTGCTCTTTGCGCGTCTCAATTTCAGTTAAGTAGTCCGTATATAAACTCATGATGACCCCGACGAGTAGTGATTTAGTGACGGCAACCGGCGTTTTGGCGCGGCGCCTGGCTGGTACCTACCAGCATTTCCAGCGCCGTATTATATCAGTGGAACAGGCAAGAACCGCATTTCCGTGGGTTATGTGCGTTATTCATGGCCAAAAACAGACGTGGGTCTCGATCCGCGTAACATATTCTCGCGAAAACCGTTCTACTACAGTAACTAAGCCGCCACTAAGCCATTTTCGGAGACCTCCCATGAACATCGCCTATCGCCTGCCACAAGTGGCCGCTGTGCTAATCACCAGTATTTGCTTGCTGCTCAGCGCCTGTCCTTCCAACGCCCAATCGTCGGATGCCGACGAAGACGCCGCGTCATCTTTGGAAGCGATGACGGTCGATCGTATCGAATCCATCGTGGCGCGACTGGATGACGACTACCAACGCAATGCGAATACCATCGCTTTCAGTTTCGCCGAGCGGGAGCTGCTGATCATCGCGGATCCGAATGCCGACCGAATGCGCGTACTGACGCCGGTCAACGAAGCCGACGCACTAGACAGCGATGAGTTGCGTCGGCTGATGCAGGCTAATTTTGATTCAGCGCTCGACGCTCGCTATGCGATCGCGAACGGCATGCTGTGGAGCACGTTTATCCATCGCCTCGGCAGCCTCAATGACGAGGAGCTACTGTCTGGCATCGGGCAAACCATCAACACGGCCGATACGTTCGGTACAACCTACACATCGGGAGAAATGGTGTTTGGCGGTGGCGACTCGAATGAACTGCAGCGGCGTGCATTGATCGATGAGCTACAACGACGCGGGCAAGAGAAAACCTAAAGACGCATCCAAAAGGTGTCAGCCCGATTGATCAAAAACTCGTCATCTATCGCTGTCCCTAAAAGTTCGCGGTAATACTCATCCGCCCGCTATCTAGAGCCGACACATAAAATGGGCTCGATCCCTTTTGTCGCCTCCGGTCTGGGTCGCGTTCGTCGCTATCGAGTCATGCCAATCAGCGTGGGCAGGTTGGCCAGTACATCTCTTTTGAATGCATCGGACACGCCCGACCGGGACATACCCAGCAGGCCGTTAATCGTGGCACAAATCGTTCTGGCCGTCGCTTTCGGATCAACCGATGCGGCAATGTCACCTTCCAACTTCGCCCGCTTGAGCGCTTTCTCAAGAGCAGCCACACCGCGTTTTTGATTAGCGCGTACCAGCCGTTCAACTTCGTCGTCGCCCGGCGAACTCTGCACACCGGCATTGACCATTAAACAACCGATGCGCTCGGGTGCATTGACCGTTTTCCCCCACAAGTCGAAAACACGGCGAAGATTATCGACTGCCGGTCCGTCCGCATTCAGCATGCCGATGACGACGTTGGTGACATGCTTGTCATAGTACTCAAGCGCCTTGAGGAACAACGTGTGCTTGTCGGTAAAGGTTCGATACAAACTTTGCCTCGGAATACCCATCGCCTCAATAAGGTCATCGAGTGACGTAGCTTCGTAACCTTGTCGCCAAAACACAGCCATTGCCCGAGCGAGCACTTCGTCATCGTCAAATTGTTTGGGTCTTCCACGTGCCATCGGATGAATACTAATATGTCCTCTCAGCGCTTTACAGCGCTAGTCGCGATCGCCAGTCGTCCATTCCGGATGGGTCGACTGGGCGTGTTTACAATTTGACGATGAGCTTGCCGTTGTTGCCGCCGGTGAACAATAGATTTAAACCATCTATCGCGGACTCGAGACCATCCAACACGTGCGAGCGATACTGAATTTTTCCAGCCATCACGTAAGGCATCAATTTCTCAATCAACGATCCAAACTCACCATAGTAGTCGGGCATCACAAAGCCATTAATGGTCAGCCTTTTCTTGATAATCGGAATCCAATTGGGTCCTGGACTAGGTTCCGCGGCACCATAGTCAGCAATCAAACCGCAGACAACGATACGCCCGTGGGCATTCATTCGCTCGAACACAAGCCCTTGAATAGGCCCACCCGTGTTTTCAAAATACATATCGACGCCGTTTGGTGTCAGCTCGGTGAGCCGCTGTTTCAAATCGTCTTTCTTGTAGTTAATAGCACCATCGAAACCGAGATCAGATGTTAACCAATCACATTTTTCATCGCTGCCCGCGACACCCACAACATGCAGCCCATCTGCTTTCGCCAACTGCCCGACCAATGAACCGACAGAGCCTGCAGCACCACTAACTACGATAGTTTCGCCGGCCTTTGGCTCACTAAAACCATAGAGTCCCTGGGTTGCAGTCAAACCTGGTAGCGCTAGTACAGACAAGATCATCTCTGCCTCCAGGCCAGCCGGCGCAACTCTGAGACCAGCGCCGGTGCCGTGGTAGTACTCGGTCCATCCCATCAGGCCCATAACACGTTCACCCACTTTGAAATCGGGATTTTCGCTTTGAACAACTTCGCCGATGCCTGACGAACGCATGACCTCGCCCAAAGCAACCGGCGGTAAATAGCTGTCTTCATCGGGGCTCATGAAACCGCGCATTGCGGGGTCGAGAGACATGTGCGTCTGCTTGACCAAAATCTCCCCGGCGCCGATCGTTGGTAGCGCGTGTTGAACTGTCTCAAAAAGGTCAGCCGTTAGCGGACCGGGCTTGGGTCTAGCCACTAGATTAATCGCTGTATAGTCAGTCATCGGTCGTCTCCATTTCGTCGTGCAGGCGGTCAGGTCAATATCTGAAAACGCTTTCGACGGTATTAGTTGTTGTTTACAAACTCGATCAGCAGTTCGGCAAGTTCAACGGGCGTATCATCCTGAATAAAATGATTGCCATTTTCCACTAGCGTGTGCGCCTGACCTTCGGCGCCGGGTACCGTGGTCTGCCAAACCTTGTCCCGCCCTGCCATCAGTGAATCGTCGGTGCCGAAAGCCGTCAAGAACGGCTTTTCCCAGCTCGCATAGAACTCATCCATGACGTGCTGATTCTGTCGTAACTGGCTAGCTACCATGGTGGGGAACATTCTGACGGCGGCAATGTATTCGTTGGTCGGGAAAGGTGCGGCATAGCCCGCCAAGTCTTCGTCGCTTAACGTACGCGTCGTCGCGCGTTGAAACAGCCCCTCGAAATCAAAGTTCTTTGTGTGTCGTGCGTAGGCAACCCACTGTTGGAAATTAAAGTGTTCGCTCGATGTATCCAGCGCCTGAACATCCCCTTCTCTCCAAACACTAAAGCGGAACAGCGGGTAGCCCAACCAGCCCTGGATACCTGGCGCCGCGGGAAGTGCCGTATTCGATAGCATGATTCGTGAGAACTGCGACGGACGGTCCGCGACCACTCGAAGTCCGATCAATCCGCCCCAGTCTTGAGCAAAGAGCGTGACATTTTCCAACGCAAGCTCATCAATAAACTGACTCATCACATCAATATGCATTTGATAGGTATGGTCACTCGGCTTCAATGGCTTGTCTGATTTTCCAAAACCAACGTTGTCTGGTGCGATGACCCGAAAGCCTGCATTGCTCAGCACCGGGATCATGTGACGATACAAGTAGCTCCACGAAGGTTGCCCGTGCATCAACAAGATAACCTGACCGTCACGAGGCCCTTCATCGACGTAGTGAATGCGATAGCCGAGACTATCCACGTAGTTTGGTTCGAACGGATAGTCAGGCAAATCCTCAAACGCATCATCAGGCGTTCGAATAACCTGCGCGACCGTCCATTGCTCGGAAGCCTGCAGTGAAAATACAGCAACCACTGAAGCAACAGCGATGAGTAGCAGTACGATACCGATGATTTTTAACATGAGAAGCCTCATTTGATTCGGTGGTATGACTGAATGACGCGATCGCTTTGGCTATCAATCGAAGGCATTCAGATAAATATAGACTGAATGGTCACAAATTAACCGATATCTCAGATTTAGTCAATTCTTAGAGTCGAAAAGCGACTTAGGGAGTAACTGTTTTCTTGCCGACGTCACTAGTTAGAATCCTGCTGATTACTGATAGCGATGGGCACCGGTGCTCGAGGGTTCTCAAGAATGGCTATCCAGTCAACAGCGACCGTTTGTGCGACCGCTTCCTAACCTAAGAAAATCGGTCTGCCCTCTTCTTGCCTTTACTACTCCGCTCGCAACGCAGCGATACGTGCAATGTTTTCCTCGGCAGTTAGCGTTTCCGGATGGTCCGCACCATTGTGCTCCCGAAGATGGCCGAGGGCCTCAAGAACCAACTGCTCGGCCTCATCCAACTCACCGAGCTCAATCAAAGTGAGACCCAGGCCGTTTCGTACCTGATTCACGAAAAGGTGTGTCGTATCGAACGCTGCCTCGCGCATCGGCAGTGCTTGCCGATAGAGTGCTTCGGCCTGTTCATACTGACCCTGCTTCCGATAAGTATTCGCCATACCATACAGTGGAAATGAGCGATGAAAATGATCCGGGGCTAGCCCAATCGCATCTTGCTGTTCAATAGACTTCTGAAAACTAATGAGCGCGGCTTCATACTGGTCAGCGCTGTCCTGAAGAATAGCGTGGTTATTGTACGCCGCGCCGTAGCTTGCGTTGGGCCCATCATGATTGACATCCAGGATCCGCATGAACTCCTCTGACGCATCGACCGCGGCTGGCAAGTCGTCCATCGCGCCCAAGAGCTGGCTGTAGCCGTTGAACGCATGCCCGACTTCTATAGCATCGGGTCCTAACATTTTCTGACGTTCGGCAATAACCACTTCATAGAGCGCTTTGCTTTTCTCATACTGGCGAGTATCGCGATAGTAGCCCGCGAGATGGCGCTTCGTGTCAGTGATATCCGGATGCAGCTCACCATGCCGTTGTGTTAGCAGCACCAACGCTTCATCGAGCAAGACTTTAGCTTCCTCATGCTTGTTTTCTTTTCGCAAGACGCCTGCCATCTTGGTCATGTTCTCACCCGCCATACTCTGTTGGCTGGGCTCAAGGGCCAGAATAATATCGAGAGACTGCTGATAGCTTTGTAGCGCTTCGTCGTGCTCGCCGAGCTGGTCCAGCAAATGCGCCTCTGCGAAGATTGACTCGGCAATCGCCAAGTGTGGGACATCATAGAAGTCCTCTCGCAAGGATCGCGACTCGGCGATGAGTGCCTCGGCAAGTTCAAAATCAGATTGATCTTGCGCAATGAAACCCAACAGCAACTTCACAGTCGCCACTTCGCTCATATCCGCATCAGGTAACGTCGCAGCGATGGCCAATGCTGCATTCAATTGTTCACTGCTATCGGCGCGTTGTCCCAGGCTGTAGTAGGTGTCGCCCAGCACCCGATGCATGACTAATTGCGTCGCTGGATCATCGGATAAGTCATCCCGGATTTGTTGCTTGCCGTATTCCAACAATTCAACGGCCGTAATGTCCTCGCCCTTCGCATTGCCGGGATCCGCGCTGACGAACACATTTTGCAGAAACTCACTAATGGCCTCCGCGCTTCGCTGTGACTCTTGCGCACTGTCACGCTCCTGCGTAATCCTTTGAAAGGAAAAAACACCGCCGACGGTAATTACCGCCAACGCGGTCGCCGCTATAGACGCGGTTGCCCGATTTCGCTTCAGGAATTTACCCAAGCGGTAAGACACCGTGCTGGGTCGAGCTAGCACCGGTCGATTGGACAGAAAACGTTGCAAGTCATCGATTAACTCGCGCACTGATCCATACCGGCGCACGGGTTCTTTGCTCATCGCTTTTAAAACGATGTTATCGAGATCACCACCCAACTGGAGTTTGAGCTGGCCGTTGTCGCCCGATCTAACGCTCGGCTTGACGGGGTCTGTCTCGCAAATAGCCTGCTCGATTTCTGCAGCAGTGGTGCCGCTATCCCCATAAGGATGAAAGCCGGTTAACAACTGATACAACAAGACGCCCAATGAATACACGTCCGTCGCGACTGTGACGGTCTCGCCACGCACTTGTTCGGGGCTGGCATGCATTGGCGATAGAATTCTGGCACTTGACCGAGTCAGTGATAGGTCTTCGCTCGCCTGTAATGCCTTCGCAATACCGAAGTCGAGCAACTTCGCCGCCCCGTCTTTCGTTACCAAAACGTTAGAAGGTTTTACATCCCGGTGCACGATCAAATTACGATGGGCATGCTCAACCGCATGGCACACATCGATAAAGAGTCTCATGCGTTGTCGCATCGTTAATGCATGCTGTTGGCAATAGGTATCGATAGCCACGCCATCGATGTACTCCATCACCAAGTAAGGCGTGCCGGTGCTGGTCTCGCCCCCATCCAATAGACGGGCAATATTGGGATGTTCCAGAGACGCCAGCATTTGACGCTCGGAAACGAATCGCGCCACCAACTCATCCGTTGGCATGCGACCACTTAACAACTTAAGCGCGACTCGTTGTTGATACTGCTCATCGGCGCGTTCGGCGAGATAGACTTCGCCCATGCCGCCTTCGCCAATCAACCGCTTGATGCGGTAGTTGTCGATCAGCGTATCAATATCACCGGCTCTGTCAGCCTCCGCTGCCGCTTTCGCTACGATTGATTCAAACGACTTACCGGTTGCATCGGCGGCGCCGAGCAAGGTCAGCACTTCCTGTTTGATGTCTTCCGTTACATCGGCGTCTTTAACGAAGGTCTGTTGTTCGACCACCGGCTGCAACAAGGCTTCGCGAAACAATCCGCGCACCTTCTCCCATTGCTCTGACGTGTTTCCCATGAGTGCATACCTGCTAAACGTGCTGCAAAGAAAACCCCGCCCGGCATACACCGGGCAGGGCCTACGATATCGCTATTCGCCAGAGAGTGCGAACACGACAAACACCTCGTTGTCCCCAAAGGCGATGATGTCTCCCCGTCCATCACCATTGACGTCACCGATGTAACGCGGGTTATCGCCGGCAACCCAACCAGTGCCATTCGAGAAGTTTTCAACCCACAAGCGAGTCCCTTCGAATAACCCCAGGTTACCGGTATTCAAGGCGTAAAACACACCGCCGATAGGACCCGGCCCACTGCTGCCGTTGGGTGCTTCTGCCGGACCAAAGCCAACAATGTCCTTGAGCCCATCGCCGTTCACATCAACGAGATAACGGGGATCAGCGTTCAGTCGCCAGCCGTCAAAGTAGCCGAAGTCAGGCGATATGACAGGCACACTATTGCCCGCCGTAAAACCACCATTACCGTCAGCCGGTTTGATCACCGTGTCTGCATTGGCAAAGGCAACCAGGTCATCATAACCATCGTTATTCATGTCTGCGGCAGTACGAATGTGCCGATCGACACGGAATCCGGCAGCTCCAGTGAAGAACGAACCTTCGTTCGTCGTGGACTCGAACGTAAAGTTACCGGCATTCAGCGCGAGCTCCGTAAATGTCGTTCCGTGTCCGACGATGTCATCGAACCCATCACCGTTGACGTCCGCCAAATAACGGGGCACCTGGTCCGTCCAACCATCGGCGCTAGCGCTGGTACCAAATTTGCGAATGGCGAAACCGCCCGGGTTCGCATCTCTGAAACCCGTTCCGGTGGATTCGCCGATCTTCACGCCCTCGTCGAAGAACGCCACGATATCGCCGCGACCATCATCGTTCATATCCGAGATAAAGCGCGGGTAGAAACCGAAGTCGGTATATCCTTGCAATGGACTGTAGTCATCCACACAGGGATCGCCGTTACACAACACCGTGAAGTTGCCGTTGCCGTCATTCACCGCAATGTAAACGCCGTCCAAACCGAACTCGACAATATCCAACGCCGCGTCGCCAGCCACATTTGCTAACACACGCTTTTGGACCTGCTTGTTGTAAACCGCACCTGACGCGAAGTTCTCGAACTGGCGTGTCGCTACCGCGAAGCCTTGCCCGTCAGACAGTGCGGTGTAAGTCCCGTCCGGCCCAAAACCGACAATATCATCGAAGCCATCACCGTTGATGTCGGCGACGATGCGTGTATCACGTGACTCATCCCAACCGCTGTTCAACGACAGACCAAGATCGGCATTGAATGACGTCGCAATACTAACCACGTAACTGCGTGACTCGGATGCAGCACCTTCAACATCCGCCGTTATCACAACGTCATAACGACCTTCGTCCGCATATTCGTGCAGCGTACTGACCGTTAACGTTGAAGAACATGCCGTACCACAATCGCGTTGGAAATCTACCGTGCCGTCACCCCATTCGATACGCAGACCTTCGATCAAGCGACCACCGGATGCGGTGACCGTAATGTCGGCATCCACTGTTTTCGTGGGGCCAGCAAAGCTCGCCTCAAATGTGACACGATCCGGGCCCGTTGGGTTCGGGTCCTGGTCATCGGTAATGCCATCGCCATCTGTATCGACATTGTCCGGATCAGTACCTCGGTCGAACTCCTGCAGATCGGTTAGTGAATCGCCATCCGAATCACTGTTCAAAGGATCCGAGAACACTTGTCTTGCGACCCCTTCGACGCTAACCCCCCAACCGACGCGTGCCTCTTCATAATCGTCGAGGCCATCGCCATCGGTGTCTTGCTCTTGCGGGTTCGTACCCAACAGGAACTCTTCACGATCGAAAATGCGATCGCGATCCTGGTCGCGCATGTACACCAAAGAGATACGATCGCGCGGGAACATGATGAGATCATCGAAGTCTGTCGCGGGATTATCGATACTGTCGCTGGACGTAAAGACATACCAGAAACCGTCTTCGATGCTCGTGGTCTCAAGACCACGCACACTATTGATCACTTCGCGTGACTCGCCGGTCGGTTGCCCATTGGCATCCAGTACTTCTTTGACAATCGTCGTGTACGGAATCTCGAGCGAGTTCAACATGATCTGGCCCATCGACGTGCCAATGACTTCGTTGGTTGCCGGATCACGCGGTACATTCGTCGCGACTTGATAGCGTTCAACCGCCGAGTTGCCGTTGTCGGCGAGCAAGTTATCACCGTAGTCAATAACGATCTGGGCAGTTTGCGCGCTGACAGACTGAGAGATAACACCCCAATCACGACCGTCGACATTTGCGATGTCACGCATGTCGAATGATCCGACCGTAAATTGAAGACCGCTAGGATCTTCCATCAACCGTTCCAACGCACTCGCATTACCGAAGTCTTGCGCCACCAATCGGGTGATCTGTGTGCCGGTCGGCAACACCGTGCTCGTATTAGGATTTTCGAACAGCAACGTACCAATCGGCTGGATCGTGCCCGTGCTGCCCGAACGACGATTCGCAATGATCTCAAGGCTCCTCAAATCAAAGGTCACATTCGATGTATTGGTGATCACCAACTGTGTGCGCAACGTGCCGCCATCGGTGCGACGCATGGTTCCCTGCGTCTCTGCAGAGAGACGGCCAAACTCCTGACGAGAGTTGGTTGCCGATGTGCTCGTGATGGAGGTCGATCGTTCCTGTGTCACCGATGCCGCGACACTGGATTCAGTTCCCGACTTCGCAGATCCACCGATCTGGCCCGGACTCGCTGACACCTCGGCTTCGGAATACACCCGCGTGCTGGCTTCGACCGTTGCTGATGTCGCTTCGGTGTCTGAACGCGAGTACGAACTTTCTTGACCCTGCTCGTAGCTAGCGCTGCGCGAAGTCCGGTTTTCACCGGTAGCCGTATCGACGACATTGATATCAATCGACGGCGCGCCGACGACTTCGATAGAAACCGTCGGCAAGTCGGCGATCAACGGATTGAAACCGCCGGTGTTCACTTCCTCACCATCGCTAAGGCCATCGCCATCCGTGTCTGCCAGATCGGGAGATGTCCCAATCGCCAACTCTTGGGCATCGCTTAGGCCATCGCCGTCGGAGTCGACGTTAGAAACTGGCGGTGTACAGTTGACGGCGACATTCGTCACGTCACTAGTGGCTGTGCCACTGCCGTTGCTGACCGAGCACGTTTGATCGGGATTCGACGGTTGGGTGAATACGGTGACGGTATAGCTATCGCCGCTGTCAATCTCAGTGGCAAACGTGAAGCTCCCATCAGCATTCACCGGCAGATTATCAGCGCCATTGTTCTGCAACACCAGGCCGCTGCTGGTGAGACCACTTAGCGTACCGCCGATACTAAATGTCGTTGGTGGTGCTGGCGGTGGTGTTGGTGGAACCACGGAAGTGTCGGTGCCACCACCGCCTCCGCCACATCCAGCGATAGTCAGGGCCAAGAGGATCAGCCCCGTTGTTTTTGTTCTTGAAAAGTTCATGATGCTCTCCGGACCCACGCAAGCGGGCGTTGTTTTACTCACCCTTAAATGCGCAGAACTGGCAGCAATCGTTTGAAAAAAACGGAAGTTTCGACTAAAAGTAATAAGAATCAGTGTTTTAGAGACTGAATTTTCCTGGAATGACCCATGGATCAAGCGAACATCACACAGTTGATCAGCGGCTGGCGAGCCGGTGACGATGCGGCGTTAGAACGACTGACGCCGTTCATCTATGACGAGCTGAAACGCTTGGCCCGCAGCTATATGCGCCAGGAGCAGCCCGGGCATACCTTGCAAGCCACGGCATTAGTGAATGAGGCGTTTATTCAGCTGGCCGGCGCCGAAGCCGACTACGACAGTCGCAAACACTTTCTCGTGGTGGCCGCGCGAATGATGCGGCGTACGCTGGTCGACCACGCCCGCAGTAAGCAGAGCCAAAAACGTGGTGGCGGTGTCGCTAACCTGACTTTGTTGGAAGAAGCGGTTGGCTCCCCGACCCGAAATTCCGACCTACTGGACTTGGACGAAGCGCTCGATAAGCTCGCTGAAAGCGATGCCAGCATTGCATCAGTGATTGAGTTGATCTTTTTTGGCGGCTTAACCTATGAGGAAGCTGCAGACTATTTGGGCGTCTCCCGATCGAGCGTCTATGACGACTTACGCTTTGCCAAGGCTTGGTTGAAACGTGAGATGTCAGAGTAAGAGCGATTGATCAGCCGTTAGCTGTCTTGGCATAAAGAGCCCTCTAGTCGGCTGAACTGCGACGCCGCAAATACTGACTGGGATGCCGATCGACAACGTTAGTCTCAAACCCTTCGATGGAGTCGTCGACCATATGTTTACTGACGAAAAAGTAGAGAGGAATGATCGGAAAATCCTCAATCAAGATTTTTTCTGCCGATTTCAAATGGTCACTTGCTTGCTCTATGTCACGACTGTTTGAGGCGGCGAGTAGCTGCTCATCATACAAAGTGTTCTGGTAACGCGGTAAGTTCTGCAAGCTATCAGACGCGAATATCTCAAGGAATGTCGACGCCGCATTGTAGTCGCCGAACCAGGAGAAACGCATAACATCCCAATCCGCTCGCTGTTCGCGTGATTGGAGAAAATATTGCCATTCTCGCTTGATAAGTTGAGTTTCAACGCCGAGGTGTTCTTTCCACATAGCGCTTACTAATAGGGCCACTTTCTCGTGGATACCTCCTGCGTCGTAAAGAAGTTCAATTTCCAAAGGCCTGTCGACGGTGTAGCCAGCATCTTCGAAAAATCCTCGCGCCATCGATAGTCGATCCGCAGCGTTTAAGGAAGACCAGGCATAGGCGGAACCCGAGTAGTTCGAGACACCTGGCGGCACGACGCCATACGCCGCCGCATCACCGCGACCGAGTAGTTCAACGATCTTGTCTCGATCAATTGCCATACTTAAAGCCCTGCGGAGGTTTTCATTGTCGAACGGAGGTTCCGTTGTGTCGAAAGCGTAATAGTAGAACGCCAACGATGGCGCTATTTTGACTTGGCTCGGATTCTCGATGCGTTGCGACTTCACCATCTGGTCGGGAATGCTGTGGGTGATATCGATTTCACCAGTGCGATACATATTAAGTTCGGTCGTCTCATCAACAACCGGGAGATACCGCACCGCATTGAAAAAGACTGAATCACTGTTCCAATAGTGTTCGTTCTTCACCAATTCTATGGTTCCGAAGGTCTTCACGGAATTGAATCGATACGCACCGTTGCTGACAAGGTAGTCGTCTGATTGGTGACGCGGGAGCGCGGCTGGCAAAGCAAGCAACTCGAGAAAATGATGCGTTGGTTTCGTCAGCGTAATTTTTAGTTTGGTGTCGGAAAGCGCTTCGACGGCTATCGTGCTCGCCGGCTTATCGCCTGAAATTACCTCATGGAAATTGACAATCGAATCGAACAGCGTTGCGTAGAATGACGTCGTAGTCGATTCAGCAACGTGGCGAAATCCACGCACAAAATCAGCGGCAAGCACCTTATCGCCCGTCGACCAACGGGCGTCTTCCCGTAGATTGAAGGTATAAACCAAGCCGTTATCGGAAACGTCCCAGGTCTTCGCGACGCCAGACACAATCTGGCCCCTCGCGTCCACGGCAACCAAGCCCTCATAGGCGTCGATTAGTACATTGAATGCATGGATGTCGTCGGCAATGGCCGGGTCAAGACTCGCGACCTCAGCGCCATTACCTCGCACCAGCGTCGTTTGACGGTCTTCAGCTGAGACGCCATCCGTGCCGCCGCTGCACCCGGCATACAACAACGCTGAGAGGATTAGAAAAAAGCGAACGCGCATGCGGATAAACCCCTGATTTTATTAAGAGGCATGATAACAAGCCCAGTCTGTGGCTGGTTAGTGAGTCGCGCTTATTCGCGGAGCCGTTAAGAGAAAGCTTGCACTTTTTATATAATTGGGGTAATTTACCCCAATGGTTGATAACACGAATAAACAATTTCTAGTCAGCGCATGCCGCGCCGTGCTCCGGCCACTTCTGTCGATGTTGCTTAAATGTGGAATGACGTTTAGAGAATTCTCGGACATCTCGAAATCAGTATTTGTTGAGACAGCAAGCAAGGATTACGGAATCGACGGCCGGCCGACGAACGTCTCGCGTGTATCGATCCTCACAGGCATCAGCCGCAAGGAAGTAAAGCGGCAACGGGATATTCTTGGGTCGTCTGAGGACGCAGTGACCCGCAAGACGAACGACGCCACGAAGTTGCTTTCGGGTTGGCATCAAGACAACGCATTTTTGGGTGAGGACGGCAAGCCGGCGCTCCTCACGACCACTGGCGCCAACACGTCGTTCGCGCAACTTTGCGACAAGTACGGCGGCGACGTCCCGCCGACAACGATGCTCAAAGAATTGATAAAAACCGGCTGTGTTGAGCCGTTAGCAGGCGGCGAACTGCGTGCTCTGAAACGTTACTACCAACCGGCGATACACGACGAAGAAAACTTATTGTTTGCGGTTGATCGAATACGCGATGTCATCTCCACCATGAACAACAACGTTTTCCCGGAAGAAAACGGAGCTCTGCGGTTTGGCGGCTATGCCGATAACGAGCGCATTCCGGTCCAGTCGATCCCGGCATTTCACGAATGGCTGGATAAGCGGGGTCAAGCGTTCTTAGAGGAAGTGGATGATTGGCTGACCGAGAACGCTGAGGAACCGGCCGGTAACCAAGAATGTGCGCGTGTGGGCGTGAGTCTGTTTGCGACGCAACGATAGATTTTTAGGAGAAAGAAATGAAGACGAGAAATACGCTCATGTTTGCAATGGCAGTATCCTTGGTAGGGTCCTTTGCCGGGTGCGGAGGTGGTTCCGAAGGAACGACCGTAACTTCAACAACGCCAACGACGCCCTCAACCGGCGGCATCGGACGAAACGGAATTGCGGTCGGGCCCATCAGCACGTTTGGCAGCGTGGTCGTCAATGGTGTGACCTATAACACCGACTCAGCGACATTCACGGTCAATGACCAGCCCGGCACGCAGTCCGATCTTGCGGTTGGCGACGTGATTACCGTAGTCGGCACGATCGATAGCAACGGAACGACAGGCACAGCGAATACCGTCATGTACGACGATGTTGTCAAAGGTCCTGTCGAAAGCGTCGATCTACTTGCCAGTTCGCTCGTCGTCCTCGGGCAAACTGTCCTCGTCCGCCCAGAAACATCGTTCGACGATAGCTTCAGCCCCGTATCACTGGATGGCGTAAGCGTTGGTCAAATTATCGAAGTGAGTGGTCAGTTCGATGCGGATGGCAACATTGTTGCAACACGCCTCGAACCCAAGCCAGCAGGCACGCAATTTGAGGTACATGGAATCGTCTCTGGGCTCGATAGCGCCAATATGACGTTCAATTTGAGCAACCTGGTGGTCGACTATTCTGCGGCGACCTTAGACAACTTTACCGGCGGACAAATCAGCGAGGGCGACTTCGTCGAAGCGAAAGGACTGTCGCTGAGCGGGTCCGGCGTGTTACTGGCAACGGCAGTGGAGCTAGAGTCACTAGTCCCTGATACCGCGCCGGACGATCGCGTCGAAGTGGAGGGATTTATCGATCGATTCTCCTCCGCGACCGACTTCGACGTGGCCGGTTTTACCATTACGACAACGGCGAACACCGTCTACGAGGGTGGCGATGCCGCGGACCTCGGGCTGAATATCAAGGTTGAAGTGGAAGGAGACGTTGATGCCAATGGCATTGTGGTGGCCACAAAAGTTGACATACGACGTGCCAAAGCGGTTCGCGTAACGGCCCTTGTTGATTCGGTTGATTCCGCGAACGATTCACTCGTTGTCTTAGGTATCACGGTCACGACAGACGAGCTTACCCGGTTTGAGGACAAGAGCAACGCAGACGTCGATCCACTTTCGATCACTGACATCAACACCGGAGATTACGTTGAAATTCGTGGTGATGAGTTTCCGGCAGGCAGTGGTGACATTCTTGCGACCGTCTTTGAACGCGAAGACCCGGATCCGGAAACGACGCTGCAGGGATTCGTCGAATCGAGCACCGAGCCCGCATTCTCCATTCTTGGTGTAACCATTCAGACCGACGCATCCACTGTTTTCAGAGACGAGAATGAGGTCGTCATCTCAAGTGCTGACTTTTTTGCTCGACTAGCAGTTAACGACTTGGTGAAAGCAGAAGGATCCGAAGTGACTGACTCAACGATCGTTGCAACGGAAGTGGAATTTGAGCTGGAGTTTTAACGGGCCAAATCTAGTCGCGGATGGCAACGACAGGATCGTTGTTGCCGTCCAACGCCAGGTTGCCGATCAACGCCGCGCGTGATGACGTACGGGGCAATCCCGGGGAAGAAACATCGTGGCTGTTTTGGCATGAATCCATCATCGATGTGAACGTGTCGCCTCGCTTGCTGGGTAACCGGTTTTTATTGGAATAATCGAATCGATCACTTCCTACCATTCACCCACCCGCTTTCTCAATGTATTCAGACGCCGTCATGCGATGGTAGATCGCGCCGTTATAACCGATATCCACCGGCTTGGGATCGACGATCTCGACGGGCAGGTCTCTCGTGATCGCTGCGTGCAATGCCATCTGCGTGATGTTGACGCTAAAGGATGTGCCCATGAACACGATGCGGTCCGCTTGCTGCATCCGTTGTTGCGCTTCTTCGATGCGATAGAGTGATGTGTAGAACTCATCGAATAACAACACATAGGGTTTAAACGAATGGTTGAGCTGCGGCGTGCCATCGATACGAAACAGCTCAAGCAATGATGACGATAAGTTCGCCTCGTCGACATCGTTCCATGGTGTCTCGATCGGATCGATCTCATGCGCTCGATCCTGATCGTGATACAGCGTCATCTGATCAAGGCGTCCGTGGATACTGATGTAATGCTTATTGCCGGCCTTGCCGTCCAGCCCGTCAATGTTCTGCGTGATCAGATTCTTGTCGGCTAGCCAATAATGCACCGCATTCGGGCCATGATCGCGATAGGTGGCGAAGCGATGGTAATACCAGCTCAGAAAGTCCGTGGTGCGATGTTCATACATCGCGCGTGTGGCCATCTCCTGAGGCGTGTAGTTGTGACTACCCACCGTCCAGTACCCGTCTTCCCCACGGAACGTCGGGATGCCGCTTTCAGCGCTGACGCCAGCGCCGGTGATATATAAGGTATTCATCGGTATAAAGTTATCACATGGCGATATCGAGAACGGTCGGACCGCATTACGGTGACGTACCCTACTAAAATCGGTTCGACCCCGTATCCGCAAGGGCTCCCGCCCGTGGGTTTGGGGCGGTTCGCCCCCCTAAATCCAGAGCTTCTCAGCGCTAACGGCGTTATGCCTTTGTGATATACTGCCGCTCGTCTGGCAAGGCCTGCAACGGAACAAAAGACGCTGTTTTACAGTCGTTTTATCCCGAACCCGGTCTGCCAGCCATAACAAAACAGATCTTAATCTGTCGGGGGTTTTCGAACGCGTTATACATCGTTCGGGTGCGGTCATTCGCACTTCGTAGTGGTGTGTGCAAAGGCGAGCTCCGGACAACCAACACGGAGTAATAATCAGCATGTCAATTGCGATTATCCTGGCCCTGTCCCTTTTCGGACTTGCTGTGGCCTTATTCTATTCACGTTCTGTCAGCCGCGTTGCGGTCGATATGGGTGTGGAAGACGAAGAAACGCGCGGCAAGCTGCGCAAGATCCACTCGGCGATCGCCGAAGGTGCAATGGCTTTCCTCAAGCAGGAATACAAGTTCATGGCTATCTTCATGGTCGTGTTCGGTATCGTTATCGCGCTGTTGATCGACGATCACCACACCGAGAACGTCAATGAGGGTGTCTACACCTCAGTTGCGTTCCTCTTCGGTTCGATCATTTCCATTCTTAGTGGCTACATCGGCATGAAGATTGCGACGGCCGGTAACGTGCGTACTACGGTCTCAGCCAACCAGTCACTGTCGAGCGCGTTCAATATCGCGCTGCGATCCGGCGCGGTCATGGGTTTTGCGCTGGTCAGCCTGGCCTCGCTGGGCATGTTGCTGATCTACCTCGGTATCAAATACGTGCTACCCGCCGACCTGCCACCACATATTCTGATGGAAGTGATCGCGGGCTTCGGTCTCGGCGGATCGGCGATTGCGCTGTTCGCGCGTGTCGGCGGCGGTATCTTCACCAAGGCTGCTGACGTAGGCGCTGACCTTGTGGGTAAAGTCGAAGCCGGTATTCCGGAAGATGATCCCCGCAATCCCGCTGTGATTGCTGACAACGTGGGCGACAACGTCGGTGACGTTGCCGGTATGGGCGCTGATCTATTCGGATCTTGTGCCGAGAGTACCTGTGCGGCCATGGTCATTTCTGCGATTGCCTTCGCCGGCAATGTGGATGCGCTGCTCTATCCCATCGTTATCTCGGCAATCGGCATCCCGGTCAGCCTGGTCACGATTTTGTTGATCCGTGTCACCACAGAAGCACAGGTCGGTCCGGCCTTGAAGCGCATGCTGATCATCTCCAGTGTGATCATGGCGGTGGTGATGTACTTCGTCACCGACATGCTGATCCCCGCTGATTTTGCGATCAACGGCATAGCCTACAGTTCCACCGGTGTGTATTTATGTTTCCTCACTGGCCTCATTGCAGGGCTGGTT
Organism: Woeseiaceae bacterium; assembly: GCA_045110335.1. Classification (GTDB taxonomy): domain Bacteria; phylum Pseudomonadota; class Gammaproteobacteria; order Steroidobacterales; family Woeseiaceae; genus CALBPI01. Next base: position 109,178 of record JBGCGB010000022.1, read on the forward strand.
GTGGGGCTGCTCACCGAGTACTACACATCGGACCAGTACAAGCCTGTGCGTGAAGTCGCCGAGTCTTGTCAGACCGGTACTGCCACGAACATCATTTTTGGCTTGGCGCTTGGTTACAAGAGTGCGGTCGGTCCTTATCTCGCCATCGGTCTGGCGATCTACATCCCATGGATGTTGGCGGGCATGTACGGTATCGCGATTGCGTCACTGGGTATGCTCGGTACGCTGGTGATCGCATTGACGATTGACGCCTACGGTCCGGTCGCTGACAACGCGGGCGGTATCGCGGAGATGGCGGGTATGCCCGAGCATGTGCGCGAACGAACAGACGTTCTCGACTCAGCGGGCAACACCACGGCTGCTATCGGTAAAGGCTTCGCTATCGGCGCGGCTATTCTGACGTCACTCGCCTTGTTCGGGGCGTTCTTGACGCGTGCTGATCTGTTGATGAAAGAACAAGACCCGACGTCGGACTTGCTGGGTTCCATCAACCTGCTTGACCCCATGGTCTTTACGGGCTTGTTTATTGGTGCTGTTTTGCCGGCACTGTTTACAGCGATGACCATGAAGTCAGTCGGCTCTGCGGCGTTCAAGATGATTGAGGAAGTGCGTCGTCAGTTCAAAGCGATCCCGGGCATCATGGAAGGCACAGGCGATCCGGATTACGCACAGTGTGTGGCGATCTCGACCCAAGCTGCCGTACGCGAAATGGTCGCACCAGGCATCCTGATCATGGGTGCTCCGTTGGTCACTGGCTTCCTCTTCGGGATCCAGGCAACGGCTGGCCTGTTGGCGGGTTCATTGGTTGCCGGTGGCGTCCTCGCCATCTCTGCTTCCAACTCGGGCGGCGCCTGGGATAACGCTAAGAAGTACATCGAGGCGGGTAACCTCGGCGGCAAAGGCACCGAAAATCACAAAGCTGCTGTTGTTGGCGATACAGTCGGTGATCCGCTCAAGGATACCTCTGGCCCGTCGCTGAATATCCTCATCAAGCTATCAGCGATCTTGTCGCTGGTCTTCGTACCGTTCTTCGTACAGTACGGTGGGATCTTGCTGAAGTTCATGTAAGACTGACAGTCAGTGAAAACGAAAAGCCCGGCCTTATGCCGGGCTTTTTTTTGGGTTTGGTTTGTTCGGGCGGAGCATAGGCTAGGGCCGAGATCTTTGACCACCTCTCTTGTTGCCGATTGTATTGTGCCTGTCCTGATTGTTCCTTCAGGGGTACCACACTCTCAACTAGCCAGTGGTCCGAAGAATGGCAGGCAGGTCATTTCCTCCAGCGAAAACTAGCCTAAGACAACTAATGATGCGTTAGCTGTGCCTGTCCTATTTACCTTTGCTGCGGCTGTGCCTGTCCTATTTGCCTTTTGCCTTTTCTTACTGCTGACCCTAATCCGACTCTAACGCTGCTAAGGCGTGCTCGATGTAAAAAGGCAACAACTCTCCATCCAAGGACAAACCTTTCGGCATTTGCTGGCCCAAACGCACGATGACTGCGCGGCGCGATGGCACGACAATCACGTATTGCCCCAAATGACCGCGCATCGCGTAATGAGGTATCGGTGCTGCATTATCGATCCATGTTGAATAGCCGTAAAACTCAGTAGGACCCGGTATGTGCATCGAATCGATGAAACTGGCACTCACGAGCTGATTGCCTTGCCATGCCCCGCTTTGCAAAAAGAGCTGACCAAACTTTGCGAAATTCCGAGCGTTGGTATTCAGACAACAATACCCAAGCTCCATCCCGGTGCCATCAAGATGCCATAAACCATCATCATTCATGCCCATAGGTTGCCAGAGTTTTGTCGACAAGTATTCGCTGAGTGTTAACCCAGGTTTTGCGCTCGCCAATGCCCGACTCAGTGCAATAGCCAGCAATTGTGTCGACGCGCTGGAGTAGTAAAACCGAGTGCCCGGTGTATCTGAGAAAGACCTGTCGAGCAAGAATTTGCCGACATCGTGGGAGTACAGCAACGCGACAGTTGGACTAAACGGACTGTAATAGTGTTCATCCCAGTCATAACCGGAGGTCATTGATGACAGCATGCCTAACGTCGCAGCTGCCGCATTCGGTTCGTCCGAAAATTCAGGAAGCCATTGGGTAACAGGTGTATCGAGCCCGGACACGATGCCATCTTCAATCGCCGCACCAAGCAGCAACGTCAGAACCGTTTTGGCCATTGAGAACGAGTTCGTTTTGCTGGTCGCCGTATACGGTTCGAAGTAGCGTTCCGCATAGAGTTTGCCATCTACAATCACGACGAACGCGGACGCTTTGTTCGCCGTCATGTAATCCAGCAGTATTGGGCTTAATGCATCACCGATGGCGTCCGGATGTGGCTGCCATTCTTGGACAGCAGCGCTACGGATCTGCCGAGTATCGAACAACATGTGATCATCGATGTTCGCTGTAGTATGACCTGACAGGTACGTCCTTTGGACTGCCTTCAGAATATAGGCATTCCCAGTGAGATACAGCAGCAAGATGCCGGAAAGTACCGCGAGGGCAAAGCCAATCAGAAGTTTCCTAATCACCATTAGTCCTTTTTCGAAATAGTCAGTTTAGCGAAGTCGAGTTATCAGGTTAGCGCTTGAGAAGCAGTCGTGCAGAGTGGAAAATTTACTTAGATTTCTTGCTTGCGTCTACGACAAGAGAGATAGTCGGCTCCGACAGTTCGTATATCCGATTGCTGCTGCATCTGCTGTGCCTCGTAAGCTTCCCCGTCAAGTCGACAGTGCATAAGTAGAGTTTCTGGCTTGGTAACGGGCTTCCGCTGGCGTGCGATCGCCGAGTGAGTCATGAGGTCTTTCCTCGTTGTATTCGATCATCCACCAGTAAGTAGCTTCGCGGACATCGTCCAGCGAAGCGAACAGATACTGATCAAGTAACTCTTCTCGATAGGTTCGGTTAAAGCGCTCGATGTAGGCGTTCTGATTGGGCTTGCCGGGCTGGATGTATTGGATTGCCATGCCAGCGTCTTTGGCCCAGGCGGTGAACACCTCGCCGAGGAATTCTGGACCGTTGTCAGTGCGTAGCACCTGTGGCAGTCCATGTTGGTCTTTGAGTTTTTCGAACACACGCACAAGACGTGCCGAGGTCAGCGACGTATCGATCTCGATGTGAAGCGCTTCGCGGTTGAAGTCATCCACCACATTGAACGTTCTGAACCGTCGACTATTCGCCAGGCTGTCATGCATGAAGTCAGCAGACCAGACGGTGTCGGGCAGCTTCGGTACATAAAGAGGCACGCGTGTTCGCTTCGGCAACCGGCGCTTGGCAGCACGACGCAGGTTCAGCTGCATCAGCTTGTACACGCGATAAATGCGTTTGTGGTTCCAACCATAGCCTTGTCGTCTAATCATCTTTCGACACTTCCAGAAGCCACGACTTGGGCGACCTTCGACCAGCGTACTCAGCACTGAGATAATTTCTGCATCTTTAACACTCCAGTGCGGTGGCACTCGGTAGTAAGCTGAACGATGTAGCCCGGCGCAGTCACATGCGCGACTGATCGGCAATCGATGCGCTTTGACCATTGCCTGCGCTACCTCACGACGGCGAGCAGGCGTCACAGCTTTTTTGCAATGACGTCCTTCATCGCTACGTTCTCTAGCGCTAGATCTGCATACATCCGTTTGAGCTTGGCATTCTCCGCTTCGAGCTCTCGTACGCGGCGCAAATCCGACGCTTCCATGCCGCCGTACTTCGACTTCCACTTGTAGTACGTGGCATCCGAGATGCCGTGTTGACGGCAAATCTCTTTGACCTTCATGCCTGCATCGGCTTCTTTTAAGATCGCAACAATCTGCGACTCAGTAAATCGGGACTTTCTCATAGCATTCTCCTAGTTCTAGAATGCCAGAAAGCTCTGCTAATCGCTGTCGCTCAGACGGGGAAGCTTACGGTTCGTCATCGGCAGAAAAAACTGGTTGTTCTGCGACTCGGTGGCAGGGGCCAACGCCAGTGCCAATCTCTACAGCCTGATCGAAACGGCCAAGGCCAACAAGATCGAGCCATACGGTTATCTCAGGAAAGTGTTTACCGAGTTGCCGCAGGCAACCACCGTTGAACAGATCGAAGCGTTGCTGCCGGTGCCGACTGGCGACGACAGCTGCCCAGCAGTATCATCAATCAACAAGGCGGCAAGTGAAACCCGTCGTTAATGCAACGGATACATATTTCCGTGGATAAATTCAAGTCCTATTCGTCATCGTCAATCCAGTCGAAGATTTCTCGCGAATCTATTTCATTGTTAATTGAATTGAGTATTTCGTTGGCCCTTTTGTCCGCCTTTTCTATCGCATAGCCACCGAGGTGAATTCTTGCATTTGCTCGGAAACCCTCCTGAGGTATACAAGCCAGCTCGGTATCACAAATGTCCCTTAGAATACCAGTTGACCTCAAGCAGTCGTCCGTTTGATCACAAGCAATCAATAAGAGAGCTAAGGAGTCATCTAAACCAATGACAGTACCGGCTCCAAATGTTCCCGCCATTGCAGTTGCAACAGGATCCCCAGAACGCACTCCATCAACAAAACGTTGTCGTGCTGCAGTTCGGTCTTCCGAGCGCTTGTACTCTTTGACTGCACTATCAATCAACGCAGGGGGATATCCTCGTTTAACGCTTTGCTCTAATAGGTACGAATCAAACATGTATCTGTCGACCCACAAATTTTCGTTAAACAGGCCTCTGCACTGCTTTTCCCGGAGATAGTAGAAATTGATCTCGGCAGTGTCAGTGATGTTATTGGATGCAATGAAAGCGGGCGCTGGTTGTGACATAAGTCTACGCACGTCTCGACATTGTCTTAATAAAGTAGCTGTTGCGTAAAAAGACCCCTCAACATTATTCTTCATGAGCGCCTCAAGCTCATAAAGGATGGGCAGGAAATCTACACTTTGGAGCAATAGAAGCGGTAATTGGCCATTCGCAAGGAACGAGCTTAGCTCCGTTTGTGAAAGCTCTAGCTCCTCTTGATTCATAATACTTTGTTTTTTATAAGAATTTTCTGGTGATGGCTCTGTTAACAAAGGCTTTAGAGCATCAGCTACTAAATTTTTTTGTTCCCCGTGAGATAAATTCTGTTTTGGCAACAGTAGTACCACTGCACTGACGATAGTCACTGCAAGACCGAAGATTCTTCGTTTAGATTTAATCATCTAGATATTGACCTGCCTGGTGTTTTTCGGACCACGAGCTAATTGAGAGTATGGTACTCCTTGGAGGGAGATACCATGAAGAGAACGCGTTACAGCGATGAGCAGATCGTCAGGATTCTGAGAGAAGCAGATCAGATCCCGGTGGCACAGGCGGCGAAGAAGAATGGCGTGAGCGAGGCGACGATTTATGCCTGGCGTAAGAAGTTTGGCGAGATGGAAGTGAACGATGTTCGCCATCTGAAGCAGCTCGAGCAAGAGAACGCTCGACTCAAGAAGCTCTTGGCAGAGCGCGATCTTGAGATCGAGGTAATGAAAGAGATCAGCCAAAAAAAGTGGTAGCCGCGCGTGCGCGGCGACAACAAGTCGCCTATGCGATCAAGCGCGGACTCTCACAACGAGCATCTTGTCGACTGTTATCAGTCGCACGCTCAACGCTCGGCTATCAGTCAAGACTCGAGAAGAAGGATGCCCCAGCGTTGGTCGCAATGCGACGATTATCGCGGCTGTATCCACGCTTTGGTTATCGACGTATCGCCATCATGCTCAAGCGCGAGGGTCATCCAATGAGCTTTGATCGTGCGTGGCGTCTGTGGTGCAGTGAAGCACTGCAAGTGCCGAAGAAGCGTAAGCGCCGCCGCGCTGCATCGTCCAGACCAAGACCGCTACCGCCGGAACAACAGCATCATGTCTGGGCTTACGACTTCGTGTTCGATCGCTGTGCGAACGGACAAGTGCTCAAGTGCCTGACCATCGTTGATGAGTACACCCGCAAATGCTTAGCGATCACGGTCTCCGGCCGTATCCGTTCTGCTCATGTCATCGACCAGCTCTCAAAGCTGATCAGTGTGCATGGCGCTCCGCGCCATATCCGATCGGATAATGGCTCTGAGTTCGTCTCGAGAGCGATACTAAAATGGCTTACCGATCATCGTATCAACACCGCGTTAAGCGATCCCGGAAAGCCTTGGCAGAACGGGCTAGATGAGAGCTTCAACGGGAAGTTCAGGGACGAATGTCTGAACATGGAATGGTTCAGAACGCGTGCTGAAGCACGCGTGATTATTGAGGCATGGAGAAAGCAGTACAATCAGATCAGACCTCACTCGAGCTTGAATTACCTCACGCCGAATGAGTACATTAAAACCTTGCCGGCAACGGCATCAAAACAGACCATACT
>JBGCGB010000023.1:0-31134 GCA_045110335.1 Woeseiaceae bacterium
GATATGCCTATCTCCATCCCTTCCTTCAAAGCCTATGACATCCGGGGCCGTTTACCGGATCAACTAAACGCGGATATCGCTTACCGAATCGCCAATGCGACGGCACAGTTTCTTGATGCCAAACGCGTTGTTGTCGGTAGAGACATTCGCCTAAGCAGCGCCGAGCTTGCCGACGCGGTTTGCCGGGGCCTGACGGACGCCGGCGTTGAAGTTCTGGACATCGGGCTTGGCGGTACAGAGATGGTTTATTTTGCGACCGGTTCGTTGAAGGCGGACGGTGGCATCATGGTGACGGCGAGTCACAATCCTAAAGACTATAATGGCCTCAAGATTGTCCGGGAAGACGCACGGCCGATTAGCGGCGACAGCGGGCTGGCTGATATCCGGGCGCTAGCCGAATCTGATGATCGATTGATCGCGGCGACGGCCGGTTCGGTTACAGAGACTTCGATCGATACTGATTACATCGGTCATTTGCTGACCTATGTCGATGCCAATGCGTTGAAGCCTATTAAGATTGCGGTCAACGCCGGCAACGGTGGCGCCGGTCTCGTTTTGGATCAGCTCGAGCCCAGTTTGCCGTTCGAGTTCGTCAAGCTGCATCATGCGCCCGACGGTGACTTTCCCAATGGCGTACCGAATCCGATGCTTACCGAGAACCGAAAGTCTACCTCGAGCTGCGTGACCGGACACTCGGCGGATATGGGCATCGCCTGGGACGGAGACTTCGACCGATGCTTTTTCTTTGACGAGCAGGGCGCTTTCATTGAAGGCTACTACATCGTTGGGTTGTTGGCGGATACCTTACTGTCCAACGAATCCGGTGCTGGCGTTGTTCATGACCCAAGACTGACTTGGAGCACTGTTGAGATCGTCGAACAACGGGGCGGTCGGGTTATTGAGAGTAAATCCGGTCACTCGTTTATGAAGCAAGTCATGCGCGAAGAAAACGCCCTCTATGGCGGCGAGATGAGCGCCCATCATTACTTTCGTGATTTCTATTTTTGCGATAGCGGGATGATTCCGTGGCTGCTGATTGCCGAACTCCTTTGCAAGACAGGCAAGCCTTTATCTACATTAGTTTCGGAACGGATCGCCAAGTTTCCAACGAGCGGCGAGATCAATCGCCGTGTTGACGATGCTACTGCTGTTATGGAGAGTCTTTGGACGCACTATCAACCCGGTGCCTTGTCCAGTAGTCAGGTTGATGGCATTAGTGTCGAGTTTGCTGATTGGCGATTCAATCTTCGCGCATCGAATACCGAGCCGGTTATTCGTCTTAATGTCGAAAGCCGGGGAGATAAGGGTTTGATGGCATCCAAGACGCAAGAATTACTGACAGTGATCGGCGGCGAACCAGCGTAATCTCGTTGGTTGTAATTGCCTAAAAGTGAGACAGGTCACAGGTTTTTAGCAGATTGCTGGTTACAATGTTATGTAACAAGTAGAACATGAGGCGCAAGCGTCTCCCTTGCTGTGTGTGTCGACATCAGTCGTACAAGCAACTGGCAAGGGTCGAGCGCGGCGAAAACGACGATCAAAATTTTCGATCACCATATCCACATCGCAGTCGTATTATTGGCGGCGGTTGAATTTGCGATGAGTGTTCTGGCCATCGCTGGCGGTCACCTCCTGGTGGCATCGCTGGATTTGTCCTGGGCGACCAACAGTGGCTCATTCTCACTGTTCTGTGCGGTGCTCGCAGCGTTCTTGTTGTCGATGTCGTTTGCGGCGATGGGATTGTACCGGCTTGCTTTGCGCGCAACGATGGCCGGCATCGCCGCGCGCTTTATCGTCGCGATTTGTTTGGTTGGCGTTTTCCTGCCATTTGTTTATTACTTTATTCCAGCACTTTATCTCCACCCGATTGTCATGGTGGTTAGCGGCCTGTTGATGCTGATTGGTATCTTATTGGTCCGTTACGGGTTTTCAAAGATTGTCGACGAGAGCTTTTTCAAGCGTCGGATTTTGGTCATCGGTGCGGGTAAGCGAGCTGAACAATTCCTGACGCTCCGCCGTCAGGCTGATCAGCGCGGCTTCAAGCTCGTGCGGTTTATCAGCATGGAAGGCGACAAAGGTGAAGATGGCGCATTGCCTGCCAAGCGCATCCGCACAAAGCCGGACAACTTGTTCGAGTATGCCGGTGTCCGGCAGATTGATGAGATCGTCATTGCGATGGATGATCGTCGCGGTAAATTGCCGGTGCGCGAACTGCTGGAATGTCGTTTGCAAGGCATTGATGTCACCGATGTGATCAGTTTCCTGGAACGAGAAACCGGCAAAATTAATTTGTCTTTGGTCAGCCCCAGCTGGTTAATTTTCGAAAGCGGATTCCGACGTCAGCTCTTGCGGCGGGTTGCACAGCGCATTTTTGATGTTGTCGCCAGCGTACTGGTGCTGATCCCCGCGGCACCGGTGATGGTGATTGCGGCCATCTTGATTAAGCTTGAGGATGGCGGTCCGGTTTTTTACAAGCAGTGCCGTGTGGGTAAGAATGGCGTCAACTTTAATGTATTGAAATTTCGCAGCATGCGAGTCGATGCCGAAGCACCGGGACAGGCTGTTTGGGCGAAGAAAGACGATGATCGCGTCACAAAAATTGGCGGTATCTTTCGCAAGATTCGTGTCGACGAACTACCGCAATTGCTCAACGTGTTGGGCGGTAGTATGAGTGTTGTCGGTCCGCGGCCCGAGCGACCGGAGTTTGTGGAGCAGCTGTCCGAAGAACTTCCGTATTATCAGGAACGCCACCGGGTAAAACCCGGCATCACCGGCTGGGCACAAATGTGCTATCCCTACGGCTCTTCATCACGTGACGCGTTTGAAAAACTGCAATACGACCTTTACTACGTTAAGAATCGAACGCTGCTTTTGGACGTGATGATTCTCTTGCAAACAGCAGAAGTCGTCTTGTGGCAAAAAGGGTCACGCTAGACCAATCAAAGACGTCCTGTGGTAGGTTAATGCCATGACTCTGATCACGTTTGCTTATCTATTCTCTGCCGCAGCGTTCGGTCTGTTGGCGATAGCACTAGTATTCGGTCGCCGGTTCGATTGGCCGTTTAATTATCTCTTGCTTATGTGCGGGCTATTCGTGGTTTGGTCGGTAACGATGGTGCTGGGCGTTCGCGACAGCATTGAGCCTACCGCGTTGCTTGCGAATGATGCTTTGCATGCTTTTGCAGCAACGATGTTCCTTGGGCAATTAATCGGACGCCGCAGTTCAGATTTGTGGCAACAGTTTTTCCTCTATGGACCCTGGCTAATTCCGCCTGTCGTGATGGGTATATTTGTCTTTGCCGGTACCGACTCGCCCACTTCGTTAACAGCGATGCTTTATCTAAACGTCGGCTTATCATTGGTTGGTCTGCTGGCTGTCGAGCAAATTTTCCGAAACTCCGGGATGGCCAAGCGAAAAGTTGCCTCGTTTATTGCCCTTTCTTTTGGGTTGATTTTCGTTTTCGATCTCTTCGTTTATTCTAACGGGATCATTGGGCAATCCATTAACATTGAGTTGTGGGCGGCGCGAGGGCTCGTCAACGGCATTGCCGCACCATTGATTTTTTTGTCATTGAAACGCGATGCGGATTGGCGCTCGGGTTTCTTCGTCAGTCGACAGGTCGTTTTTTATTCGGCTAGTCTGATGGGCGTTGGCGTCTATCTAATCCTGATAGCCTTCGGCGGCGCTCTTGTCCAGCAGATGGGCGGAGAGTGGGGCGCAGCACTGAAAGTGATCTTTATTGTGATCGCGGTGGTCGCCCTGGTGCTGGTGATTTTCTCGCGGGGGCTGCAACGCCGGCTGAAAGTCTTTCTGGCGACACATTTTTATTCGAATCGATATGATTATCGCGAAGAGTGGCTGAAGCTCATTGGACGACTCGCACAAGATTCCGATCGGGCGCCCATGCCGGTCTTGTGTCTGGAAGCGATGGCAGACATTATCGATGGCGATGGTGGTGCGCTATGGCTAAAGGATGCAGGCAATTCGAAGGTTTTTCGGATACAAGCCAATGTGGCATTTCGGGTGACCGAGTCTGAGTTGTCATCCGACCATGCTTTGATCGCCTTCCTTGCCGAAACCGGTTGGGTGGTTGACGGTTTGCAAGCGACCGAGACCCCGGAACACTACAAAAGCGCGCTTGTGTCTGTCGCTGATTTTGTTGGACCTGACGCGCTGTTCGTACCCTTGATGTTGGACGACAGCCTGACTGGTTTTTTCTATCTGAATCGCCCTCGCGGCATGCAAGCACTCAATTTCGAAGATCATGATCTACTGCGAACAGTGGGGCGGCAGATGGCCGTCTTCCTCGAGCAAAGCCGCGTACAGCAACAACTAACGCAGGCGCGTCAGTTTGAGGTATTCAACCGTTTCTCCGCGTTTGTGATGCACGACTTGAAGAACCTGATCGCACAACAGAGTCTGGTCGTAAGCAATGCGAAGAAGTTCAAGGGGAATCCCGAGTTCGTGGAAGATGCGATTGGCACAATCGAGAATTCCGTCAAAAGGATGAACCGATTGTTGGAGCAGCTTCAAACGGGTAAGACGTCCGGAACCAGCAGGACCGTCGATGTCGTCGATCTTGTGAAGCAGGTTTGCCAGTCGGCATCAGATCGTAGCCCGGTGCCACAGCTTTCTGTGGAGGTGTCGTCGAGGCTGCCGTTGTTTGGTGACGCTGAGAAACTGCAAACGGCGATTTATCATTTATTGCGAAACGCCCAGGACGCGACGCCAGCGAATGGCAGTATCTCGGTGGTTATTACGGGCGTCTCTGAGGCGGGTACTCCGGAACGGGATAAGCCGCATCATTGTCGAGTGCTTATCAATGATACGGGCTCCGGCATGAGTGAGGAATTCATCGAGAAGCACTTATTCGAACCGTTCTACAGTACCAAGGGCGCACAGGGCATGGGCGTCGGCATGTATCAAGCCCGTGATCACATTGAGAGTCTGGGCGGCCGATTGACAGTCGACAGTGAGGTTGGCCAAGGCACGTCGATGATCGTTGAACTGCCACTGACGTTTTCTATTCAGGCGTCGACAGCCTCTACCTAGTTCCGGATTCGGCCATCAATACACCGCCATCCGGCATAAGCCTTGGTGGGATCGCGTCCGTCACACAATCATTTCTTCAAGCGAGAAAGCCTTCAAGACTGGCTACACATCGCTCGGCTGTTTTCCCATCCCAGAGGTCCGGTTTGCTACCACGCGGCCAACGATCGGAAAGGGCGTCGCTGAGGTCGTTCCCCAGTGAGTCCAGCGTCACCAGTTTATTCGTGCCTTCGGTGATCGTGATAGGGCGCTCTGTATTGGGTCGGAGCGTTAAACATGGGATGCCGAGATACGTTGTTTCTTCTTGCAGGCCACCGGAGTCGGTTAAGACCAATGTCGCCTTGGTGACCAGGCTCATAAAGCGAACATACGGAATAGGTTCCGTTATGGTTATGTTGCTGTTGGCGGTGAGCTGATCTTCGAGTCCGTATTCTTGCAGTTTGTTGCGCGTGCGAGGATGTGCCACGAACACCAATGGTAGTTTTTGTGCGCTCGCAATCATGGCCTCTACCAATGCTTTCAGACTGGCTTCGGTGTCAACGTTCGCGGGACGATGCAGCGTCACGAGACCAAATTCAGAGGGCAAAGCCAGCGCCTCAGCTTCATTGGCTGCAATGATCTTTTCACGCATCATTTCGAATGAATCGAGCATGATGTTGCCCACTCTTTCAAAGCGGGAATCGGGATGCCCTTCGTTGCTTAAATTTTCATCAGCATCTGGTGATGGTGTCCACAGCAAGTCGCTAATGGCATCCGTCGCGAGTCGATTGATTTCTTCCGGCATGGTCCTGTCAAGGCTGCGAAGACCGGCTTCAAGATGCACCACTTTGATGCCGAGCTTGGTAGCAGCCAACGAGCACGCAATGGTTGAATTGACATCGCCTACCACGACGACCGCATCTGGCCGATGCTCCTGGCAAATGCGCTCGTAGGCAATCATCACGTTGCCGGTCTGTTCGCTATGGCTGCCGCTGCCAACGCCGAGATGAAAATCAGCTTCGGGTAGCCCCAGATCCTGAAAAAACGCATCCGACATGTTGAAGTCGTAGTGCTGACCCGTATGGATCAACTTGGGGCTCGCCCAGTCGGCTCGCGACAGTGCATGGTAGAGCGGTGCAATTTTCATGAAATTGGGTCTTGCAGCAGCGACTAAGTGTATGGTTTTTGTTGTCATGTCGGTCGTACCGGTCAGCGCTAATTTGACCCATAGTCTATCAAACTATCGTTGGGATTCTTGTGAACTGGCGCCGGTTTGCATCGTCGACCCGGTCTCATTCCGGGGCCTGTTATGGATTGCGGCAGGCGGGATGTAGCCGACTTTTGTGGCAGTACGTCTAATAGCATTCACAAGGCGCCGAAAAAGTGTGATCGAGTTCACAGTGTAACTGCGTGCTGCCGCACGGATTTTCCGATAGGTAACCGGTATGATTGAATAAATCGGCTGGGTTCGATGTGGCAGAGCGTCAAATGGCGCGCTACGCGGGACGAAACCCTACAAACAACAGTTCGGTCAGACCATTGAAAATCTTGACGGTAAACAAAAAATCGATGGGTGGTTCCACCAACGTTGACGACTTGTTGCCGGTCCACCGGATCATGGTCTCGTCAGTATGCCCAGGAGGCTGTTAATGCATGAATTCGATCATTTGATATCCGCTAAGCGTCGCTCAACGGCTAGCCAGAGACTGGCACTGATCGGGGTTGTATTCGTGATGCTGGCCGGCTGCGGTCTCGTGATGGACGCGGATGATCGTATCGAGCGCGCGGAATCGGCAATGGCTGAAGGGGATTTTCTGGCGGCATCGTTGGACCTCAAGAAAGCGCTGCAGGAATCGCCTCGCAGTGCCAAAGCCCGATTGCTGCTTGGTCGATCATTTCTAAGACTGAACGATGCAGCTTCGGCTGAATCCGAGCTGAAGCGTGCCGCCGAATATGGCGTGCCGGCTGTTGAGTTAAACAGCGATCTGGCGAGCGCCTACTGGCAGCAACGTAAGTTGGAGTCATTGCTGTCTGAGCCTCTGCTGGTAGACGACTTGAGCGATGCTGATCGTGCAAACATCCGGTTCATGCGCGGCAATGCGCATCTCGCGACCGGCTCACCCGATGTCGCAAGACGTGATTTCGAAACAGCCTTATCGCTCGAGCCCGACAATATCTTGCTGCAGTTGGCGCTCATCGAAAGTCACTCTGCAAATGGCGATCTTGATAAAGCGCGCGGTGAACTCGACAAATTGATTGAGACGTTGCCAAACAACCCTGGCGTGAGAAATGCGTCCGGTGATTTTTATCTGGCTGCAGCGCCCGCCCGATTGGAAGAAGCGGCGGCCGAGTACGGACGTGCTATTGAACTGACGAATGCCGGCGGCAATCGGGCTGTTCGATTGAAAGCGTTTTCTGGCAAGGCTGGTGCCGAATTGCAAATGGGCAACACGGACGCTGCTGAAGTGGCGGTGCTTGCCTATCGTGAGATAGCGGCTGAAGAAGTGTATGGCATGGTGATGGAAGCGCAACTTCGGCTTGCGCAGGAACGTGTTGAACCTGCTGTGGCGTTACTGCAAACCGCGCTCCGCCTCGAGCCGGGGCATGCGGGCGCCAACTTGTTAATGGGTATGTCGCAGGCGCGTCTCGGCAAGCTGGGTCAGGCTGAAGCCTATGTTGCCAGCGCGGTTGCTGCTGATCCTTCTAATGTGACGGCAAGGACGATGCTCGCTCGTATCCGCGGCGACTTGCGAAAGACCGACGGCGCTGTGGCAGTGCTGGAGCCCCTTTTGGATTTGGATGATGCCAATGCACTGGCCGTTGCAGCTGACTTGCGTTTGGCAGCCGGTGAGACCGATGAGGGGCTTGATTTCTTGCGGCGTCGATTAGCCGGTGACCCGGATAATGCGACGCTTGCTTTGGATCTCGCGGGCGCCTTGTTGGCAGCGGGTCGCACCGATGAGGCGCGTGAGCTCGTTAATGGTCTCGGTAATTTTTCAGCCGACGAATCTGTTCGTGCCGGCGTTTTGTCGGCGATGACCAGCGCCGCGGAAGGCGATGATGCGGCGAGCCTCGCGGAAGCCGAGCGATTGGTCGCCGCGAATCCGGACAACGCTGACCTGAGCGTTTTCGTTGGCAGGCTCTATGCTGGGCAAGGCAACGTGGCAGCAGCCAGAACTGCCTTCGAGCGCTCGATCGAAATAGCACCGGGTCGATATACGGCTTACGCCAACCTCGCTAATTTGTTGGTCACTGATGGTGATCGCGCTTCGGCGATCACTGTGCTGGAGCAAGCTGCGTCGCGTATCGACACACCAGTGCTGGCGTTACGGGGGCTGGCAGAACTCAAACTCCAAAATGGCGACAGTGAAGGTGCTGAAGCTGATCTGCGGAAAGCGATCAGTACGGATGCAAACTACCCCGCAGCAAAATTGCTGCTAGGACAGATCCTCGCGCAAAACGGAAACAATGCTGAGGCGATGACCGCTTTCTCCGATTACATTGAGTTGGTGCCCGGTGACGCGCGGGGCTACTACTTCGCGGGTTTACTGTCGTTGCAGGATAGAAAAACGGAAGACGCTTTGATAGCGCTCAAGAAAGCCAATGAGTTGAATCCGAGCAATGCCGGGACTATTTTGAATCTCTCACGCGCGCACCTCGCGAGCGATCAACGCGCCGAGGCAATGCGTGTTTTGCAAAGCGGCTATGACGCTGGCGTTCGGCACCCGGCAGTGGTTGCCAATCTGGCGACAATGATGGCGTCAGGCGGCGACTTGGGCAGGGCGCTTGGCATTGTGGATACGTTAGAAGTCTCCACTGAAAAAGCGGCAGTCGTGGATTTGGTTAAGGGCGACCTTTACATGCAGTCCAAGCAGTATCCATCGGCTTCCCGAAGGTATCGAAGCGCGTTTTCTACGACTGCGGACTGGCGGATGGCCGCGAAACAGATGATTGCCGGGCATGAGGCCGGCGAACGTGATGCGGATAAGTTGCTGGGCAACTTTGTCGCCACGAACCCTTCAAACGCTGCAGCGCGCGAGACGTTGGCCCAATTGCTGGATGAGCAGGGTAAGGATGCCGCAGCAGTCGTGCAGTATCGGGCAATTCTCGACGACGATCCGGAGAACTTCACGGTACTAAACAATCTCGCCTATTTGTTAGCCGAACAGGGCAACCCGGATGCCGTCGCTTTGGCCGAAAAGGCACTTGCCATTCAGCCCGGGAATCCCTCGGTTCTTGATACGATGGGCTGGGCGCAAGTTCGTGCGGGAAATGCACCAGACGGTCTTGAAACGCTGCGTCGGGCAGCTGAACTGGCACCGGACAATGGCGATATTGCCTTTCATATGGCGACGGCGCTGTCAGAAATAGGCGATAATGACGCAGCCATAAGCATTCTCAATCGCGCGCTTGGTCAAAACAAGCCGTTTGCTTCACGATCTGAAGCACAAGCGTTGTTGCAAGGACTTAGGAAATGAATACCAATATCAACATGCTGAAATACGTTTTTATTCTCACGATTGCTGGACTGGCCGGTTGTGCAGGCTCCGGATCCATTTCGCCGGCAGAGGTCGCAGAGGCCGAGGCCACTGAGGGTGTCGACGCAGACTCCTATGTCATCGGTCCTGGCGATGGTTTGCAGATTTTTGTCTGGGGTCATGAAGATCTGACGACAGGCGTTAACGTTCGTCCGGACGGCAATATTTCGACGCCGTTGGTTGAAGACCTGCCCGCAGCCGGCAAGACGCCCACGCAATTGGCACGACTCGTTGAAGAGCGGCTCAGTGAATTTGTGCGGACGCCGCAAGTTACCGTCATCGTCCAGAGTTTTGTCGGTGAATATGGGCGTCAGGTTCGCGTTGTCGGTCAAGCGGCGCAGCCACAGTCGCTCGCATACCGGGACGGCATGACACTGTTGGATTTGATTATTAGTGTTGGCGGCCTTTCTGAGTTTGCGGCGGGTAACCGGGCGAAAATTGTTCGCAAGGTTAGCGGCGAAGAACAAGTGATCCGGGTTCGTCTGGATGACTTGCTCAACAAAGGTGACTTGGATCAAAACGTGCGCATAAGACCGGGTGATGTTCTCATTATTCCTGAGTCATTTTTCTGATCGTGCAGGGTATCTCGGGTGGAATTTAAGTCATGATTGAGAACGCCAATATTGTTCGCGAAACACTGGTTATGGTGTTGCAGATTTTGCGCGGCATGTGGAGATATCGATGGCGTGCCGTTTTGGTCGCATGGGGTGTCTGTCTGGCCGGATGGTTGGCGGTTTACTCGATGCCAGACATCTATAAAGCCAATTCGCGTATTTATGTCGATACCGAGAATGCGATAGGACCGCTGTTGCGTGGCATCGCGTTGCCAACCGATGTCATGAGTGAGGTCGCGATCGTGACGCGCGAAATGCTGAGTCGTCCGAATCTGGCCGCCGTCGCTCGTGAGACAGATTTGCACCTGCGTGCCAAATCGGATGCACAGTTCGAAGGTCTTTTGAGTGGCCTGCAAAAGAACATTACCGTTCAAGGCGGTCGCGACAATATTTACAACATCGAGTTTGATGATCGTGATCGCCAGACAGCGTTAGCTGTCGTCGGGTCTCTCGTCGATACGTTCGTCGAGAAGTCACTCGGTGCTAACCGAGACGAATCAACGTCCGCGCAAAAGTTTTTGGAAAGCCAGATCGATGAGTACGATCGTCGATTGGTTGAAGCGGAAGAGCGACTTGCTCGCTTCAAGCGCGAGAACTTTCAGTACATGCCGGAAGGTAACACGGGCTACTTTGGTCGTTTACAGGCGGCACGCGGTGCGCTCTCTGCTACCCGCAACGGTTTGTCGCTTGCTTCGCGAAAGCGTGCGGAACTGGTTCGCCAGCTTGACGGCGAAGAACCTGTTTTCGGGATCGTTGGACAAACCAATAATAGCGGGTCACCCAGCACACCGAACTCCGGTCGGATATCTTCACTGGAGCGTCAGCTAGATGAGTTGCGTTTGCGTTACACCGACAAGCACCCGCGCATCATTGAGATTCTCGAGACCATCGATTTATTGCGTCAAGAAGACGCGGCGACAGCACCCGTAGAGCCGCAAAGAAATCTGCCGTTGGTTTCGGACCCGTTAGATATCAACCCGGTTTACCAGAACATTCGGATTCAACTGAGTAATCTTGATGTTGAGATTGCCGAGCTGCGCGAACGCGCAAGTGAAGAGCAGTCGACGGTCGATAACTTGGCCCGGTTGGTCGATACCATTCCACAAGTTGAAGCCGAACTGGCCAGGCTGAATCGTGACTATGGCGTTATTCAAGCCAAGTACGAGCAATTGGTACAGCAACTCGAGACGGCGATGATTGGTGAAGATGCTGACGAGTCAATTGATGACGTTCAGTTCCGAATTATCGAACCGCCGTTTGCCGCGAGCCAACCTACAGGCCCGAATCGACCGCTGTTCCTGACCGCTGTGCTAGTCGTGGCACTGGGCGCTGGCGCCGCGGTTGCACTGGGTTTCAGTTTGCTGAATCCGGTGGTCTTCGATATTAGAGCAACGACAGCGGCCTTTGATTTGCCCGTTTTGGGCGCAGTCAGTTTGTTTGAGTCACCTGAACAGCGCAAAGTCCGGATAGCGGCGCGATGGCGTTTTATCGGGAGTATTGCCTTGTTGGTTGTTGCATTTCTTGGGGCCGTCAAGATGGCCGACTCCGCACCGCGGTTGTTACAAATGATCGCAGGAGTCAGTTAGATGAGTAAGCTTCAAGAAGCGCTGCGACGAATCAGTCAGTCGAAATCGGCCGAGAAAGGCCAGCAGGGCGGATCGCGGCAAGGCGCGCGGCGCCGGGTATCCAGCGAACGTAGCAAGTCGAGTTTTGTTGAAGTTCGTGATGGCAATACGCTGGAAGAAGAGGGTGCGCTGGAACATCATGTCAGCTTGTCCGATGAAGTCTTGTCATCTAGCGGTTTGAAGCCACTTAAAGGCTACGAGGATCAACTCGCTCGCCAGTTTGGCCGAATTAAGCGCCCCATCATGGTGAATGCGTTTGACCTGGCCAGAATGACGACAGAAAACTCGAATGTCGTGATGATCGCCAGTGCGTTGCCGTCAACCGGCAAGAGTTTCTGTGCATTGAATCTTGCGCGCAGCATCGCACAGGAAAGAGATTTTGGTGCATTACTGGTCGATGCAGACGTATTGAAGCCAAGAGTCAGCCTGGCGCTGAAATTGGAAGATCGATTGGGTTTGATTGATTACCTTCTGGATGATCAGCTCACTCTGGACGACGTTTTGGTGCAAACCGACTACGAAGGCGTCATCGTATTGCCGGCCGGTAGTCAGCATCGGGATGCGACAGAGCTATTAGCCAGTCGTCGTATGCGTGATCTGGTTAAGCGTTTGTCCGAGCGTTTTCAAAGCCGCGCAGTGGTTTTCGATACACCGCCGCTGCTGCTGACCAACGAAGCGGTGGTCTTATCTAAATACATGGGCCAGATCGCTTTGGTCATTGAAGCCGGCCAGACTGCGACAGAAGCGGTTAACGCGGCAGTAAACCTATTGGATCGCGACAAACCGATCAACTGTATCTTGAACAAGGTTCGGGAGTTCGCTGGCGACATTTATGGTAGCTATGGCTACGGCTACAACTATGGCCCACCACTTAGTGGCGAAGAAGAGGTTAGTGAACAATGAAAAAAATAATACTGACACTATGCGCGATGACGTTGACCACGGCGGCTTATGCCATCGATTGGGATCTCGAAACGTTTGTGAATGCATCGATCGTTCATACCGACAACGTCACACTGGCCGGCGACGGGCTCGAAGAATCTGACACGATTTTGGTGTTAGCGCCCCAGTTTAACTTGACCGGTGAGTCGGCGCGGGTGGATCTGGATTTATCCTACAATCCACAAGCCGTGTTCTACGACAATACCGACGGTGCAGATCAAGTATTTCATGTGCTTGATGGCATCATGACGACTGAGTTGTTGGACGACCGGTTCTTCCTCGATCTTGTGGGTTCAAAGTTTCAAACGATTGTGACGCCGGATGGCAACTTTCCATTGGACAACATTCCTGCGTCTAACAACCGCGCGGACGCGACCGTTCTAACCGTGAACCCGTATTGGCAACAGCGCCTTGGGCGCGCGGACCTTCGCGTGACCGCTGCGCACACGCGCACCGATTTGGATGACGAATCTGTAGACCCGTTATTGCTAGGTAACTTACAGTCGAATCGCAGCAATACCGCCGGAATCAACATTGGCAGTATCCCCAGTGAGCGCGGCATCACCTGGTCTTTCGATTACAACTATCAACGTATCGAATATGACGATTTCTTGCCTTTCGAGTTTCAGCGCGGTGCGTTGCAGCTCGGATTCTGGGCGAACGATAACGTGCGTGTGTTTTCAACCGTGGGCCGAGAAACCGCCTTTGATGATTTTTTTGATGGCAGCCCGGACAGTTCGTTTTGGGAAGGCGGCGTTCAATATGCACCCAGCGAGCGATTCAACTTTGAAGTCGCTGCGGGCGACCGTAGCTTCGGCACAACGGTTCGTGGTGCGCTCACCTATAATACGCGCCGCACGCGGACCACGTTTACCTATGCCGAGACCCCAACCACGCAGGGTGCTTTGTTTGCCGGACGACGTCCGCTACGGGATATCGACAACCTGGATGGCTTGTTGGATCGAGCAAACGCGGCCGATCGAATCGTTCAAAAGCGCGGCGAGTTGTCGACGACCGTCGAGCTGAATCGCACAACCATCAACTGGCGCATCTTCAGTGAACGGCAGTTGGATCGTTTCACCGCTGACGGTACGCCATTGCCGGACAACGATCTGACCGGTGCTGCTTTCCGCTTCGATTGGCGGTTTGGCCCGCGTACCAATTTGAACTTCACAGCAGATACAGCAAAGCGTACCGGTGACCTTGGCGACGGTGACTTCTGGCGTATCGGTGTCGGCGCGGTCTATAACGTGTCATCGCGGTTGACGCTCGGATTGAATATCGAACACCTCGAACAAAATGGCGGCGGCTTTGGTGGGGTCGGCGGTCAGGGCTTTGATGCAAACCGCGGTACATTAACGATAGGAATGCGCCTGTGACAGCTCGATCTGAAGTTTCCCAGCTGACCTCGAGCGAATCCGCTCCGGTGACGGATACTGCGACGCCTGTTTTCGATTTTATCGATTGCAGTGATCAGTATCGCGGAAAAAACTTACCGAATGCCATGAGCGTCGATGTGGAAGATTACTTTCAAGTTTCTGCGTTCGATAACATTATCTCGCGGGATGATTGGGATTCCATTGCGCCGCGTGTGGCGGACAATATGGATCGAATTCTTGATCTGTTTGCCGAGCAGTCTGTGAAATCCACATTTTTCACGTTGGGTTGGGTTTGCCGGAAGATGCCGGACATCGTCAAGAAAATTGCAGCGGCGGGCCACGAAGTCGCAAGCCATGGTGAAGATCATTTGCGTGTCTGGACAAAAACGCCGGAGCAAGCGCTGGAAGATTTCAGTTCGACGCGTAAGCTGTTGGAAGACACGGCGGGCGTTCAGGTCAAAGGCTACCGTGCGCCGAGCTTCTCCATCGGAGCCCGCAACGTCTGGGCACACGACCTGCTGCAAGAAGCGGGCTATCAATACAGTTCCAGTATTTTCCCGGTCAGTCATGATCATTATGGTTTCCCGGATGCGCCTCGGTTCCCGTTCAAATTCCGGGAGGATGGCATCCTTGAAGTACCGCTGACGTCGTTACGGCGCTTTGGTAGAAATTGGCCCTGTGCAGGCGGTGGCTATTTCCGCTTGTTCCCCTATGCCTACACGGCAGGTGCGACTCGTGCGGTCAATGAGAAAGAGCAGATGCCGACGGTATTTTATTTTCATCCGTGGGAAATCGACCCTGGTCAGCCTAGGGTCGAGGGCATCCCATTGAAGACCAAGTTCCGTCACTATGTGAATCTGACCCGATTCGAGGGTCGACTCCGACGGTTGACCGGTGAGTTCAATTGGTCTCGGATGGACGAGATTTTCTTGAACGAACATGGCTAATCCTGACGCTGCTTCGAAGCTCGCGGAATCGGAACGCCCAATGTCTTTAGCACCGTCAAATGGCGAGCACATTGATGTTCGTGATGCCGATAGTGAATCTGCATGGAACGACTATGTGGCTCAGCATGCTGATGCCTCGCCGTATCATGAGTACGGATTCCTTAAGGCAGTCAAATCGGCTTTTGGCCGCAAGACGCATCCGTTGGTGGCCTATCGAGGGCAGCAAATCGTCGGAATCTTGCCGCTGGTTCAGCTAAAAAGTCTCGCGTTCGGCAATTTCATGGTCTCTGTGCCGTATGTGACTTACGGTGGCGCGTTGTTCGATGACACCTCAGCCCGCCAGGCTTTGGTCGATGCTGCCATTGATAAAGCCAACACGTTAGGGTGCAAACACCTCGAGCTGCGTGACCTTTCGCCGATGGATGGCCTGCCGGTCAGAACCGACAAGGTCACGATGCAACTCAAATTGCCGGAAACCGGCGATCAGATGTTTGCTGATTTCAGCAAGAAGCTGCGCGCACAGATTCGTCGCCCCAAGAAGGCGGGTGCAGAGTCAGCCATTGGTGGCATCGAGCTTCTGGATGATTTTTACGCGATTGTGTCGCGTAAGTATCGGGATCTAGGCGTGCCGATTTACGGCAAGGATTGGTTTCGCCAACTTCTGCTTTGGCAGCCGGAGCATTCGCATATTGCGGTCGTTAGGTTAGAAGGTGAGATCGTCGCCGCCGGTTTATTGGTGGGTGATCGAGGACGGATGGAAGTGCCTTATGCGGCCAGCGTTCGCGAGCACGATAAGCTCAGTGTCAATATGCTGTTGTACTGGGCGATGATTGAGACGTCGATCGAACGCGGTTATCAGCACTTTGATTTTGGCAGGACCACGCCGGATAGCGGTACGCATCGCTTCAAACGCCAATGGGGCGCTGAACCCGTCCAGCTGTATTGGCACTATTGGCTACGTGATGGCGGTCCGGCACCCAAACTGAACGCCGATAATGGCAAGTTCGGGCTTGCGGTCAGTCTCTGGCGAAAGCTGCCCGTTTGGCTCGCCAATCGCATCGGGCCGCATATTGTCAAGAATCTGCCCTGAAAGACGCTCGCCAATGTGACGCTGGTCGCATCTGCAATGTGACGGCGGGCAACGCGACTTTGATAAGGCGCTGGTAAGATACTGAGAGTTTTGACTGAGCCTTTTTGGCTCGTTTTCAGCGAGAGCAATTATGTGCGGTATTGTCGGGGCCGTCGCGCCGGGACAACTCAAAGATTCGGATCGCAAAGCGGTACGCGCGATGGCCGATGCCATGGTGCATCGTGGGCCCGATGACGAAGGTTTCTACGATGGTGATGACATCGTTTTGGGTATGCGCCGGCTGGCGATTATCGACCTGGCCGGTGCGCAACAGCCCATCAAGAGTGCCGATGGCAACATCGTTGTGGTCTGCAATGGTGAGATCTACAACTACAAAGCGTTGCGTGAACAAATGCAGGCGCGTGGTCATCGTTTCTCAACAGATGGCGATGTTGAGGCGATTGTCTATCTTTACCAGGAGTTCGGCGATGATTTCGTCAACCACCTCGATGGCATGTTCGCGATTGCCCTTTGGGATAAGCAACGCGACCGCTTGTTGTTGGTGCGTGACCATCTGGGTATCAAACCGGTTTATTTCGCGCCATGGCGAAACGGCCTGGCGTTTGCGTCAGAAGCAAAGTCTCTTTTCAAATTAGACGGTCTTAATGCGGCGATTTCGAACGTCGGTTTGCGTGACTATCTCGGTTTGGGTTACTGCGTTGCCGAAAACACGATCTTTGATGGCGTTCGCAAGTTGCCGCCAGCCAGTCTTTTGATTTTTGAGAATGGCGAACATCGTGTGAGACGTTATTGGGATCTGCCGAATAAGGTCGATCACAACGTGTCCGATCAAGAATGGGTTGAGCGTATACGGCATGAGCTTGATCGTGCAATCAGTGCACAAATGGTCAGCGATGTGCCCATTGGCGCTTTCCTGTCGGGTGGCATCGATTCAAGTGCAATCGTCGCGACAATGGCGGAGCAGAGCCCGAATCCGATCAACACCTATTCGATCGGTTATAGCGGTGGCGCCACCGAGGCTTACTACAACGAATTGTCTTATGCCGCCCAGGTCGCCAAGCAGTTCAACACGAATCACCACGAAATTTCTGTGAAGCCCGATGTGGCGACGCTGCTGCCTAAACTGATCTGGCATCTCGAAGAGCCGATTTCAGACAGTGCGATTACCACCACTCATCTGGTGTCAGCGATGGCGGCAGAGACGGTCACCGTGATCTTGTCGGGTGTGGGTGGCGATGAACTGTTCGCTGGATATAACCGATATCTCGGCTCGCACTATTTGTCCCGATATCAAAAGATCCCGAACTGGTTACGCCGCTATGTGATGTCGCCCATCGCGCGACGCCTGCCGAGCGGGCGTCAAAGTCGCCTTCAGGATCTGATGCGTTATGCGCGTGAGTTCATGCTGTCGGCCGAACTACCGTGGGACGAGCGTTACAAGGCGTATCTTGCGATTCAATCGAAGGCCAGTCTCGATGCCATGATGCTGAATCCGGTCAGCGAGCCCGATGGTTTGGATCGCGTGCTGTCCAGTCAGACCGCGGATGATGATTTGCTGCGACTGATGCGTGTCGATTGTGATTCGCAGATGGCCGAAGATCTCTTGTTGCTAACGGACAAAATGACGATGGCAAGTTCCATCGAGTGTCGCGTTCCGTTTCTGGATAAGGGCTTGGTAGAATTGGCTGCGAGCATTCCGTCGGCACAAAAGATGCCAGGCAAGGAGCTCAAGAGTTTGCTGAAGCGTGCCTTAGAGCCACGTCTTTCTCCGGATATTCTTTATCGCAGAAAACGGGGCTTCGGCGCGCCGGTTGGTAGCTGGTTCAAGAGTCAGCTAATGCCTTTACGCAATGCGTTGTTATCACCCGACGTACAGGCCTCGCGCGGCGTCTTGTCGCCGGACGCCGTCTCGCACATATGTCAGGCGCATGATGCCGGGCGCGAAGATAATACCGATTTGATTCTGGTGTTGATGAATCTCGAAATCTGGTTCCGGATGTTTGTCGACGGTGACAGCCCGGATCAGGTCAGTGAACAGTTGCAATCAATAGGGCACCAGCGGGCACGATGATGAGCCGCTTGATCACATGGGCACGCGGGCAACGCACGCTGTGGGTGATCGTTGCCGTTGTTTTGGTTCAGTCGTTGTTTTTCTATTCGACGTTGGCGGACATGGTGAGCTTGTGGACCATCAGTGTTTATCGCCACTGTTGGATTATCCTGCCGCTATGTTTGTATTTGATCGCCGAGAGGCAGTCTGATGTCGAAGCGGTTGCTTTCGGCCGAAACTGGCTGGCGGTGCTGGCGCTGCCCGCATTAGCGATCGTGTTATTTGTCGCCGATCGCGTTTCGATTCGTGCGTTAGAGCATACCGCGTTTGTGCTTATTCTGATTTTTTCTGTACTGGCCGTCATTGGCTGGCGCAAATTTTCGACGATTATCTTTCCAATGGTGTTGTTGCTGGCGGCGATTCCTGTCGGTGATTTTATGATCCCGACCTTGATGGATTGGACAACCGATATCGCCGCGGCTTTGTTGGCGACGACGGGCGTGCCTGCCTGGCGTGAGGGTGTGCTCGTTACACTGCCGAATGGTGTGTTCCACGTGGCAGAAGTGTGCAGTGGCATTAGCTATGTATTGGCCAGCTTCGTGTTGGCGCTCGTCTACTCCTATCTTACCTTCCGGTCTTTCAAGAAACGCGCAGCCTTCGTGCTGTTCACCTTGCTGTGTTTTGTGTTGCTGAATGGTTTGCGAGCCTTCTTGGTGATGGTGGTCGCCAATGCTACCGAGATGCGTTGGTTCACGGGCTGGGATCATGTCTATTTTGGCCAGTTCCTGTTTGTCTGTTTGACCATTGCACTTTATTTTCTCGCCCAGAAATTTGCGGACAAGCCGTCGGCCGATGGCGAGACGGGCGTTGCAACGCTGTCGTTGCCCGGGTCAAAACTACTCATGAGCAGTGTGCTTGTGATCGCAGCGAGCTTCGGTGTGCATAAGATTTCAGCGGCAGCGCTATCGGGCGATGACGGAACACGGGTGATGCCTGAGTCTTCGCTGATTGTGGCTAATTGTACCGGTGCCGTGACTACGCAAGCGCCGATGACGCCGATTGTGCCCGGCGCCGCGGAGACGATGCAATCAGGTTTCCAGTGTGGGCAGCATCGTTTGTATCAATTTACCGCTTACTTTGATGATCCGGGCAGTGGTTCCGAGATCGTCAATCGTGCCCATCGTTTCTGGCCAGCGGATTGGGAGAACATCGGTCGGCATGGCAGTTATCGTTCCGATGTGTTGCCGGAAGACAACGAATTTGCCGAGTTGTCATTCACGCGTTCGGACAAGACCCGATTGGTTTGGTATCGCTATGTGATTGGGTCGCAAGTGACGGCGAGTCCGTATATCGCCAAACTCTGGGAAGCCGTTTACGGTATCCGCAGTGCGACCTATGTGGGTAGTGTTCAATTGGTGACCGTAGAGGCACCCGGCACGCTGGATGATGCACGGCAGGTGCTTGAGCAGTACGTGAAAACGGATCAGTCGCCATGAGCACTGAAGTACAAGAACAATCGTCCAATGATCTGATAACGATTGCGCATGTCGTTTTTCGGTTCGACTATGGTGGCATGGAGAACGGTATTGTTAATGTGATCAACAATACTGATCCAACGCGTTTTCGCCATGTGGTGATCGCACTCAGCGAAGTCACTGACTTTTCGAAACGCGTGACGGCAGCGAACGTTCGTTTCGTCGCATTGAACAAGAAGCCCGGTAAGGACTTCCCCATGTACAAGCGCCTGTTTGACGCGCTACGGGAAATCGAACCGGACATTTATCACTCCAGAAACATCGGCACGATCGATACGGTGCCGATTGCGCGACTGGCCGGCATCAAGACCTGTATTCATGGCGAGCACGGCTGGGATATCCATGATCCCGACGGCAAGAACAAAAAATACCAGTGGATGCGGCGACTCATGTCCCCGTTTATTACGGGCTTTATGACCGTATCGCGCCAGTTGTTCGAGTGGCTGACAGGCACGGTATCGATACCGGCCGCGAAAGTGACGCATATCTGCAATGGCGTCGATACTGAGCGATTTTCGCCGGCGGTAGATGATGCGAGCAAACGTCGTTTGTTACCGGCCGATATCTTTCCGGATGACGCCATCGTGATGGGTAGCATTGGTCGGCTCGAACCGATCAAAGATCCACTCAATCTGGTGGATGCGTTCATTTCGCTGGCGGCTCGCGATGATGGGCGTGCACAGCGGCTGCGTTTGCTCTATGTTGGCGATGGTTCGTTGCGCGCATCCGTCATTCAGCGACTGGAGGAGGCGGGCGTTATGGATCGTGTTTGGCTGCCTGGCAGTCGCGACGATACCCCGGAGCTGCTTCAATGCATGGATTTTTTTGTTTTACCGTCATTGCGTGAAGGTATTTCCAATACCATTCTGGAAGCAATGGCGTCAGGATTGCCGGTCATTGCCACTGACACTGGTGGTAACGGCGAGCTAGTCAAACACGGCGCGACCGGCGCGTTGATTCCGGTGGCGGATGCCGACGCATTGGCGACCGCAGCGCAACGTTATCTCGACGAGCCGACGGTTCGCGAAACTCATGCACTGGCTGCACGCGACGATGCAGTCGAACGATTATCTCTACAGACTATGGTTGGACACTACGAAACGCTCTATGCAGCGTTGGCCAAACGATAAAGGAACCAGAAACGATGTGCGGTATTACCGGAATTGTGGATCTAAAGGCGACGCGCCCGATTGATGAGGCGCTATTGTCGAAAATGAATGCGAGCTTGACGCACCGTGGCCCTGATGGCGATGGGTTTCATTTTTCCCCAGGCGTTGGTCTAGGCCATCGACGACTTTCGATCATTGATCTCGAGGGCGGGAAGCAACCACTTTACAACGAGGACGGCAGCATCGTCGTCACCTACAACGGTGAGATCTACAATTTTCAGGAATTGTTCGATGAGTTAACGGAAGCGGGTTACCGCTTCAAAACACGCTGCGATACCGAAGTGATCGTGCATGCATGGCACAAATGGGGCGTGCGATGCCTTGATCGTTTCAACGGCATGTTCGCTTTCGCTATTTGGGATTCCAATGACGATACACTTTTTATTGCGCGTGACCGTATTGGTATCAAACCGCTCTACTATGGTTTCGATGACCAAGGCCACATTGCTTTCGGCTCAGAGCTAAAAGCGCTGACGGCGGTGCCGGGACTCGCTGGCAAGCTGGACCCTTGTGCATTGGAAGACTACTTCACGTTTGGCTACGTGCCGGATCCACGCAGTATTTACGCATCGATTCAGAAACTGGCGCCGGGGCATTATCTTAAATTGAAACGCGGCGCTCCTCGAGCAGAACCGGTTCGGTATTGGGATATCCCTCTCGACGGTCAAACGATTGATTACGGCACTGATGCAGACCTGTTGGAAGGCGTTCGCGAGCGACTGGCGCAAGCGGTCAAGCGGCGTATGGTTGCCGATGTGCCGTTGGGCGCATTCTTGTCTGGCGGTATCGACTCGAGTGCTGTTGTTGCGATGATGCGTGATATAGGCACACCGGATTTGCTGACGTGTTCGATGGGCTTCTCCGAGCCGAAATTCGATGAATCCAAATTTGCACAAATGGTCGCCGACGCGAAGAAGACCAACCATCATCACAAAGTCGTCGAAGCCGGTGATTACGATTTACTCGATACGTTGGTGTCCACTTACGACGAACCCTATGCGGACAGTTCCGCGATTCCGACCTACCGCGTTTGTCAGCTGGCTCGCGAACATGTCACGGTAGCGTTGTCCGGTGATGGTGGCGATGAGAACTTCATTGGTTATCGGCGTTACCGATTGTTCGCGATGGAAGAACGCTTGCGTTCGATGATTCCGGCATCGTTGCGACGGGCTATTTTTGGACCACTGGGTCGCTTTTATCCGAAGCTGGACTGGGCGCCACGGGTATTCCGCGGTAAGACAACTTTCCAGGCGTTGGCGCGATCGACCGCCGACGCTTATCTGCATGGCGTTTCGATTTTCCCGGAAGAGGGTAGAGAGATGTTGTTCTCGGACAGCATGAAGTCGTCCTTGCAGGGTTATCAATCGCGCGAAGTCTTTGCCAACCACATCAAAGACAAAAATTTCGAAGACCCGATGAAAATGGTGCAGTACCTGGATTTCCAAACGTATCTGCCGGGCGATATTCTCACCAAAGTGGATCGCGCCAGTATGGCGCATTCGTTGGAGGTGCGAGTCCCCTTCCTGGACCACGAACTCGTTAGTTGGGTGGCGTCTTTGCCGTCCTCGGTGAAACTGCATAAAGGTTCCGGTAAGGATGTGCTCAAGCGCGCCTTGGAACCTTCGCTGCCACACGAAGTGTTGTATCGAGAGAAGATGGGTTTTGCCGTGCCGATCTCCGTTTGGTTTAGAGACTCTCTGAAGAAGCGCATGGAAAATGCGGTGACCAGTGAGCGGATGCTGGACAGCGGTTACTTCAATCCCGAATCATTGCAGCGCATTGTTTCTGATCATCAGTCTGGTCGGCGCGACTATAGCGCCGTGCTTTGGTCGCTATTGATGTTCGATGGCTTCCTCGGTGGCGAGCAACAACGACTGGCTTAGGCGAGTCGGAGCATCCGGTGATAAGCGTTCTTTGTCTGAGTAACCTGTACCCGAATGCCGTGCAACCACGAAAAGGTGTTTTCGTGCGTGAGCGGCTTCGGCATGTGATGGCGACGGGCAAAGTGAACGTGCAGGTGATTGCACCGGTGCCGTGGTTTCCCCTAGAGAGCAGCCGCTTCGGCCAGTACGGCGAGTTTGCACGCATACCTGCCTTTAGTGATGATGACTTGGGCCGTGCTTATCATTCGCGATACTTCATCCTGCCGAAAATCGGTGCTGCGTTTACACCCAAAACCTATGCGGCGGCGGTCAAGCGAACGATAGCGCGCGAAGGGCTTGGTTCTTTCGATGTCATCGATTCACACTTCATGTTTCCCGATGGCGCGGCTGCAGTCTTACTAGGTGAGCAACTCGGTATACCCGTCGTCTGCACAGCGCGTGGATCTGATCTCAATGTCATGCCGGACGATCGCTTCGCAGGTCCGTGGATTCGCGACACGTTGACCAAAGCAGACGCCGTGATCGGCGTCTCGCAGTCATTGGTTGATCGAGCCTCTGAGCTGGGTGCGCCTGCCTCGAAGACGCATGTATTGCTGAATGGCGTGGATAGAGAACGATTCCATGCAAAAGATCGTGACGCATGCCGATCCCATCTGGATTTCAAGGGGCCTACAGCATTGGTAGTCGGAAACCTCGTGCCTGTGAAAGGTCAGGCGCTGGCGATAGAAATGCTAACCCGGGTGCCGGAGCTTTCTTTGGTCGTTGTCGGGCGCGGACCGCTATTGGAATCGCTACAATCGCTATCAGAACGCCTGGGCGTTCAGGGTCGCGTGCGATTTGTGGCGGAGATCACTCAAGCGATGTTAGTAGACTATTACAATGCCGCTGACGTTTCGCTGTTGCCGAGCCGTGCCGAAGGCATGCCCAATGTCGTGCTGGAAAGTCTCGCCTGTGGCACGCCTGTCGTTGCTTGCAACGTAGGCGGCGTTAACGAAATTATTGGCGGTAGTGCGACCAGCGCCGTGGTTGAAGGCCGTGATGTCGGCGACTTCGCGGAGGCCGTTAAACGGGTTTTGGCGAGGTCCGCAGCGCCACAGGATGTCATTGAAGATATAGCGGCGTTCGATTGGCAGAAAACCGCATCAGGTATTGTCGACCTTTTTGAATCACTCACTCGCAAGCACTAAATCAAAGGCAATCGCGACACGATGAAAATTTTACACGTTCTGGATCATTCGCTGCCGCAGCAAAGCGGTTATGCGTTTCGAAGCCATTCAATCTTGTCTCAGCTACACAAGCATGGCGTCAACGTGAGTGCGCTGTCGGGCCCCAAGCATGGCGTCAGCGAGACGCCGTCTGACACGTTCGATGGTGTGCTTTATGAGCGAACCGATATCGATCCGGCGCGTTCGTACTCCGGACCGAAAGGCCAGATTGATACGATCACAACCACCCGAGCCGCAATTCGAGAAAAACTGGCGATAGCGCCCGCGGACGTGTTGCATGCTCACTCGCCATGTCTGAACGGTGTGGCGGCGTTGGGGCATGGTGTGCCTCTGCTTTACGAGATGCGTTCTTCATGGGAAGACGCTGCAGTCTCTAGTGGCACAACAACGGAAGGCTCATTGCGTTACAAACTGTCGAGGCGGCTGGAAACCTGGGTGGTCAAAAAGGCGCCGGCGGTTGCCGTCATCTGCGAAGGGCTTCGCGAGGAGCTGCTGCGACGTGGCGTTGATGGCGATAAGATTTTTGTCATGCCGAATGCGCTACCGGATGCGATGTTTGATCGTCCTGATCAAGACCAGATCAGAGCAATTCGAGAACGGTATCAGTTGCTCGACAAGAAAATTATCGGTTTCTTTGGCAGCTTCTTCGAATGGGAAGGGGTTGATCAACTGGTTGAAGTGATCGAGCGTGTGGTATCACAGGTGCCAGAAGCACATTTGTTATTTGCTGGCGGTGGTCGTCAAGAGGATGCGCTGAAGGCGATGGTGGCGAAGCTTGGTGTTGACGCGCATGTAACGTTTGCCGGGCGTATTCCACACACCGAGGTACCGGCTTTTTACGGCGCGGCCGATGTGATGGCCTTTCCCAGAATTCCTCATCGATTGACGAATATGGTAACGCCGCTCAAACCGTTGGAAGCCATGGCGCAGGGGGCGGTTGTGGTTGCTTCCGACGTTGGTGGTCACCGCGAGTTGATTCGCGATGGAGCAACCGGGCGTTTATTCAAAGCGGACTCTCGTGATGGTCTATGCGACACTTTGGTCACAGCACTGACGCAAGATGCCGAGAATCGCGAGCTCATTTCTGCGGCAGAACAGTATGTCCGTACAGAGAGACGCTGGTCAGTGATTTCAGAACAATACATCCCCGTTTATGAGCGGCTGATGAACGCGCGACGCGGATAGAGGTAAGCCTAGATGACTCAGCATTCAGCTTTTGAAGGACGTGCCGGCCGTTGGATGGCACGTTTGTTTTCGCCGCCCGGCAAGCGCGGGCGCTTGGTCGTGTTTTGCTATCACCAGGTATTGGCTGAGAAAGATCCGATGCGTCCGGGAGAGCCGAGCTTGCAAGAATTCGAAGCCGATATCGATCGTATTGCGGCATGGTTCAATGTGATGTCATTGCCCGAGGCCTCGGCGGCGATGGCGGCAGGCACGTTACCTGCGCGTGCGGCCTGTATTACTTTTGATGATGGTTATTTGAACAACCTGGAGCTGGCCGCGCCGGCGTTAGCATCGAGAAACCTTCCGGCGACTTTCTTTGTGACGAGCGGCGCGATCGAAGCGGGTGTGATGTGGAATGATTTGATCATCGACGGCATTGCTGGCGCGAGAGGCGCACTGGATATGTCAGCGCTGGGTGATCACGCACCGCTGGCCGATGCATCCCAAACGCCGCGTCAGTTAGCGCAGAGTGTGTTGGATGCGATCAAGTATTTGCCGTTGGCGCCGCGTTGGGCAATGGCAGAACAGTTTTATCTGGCGAATGTCGGCGGCGAGCTGCCCCGAAAGATGATGCGGACCGAGCAGGTGGCCGAGTTAGCGGGGCTGGGTTTTGATGTCGGCGCGCACACCGTTAGCCATCCGATTCTGGCGAAGCTGGATGATGCCAGTGCGAAGCAAGAGATCGAGGAATCCGTGCGATGGGTTGGCAACGTCACTGGCCAAACACCACGCAGTTTTGCTTATCCGAATGGACGTCCCGGGACGGATTTTGAATCGGTCCATGTCGAACAAACTCGCGACGCCGGCTGCGAAGTGGCCGTGACCACGGAGTGGGCTGTGGGTGACGGATCCGTCGATGCTTTCCGTATTCCGAGGGTGGGACCATGGTGGCGCTTCGGCCGTGGTGGCCTAGACGGCTTATTTAGGGTCTACCTTCGCAATTGGTTGCCGGGTTAGTCCTGACGTTAAGCCGCCTGGCCATCGATGTGCGCCCGGAACCATTGCTCTAGCATGATGAGATCCCAGATCGCATAACCGTAGTAGCCAGCGTGCCCGCTCTTGTGCTCTTCAGCGACGCGTTCCAGGAACGCTGTGCTTAAGATACCGCGGTTAGCGAGTGTATCCAGACTGCCATAGACAAATGATTTCAAACGATCATGTGTTTTGAGCCAAACGCCGAACGGCAACCCGAAACCGTGTTTGTCTTTCGTTAGTGTTTCTGCGGGCAAGAAGTCCTTAACAGCATCACGGAAGAAAGAGCGCAACTCGCCGCCACGGATTTTCTCGTCGGTGGGAACAGACTGACTCAACGTAACAAAAGGATCGTCCAGCATCGGATACGACACCCGAACGCCGGCGAGCTCGCACATCGTGGAGACTTTCGGTAGGTCGCTGTCTGCCAGCGTGAACTTCCAGTCGTACCACAACATCTTGTCCAATGGGTCTTCTGATGGACAGGAAGCCCAAACATCCCGCATTTTCTGCATGGGATAGTCGGTATCGATTGTCGTCAGGAAGTCATGATCGAATACATTCTGTGTGCCTTCCCGAAAGATCAGGTTCCAGCTTTCAAAGCGATCCGGCAATGGCACCTTTGCCTGGCGGACATAGCTCGCAAACTTCTGAATCGGCTTGAAGCCTTCATCAGGATCGAAGCGACCGGCAATGGGTTCTATGAGGCCTTTGCGAACGAAGGCGGGCAGCTTCCAGTAGTGATCGAAAACGCGTTGACGGACATAGCGTTCATTGCCGCCGAAAAGTTCGTCTCCGCCATCACCGGCGTACAGATGATCGATGCCATGCGACTTGGCGAGTCGTGCGCAGCAGAACGTCGGGATGGCTGATGAGTTGCCAAACGGTTCGTCATAAGCGGCCGCGATCTTCGGAATCAAATCGACGATGTCATCGGCATTGACATTGTATTCTTCGTGCTGGCATTTGAAATGCTTCGCAGCGATTCTCGCGTACTTCAGTTCATCAAATTCCTCGACACCAAATCCAACTGAAAACGCGGGCATGTTGTCGCCCTGGCTTCTAGCAAGCAGACCGGTCACGGTGGAGCTGTCTAGGCCGCCGCTGAGAAACGAGCCACTGGTTTTGCCGGGGCCTTCGCGTTCGATGGCTTGTTGTAACGTATCCAGAACCGCATCGCGGCTCTCGGCCACCGGGCGATCTCGCTCCGCTTGAAAATCCGGCTGCCAGTAACGTTCCAGTCGCAAGCCGCGGCGATCGGCAATCAACACTTCGCCATGCAGCAGTTTGCGCGTGCCATTGAAAACAGTGTCTGGCGCCGAAACCATATGGCTCAACATGAAGTCATGAAGTGCTTGCGGATTGACGGTGGCGGCGTCGGCGCCGGAACGCGCTACGGAGCCGGCTGTGGTGCCCACAAAAACAAACTCACCATGCTGGGCATAGGACAGCGGTTGCTGGGCCATGCGATCAACCGCGGCGACCAGTTGCCGGTTGTCCCGGTCGACAATGATCAAAGCGAAGGAGCCGCTGAGTTCCTGGAGCATGCCAACGCCTTTCTCGGCGAAGTCCGCGGCAAGCCGTGCAGCGATATCGGTCGAGCAACCGGTCATGCCTTGATAGTGCATCCAGCCGCGTATTGCACATGCGATTTTGCCTGCGGTCGCAACAGTACTACCGGTGAGTGGCAATTCGGGTGTCAACGGTGTTTGCAGATGCGGATAGTCGCTGAGCGCTTGGTCGCTGGGAGACAGGCAGGCGTAGAGGTTTTCCATCAGAAATCCGGTTTGATAAAGCAGGCGCAGATATTAACCCTGTCGGTAAACAAAAACTATGAAATAGATCGTATTAAGCACCTTGTAACTACGGTATATTTAGGCTCGCATCGAAAGAGCAGGGGATAAACCCCGCCGGATGTGTGCCTACACTTTTGTGAGTGATCAATGATTATTGAATTTCTTTTTTGGTTGTTGTCAGCAACGATTGTCTACGTGTACGCGGGCTATCCATTGCTATTAGCCGCTATCGTCAAGGTTTCCGGGCGTCGTGAGGTGGTTGTGCCGCCTGAAACGCCATTATCGGTGACGCTGGTGATCTCTGCATTTAACGAAGCAGATTGTATTGCGGCGAAACTGGAAAATACGCTGGCCTTGGATTATCCCAAAGAGCACTTGGACATTCTGGTGATCTCCGATGCCTCCGACGACGGCACAGATGAGATTGTTAACGGGTTCACAGAACGTGGTGTGCGGTTGATTCGAATGGAGGACCGCGGCGGCAAAACTGTGGGCCTGAATGCCGCTGTCGAAAACTCTGAATCGGACATTGTTGTTTTCTCTGATGCGAATGCGATGTACCGCCCCGACGCAGTAACGCGTTTGACGGATCGCTTCTCTGACGAGAAAGTCGGCGCGGTCATTGGCGAGTCAACTTACACGCCGCCGGAGACCGACTCCGGGCGTGCAGAGACGGCGTATTGGGATTACGAAATCTGGATCAAGGCATTGGAGAGCCAGTTAGGTTCTGTCGTTGGTGGTGACGGTGCGATTTATGCGGTTCGGCGTTCGCTTTACATTCCATTGCATCCGGAAGCGCTGTCGGATTTTGTGAATCCGTTGCAAGTGGTGAAAGCCGGCTTCCGTTGTGTGTACGAACCGACAGCGATTTCTTACGAAGAGGCTGCTGAAGATTTCCACAAAGAGTATCGCCGTAAAGTGCGGATTGTGAATCGTGCCTGGAATGCCATGTTGAGTTTGAAAGAAATGCTCAATCCGTTTCGGTTCGGATGGTTTTCCGCCAAGCTTTGGTCGCACAAAGTATTGCGTTGGTGGGTGCCGGCGATGATGGTCGGTGCATTAGTGACCAATTGTTTTTTGCTGGATCGGTCCCATATCTACTGGGTAACTTTGATTGGACAATTGTCGTTTTATACGCTGGCGTTTGTTGGCTATTTAAAACGTGGCGACGAACAGCCGGTTTGGCTTCGCATTCCTTACTACTTTTGTCTGGTCAACTTTGCGGCGGCCGTTGGTATCTTTGAGGCAATGACCGGTAAGAAATATAAAATTTGGACGACAGCGAGATTGGGAGATAACTGATATGCAAGCTGCT
Organism: Woeseiaceae bacterium; assembly: GCA_045110335.1. Lineage (GTDB taxonomy): Bacteria > Pseudomonadota > Gammaproteobacteria > Steroidobacterales > Woeseiaceae > CALBPI01. The sequence goes on from JBGCGB010000023.1 coordinate 29,335, forward strand.
GAAGAAAATGGAAGCGCCGATAAGACATTGGCCGGTGTACAAGCGGTGCTTGATGAGACTCTCGGTCTTGGTGGCCAGGCTTTCGAACTAACGCTTGAAAGCGAATTGTTAGGGAGCATCCCCGAGTTGGATTCACAAGCCGTCTTGCACGTGCTGTTGGGTCTCGAAGAGAAGTTCGATATCGAAGTGGACGACGACGATGTCGATGCCGATGTGTTTGAAACCGTAGGATCATTGGTCTCTTTGGTTCACGGAAAATTATCTGACTGATACTGATGAGCGTGTCAGGCCAATTTGTCGATAGCGGTGATCGACGTATTCTGTTGGTTTGGCATGAGACAGCCGTTGAGTGCCGGAGCGCTGTCGTTGTGTTTCCGGCATTGACGGAAGAGATGAACAAGTCCCGACGTTTGCTTTGGGATCTTGGGCAACGCCTCGCCGCCGAAGGCGTCATGCTGGTGGTTCCCGATTTGTCCGGTACCGGCGATAGCGAAGGCGAATTCCTGGAGGCTCGCTGGTCGCACTGGTGTGCTGACATGGCAGCGGCCAAGCATTGGATTGCAGCCCGCGGTATTACGCAAGTCGATGCGCTTGCCGTTAGGTTCGGCGCATGTCTTTATGCCGATTGCGCTGATTTGTGGGCGGCTGACGCCGACTATCGATTGGCCTGCTGGCAGCCTGAGTTGGATGGCGCGAAAGCGCTCAAGCAATTGATGAGACTGAAGGTCATGTCGGACCGCGTCACATGGGGCGAGAAGACAAAGCTTGGTGACTTGCAAGCGACCCTGAAAACAGCGCCGGTTGAGATCGGTGGATATCAATTCCATCCGGAGCTTGCTGCATCCATTAGCCAATCAACGTTTGATCCCGCTGCATTGCCGACGCGAGTGTCCGGCGGCTTGTTTGACTGGAGCCGTCCGAATGACGACGAGAAACCAGCCGATGGCATTAAGCGATTTCAGGCGGAAGGCCAACGCTTTTGGACCGCCGTCGAGCCCGAAGCGAATGAGCGTTTGGTTGCTGATACCGGCGCATTTTTGGCGGGTGCATCCTGATGGAAAAATTCCTAACGATTGGTCCGAAAGATAGAACGCTGTCGGCGGTTTTGCATTCGCCGGCGAACTCGACAGCGGATCATGCGGTGATCATAGTCGTGGGTGGTCCACAGTATCGAGTGGGCAGCCACCGAATGTTTGTAAGATTGGCGCGCGCCATCGCGGCTGCAGGGTTACCCGTCTTACGTTTTGATTTTCAGGGCATGGGCGAGAGCGACGGCACGTTTCCTGGTTTCGATGCGGTGTCAGAGGATCTTAAAGTGGCTACCGATGCCATGTTGACCGAGCACCCGGAATGCAAGACGATTAGTTTGATCGGGCTGTGCGATGGGGCATCAGCGGCGGCGATCTATGCCAATCAAGATGACCGGGTCACGAGACTTGTCTTGCTAAACCCTTGGGTACACACCGAGGCCGGCGAAGCGAAGGCTTTTGTTTGGTATTACTACCCACGGCGCCTGCTGAGATTAGATTTTTGGCGCGGCGTGTTTACCGGTAAGGTCAATGTGTTTAAAGCTGTTGGTGGCTTGTTAGCGAAAGTGAAACAGGCCTTCGCGGGCTCTGGCGATGACGTGACGAACGATGTTGGATTCATCGAACGGATGCGCCGCGGCTTGGCGGGTTTCAACGGAGAGAAGCATTTTCTCTTGAGTGATACCGACCTGACCGCGGCGGAGTTTCGTGATTTGGTGAAACAGGATGTGCCTTGGTCTGAAGTGGTGCCGACGGAATCAGTGACATCGAT
>JBGCGB010000024.1:0-324043 GCA_045110335.1 Woeseiaceae bacterium
CAGTTGGGCGGTGATCCGGTTTTGCTGTCAGACAATGACGGCAAGGTGCGCGTCATCACCTTTTGGGCTAGTTGGTGTCCGCCGTGCCGGCGGGAGTTGCCGGTACTGGCGCAGATTCAAGAAAACGTTGGCACGGACGAATTGCAGATTTACGCTGTCAACTTTAAGGAGAGCCGCAGAACCTACGGAGAGTTATCTGGCAAACTTCGAAAGATCAGCGAGATGATTTTTGTGCATGACAAGACCGGTTCGGTCGGGGAAAGTTATGCCTTGCAGGGGTTGCCGTTCATGATCATTCTGGGCCGCGACGGTAAAGTCGCGCACATTCATCGCGGCTACACGGATTCTGTTATGGAGACGCTGATTACCGAGCTGAACACATTGTTATCAGCCAACTAGATCAACGTTGGTATGGCCTGTGCGCCTTCGCTCAAAAGGCCCAGGTGACGCCGACATACGGCATATCGACGTCGGTCTCTTCGACGACCAGTCTCTGCCAACCCAAGTGTACTTCCACCTCATCCGTCAGTGAATAAGCGGCATGTGCGCCGAGTGTTAGCTCTGTTTCCGAACCGCCCGTGTCCGCGGCAAGCGCCGGGTCAACCACGGTGCCGCCAGACCAGCGTTTCTTGATATCCAGCAGAGACATCCCGACCCGTGCATTTAACGACCAACGGGATGCAACCTGCCAATGCAAAATAGAACTGAGCGTTAACCCGCGTGCATCGAGCGTCAGTGTGTCCTGAACCAGAGAAACCATGCTGTCCGGTAAGATCCTGCCGGTTACGTTGCCGAGATCGATGTAGGCCGCTTCAAAACTAATCCATGGTGTTGCTTGATATGCGACTGAAAGCCCCAGAGCCGTGTCGGATTCGTCGAAGGCTCGATACTGATAGTTGGCTTGTCCAGCGGATAAGCCGATGGCCCACGGGTCCTCTGAAGCCTGTGCGAGCGCCATATTGCTCGCCGCGAGCATGCAGATGCCGGTTAACAAGGTTAGCAGGCTGGTGAATTTCGGCAGCGCACCAGCTTGTTCGTAACTACCGCTCATAGAAGTTCGGACAGGTCACCTTGTCTTTGGTTCCCCAATACTTGGGAATTTCGGTCGCCCAGACGTTAGATCAGGCTTGCCGATTGCATCAATGGCCGCGAAGCGGCCGGCAGATAAACGATGCAGCTCGAATTTCAGTCCGTGACAGCAGGTGTATCGGTCGTTTGTCTAGCGACATGATCTAAAGCGGCCTCTTGATAAAGCGACGGTGCGGAGTCTCCACTATCCAGGATGACGATGCTGTCGCCAGTGGGCAGGTTGATCGGTGCTTCTCCGCGCGCCGCGAAGTCTGCTTTGAGCGCTATTGCTTGTTTGCGATCTTCTGCTTTCTCCAGTGCATCTAGGTAACTTTCTGCCGCCTTGCGGCGTCGGATATGGGCCTGGAGAGCGGTGTCACAGCGTTCCAGCGTTCGACAGTTTTCATGGTCTTCGGCCGTTTGTTCTGGCGTCAAAGGTGTGGGTCCGACCGCGGCGGTAAGCGCCGTTTGCATCGCAACGTCCCCGACGGCTGAGGCGACGCCTTTTGCAGCCGCGAGGCTATTGTCTTTGACTTGTGTCTGCGTGCAGGCGGTCATCGCTATGAATCCGGCGACAAGCGCGATCCGAAGGTATGGCTGATACATGGACATTTCCTTAATGCAGATGCTCAGTAGACAATACCAAATAGGCAAAGTTTCACAACGGGTTGAGTTCACAGCTTGCCCATGAAGATTGAACCATCGGAAATCATCATGGTCGCATTTTCGGCATACGACTGAACTGTAACTAGAACAATGGAGCGTTCAGATGCGACGAATAACCCGGTCCTTTCTTGTCTTAATTTTTATCTCAGTCTCGCTTTCCGTGTCCGCGGAGACCTCATCCAATAAGTCGGCAGAACTCGCTGTCGAGCGCCAAGAACTCATACCGCTGGATGACGCACTCGATGCGGTCACCCGGAAAACCGACCATAAGTTTATTGTCGCGCCGGCAGTGCCCGCAAAAATCTCAGTGGGTCGTGTTTCGGTGCGAGATCTCGAGTACGCCGACCTTTTGCAAGTCTTATGGCTGAACCGTTTGGCCGCAATCACGAACAAGGGTCTCACCCAAATCATACCGGCAGCGGTTGCCAGATCGATGGCGGCACCGATTATCAAGGGCGAAGGTGGGGATGTTGCTGACGGTGAATGGGTCACTCGTCTTGTGTCAATGAAGTCAGGCCAGGCACAGAAGCTCGTGCCAATGTTGCGACCACTGATGCCATCAGTTGCCCATCTTGCTGCCACACCGGATGGCAAGTTCTTGGTGATTGCCGATCTTTGGAGTAATGTGAAACGGATCGAGGCGCTCGCCCTAGAAATCCAGCGTGCGGAATAGGCGGCCCATAACGCGATTTAGCACCTGGATCCGTTACTGTCGATAACTGTGTATACGGAGACTCGACGGTAACGGATGAAGGTCGTTTGGAGCCGCTGCTACCCAAGAGGAAAGATAATGGCCAAGTTCATGATGACCTATTTTGGAGGAAACCCTCCTGAAACTCCGGAGGCTGGCAAAGCCCATTTCGCCGAATTTCAAGCCTGGCTTGGTGAGTTGGGCGATGCGGTGATCAGTCCCGCAAACCCACTGAAAGACACGCAAACCGTGAAGCCCGATGGTACGTCGCAAAGCGGCAGCGAAACGCGAATGTCGGGTTACACACTACTTGAGGCCAGCGATATCGATGCGGCTGTTGCGATGGCAGCCAGTTGCCCATTCCTGACGATCGGCGGGACCCTTGAAGTCGCCGAATGTATTCAGATGGGCTAGCGCATGCCAGGCAAGTACCCGGATCGAATTCGATCGCTGCCGTTGTTTGATGGTCAATTCGATGCCTACCGATTGAAGGCAGAGGGTGCTGATGTGTTGTTTGCGTCCTACGACGCGGGCACTGACATCGCCAGCCATTCTCACGATACCGATAACTATGGCGTGATTACCCGTGGCGCGCTCGAGCTCACGATGGACGGTGAGACGACCACGTATCGCGCAGGCGACTGGTACCACGTACCGGCCTCGCGACTACATTCGGCGCGTTTCCCCGAGGCGACCGATGAGATTGAAATCTGGTTTGCGACAAAGCCGTAGGTGGGTAATTAGCTTCCTGATAGTACTAAGCGACCTTGGTTGGTAAGTTCATATAGCACCTTTAACATCATATATTTTATGTTTTACGTAAAATATTTATTGACAAGCAATCCCTGGTTACTTAGAGTGCTCCCATGAGTATTCGAGTGAACCTGGATGTGGAGATGGCGCGACAGAAGATGTCGCTGAACGAGCTGGCGGAACGCGTGGGGATATCCACGACGAATCTTTCGCTGCTTAAGAACGGCAAAGTCAAAGCCATCCGGTTCAATACGCTTGCGTCAATCTGTGCGATTTTGCAGTGCAGTGCGGGCGATATCCTCGAATTTGTTGATGACGGTCAGGAGCACTGATCGCCAGGTTTTCACTAGAGGAATATCATGTCTGACAACCCCTATTTTTATCCCGGTCTCGCCGCTATTGCCTTGGCGATTGTCTTTCCGTTGTATTGGTTTCTCGAGATCGGTGCAGGGACGGGCGGCAGTTTGCCTGACATCGACATGATCGCGAACGGACTTTCACCGTTGGACTATATGTTCCTGCTGGTCGGCGGCTTGAACGTGTATTTTTACCTATCCATTCGCAACGTGCTTTACGAGCACTTTCACTTTAAGAAGATTCACACGGTGTTGGCCATCATGGTCGGTATTTGTGGGTTCTTTTACCTCGGTACGTTCATTCTAGATGTGCTGGCAACAGCAATCGGTCGTGATGTCGCCAGTTTTGGCATTGCGATCGTTACGGTCATTTCGATCATCAGCTTTGGTGTGCTAGACATCCTGATGGGATTCACTCTGTTTAGAGACGGCGAAGAGATGTCCGGTCTGATCCGAGGATTCGGGTTGATCTCATTGATTCAGGGTGTGATGGAGGTGACGATCGTATTTTCAGGACTGGCCTTATTCGTCTTCCCGATGTCGGCCTTGATCATGGCGGTGTATTTCCTGCGCAAGCCCGAGATGGTCGAAGTGGTCTAGCGCGCTATCGATTAGCGGGAGCTTCCCGTTGAAATGGGTCGGTACGGTGGCGCAGGGAAGCGCCCGGATAATTCAAATAAGAATGATTCGCAATTGCAAATGAGAATGGTTATCATTTAAGATGTTGATGTGGTCAAGATCTTAGTGAGGTAAATCCATTGCATACCGAAAACTGGCTAAACGTTGAAACACTCCCACGGTTCCGTGATCCGATGACGGCGCTGTTGTATGGGTCCCGAATCTATCTCGTACATGCCACGAGTGGTGAGCCGGTGCCGCCGATGTTTAATCTGCTGTTTTCGCAGGTATTGTCGGCAGACACGCAAGCCGCGATGATCGAGGCGCTCGATTTCCTGGTGTTCCATTCGACCGAAAGTCTTAATATCCATAGCTTGGACTGCACCTGTGTGTCGGTTCACGAACGCGCTTTGGCCGATGCGATCAGGGCGATTCAAGCGGGCTCGTTAATCGGATATCAAACGGCCATGGAACAGGTCTTGTTGCCCGAAGACGCCATGTCCATCGGACCGATCGTGCAGGTGATTGCCAGCGAGCTCATGCAAGTTGAGCGGTCCGGTTTCGTGCAATCTGTTAACGTCACGGCTCCCAAATCCTTCGCGCAGAAACCGCTTTCCGTCGCGTTGCATTAATACATTGAAAGAGTAATCAACCGATGACCAGCATTTCCCGATTCCTGCTTATCACCGTTATCGTCTTTGGTCTTGCTGCTTGCCAGTCAGACGAGTCTGCGTCTGTTGCTGATGCGCCTGCGGTGGAAGCGCACTCAATGGCAGAAGCCGGTGAGCCAGTGCCAACAACCAAGAAAGTGGTGACGGGTGAGGCGCGGGACGATGAGACACCCATCAAGTCGATGGAAACAGGCAGCGAACACGATGCCGGCGCACTGCCATTGCCCAAACGATTGGCCTTTATGACCGGTCATGTGGAGGCCGGTCTTGCTGTGTATCGGGCCGGCGAACCTGAAATGGCTGCGCCACATTTGTTGCATCCAGTTTCGGAAACGCACGCGGCGGAGCGCGCTGGTCTGGATCAATTAGGTTTCGATGGGGAGTTATTCGTTCGGCTATCGGCAGCGCTAGAATCGGGTGTGCCGGCTGCGGCGATCGAACCACAACTAAACGCAGCGCAAGAAAATCTTGCCGGCGTCGCCGAGCGCGCCGGTGGCAACACGCTCGACATTGTAAGGTTCTTGATGGACACCGTTGTTGAAGAATATTCGATCGGTGTGACTAATGGTGTCGTCACTGATATTGGCGAGTATCAGGATGCGTACGGGTTTACGAAAGTCGCAATTCAGCGAGTCACAGCTTCTGATCTCGACCAACGCGATGCGCTTTTGATCTCATTGTCGCGACTGTTGGAATCCTGGGGAGGTCCCCCAATTCCGCGTGACACTCCAGCGACTGCTTCGACGATCAATGCGCAGGTGGCACAGGTGCTCGCGCTGCTCTAAGGACGTCGTCTCTTCGATGCCAAGTGAGTGCGTTGGTGTTACGGCCTTATACCGGTGTGGCGACTTTCTCACTCAATGGCGTAGGCACGTCCAGGAATTCGAATAGCTCGGCCCATGCAGGTCTTTCTTTTGCACGCTCATGGGCTTTGAGATCAAACAAGCCCATGCCGTTCTCAGACGCGCGAACATAGGCTTGACTGTCGCGTAGTACCGTTGCAACAGGAATATCCAGTGAGCTTAAAAAGCGCATTAGCGTTTCGAAATAGCGGGTGTTTTGCCGCGTTCGATTCGCGACGATACCGAGCTGCTTTTTGCGGCGATCCAATTTTGCGACTAGCAATAAATCTGCAATCGATCGAGAAGCGGCATGCGTGTCGAACTTCGATGGCAGAACCGGCATCAGGACTTTTTCGGTATCGCGCGTGACTTCGCGCATTTCTGCTGGCGAAAATCCGGCCGGTGAATCGACAATGACCCGTCGACATTCAGGCGGCAGCCGCAACTGGAACGCACGCGTAACATCCATACGGTTTTGAAAAGCGGCGATACCATGAACTTTGGGTAGGGCCGGATCGCGGCTCGCGATCCAATGCATACTCGACCCCTGCGGGTCATAGTCGATCAGCGTCGGGTGCTCGCCCCGGCTTGCGTAGTAGCTTGCCAGGTTCGTAGCGATTGTAGTCTTGCCACTTCCCCCCTTAGGATTGACAACTACAATTTTGCGCACGCGAGATTCCATCCTTGAGTCTCTAGCGTGCTGCGATCAGTTTGCACACCCTCGGACTATAGCAAACCCTGTCCTCTTGCGTGCGAACCAGCGCACAGCCAGAATCGGTATGCGATAGTGTTTATCGTCGTTTGAAGCTGGTCGGTTGAGGCAGATTGATGAACAAATGGATCAAGTGGCTTCTGGGTTTGCTGGTCTTGCTGGCTGGCCTGTTTTTCTTGTTGGCCCCCGGATACGTTGAACAATCCTTGAATCGGCGGGTTTCCGTGCCCATCAGCCCGGCGACCGCGGACGCCTTGGCGCTGCACGAAAAGCTCTTGATTGCTGATATGCATGCGGACACGTTGCTTTGGAAGCGTTCACTTTTGGAGTCGTCGAGTCGTGGTCACGTTGACCTGCCGAGGCTTCAGGCCGGCAATGTCGGGCTGCAGATTTTTTCGACTGTCACCAAATCGCCGTCTAGCTTGAACTATGACAGCAACTCGGCGGATAGCGACACGATTGGTGCGCTAGCATTTGCCCAGCTCCAGCCACCAAGTACCTGGCGTTCTCTGTTGGCACGCTCGCTTTGGCATGCGGAAAAGCTCGAAACAGCGATTGCGAGTTCCGATCGTTTGGTGGCGATCAAGACTCGCGATGACCTGGAGCAGCTTGTCGTTCGTCGTCAGCGTGGTGATCCCGTCGTTGGCGCCATGCTCTCCGTTGAGGGATTGCACAATCTGGAAGGCGCCGCTGCCAATTTGCCAGTGCTTTTCGAAGCCGGTTATCGCATGGCGGGGTTAACCCATTTCTTTGATAATGCGCTTGCTGGATCAATGCACGGCATCGAGAAGGGTGGCCTTACCCAGTTTGGGCGCGAGATTGTACGATCAATGGAATCGATGGGTATGGTCGTTGATATCGCCCATCTAAGTAGTCGCGGCGTTGATGAGGTGTTGCTGATGGCGACGCGACCGGTGGTTGTCAGTCACGGCGGTGTGCGCGCACTTTGCGAGACCAATCGAAATCTTTCAGATGCCCAGATTCGCGGGATTGCTCAAACTGGCGGCGTTATCGGTGTGGGCTATTGGGCAGGCGCGTTGTGCGACACACGGCCGGCCTCCGTTGCAAAGGCCATTGTCTATATCCGTGACCTTGTTGGTATAGAACATGCGGGTCTGGGTTCTGATTTTGATGGTGCCGTGACGGTGTCTTTTGATGCGTCGGAATTGGCATTGATTACGCAAGCGCTCATGGACGAGGGGCTTACTGATCATGAAATCTCGCTGGTGATGGGGCTAAACGTGATGCGGGTATTGGCGACCGTATTGCCCAGCGACTAGTCGTTGCTGCGTTCCATTGTACGGAAGGCAGCGAGGTAGGCGCGCTCGAACTCCTGCTTCATCGATTCTGGCAGCTCGTCGGGTTGATGCGCCGACATGACATCATAAAACCGCTCGAACTGATCCCATAGACTGGCTTTGCGTGTGGCCTTGAACAGACCTTTACCGCCGCCGTGAGCCGAAAATCGTTCGGCAAGCTCGATGGGATGCAGTTGTTCGATCACACTCGTCACTGCTTCAACGGTCGCTTTCTGCATAGCGGCATTGTGGTAGCGAATGGCTTTGAGTTCTGCGGCTGCATCTTCACCAGCCTTCTGATGCACGTGCCCGCGCCCGAGCAGTAAATCAACAATGTCGTCGTTCACTTCAGTTGGCGCAATGTCGTCAATATCTTGCTGGCTGGCTTGCATGGAAAGCGCGTTTTTGCTCTCCGCCCGATCTTTTTTCATCTGCTTGATTGCACTGACGCATTCGCGCAATGCGCTGCCGACTGCATGGGCAATGTCTTCCGGCTCGCGCATTTCAAGTGCGCTTCGATCAACGCCTAGACCCTGGATCAGTGCACGAAAATTCTTCTCCGTTTCGGGGATAGCCGATCCGGGGAGTCGATGAACCGTTGCAGAATGTGGTGCTGAGTCAACCGCGTCAGTTGGCATCGCTTCTGTGGCTTCTGAAAACTCATTGTGTTCGGGCGCGCTACTGCTTTGTGCGCTGCTATTCGATTGTGGGGCCGATAGCGATTGCGGCAAATTGTCCAAGTTTGTCATCATCGAAGCGTTGACGGAGGCGATCCGGTCATCTAGCAGCGATTCGAGGTCGAGTTTTTCTGCGATGTCATCCTCAACCAGAAGCTCCATCGAGAGGTCTCGGCTAACGCTTGCTAGATTGTCATCGAACAGGTCTGCTCGAAGCATTGTTTTTTGGTCTCCGTCCAAACCACTATTCACATCGGCGACGATGATGTGATAGTTGCCCATTCGAAGTTTTAGGCCGAGTTTTAGCTCGACCGGCTCGGTAGGTCCCGCGGGAGTTTTGCTGCCATTGACGAAGACGCCGTTCATGCTGGTGTCGACCAACCAGAATCCGCCATCCCGAGCCTCAATGCTAGCGTGTACGCTGGAGACGTATTTCTTGGCGTCGGGCAAGATCCAATCATTGTGGTCGGCACGGCCAATGGTGCCTCCGGTTTCAGTAAAAACATACTGATAATTGGAGCCCATTGTGTCGCGCAGGCGGTTGCTTACAGCGAGTCTCAGTTGCATAGTTCCTCAGCCACGTGCCGCAGATGCACGTCTTTTCGTTTCCTGATCGTTCAGTCATTGTCTCAGTGATGCTTGTAAATGCACGGAAATGGATCACAATTGCTACAATTGTCGGTAGATTGCGGTGCCTATTGACGTTAGCGGCATTCCCTCTAAACACTTAAAAATATCCTTTGGCTAGGATGCGCCGCACAGACCAAAACGGAGTTCGATACCATGCCAACCCTCTATCGCGTTAGTTTTGTCAATCAAGGCCAGGTTTACGAGGTCTACGCGCGTTCTGTGGGGCAGGGTGATCTTTTCGGGTTTTTAGAGATCAGTGAGCTGAAATTTGGCGAGCGAACTACGGTGGTTGTCGATCCATCCGAGGAAAAGATCAAGGCCGAATTTGCGGGCGTGAAGAAGACCTATTTGCCGATGCACGCGGTGTTGCGCATTGACTCCGTAGAAGAGCAGGGGCAGAGCAAGATCACCAAAATGGAAGGCGCTAATGTGACACCGTTTCCGGTACCGACTTACTCCCCGGGGAAGCCTGACTAAAGCAAAGCCACTCTGCCGTCGAGGCGCTTTTGCGGTATCATCGCCGCGTCGTTTTTGCTGACACAGCGATTGCATCATGACTGATTCCACCGATCGTACACCGGGCCCGGCGCTCACCATGATTCCTGGTGCATCAGCACTGACCGAGTTCCGACAACGTCGGCTGCTTCGGCGGATCCAAAAAGTCCATCCTGAAATCGCATCGGTGGCCGTGACCCATCTCTATTTGATCTACGGGTCGCCATTAAGCAAAGATGATCATCGGCGGCTCGCGCTCCTTCTCAATCACGGCAAAACGTATCCTAATTCGACCCATGCTGCGCGTTTGTTTGTCGCTCCTCGCGGGGGCACCATTTCGCCCTGGTCATCGAAAGCGACAGACATTATCCACCGCTGTGGTTTGACGCAGGTTGATCGCATTGAGTGGGCGCGTTGCTATGAATTTCCTGCCGGTACAGATCTTGATTCGGATCGCTTGCGCGGTACGCTGTTCGATCGAATGACGGAACAATGCGACGCTTCGGCGTCTGGACTGTCAAAGCTTTTCGAGCGGGATTTACCGAGGCCGGTCCGACAGCTTTCATTGGGCGCTGATGCCAAGGTAGCGTTGTCACAAGCCAACACGACGATGGGTTTGGCGTTGGATGCACCAGAGATCGATGTGCTAGCTGAGCACTTTTCTGAAGTGGGGCGTGGACCGACTGATGCCGAATTGATGATGTTTGCACAAGCGAATTCGGAGCATTGTCGACATAAAATATTCAACGCATCCTGGGTGATTGACGAGCTTGATCGTGACGAAACGCTGTTCGGCATGATCCGCAACACGACCAAGCAATCACCGACCGATGTCGTCAGCGCCTATTCCGATAATGCCGCTGTGCTAGCCGGGTTCTCCGGACAGAAAATAAGTGTGCGTCAGGATGGTCAGTACGCGTATGAAACTCAGGATACTGACTTGCTGATCAAAGTGGAGACGCACAATCACCCGACGGCAATTTCGCCGTTCCCCGGCGCCGCGACTGGCGCGGGCGGTGAGATTCGTGATGAAGGCGCAACCGGTCTGGGCTCTGCGCCAAAAGCCGGGCTGACGGGGTTCACGGTGTCTGACCTTCACATTGATGATTTTCAGCAACCATGGGAACGTGCGATCGGCAAACCGGATCGTATTGTCAGCGGGCTCGATATCATGTTGGAGGGGCCGCTCGGTGGTGCGGCGTTTAACAACGAGTTTGGTCGACCGAATTTGGCGGGCTACTTCCGGACTTTTCAGGCGCCTATTTCTGCGGATCACGATTGGGGTTATCACAAACCCATCATGATTGCGGGCGGTATTGGCAATGTACGCCGTGAGCATGCGCTGAAGAAGACGCTCTATCCCGGCGGCTTGGTCATCGTGCTCGGTGGCCCGGCAATGTTGATTGGACTTGGTGGCGGCGCGGCTTCCAGCATGGCCAGCGGAGCGAGTGATGCGGCCCTGGATTTTGCGTCGGTACAACGGGGCAATCCCGAGATGCAAAGACGCGCTCAGGAGGTGATCAATCGATGTACGGCGATGGGTGCATCGAATCCGATCGAACTGATTCATGATGTGGGTGCCGGTGGTCTTTCGAATGCAGTGCCCGAGGCTGTCGATCATTCATCTCGTGGTGGTCAGTTTGAACTGCGGAATATTCCTAACGACGAGCCGGGCATGAGCCCCATGGAGATTTGGTGTAACGAATCACAAGAGCGCTACGTGCTGGTTGTCGACCCGGATAACCTGGCGACATTTGAGGCTTTATGCGAGCGCGAGCGTTGCCCGTTTGCTGTGCTCGGCCGATTGCGTGACGACGGCCAGCTGACCGTCACGGACGAATGGTCGGAAGAACCACCGGTCTCATTGCCGATGGATGTGTTGCTCGGCAAAACGCCGCGAATGCAAAGAACCGCCAAAACCGAATCCACGGATTGGTCTACCTTTGAACGCGACTCGATCACGCTCGATGAAGCCTGGCGACGCGTGTTTGCTTTACCAGCCGTTGCCGATAAGAGCTTCCTCATTCACATTGCCGATCGAACTGTCGGTGGCTTGAGTTCGCGCGACCAGTTGGTAGGGCCATGGCAGGTGCCGGTTAGCGATGTTGCCGTGACACTGACTTCCCACGTCAGTTTGACGGGCGAGGCGATGGCAATGGGCGAACGCACGCCGGTCGCTTGCGATGATGCCGTCGTCGCGGCGCGGCTCGCCGTCAGCGAATCGATTCTCAATATCCTCGCAGCTGATATTCGTCAGCTATCTGACATCAAGCTATCAGCGAACTGGATGGCGGCAGCGGGTGCGCCCGGACAAGATGCGGCGTTGTTTGCCGCTGTTAAAGAAGTGGGGCTATCGCTATGTCCGGCATTGGGTATCGCCATACCGGTCGGAAAGGATTCATTATCCATGCAAACCCGCTGGACAGATAATGAGGTAGAGCGGCGCGTGATGTCACCGGTTTCGCTCATTGTTTCTGCGTTCGCACCGGTCCAGGACGCACGTCGAACGCTCACCCCTGAACTCGTGCGTGATTCGGGTAGCCGCTTATTACTTGTTGATCTTAGTGATGACCCAGCATTGCTGGGCCGTTCCGCATTGGCGCAAACGTTCGAGCAGTCAGGTGGGCGTCCTGCGGACCTATCCGATGCCGATGACTTGCGGCGGTTTGCGGAAACACTTATCAAACTACGGGCAAGCGATTCGGTGTTGGCCTACCACGACCGGTCTGACGGAGGGCTGTTAGTCACGGTTGCGGAGATGATGTTTGCATCACGTTGTGGCGTGCGAATCGAACTTCCTGAAATGGGCCCTGATGATCTTGCGTGGTTGTTCTCAGAAGGCCCGGGAGTGGTTTTGCAAGTCGCTGCCGACGATCTCAGTTCTGTCCTGGCGGCGTTCGAAAGTGCAGGTCTTAATGAGCGTGTCTTCGATATCGGTGTTGTTGATCCATCCCATGGACGCCTGTTGGCGACGCGCGGGTCACGCGTCCTGCTCGATGAGACGCGGCAGGACATGCAACTGCGCTGGTCGGAAACGAGCTTCAGAATGCAGGCGTTGCGAGATAACCCCGGGACAGCCGCCGAGAGCTATGAAAATATCGCTCGTGTCGATGACCCGGGCTTAAACGCTGTAGTCACTTTTGATGTAAATGACGATATCGCGGCTCCCTATATTGCCAAGGGCGCGAAGCCACGTGTGGCGGTGCTACGTGAGCAAGGTGTCAATAGCCAGCATGAGATGGCTGCGGCGTTCATGGCGTCCGGTTTTGAAGCGATCGACGTTCATATGACCGATTTGCAAACTGGTCGCGTCTCATTGGATGACTTTCAGGTGCTCGCTGCGTGCGGCGGGTTTTCCTATGGTGATGTGCTCGGTGCCGGAGGCGGTTGGGCTAAGTCGATTCTGATGACACCGGTTTTGCATGACAGTTTTGCCAGGTTTTTAAGTGATCGCGATACGTTGGCATTGGGCATTTGTAACGGCTGCCAAATGCTGTCGCAACTGTCAGCGCTCGTGCCGGGTGCAGAGCATTGGCCTCGGTTTGTCGCGAACCGGTCGGCGCAGTTCGAGGCTCGTTTGTCGTTGGTGGAGGTGACCGGCGTGCATTCACCATGGCTAGCGGCGATGCAGGAGTCGCGTTTACCTATTGTCACCTCGCATGGCGAAGGTCGCGCCGTATTTGCATCACAAACGGACGTGCAAATGGTCAAAGATTCAGGGCAGATTGCCATGCGGTTTGTTGATCATTTCGGGCAACCGACAATGCATTATCCGGAGAACCCCAATGGTTCGGAAGATGGTATTGCAGCGCTGACCAATCGCGACGGTCGCGTCTTGATTAGTATGCCGCATCCGGAGCGGGTGATCCGCGCCGTACAACATAGCTGGTGTCCACCGACGTGGCAGGGCGATGGCGGTTGGTTGAGGCTGTTTAGGAATGCGCGCGTTGAGCTGGGTTAGCTAGCGGCGCTCTGTAGCGCGTTCTTGAATTTTTCCGTTCGCAAGAATCCTTCGTGCAACAGATCTTTGATCATTGCGACGAGGGCATTCGCTTGTGAATCCGATAGTTCGGGCACTTGATCTTCGTCATCCAGGTTGAACAGGATACTGCGACAGAGACGTAGCAAGGCCGGATTCATTTGTGCTTGTTGCGCAGATTCAGTGACGCTGTTGAACAGGTCCAACCGGTGGCTACCGCCCAGCGTCTCGTCAGCATGAATAACAATCCGGTGTGCCAGCAAACAGAGCGCTTGATAGTGGCCTAGCTGATAGCAACTCATGGCCTCATCGGCGAGTGCACGGAGTCCGGTAGGCAACAAACGGGTTTCAAATCCGTCTCGCGGCTTCACTACCGGCTCAAATGAACCCTCCATTTCGATCAGTGATGACGCATAGCGTAAACGTCCACTCATCAGGAAGACGGGCAAACGGCAAGCCGGACAGGTGGCGACAATTCCCATGCGAGCCGGCTTCTGGGTCGCCAGGCCTTGCCAAGAGGGCACGTCTTGCAGCGCCATTGCAGAAAACACATCGCAATGGGGGCAACGCAATGAAAGCGCGTCCCGTAGCGTATCGGCAATGTTGTCGAAGGTACGAAATTGCATGGGCTAACGTTGCCTGATCAACTGGCGAGTCGCTTGTAGCGAATGCGGCTGGGTTTAACAGCATCGTCGCCCAATCGTTTGCGGCGATCCTCTACGTAGTCCGCGAAGTTGCCCGCGAAAAACTCCGCATGACTATCCCCTTCGAACGCCAGAATGTGCGTCGCGATACGGTCTAGGAACCATCGGTCATGCGAAATGACGACAGCGGAGCCCGGAAATTCCAGCAGGGCATTCTCGAGCGCTCGCAGAGTCTCTACGTCCAGATCATTGGTTGGCTCATCCAAAAGCAACAAATTGCCCCCGGCGCGCAGCACCTTGGCAAGGTGTACACGATTGCGTTCGCCGCCGGAGAGCAAACCGATTTTTTTCTGTTGTTCGCCACCGCGGAAATTGAACCGCCCGACATAGGCACGAGAGCTGACTTCGTAATTGCCAATCACGATGTTGTCCTGACCCTCGGAGATTTCTTCCCAAACGGTTTTGGAGTCATCCAGTGATTGACGTGATTGATCGACGTAAGCGGCAATGACGCTTTTGCCGAGCCGGATGGTGCCGTCATCCGGCGAATCTTGCCCGGTGATCATTCGAAATAGCGTTGTCTTACCAGCTCCGTTGGGCCCGATGACCCCAACGATGCCACCAGCCGGCAACTGGAACGAGAGGTCGTCAACCAACAGTTTTTCACCAAACGCCTTACGCACGTTTTCGGCTTCGATGACGACATCCCCAAGTCTCGGACCTGGCGGGATGTAAATCTCATTCGTTTCATTGCGCTTTTGGTAGTCCGAAGAAGAAAGTTCTTCAAAACGCCGCAACCGCGCCTTGGCTTTTGCCTGGCGACCTTTTGGATTGCTGCGTACCCATTCCAGCTCTTCCTGCATGGCTTTCTGACGGGCTTGTTCGCTGCGCTCTTCGATCTCGAGACGCGCTTGTTTTTGCTCCAGCCAGGAGCTGTAGTTGCCTTCCCATGGAATACCATGTCCACGATCCAATTCCAGGATCCAGCCGGCTACGTTGTCGAGGAAATATCGATCATGTGTCACAGCGATGACGGTGCCCGGATACTCTTCCAGAAAACGTTCAAGCCACGCGACCGACTCGGCATCCAGATGGTTGGTTGGCTCATCCAACAACAGCATATCTGGCTTCGATAACAACAGGCGGCACAGTGCCACACGCCGTTTTTCACCACCGGACAGCTTGCTGACATCGGCATCCCAAGGCGGTAGCCGCAAGGCATCCGCGGCGATGTCCAACGTACGCTCCAACTCCCAGCCACCGCCGGTATCAATGGCGTCTTGTAACTTGCCTTGCTCTTCGAGCAGGGCCGTCATTTCATCGTCGTCCATCGGTTCCGCAAATTTCATGCTGATCTCATTGAATCGATCGAGCAATTGCTTCATCGCGCCGACGCCTTGTTCGACGTTCCCACGAACGTCTGTGGATTCATCCAGCTCGGGTTCCTGTGGCAAATAGCCGATGTTGATGCCGGGTTGCGGCCGCGCTTCACCGTCATATTCTTTATCGAGACCGGCCATGATGCGCAACAAGCTGGACTTACCTGAGCCATTGAGTCCAAGCACGCCAATCTTGGCGCCCGGAAAGAACGACAGCGAAATATCTCGCAATATGTGACGTTTTGGCGGCACGAGTTTGGAAACTCGGCTCATGGTGTAGATGTATTGCGCCATTCCAGAAGGTCCTTGTGCGTGGCTGGTTAGACAGAACCTAAGTGTACCGTTATGCGCAGCAACAGACACGTGGTTGCAGGGATTTAGGCGGATTGTCCTGCTGCGCAACGGTTTGTGGTGGGTTACAATTACCCGCTACAACGCGAGCTCCATGAGCGCTATTTCAGATAGGGAAGATTCAGAATGTTTGACGCCGATATGACGATTGCCGGATTTGACGATGAACTTGCCGCTGCGGTCCGCGCGGAGGGCGTACGTCAAGAAGAACATATCGAGCTGATTGCGTCCGAGAACTACGCGAGTCCTCGCGTATTGGAAGCGCAGGGTTCCGTGTTGACCAACAAATACGCCGAAGGCTATCCGTCGAAACGCTATTACGGCGGGTGCGAGCACGTCGACATCGCTGAGACATTGGCGATGGATCGCGCCAAGAAATTGTTTGGCGCCGCTTACGCAAATGTTCAACCCCACTCCGGATCGCAAGCAAATGCGGCCGTCTATTTGGCCCTGTTATCCGCCGGCGATACCATTCTTGGTATGAGTTTGTCGGATGGCGGTCATCTGACCCATGGCTCCAAAGTGAATTTTTCGGGCAAGCTGTTCAACGCCGTTCAGTACGGTGTGGATGCTGATGGTCTTATTGACTACGACGAGGTCGAAGCGCTTGCAGTTGAGCACAAGCCCAAGCTGATTATCGGCGGCTTCTCGGCTTACTCGCGTGTGGTCGATTGGGCACGTTTTCGTGAAATCGCAGACAAAGTGGGCGCCTATCTTCATGTGGATATGGCGCATGTTGCCGGATTGGTCGCTGCTGGCGTTTATCCATCGCCGGTGCCGCATGCCGATGTGGTGACCACAACCACGCATAAGACTTTGCGGGGACCGCGAGGTGGCATGATTCTCGCCCGTGAAGAGGGCGATCTCACTAAGAAATTCAACTCGCTTGTTTTTCCGGGCACGCAAGGCGGTCCGTTGATGCATGTCATTGCGGCCAAGGCGGTTGCCTATTTGGAAGCGATGTCACCCGAGTTTCGCGACTATCAAGAACGCGTCGTGGCTAACGCGCGCAGAATGACGGAAGTTTTGATTCAGCGCGGTTACAAGATTGTATCTGGCGGCACAGATAATCACTTGTTCCTGGTCGATCTGATTGATAAAGACATTACCGGCAAAGATGCCGATGCGGCGTTGCATGCGGCCAATATCACCGTCAATATGAACACCGTACCGGGTGATCCGCGTTCGCCTTTCGTCACATCGGGTTTGCGAATTGGTACCCCGGCGATCACCACACGCGGTTTTGGCATTGCCGAGAGCGAACTATTGGCGAGTTGGATTGCCGATGTGCTGGATGACCTTTCTGACGCAGCGACACGCACGCGCGTTCGTGCCGAAGTGCTCGCGTTGTGCGCACGGTTTCCGGTTTATGCTGAACCGGGCGCGGGTCGTTTGATGGCACCGGAAAACGCGTCGTCGTGATGTATGCATTGTCCGTTTTGCGCCCACGAAGAAACTAAAGTAAACGACTCCCGTCTGGCGGCTGATGGTCGCCAGGTTCGGCGGCGTCGTCAATGCGTGGAGTGTCGTGAACGGTTCACCACCTTCGAGACAGCGGAACTTGTCATGCCCCGGTTGATTAAGCGGGACCAGTCTCGCCAGCCTTTCGATGATGAGAAGTTGCGCAGTAGCATGCAGCGCGCGCTGGAGAAACGCCCCGTCAGTGCGGACCAACTCGAAGCTGCGATGAGTCAGATCGTTCATGAGCTTCAGGTGATGGGGGAGCGGGAAGTCTCGGCTGAACTGTTGGGTGAGATGGTGATGGAGGCGCTACGAAAACTGGACGATGTCGCTTATGTCCGGTTTGCATCGGTCTACCGGAGTTTCCAGGACGTCACCGAATTCCAGGAAGAAATACGACGGCTCGAACTGATGTCGCGTGCCGATGATCGCGAGCAAATGTCTTTGCTACCGGATGCCGGCAAGCCTTCGAAGCCAGGAAAGTCGTAGCAATGGCTGATGCGGTCGTTTTTACGTCGTCCGAACAGGCATTTATGGCTGAGGCCATCCGGTTAGCGGAATCCGCTGTACCCAACACCCATCCCAATCCGGCTGTCGGCTGTGTCATCGTCAAGGCAAACACGATTGTTGGGCGTGGACAGACGCAACCACCCGGTGGCCACCATGCAGAGATAGCCGCGCTGGAAAATTGTCCGGATGGCGCAGACGGCGCCACTGTTTTCGTGACGTTGGAACCTTGCTGCACGTATGGGCGGACGGGGCCATGTACCGACGCGCTCATAAGAGCCCGCGTTGCTCGTGTCGTGGTTGCCGTTACCGACCCCAATCCTGACGTCAATGGCGCGGGTATTGCAGCGCTGCGCTCGGCGGGCATTACCGTTGACTTGGGCCTGATGGCTGACGTGGCGAGCCGGTCGATTGAAGGCTTCCAATCCCGGATGCTGCGCGGCAGACCGTTCGTCACCTTAAAACTCGGCATGAGTCTTGATGGTGCAACCGCGATGGCGTCGGGCGAGAGTCAATGGATTACCGGTGATGCGGCTCGTCGGGATGTTCAGAGATTGCGTGCTCGTCACGCTGCAGTCATGACCGGTATCGGAACAATACTGGTTGATGATCCTTCCTTGAATGTTCGTGATGCCAGCGGGCAAGCGGTATCACGCCAACCCTGGCGGGTCGTGATTGATTCGAATCACCGAACACCCATCCAGTCGCGATGTGTCTCATTACCAGGTCATTGTTTGGTCGTTGGCTGTGGACCTGCGGAGGGTGCCGCGGCTTTGCGGGAGGCCGGTGCTCAATACGAACAGGTTGGTCGTCGCGGGGGCCATGTTGATTTAGCGGAGGCGCTTGCAGTGCTTGGCCGCTTAGAAGTGAATTCAGTGCTGGCTGAGTGCGGACCATCGCTAGCCGGGGCGTTGGTGGCCAATCGTCTGGTTGACCGCTTTGTGTTTTATATTGCGCCAGTCTTGCTCGGTAGCGTCACACGGTCGGCAATACAAACGCCTGATTGGTTGACGCTATCACAGGGGCAGCGACTGGAGATTCAGGATTTGCGGCAGGTGGGTCAGGATATTCGTATGACGGCAGCTGTTTTGTCCGATGGAGAGACTTGAATGTTCACGGGAATTATTTTGGCGGTTGGAAAGATCGCTGTGTTGGAGCCGCGCGGCGGCGATGTGCGCGTCCGCGTTGTTTGCCCGGAGTTGAAGCCTGCGCAGTTCGCGGAAGGCGAGAGTATTTGCGTATCCGGCGTCTGTCTGACGGCGCTCAATATCGATGACCAAGGCTTTTCGGCTGATGTATCCCGTGAAACGCTCGACGTGACAGCGTTTTCGCAGTGGAAGGTCGGCAGTTTAGTGAACCTGGAGCCTTCGCTGGCGTTGGGTGATCGATTGGGCGGACACCTGGTCACCGGTCATACCGACGCCGTTGGCCGGTTGGAAGCTCGCCATGACGATGCTCGCTCGGTTAGAATGACCATCAGCGTGCCGCCCGCACTCAGCCGTTATATTGCCAAGAAGGGCTCGGTCTGTGTGGATGGCACCAGTTTGACGGTCAATGAGGTGTCGGCGACCGGTTTTGACATTAATATTATTCCGCATACGGCAGACTCTACGACGCTTGGGACACTGGCCGTCGGCGATGCGGTCAATATTGAAGTGGACCTTCTGGCGCGTTATGCGGAACGATTGTTGACGGGAGATTCGAGCGCAGCATCGGCCATCAACACCGCTTTTCTCGAACAGCATGGGTTTGCTGATTAACCCGCCATCGCGATGACGTCATTCGTGCGCCATCGGGAGCAACAAAGGTAAGGATCAAATCATGAGCACGGTAAAACTGGCTAGCAGCCAAAGCTCTAGTTTCGCACCGATCGAAAAAATTCTGGAACGTCTACAAGCCGGTGAAATGGTTATCATGGTTGATGATGAAGATCGCGAAAATGAAGGCGATCTGATCATGTTAGCGAGCAAAGTAACGCCCGAGTCTATCAACTACATGGCACGCTATGGTCGTGGCCTCATTTGTATGACGATGACGCGCGAACGATGTGAACGATTGCGTTTACCGTTGATGGTGAGCGGGACGGATGTTCAGCAAAGTACTAACTTCACTGTGTCTATCGAAGCAGCGGAAGGCATCACGACCGGTATTTCTGCACATGATCGCGCGCGCACGGTTCAGGTCGCGGTGGATCCGGAAGCCAACGCAGAAGATCTAGTGCAACCGGGCCATATCTTTCCGGTAATGGCGCAGCCCGGCGGTGTCCTAACGCGAGCAGGCCACACGGAAGCCGGATGCGATCTGGCCAGGCTTGCGGGCGAGGTCGAGCCGGCTTCGGTTATCGTCGAGATTCTGAATGAAGATGGCACGATGGCGCGTCGCCCCGATTTGGAAACGTTTGCGAAGTCACATGATTTACTGATCGGCACCATCGCGGACTTGATTCGCTATCGTCTCGAGAAAGAGATTTCTGTGGAGAGAATTTACAGCGTACCGGCACCAACGGCGTTCGGTGAGTTTCAATTACATGCGTTCGAAGATTACGTGCACCGCAATGTACATTTGGCGCTTGTTTATGGCGATCTCACGGCGGTCGATGAAGTGCCGCTCGTCCGTGTGCATGTAGCAGACACGCTTGGCGACGTCATCGGTATTGAAGACCGCCGCCTTGGTTGGCCGATTCGTGACGCGATGCGGCGGGTCGCCGAAGCGGGTGCCGGCGTCGTCGTGTTGCTGCGATATCCGGAAGGGCCACGTGACCTGATTGATAGTTTGCAAGCGCTAGCAGCCGATGACGATGTCGCTACCAAGCCTGCAGCACCCGAGAACGAGTTAAGGCAGTACGGTGTCGGTGCACAAATTCTTCGCGAATTGGGTGTTAGACGGATGCGCGTTTTGTCGGCACCTGTTCAAATGCACGCCATTTCCGGATTCGGCCTTGAAGTGGTCGAATACATCGATAACGGTTAGACGACTAGATTTTCCAAGGAACCTGAATGCAGGACATCAAAACGATTGAAGGCGAGTTGACGATCAATGGTGGTCGTTTCGCGATAGCAGCGGCACGTTTTAACGATTTTATCGTTTCCAAATTAGTCGACGGTGCTGTCGATACGCTTTCCCGACACGGCGTCGATAAAGGCGATATCGAACTGGCCTGGGCGCCTGGCGCCTGGGAGCTGCCGTTGGTCGCTGACAAATTATGTGCGACACGGCGATTCGATGCGGTGATCGTTTTGGGTGCCGTGATTCGCGGCGCAACGCCACATTTTGAGTATGTCTCCGGAGGCTGTGCCAGGGGCGTTGCTGCGGCTTCCGAGCGTCACGGCTTGCCTGTTATCTTCGGTGTGCTCACGGTCGATAGTATCGAACAAGCTATCGAACGTGCTGGCACAAAGGCCGGCAACAAGGGCGCCGAGGCAGCGGCGGCGGCCATCGAGATGGTCAACCTGATTCGGAAGTTGGACTGAACGATGACGGGACGTCAAGCGACGGGAAATCGTCGCCACACTCGCGCTTTACTCGTGCAAGCGCACTATCAGCAGCAATTGGACGATACGTCGCAAACGGAGTTGCTACTTCAGTTTAAAGAGCGTCGCGAATACGAACGCGTCGATCCGGACTATTTCGCGTTGTTGCTGAAAGAGTCTTTCGCGCTGTTGGATGATTTGAGCCGAGAAATCACGACCTTTGCTGATCGTGATTATGATCAACTCAATCCCGTTGAAATCGCCATACTCAGAGTTGGCCTGACCGAGTTAAAATCGCACATCGAAGTTCCGTACCGTGTTGTGATTAATGAGGCCGTGGAGCTCGCACGGAAGTTCGGTGCGGAAGACGGGCATAAGTACGTCAATGCCATACTGGATCGCGCTGCTAGGCAGCATCGTGTCGCTGAAACGTCTGCCGGTAAGTCCTGATTCGGCAATGAATGAGTTCGAAATCATTCGGCACTTTTTTGACGATCCGTATGGTGATGCAACCGTTGGTATTGGTGACGATGCCGCAATCATTTCGCCGCCGTCGAACGTGCCCCTAGCGATCGCGGTTGATACGCTGATCGAAGGTCGTCATTTTCCGGCCGGCACGCACGCGGAAGACATCGGGTACCGGGCACTCGCGGTCAATTTGAGTGATCTGGCTGCGATGGCTGCAACACCGAAATTTTACACCTTGGCATTGACCTTTCCGGAGTTTGACCAACGTTGGCTTAGCGATTTTAGTGGCGCGATGCATGCGTTGGCCAAATCGTTTGACGTTCAGTTGATCGGGGGTGATACCACGCGCGGTGAGTTGTCGATCACAGTGCAGGCGATTGGTTATCAACAAGTCAAAGCAGTGACGCGCGGTGGCGGGCAGCCGGGTGACTTAATTGTCGTCAGTGGCACGCTTGGCGACGCCGCCGCCGGTTTGGTATATGCCACGACAGAAGTTGATGAGACGACGCCTGAGCATTTTCTGCGGCAGAGATTCCTGCGTCCTACGCCAAGAGTCGCGATGGGGCGTTCTCTCTCCGGGATCGCGACGGCGGCGATTGATATCTCCGATGGACTGGCCGCCGACGTTGGCCACATCGCACATGCGTCGCGCTGTGCAGCAAGGATTGATGCCAAAGCGTTACCTTTGTCAGCAGCATTAGTGGGATCACGTGGCCGCGATGAGGCCATGCGGTTGGCGTTGAATGGTGGTGATGACTATGAACTGTGCTTTACGGTTCCCGCCGATACAGATATGGGTCAGCTTGATGGTTGTACCGTGATCGGTAGTCTTGCACCGGGAGAGGGTGTGCAGGTTGATCATGCGCCGGCCAATTTCTCGATCGCCAAAACGGGATACAAGCATTTTGGATAAGAAGAGCGCAGCCATCCCTTCACTGCGGACAGTGCTCACTGATCCGATACATTTTCTGGCGTTCGGTTTCGGTGTCGGCGTCTCACGGATTGCGCCCGGCACCCTTGGTAGTGTTTGGGGCATCTTGCTAGCGGCGATTACCGTTCGTTACGGTTTGCTGGTCGAAGTATCGATTGCTGTTGGATTATGTCTAGTGGGCGTTTACATATGTGGCGAGAGCTCTCGTCGCTTGGGCGTTCATGACCATGGTGGCATCGTTTGGGATGAGATCGCTGGCGCTTATTTGATTTGCTTACCATTGCCGAGGTCTTGGCCATTTTTACTCGCGGCGTTTGTCGTTTTCAGAGTGCTGGATATTGTTAAACCTTGGCCGATTAGAGAACTGGATCACAGACTCCATGGTGGTCTCGGAATTATGCTAGATGACATCGCAGCCGCCCTGATTGGTGCGGCTTTGTTGTCACTAGGATACGGAGCAATGATGCTCTGATACGAGGCTTTTTATGGCGACGCCCGCTGTTGAGACTTCCGGTTCACGCCAACCAGATTCGCCGTCGCAAAAAGCGGTGCCAGAGAAATTCGGTAAGTACGTCATTGTCAATGAGGTAGGTCGTGGCAGCACCGGAACGGTGTATCTCTCGCACGACCCATACTACCGCCGCGATGTGGCTATCAAAGTCTATGATATCGGATCTTCCGAAACAGAAGCGGAACGGGCTCGCGTTACACGCAAGATGTTCTTCAATGAAGCGCACATGGTTGGCATGTTGCAGCATCCGAACATCATGCCGATCTATGATGCCGGCGAAGAAAACGACCAGTACTATGTCGTCACCGAGCATATCCATGGCGCAAGAACCCTAGCTTCTTATTGCAAGCCCGATCGCTTGCTACCCGTCGACGACGTGATCGAAATCATTTACAAGACGGCCAAGGCGCTACACTACGCGCACGGACGCGGCGTCATTCATCGGGATATCAAACCCAGCAATATCATGTTGACGATGGACAACGATGTCCGTCTGATTGACTTCGGTATTGCGTTGATCAAAGACGCGGAAGTATCGCGCATTGAAGGCATCGCCGGGTCGCCAAGTTATATGTCGCCGGAACAGGTTCAATCCGAAGAGCTGACCAATCGATCCGATTTGTATTCGCTCGGCGCCGTCATGTACGAAATGTTGACGGGCTTCCGACCATTCCGCGCCGGCAACCTATCGAAACTCTTGCATCAAATTGTTTTCGCAACGCCGCCGCCGATTCATCGCTATCGCGAGGATATTTCGGATCAACTCGAGAACATTGTTGCGGTTCTGTTGCAGAAGAGCCCCGAAAAGCGTTATGCGAACGGACTAGCACTGGCTGCGGAGCTGACGCATGTTTATCAGGACTTGCGAGCCAAAGCCGATCAGTTCGACAACCAAGAGCAATTCGATCTGCTGAGACGTCTGAGCTTTTTTCATGACTTTTCACATTCCGAAATCTGGGAAGTGCTTCGGGCAGGTGATATCAGCGAATACGAAGATGGCGATGACATTGTTCGCGAGGGCGAGATCGATGATCGATTTTATATCATCGTTTCGGGTTCGGCCGGCGTGATCGCTGGTGGCAAAGAAGTGGGTACGCTTGCGCGTGGCGACTGTTTTGGTGAGTCGAGCTACCTGAGCGAAGCGAAGCGAAATGCGTCCATTCGTGCCACGTCACCGGTTAACTTGCTTCGTGTCAGCTCTACACTGATGGAGCAGGTCTCGTCGAGTTGTCAGCTGCGGTTCAACAAGGTGTTCTTGCGCTCGTTGATTGAGCGTTTGCAGCGCGCGGGCGGTCCGCAAACCTAAGCTAAGTGATTTAGTCTTGCAGCGGCTTGGGTTCGTCTGCCAGCCCCGCATCCTGAAGTAGCACCGCTACGCGCTGCTCAACATCCGTTAAGGCCTTTTGGCAATCTTTCGTCAGGCTGACCCCGCGCTCAAACTTCGACATTGCAGCCTCAAGCGGCAAGTCGCCCGTCTCAAGCTCATCGACGAGCGTCTCCAACTCGGCGAGTGATTTTTCGAGATCAACGCTGCTTTTCTTTGCCTTGGCCATAACGTTCTGCTCTTGCCTGATATGCGGACACTATACCCACTCAAACGCGTGGCGCAATCTCTGTGTCGAAGCACCGATCAGGTTGTCGATGGCGGATTGGGGTGCAGTCATCCGTGGCTCTCCTGTTATCATAGTGCATTGAATGGCACTGACAGACATATCCCATGGTTGAAACAATCGTAATCGTAGGTGGCGGTAGCGCCGGATGGATGACAGCGGCGGCTTTGGCGGCCCGCGTGAAAGGCATCAAG
Organism: Woeseiaceae bacterium; assembly: GCA_045110335.1. Taxonomy (GTDB): domain Bacteria; phylum Pseudomonadota; class Gammaproteobacteria; order Steroidobacterales; family Woeseiaceae; genus CALBPI01. The sequence continues at coordinate 24,983 of JBGCGB010000024.1, forward strand.
ATCAAGCTTATTGAATCGTCCGATATCCCGATTATCGGGGTTGGTGAATCCACGATCGTACCGATGGTGGACTATATGGCCGGGCTTGGTCTGGAAGAGGCCGATTGGATGGGCAAGGTCAATGCGACCTATAAAAGCGCGATTCGGTTTAACGACTTCTACAAAAAGGACGAAGGCTTCTTCTACACGTTTGAGCCTATGCAGTCCGTTGAAGGTCGTCCGATCAATCGCTACTGGCACAACCGCTATCTCTCGGACCCCGCTAATGTTGATCGTATGTCATTCTATGATTACTGCTTCATCACGCCCGATGTGCTGAATCGTGGCGGAACTATTCGCTCGTTCATGCCCGCCGGGCCTTCGTATCACGTCGATGCGGGTTTGCTGGGGGCGTTTCTTGCTGACTATTCCACGGAGCGCGGCGTTGAGCGGATTATCGATACGATCGAAGGCGTTGAACGCGATGAGAAAGGTAATATTTCCCGATTGATTCGTGAGAACGGCGAGCCACTGGAAGCCGATCTCTTTATCGATTGCACCGGTTTCCGGTCGCTCTTGTTGGGGCAGACACTCGAAGAGCCGTTCGATGAGTACTACGACTATTTGTTTAACAACAAAGCCGTCGCGTTGCGCTTTCCTTACGAAGACGCGCAGAAAGAGATGGTCTCGTACACCAATTGCACGGCGCAGTCGGCAGGCTGGATTTGGGAAGTGCCGTTGTTTTCCCGTAAGGGTTCGGGCTATGTCTATTGCGATCGCTATGTCTCGCCAGATCAAGCCGAGACGGAGTTTCGACAGTTCCTGGGCGAAGACCGGGTAAAAGATGTCGAGGCACGCCATTTGGATATTCGTGTCGGTAAGCATCGCAACGTTTGGTCGCACAATTGCATCGCGATTGGTCTCTCGGCCGGCTTCATGGAGCCTTTGGAGTCGACCGGCTTGTTTGCGGTTCAACTGCAAGCCGAAACACTAGCCAACATGCTCGCTGGCGGGCGTAATGATTACAATATCGGCGATGTCTCGATGTACAACGACATCGTCACCGACTTTTTTGAGCATGTCAGGGATTTTCTGTGTGCTCATTACATGCTGACCACACGAGAAGACAGCGCTTATTGGCGTGATGTGAAATATGGCATGAAGGTGTCCGACAAGCTCACGGAAATTCTGCGTTATGGTCGACTGACCTTCGTTGATGCGCCGGTGATCAAACAGATGTTTCGACCGACCTTTGCGGACTACAGCTTCACTGACGGTTGGGAAGCTGTGCTGATTGGCATGAATCATATGCCATTCAATTATGGCCAGTTCAGAACCGGCGCGGGTCCGTTCGAGAAAGCAATCGTTGACAACCTATCCAAGGCAGATATCTTTCAATCCGAAATGGCGAACTTCAAACAACAAGAAATGGTTAAACTGCCGTCCCATCTTGATTATCTAAAGACAAACATATTTACCGATGCGAAATAAAATGATGGTGCATCCAGCTCTCGTAGTTATGGTGGCGGATGAGTAAGCAATATAACGCTGCGGATATTGAGGTTCTCAGTGGTCTCGAGCCCGTTCGTCGCCGACCGGGCATGTATACCGATACGGCTCGGCCCAATCATCTCGCTCATGAGGTCATTGATAACAGTGTCGACGAGGCATTGGGCGGCCACTGCAAGAAAATTGACGTCATCATGCATAAGGACGGGTCATTATCGGTCAGTGATGATGGACGTGGCATGCCGGTCGACATGCATCCGAAAGAGAAGATGCCGGGCGTCGAACTCATTCTCACAAAGCTGCATGCAGGCGGAAAATTTTCTAACGAGAACTATCAGTTTTCGGGCGGTCTACATGGCGTGGGCGTCTCTGTCGTGAATGCCTTGTCATCGCAGCTAGAAGTATGGATTCGTCGTGACGGTGCAGAGCACAACATTTCATTTCGAGATGGGAAACGGTCGAGCAAGCTTGAAGTTGTCGGTAAGGTAGGAAAAGCGAACACCGGAACGACCTTGCGTTTTTGGCCCGACGCTCAATATTTCGATTCTGTGAATTTTTCGGTGCCGCGATTAGTCCATGCGCTTCGCGCCAAAGCCGTTCTTTGTCCCGGACTACGTATTTCGCTCAAGGTCGAAAAAACCGATGAGCAGCATGTTTGGCAATATGAGGGAGGTCTTGAGCAGTATCTCATCGAAGCGCTCGATGGAGCCGCTGTCCTTCCAAGCCCGCCGTTTAGCGCATCCCTGTCTGATGAGCGGTCCGCTGCGGATTGGGCCGTAGTCTGGCTTGCTGATGATAGCCCTGTGGTCACTGAGAGCTATGTCAATCTCATCCCGACGGCTCAGGGCGGCACCCATGTTAATGGGTTGCGAACCGGTCTCACGGAGGCCATTCGCGACTTTTGCGAGTTTCGCAATATCCTGCCGCGCGGCGTCAAACTTGCGCCCGATGATGTTTGGGATCGTGTCAGTTTTGTGATTTCCGTGAAACTCGAAGATCCGCAGTTTTCCGGTCAGACCAAAGAACGCCTGTCGACCCGCGAAGCAGCTGGCTACGTCACGGGTCTCAGCAAAGACCAATTTGCGCTTTGGTTGAATCAACACCCCGACACCGGTGAGCAGATTGCTCAACTGGCGATCGCACGCGCTCAGCAACGACTTCGTGCAGCCAAGAAAGTGGTGCGCAAGAAAGTGGTCACCGGGCCTGCTTTGCCTGGCAAATTGGCAGATTGCTCGTGTCAGGAGCCGATTCGATCCGAGATTTTTCTAGTTGAAGGTGACTCTGCTGGAGGATCAGCCAAGCAGGCGCGTGATCGCGAGACTCAGGCGATCATGCCATTGCGCGGCAAAATCCTGAATACATGGGAAGTTGACACCAACCAGATTCTTGCCTCGCAGGAAGTACACGATATCAGCATCGCGCTTGGCGTGGATCCGGGCAAGATCAACGTTGATGATCTGCGTTATCACAAGGTGTGCATACTCGCTGATGCGGATTCCGATGGCGCCCACATTGCGACGTTGCTTTGTGCCTTGTTTTTGAGACACTTTCGACCGTTGGTTGAGGCCGGCTATGTTTATGTCGCAATGCCGCCGTTGTATCGAATTGATGTCGGCAAAGAAGTGTTTTATGCGCTTGACGATGCCGAGCGGCAGTCCATCATTGATGCGTTGCCCGCCGACAAGAAGCGTTTGAAGATTACCGCAACCCGATTCAAAGGTCTTGGCGAAATGAGCCCGGGACAGTTGCGTGAAACGACGATGAATCCCGACACCCGGCGCCTGGTTCAGTTAACCATTGACGCCGCTTCAAATACTGACCAAATGATGGATATGTTGCTCAGCAAGAAGCGGGCAAGTGATCGCAAGGCCTGGTTGGAGTCAACCGGAAACCTGGCCGAAATTTAGTGACGGCCTCTTTGCCAATGATTGGCAAGGAAGCACAACAGGAAAAGCAGCCGCATGCAGAATGAATTGAATCTGGAAGGCGTCGAGCAAATGGCGCTGCGTGATTATACCGAGAAGGCTTATCTGGACTATTCCATGTATGTCATTCTCGATCGTGCATTGCCGCACATCGGTGACGGCTTAAAGCCGGTGCAGCGCCGTATTGTCTACGCAATGAGCGAGCTCAATCTGGCGGCTAACGCGAAGCCCAAAAAGTCCGCTCGTACCATTGGTGACGTTATCGGTAAGTTTCACCCGCATGGTGATTCCGCGTGTTACGAAGCCATGGTATTGATGGCGCAAGAGTTTTCGTATCGATATCCGATCGTCTTCGGACAAGGTAACTGGGGATCACCGGATGACCCTAAGTCATTTGCGGCGATGCGTTATACCGAAGCCAAGCTTAGGCCTTATGCATCGTCGTTACTGACCGAGTTGGGTCAGGGCACGGTCGATTGGCAACCGAACTTCGATGCCACACTGGATGAGCCGGTCAATCTACCGGCGCGGTTGCCGAATCTGTTACTGAACGGCACCAGCGGTATTGCGGTCGGCATGTCGACCGATATCCCGCCTCACAATCTTCGCGAGATCAGCGCGGCATTGGTCCTGTTGCTGGAAAAACCACGCTCCACATTGGATGATTTGTTGGACCATGTTCGCGGGCCTGATTTTCCAACAGGTGGGGAGTTGATTTCCTCTGACGAAGATATTCGTGCCGTCTATGAAACCGGAAACGGCACATTACGAGGTCGTGCAGTCTGGTCGCGTGAGGACGATGACATCGTCATTACCGAATTGCCGTATCAAACATCCGGCGCGAAAGTGTTAGAGCAAATCGCGACGCAGATGCGTGCCAAAAAATTGCCGATGGTCGAAGACCTCAGAGACGAATCTGATCATGAGGCGCCGGTTCGTTTGGTCATTACACCCAAGAACCGCCGGGTCGACGTCGAAGCATTGATGTCGCACTTATTCGCCACGACGTCGCTTGAACGAACGTTACGGGTTAACTTGAATGTTATTGGCTTGAACGGGGCGCCGAGAGTCTTCGATCTGCGCGAAATTCTGGTCGAGTGGTTGTCGTTCCGAAAATCGACAGTGATCAGACGCCTGGAGCATCGGCTGGCTAAAGTGGATGATCGACTGCACCTGTTGGCAGGTCTCCTGGTGGCCTATCTCAATATCGATGAAGTGATTCGCATCATTCGCGAAGAAGATAATCCGAAACTTGAATTGATGTCGCGTTACGACTTGTCGGAACGCCAGGCCGACGCGATATTGAATCTGCGACTGCGAAATTTGGCTAAGCTCGAAGAGATCAAGATTCGTGGTGAACAGGATGAGTTGGCGACGGAGAAAGCGGAGCTAGAAAAGATTCTCGGTAGCGACGCGCGGCTAAAGACGCTGGTCAAAAAAGAGATTTTGGCTGATACGGAAGAGTTTGGTGACGAACGCCGCACCCGGATTATCCGGAGAGAGCCTGGCAAGGCGATGGATGAGACTGCCTTGGTGGCGAGTGAGCCGGTCACTGTGGTGCTTTCTGAACGCGGGTGGGCGAGAGCCGCAAAGGGTCATGAAATCGATCCCCGCGCGCTTAACTATAAGTCGGGAGACGACTATCTCGCGTCCGGTCAAGGCAAGAGCAATCAAACTGCATTGTTTCTGGATAGTTCGGGGCGTGTGTACAGCCTGATCGCGCACAGTTTGCCGTCGGCGCGCGGGCAAGGTGAGCCGCTCTCCAGTCATTTCAATCCCCCGGATGGCGCGACGTTCGCTGGCGTGATGTTCGGTGCGCCCGATTTGAGGTGGGTCGTTGCGACGAGCGCGGGATACGGTTTCGTTGTGCAAGCCGAAGCGCTGATTAGCCGGGCAAAGGCCGGAAAGGCAATGTTGAATGTCGGTAAAGGCGCCAGTGTGTTAGTGCCGTCCGCTACTGAATGGAGCGAGGGCGAGATGATCGCAGCAGTCAGTAGCACCGGCAAACTTCTTGTCTTTGATCTGGACGATTTGCCTGAGCTTGCTCGCGGCAAAGGGAACAAGATTCTGGATATTCCGAAGAAGAAGTTCGTGTCGGGCGAGGAATCGATGGTGGCTATTCAAGCGATTCCGGCGGGTGGCGACTTGGTCGTGCACTGTGCCGACCGGCATATGACGATCAAGGCAGCAGATCTCGAGGAGTATCATGGCACGCGTGGTAATCGCGGCCAGTTCCTGTCCCGAAACTATCGAAAAGTTGATCGGTTGTCGTTGGGCGATTGATTTAGCACGAAAGTCTGGCGTCCGCAGGAGATTACGCTTGCTTGTTATGAGTGCGTATTCTGTCGCCTTGTCGATGTAATCGGACGACCATAAAGACTAGACAGCCAAGGTTAGTTGCGATGAAGAATATCTATGATGCCATGGATGTGGTTGTTGAGAATGATGTGCCACATCAGATACTCGTAACGCACGGGTATGCCCTTACATTTGTGATTGCGCATTGGATCGGATTACCGATTGAGTCTTCGGTCTTCGTTAATTTTCGCGCGTCTCCGGCGAGTATTACCCATTTGCGACTAGACGGGTTTTGGCGGAACAGGACGGTTGTCAATCTGAACAGTCTGAGTCATCTAACATAGCGCAACACAGCGAAAGCGCTTCCGTCAAAACTCGGTCTTGTCTTGACTCGACCTCTACCATTGTCGGTGTAGGCGAATGGTTGTTTGCGTAAGGAACTATGCGCTCTTCTTACCTGTCTTCGGCATGCGTACAGTTTCGTCGGCTTCCGGCTCGGCGGCGATATCATCGACCTGCATTTGCAGTGTTGAGGTGAGATCGAAATCCAAATCCATATCCGCCGGCATTTTTAGCGTCGCGCTTTCGTCGGCCATCGTGTTGGTGAAATACTCAATGAGCTCCGAGTCTTCCTCTGCCGCACGCAGCACTTCTTCTGAAGGCATTTGCTGTGTGGTGTCATCAGATGCAGGCGGTCCGTACTGGAGTGTGCTGTCGAGGTCGACAACCTCGGACGCCATCTTCGCTTCACGATCGATGTCGGCGACGGCTTTGGCAAGCGCTGCATCGGCGACTTCTTTCTGCAGCTGCTGGGTACGAGTCATTTCAAACTCGTAGTCCGCCTCTAACAGGTCCAGCGCTTGTTCGTCGATCGTTGTATCACCGGTTCGGCTCTCTTCGCGAGCTGCCTCAATGGCTTCCTCCACTTCTTTGGGTAAGTGATCGAGTGTGTTTGTTTCGTCCAGCAGGAATGGAAGCGAGTCTGTCTCGTCTTCAACCACGTATTCCGGGGACTTTTCTGATGGCATCGAAATTGTGGAGACTTCGTAATTAGTCTCCTGTGTGATTCGGCTACGCACGGCGAGCGGAGGGGCTTTCAATGTTTCGGCTTCAACCGTTGGCGGCTCGTCAGCTTTCGTGCCGAACGGTATCGCCGACCCAGAGCCCGCCGCGGCGCCGGCGAGGCGATCATTACCGCGCGACTGTTGACGTCGACCTTGCCACAAGACCCACAAGATGAAGGCAGCGCCAAGACCAAGCAGGACACCCAGGAACTGGGTCCAGCCGCTTGCGCTTTCTGAGGTCGTTGCAGTATCGATGGCAGCGACGGCTGGGGTAGTCGTTGTGATGGTTTCCGGTTGAACGAACGGACTGTTGTCGTTCACAGCCGGATTCATCGCTGCCTGTTTCTCGGATGCGTCTGATTCTGCCAATTGCTGCCTAATCTCCGCCTCCCGAGATTCGATCAATGCGAGCAGCCGGTCAGCTTCCGCGCTTTGCGCCTGAAGCTCGGCAACTTGTTGTTCTAGCGAAGTCGCCGGTGCACTACTCGCCGGTGGTGGCGTTAAATCAGGTGGCTCGTTTGCTGCTGAGCTCTTAACGACATCGGGTATTGATTGAACGCCCGGTTTTGCGACGACTGTGCTACTGGCAACAACGGCGCCTGCTACGGGGAGTGCTAATGTTGCGCCCGCGAGAAGTCTATCCGGATTCCCGTCAATAAAGGCTTTCGGATTGTCCGCGACGATCTGGTTGATCATCGGCCAAAGTGCTTTGCCGGTAGCACCTCGTCGTATTGCGATCGATGAAACACTATCACCCGGCATGACTAGATAATCGGCGTCGCCAATCGGCGCGCGACTTGCGACAACGCGATTCGAACGTTGCGGTGTGCTGTTCGGTAACGGTCGTTGCTGTGCGAGTCGTACTGCTGGTCGACGTGCTTCAAACACAGGAAGACGCTGCAGTTCGGAAACGCGATTGGATGGGTTCAGAAATAGGGTGTACTCGCGCCTTAGCATTGCTGACCCATTACATTTGGCTGTGATCGTCATATCAATGACCGGATCGACAACAGCACGCGTGGTTTTGATCAACAACGTCTTGCCGTTGTAGGTCAGATTAACAAGGTTTCGATTCGCGCGAAAAGTTTCGCTTCTAACGTCAAAACACTCGCGTCCAACGATTTCATCACCGCCCAGTGGCAGCTCCGCGATAAGTCGTTCTCCCAAGGCGGAGCGGACTTTGATCTCGCCAAGTTCCAATGCGAAAGATGGCGCGCTGGCGATGCCTAAAGCCGCCGCAACGGCGATGACGAGTTTTTTTCTTACGGGTGTCATGATGAGATCTCCGATGCCTCAAAGTGCATTCTTAAATCAAGCGCTTTCCTGCAAAATAACTTCAGGCTCTTGAACGTAGTGGCCCTGCATAAAGCTGATACCGAGCTGCCAGAGTGCTGCCATGGTGTTGGCGTCCTGAACCTTCTCGGCGATGGTTTCGATGTTCTTATGTTTCGCGGCGTCCACGAGGGCACCGGCTTGCGTACGGGCAGACTCGTCTGTTGCGAGGCTGGCAATTAGGCTGCCGTCGATTTTCACAAAGTTTAGAGGCAGTGATTCAATAAGCTTCGAAGATTTGTCGGTCGTGCCGCAATGCTCGAGCGCGAACTGGCAACCAATGGTACGTACAAAATTCGCCAGTTGAGCTGTAGCGTTCAAGTACTTAAGCGTAACCTCTTCTGAAACCTGAAAGCACAGTGAGCTCGGCTTGATCTGGGCTTTGCCGATCATCGATTTGAGCCATGGCCCAAAAGACTTGTCCGTAAGCGACTGTTCGGAGAGCCGAACGAACAGGAGGTCTGGTCGACGTTCCCGACAAAGAGCCATTGATGCACCGATCACCCAGCGATCAATCGCATGAAGCATTTTGGTTCGGCGTGCTGCCGGCAAGAACTCGGATGGGGCGATCGGCTCATCATGCTCATCGATCAGTCGAACCAGTATGTCGAAAACACTGCCGCTTTCGCCATCCAGCGCGGCGATAGGCTGTTGCAACAGCCTAAAGCGATTCTCTTTGAGTGCTTCGGTCAGGCGTTTCGACCAAATGGCATCATGGTTACGAATGCGCGTGTCTTCGTCACTGGTTTCTCTGAGTCGAACCTGCGTTGTGCCGCGACTGCGGGCTTCACGATAGGTGGCCTCGCTAACCGTAATCAACTCCTCAATAGACTTAACGAGTTCATCGTTGGGGCAAAGGCCGATACTGCAGGTGAGGTTGATCGTTCGCTCGCCAGCACGGAATGTATGTTCGCTGACAGCATGGGCAAACGCGTTTGCCCAATTTACGGCATCTTGCGCGGTTCCGCGTTCAAGCAAAACCGTGAAAGCCGTCCCTTCGAAACGACCGGCAATGTCCGCGCGATCAGTCCTCTGACGAAGCAGTTCGGCGAAGTCGGCAATGACTTCTTCACTGCGAAGAACACCTAGCTCTTGTCTGACTTCTTTGAAGTTATCAATTCGCATCCACGCGAAGAGTCGCTGTCCGGTTTCAAGTGGAGACTCTAGCCGATGCTTCAAAAGCTTAAGGAAGTGTTTTCTGTGGTAAAGAAAGGTGCTTTGATCTTTTGTAGTGGCATCCCGCATTAACGAACTGACTCGTTTGTCTTCTTTCTCGGCTGGTTTAATCGCAATTCTAACGGCGGGTTCGCCATCAAAGTGTGCGGCCTCGAGTAAGAGGGGGACGTCGAAAGATTCTTCATCAGCTTTCAGCGCAGACACGATCAGCGGCTCGCCTGGCCATTTGTCACGACTGATAGCTTTGAGCGCACCTTTGAGTGCGTCCTGACTATTCTTACTGACCGCGTCCATGAGTGGTAAGGCGACACAGTCATCTTCCGTTTTATAACCGAAAAGTTCCTGCCAAGCTTTGTTGACCTCGACGATGATACCTTCCTGAACATGCGCTATCGCGTCCGGGACGTTATCGAGAATGGAACTGAACTGTTTTTGGTACGTTGCTGCATCGTTGCGCGAGTGGCTCATACGACGCTCAAGATCGCAAAGGCGTAACTCGCGTTTCAACGTATGCGTAAAGCGACCATTGCTGTTCAATGTCACTAAGTCAGCGGCGCCATCGGCAATGGCATTTGTAATGCGTTGCTCATCAACCGATTCATCGATCCACACAACGGGAGGTTTGCTTTCGTGCTTTGCGGCGATTGCAACGATGTCTCCGCCTGAAGGCGACTGCGTATCTTGTCGTGATATGACGAGATTGGTTTCATCGGTTAGCTGGTGACTGAACTGCTCTGCCGTTGACGCCCACTCGCATCGCGCGGCCAAACCATCGGATCTCAGCAGTTGTGAGACTCGCTCAGCATCGTCCTGTAAGTGACTGACGACGAGCACATGAATTTGGCGTGGTTGGGACAAAGAAAAATCCGTTGGAAAGTTTGCAGGCGTTGTTTAGCTAGCGACCGAGTCTAGTACAGCCTGAAACATCCGGATAATCACACCGGTAAAAACGTGAACTAGTTCCGAATTCAGTCTATCTGTCAATGACTTAGCGGCTATTCCGAACTGCTGCAGCGAAGTTCTGCGCAACTCTGGATCGCACTGCTCATTTACGCGTGTGTTAGCGACGGGTTACCATTGCGGGATTGACTTAACCGCAGGGAAATACGACGTAATGGCGACCTACAGCACCAACGAGTTCAAATCGGGCCTTAAGATCATGCTGGATGGCGACCCCTACAACATCGTCGAGAACGAGTTTGTGAAACCGGGTAAAGGCCAGGCGTTTAGTCGCGTCAAGGTACGAAACCTGAAAACGAACAAGGTGCTCGATAAGACGTTCAAGTCCGGTGAGTCTGTCGAAGCGGCGGATGTCATGGAGACTGACATGCAGTACCTCTATGCAGACGGCGAGTTTTGGTATTTTATGGATCCCGAGAGTTACGAGCAGTACCCGGCCGGCGAAGCCGCGGTGGCCGAAGCGAAGATCTGGTTGAAAGACCAAGACGTTTGTAGTGTCACGTTGTGGAACGGGTCTCCCTTATCAGTCGCTGCCCCGAACTTTGTCGAACTGACCATTACCGAAACTGACCCGGGTCTGAAAGGCGACACTGCGCAAGGTGGTGTCAAACCCGCAATCCTGGAAACAGGTGCGACTGTGCGCGTGCCGTTGTTTCTCGAAGAAGGCGAGCTGATTCGCGTTGACACGCGTAAAGGCGAGTACGTGTCGCGAGTTAAGGATTGAACAAACCGATACTTTGAGTATCGTTCGCTAATCCGCTTTCAATCAATTGCGCGATGGCTTCGAGCCCGACCTGGTCGGCCGCTGAGAAGCGATCGATGATGGGGCTATCAATATCCAGCACGCCGGCCACGCGTCCGTCGACATGCAGCGGAATGACAATCTCCGATTCGCTAGCAGCGTCGCAGGCAATATGGCCGTCGAATTCGTGAACGTTGGCGATGCGAAGGGTCTGATCCATCGCGGCTGCAGTGCCACAGACGCCTTGATTCCAACCAATCCGTGTGCAGGCACTTTTACCCTGAAACGGCCCAAGAACAAGCTCATCATCGCGTAGAAAGTAAAAGCCGCACCAGTTGATGTCAGTGAGTTGATCAAACAATAGTGCGGACACATTCGCCAAATTGGCTAAAGTGTTTGGCTCATCATTTGTTAAGGCATCGGCCTGGGCTAATAGGAGTGGATAGTCTGTCGTTTGCATGTTGAGTTGACCGCTATTCATGAGCAAAAGTTACAACGCTGCGAATGTCTTGCTCGCCGGACGCCAACATCACCAATCGATCGAAGCCGACGGCGACGCCGGAGCAATCCGGTAGTCCTGCCGATAGGGCATCCAGGAAATTCTGATCGATCGGTCGTACCGATTGCTGATTGTCGTATCTTCGGTCTTGATCCTGATCAAAACGTCCGCGTTGCTCGTCGACATCTTGTAATTCGAGAAAACCGTTGGCGAGCTCAAGTGAGCCACAAAATACCTCAAAGCGAAGCGCGCGATGAGTATCGGGGCAAAGCTGCGCCAAAGCAGCTTGTGTGGCTGGGTAGTGAGTCACGACAGTGAGTTTGTCCGGCGCAAATTTTGCAGCGACAAATGTATCGAATAGGTAGCCGAGCAGTGCGTCCCTGTCATCGCTAAAAGTGTCGCTAGCTTGATCTCCGGCTACTCGCTGTAGGTCGTCGATAGTAGACTCGCTAGTGACTTGCGTTGTTGCCAAAAGCACATCGTCAAATTGATGCTGTTTCACGGCACGGATCTTTCGATACAGGTGACTGCCGGGACGGTCAATCTGTTCACGGATGAACAGCACGGTTTCGTCGATCAATGATTGCAGTGTGTAGCCGTGCCGATACCATTCAACCATGCAGAATTCAGGTTGGTGTCGTTTGCCAATTTCTCCATCCCGGAAGACTTGCCCGATCTCGTAAATATCGGGAAAACCGGATGCGAGCAATCGCTTCATTGGATACTCAGGTGATGTTCGGAGAAAGCGTGGCGCCGCATTGACTGTCGTTTCCAGGCTCTCAATGTGGACATCCGAAACTGCGGCGTTCGACAGCGCCGGTGTCTGGACTTCCAGCACCGAACGCGTTGAAAAAAACTCGCGGGCACAGGCGAGCATGCGTGCTCTCAGACGAGCGGTTTCGATGGTTGTTGTGCTTCGCCATGCGACTTGGTCGACATTCATGATCTAAGCCGTTAGTGGTTGTCCCAGGCGGACTTTGTCACCCGCCTTGAGATCGTCTCTCCATGAGGTTTCTGATTTCGGCAAGAGCAAAATGACCGTTGATCCCATATTGAACCAGCCCAACAAGTCACCTCGTTGGAAGTCATTATCGACGGCCGGCAGTGTAGTCACGTCGTCTTTGCTGCCAGCGACTAGCGGAGATGTTTCCCAGGGCGTTGAAATGCTGCCGACGTTCAATGCGCCGACCATCACCAAAGCCGTCTTGGAAGTTTCGTTGCCGATGATAAATTCGCGCCGCTCATTGCGCGCAAACAGCCGCGGAACAGCTGCAGCGGTTGCACCATTCACGGAAAAAAGCTTTCCGGGTATATGTCGTTCGCGTTCGATGGTACCTGCGACTGGAAAGTGCACTCGATGATAATCGTAAGGCGCCAGATAAATGGTCATGAAAAGACCGCCATCGAAGTAAGGCGCCAACCCATCATCCTGAAGCAGTTCTGCCACTGAGTATCGGAACCCTTTGGCCTGAATCAGGCTGCCGTTTTCGATGCGCCCGCATTCGCTGATGGCGCCATCGCAAGGTGACATTAACGCGTCGTCGGGTGTTGCTGATAGATCTCGAGCACCGGGTTTCAGTTCTCGAGTGAAAAATTCGTTTAGGTTGGCATAGCCTTCCGGAACGGGTTTCGCGGCTTCTTCGGTGTTGATGTCGAACAACCGGCAGAGCGCTTTGATCTGGGTATTTTTTAGCCAGTCGGATTCACGGCTCATGAACCAGCCAACACCGCGAGTTAGCGCATGTTGTGGCAGAAAATATTGAAGGCTTACAAATAGGCGATTACGCCAGGTCGTTGTTTGCGGGCGTGCTTCAGTCATGAGGATTTTCCCGCGCGACGATTGCAGTGATCTCGGCAACCGGACGTTCACCATCGAATAAGGTCAGCTCGACCGACTCGCCATCGGTCAGCGTTCGCGACGGATTGAAGAGCATCAGGTGCAGACCGCCGGGTTTCAGACTGATGGAGTCATTGGGTGCAACAAGCAGTGTTTCGACGGGACGCATCGTCATCTTGCCGTCGGTCATGCTCGATTCATGAATTTCGATATTGCCATAGGCCTCGCTGCGTACGCGATTGATTAGCAATGCATCCGACGCCCGATTGTTGATGGTGAGGTAACCGGCAGTGGCGGCGGCGCCTGGCGGCGACAAACGAATCCAGGCGTTTTCTACCGTTAACGGTGCTGATGTTTTTTGACAAGCCGGTGCGAGGCAGGATGCGATGAGCAGCAGGCTCAAGGTGAGGACTCTCATTTCAGGTTGCTTCCAATGATTTGACCAATGTCATTCTTGAGTGCAGACGCTGACAACGGTGGTGTGAAGACTGCACGAAGATTCGCCGCCGGGCCGATTAGCAAAACGGCGCCGCTATGATCCATGGTGTAATCGTCGCCGGTCAGCGGGATCTTTTTGTAAACGATGCCAAGATCGCTAGCGAATGCCTCAAGCAGCTCATCGCTGGCGCGTGCGCCATATACGCCGTCCCCGAAGAAAGCGGTGTAGTCGGCCAATGCGGAAATAGTGTCTCTTTCAGGGTCAACCGTAATCAGTAACACGTCCGGGACTGCGTCGGATGGCAATGACGGAGCGATGGCTTTGCGCACATTCGAGAGCATTTGTAGCGTTGTCGGGCAAATATCAGGACAATGCGTAAAGCCGAAGAATACAAGCGTCCAGCCTTGCATCAATGCTTGCTTGGACAGCAAGGACCCTGACGTCGATTCGAATTCAAAAGGCCGGATGCCACGCGCCGGCTCCAAATACGTTGCGTTTTGCAATGTTAATGGCTGCGCGCGTTTAGACAGACCGAAGTAGAGACCGGTCGAAAATGCAGCAATAATGACAATGATGGTAATGGTCTTAGACATGAGTACACAAGATTGGCGGAACGCGACCGGGATAGGTAACGGATTAGGGGAAACGGGATTATCCCACACCGCGGGTTCCGTGACCAAAGAACCGCTAGCAAATCGACCAACGGATGTAGCGGCGTGACGGCGCCGACACTCAGTGTGGAACGGCTGGCAGACGCGCCGGATTTGTTGCAAGCCGTCAAGGTCATCGCAGACGCCTTCGAGCAAGCTGACTTGTTTTTCGGACATGGCACGGACAATGCCTTGGATGAAGCGATGTGGCTTGCCGCTCATGCGCTGGAAATCCGCTATAGCCAGCCGGATTGGCAGGCGTTGTTCGAGCATGCCTTGCAGGGACCGGTTGATCAGTCGTTAGCGCAGCAATTGGTGCTCGTCGCGCAAGCACGCATTACAGAACGTAAACCGATGTCCTATTTATTGGGCGAGGCCTGGTTTGCGGGCTTAAGATTTGAGGTCAACGAATCGGTCCTGGTGCCTCGGTCTCCGATTGCAGAGATGATCGCGTCGGGGTTCGCACCATGGATTGATGCGGAGCAGCCCCTTAACGTACTGGACCTGTGCACGGGTAGTGGATGTATCGGCATTGCGTCGGCGATTTATTATCCGCACTGGACGATAGACGCCAGCGATGTCTCGTCGGCAGCACTGGACGTCGCGCAACAAAATGTCAGTAGCTATGACGTTGGTGAACGGGTGACACTGATCGAAGCTGATCTCTTTGACGGTCCTTTTCGGGCGGATTACGACTTGATCGTGACCAACCCGCCTTATGTGGACGCTGAAGAAATGACGGATCGTCCTGCCGAATATCGAGCGGAGCCGGCATTAGGCCTGGCGGCCGGCAACGACGGTTTGTCCCTTGCACGGGTCATTCTCGCGCAGGCTGCCGAGCATCTGACTGAGGACGGGGTGCTGGTTTGTGAAGTCGGTGCAAGCGATAGAGCGTTGCAAGCAGCGTTTCCCGAGGTACCATTCACATGGCTTGAGTTTTCGGATCAAAGCGTCGGTGTTTTCGTGATCGATAAGCCGACGTTGCAGGAGCATGCCGGTGTCTTGTCCCAGTTGGAAGGTAACCTAGAATAATGAGCGGAAATACGTTCGGACAGTCGTTCAGGGTAACGACGTTTGGTGAGAGCCATGGTGTTGCGTTGGGCTGTATTGTCGACGGGTGCCCACCGGGCATGGCGCTTTGCGAGGAAGATATTCAGGTTGATCTTGAGCGCCGCCGAACCGGCAAGTCACGACACACGAGCCAGCGCAAAGAGGCCGACAAGGTTCAAATACTCTCTGGCGTTTTTGAAGGCAAAACCACCGGAACGCCGATAGGGCTAGTGATCTTCAATACGGATCAACGCTCACGCGACTATTCCAAGATAAAAGACAAGTTCCGGCCGGGTCATGCCGACTACACTTATCAACAGAAGTACGGTATTCGAGATTATCGCGGTGGCGGTCGATCGTCTGCTCGCGAGACAGTCATGCGGGTGGCGGCGGGTGCAATTGCCCGTAAATATCTAAAGGAACGACTGGGCGTCAGCGTAGACGGTTATGTGTCGCAGTTGGGGCCGATGGCGCTTGCGCCGAAAGACTTATCGATTGTGAATGACAACCCGTTTTTTTGTGCCGATCCCGATCAATTACCGGCTTTGGCGGCTTACATGGACGACTTACGCAAAGCCGGCGATTCGGTTGGTGCCAAAGTCACGTGTATCGCTAAAGGCGTTCCGCCGGGATTGGGCGAACCGGTGTTCGACAAACTGACGGCAGCCATTGCGCATGGTTTGATGAGTATTAATGCCGTCAAAGGGGTCGAAATTGGCGCAGGCTTCGACGCGATCAGTCAGCTCGGATCACAACACCGCGATGAGATGACGCCCGGTGGGTTCGCCAAGAATGATGCCGGCGGCACGCTTGGCGGGCTATCAAGCGGCCAGGACATTGTGGCGAGCATTGCATTGAAACCGACTTCAAGCATCCAAAAACCCGGCAACACCATCGATCAATCGGGTCAATCTACGGATATCGTGACCACGGGCCGCCATGATCCGTGTGTTGGGCTTCGCGCGACGCCGATTGCTGAGGCCATGGTGTGCCTGACTTTGCTAGATCATTACCTACGGCATCGGGGGCAGAACGCCGACGTGTCTTCGGAGACACCGGATATCGCGGCGTCCTCTCACTCAGCGGAATAATAGATAGGAACAACATGACACAGTTAGATATCGACATTGCTGTCGTCGGCGCAACCGGTGCTGTCGGCGAAGCGATGCTGGGCATTCTCGCCAGCCGTGAGTTCACGACGGGCAAAGTGTATGCCCTGGCCAGCCAGCGCTCGGCTGGCAAGCGCGTCGCCTATGGCGAAAAGCAACTCCGCGTTGAGGATTTGGCTGATTTCGATTTTTCAAAGGTACCTGTCGCGCTGTTTTCCGCCGGTGGTAGCGTCTCGGCAGAGTATGCGCCGAAAGCAGCAGAGGCCGGTTGTGTCGTGATCGACAATACGTCGCATTTTCGGCGTGACGAAGATGTGCCTTTGGTCGTTTCCGAGGTGAACCCGGAGGCCATCGCGGATTACCGAAAACGCGGCATTATCGCGAATCCCAATTGTTCAACAATGCAGATGTTGGTCGCGTTGAAGCCAATTCATGATGCGGTCGGCATTGAGCGCATCAATGTGGCCACGTACCAAGCGGTCTCCGGCGCGGGCACGAGCGCTATTGAGAAACTGGCTGGACAGACCGCGAGATTGTTGAATGGCATGCCGCTTGAGCTGGACGATGACGAGAAGCAAATTGCCTTTAATGCCATCCCGCACATCGATACTTTTCAAGACAATGGATATACGCGCGAAGAGATGAAAATGATCTGGGAAACGCGCAAGATTCTCGGTGACGATGAGATTCAAGTGAATCCCACGGCGGTTCGTATTCCCGTCTTTTATGGGCACTCTGAGGCGGTCCATCTTGAGACTCGCGAGAAAATTAGCGCGGACGCGGTCCGGGACTTATTGTCAGCTTCCGATGGGATTTCAGTGTTGGATACCCAAGTTTTGGGCGGATATCCGACACCCGTCACAGAAGCAGCAGGGACGGATCCCGTATTTGTTGGCAGAATAAGAGATGACATAAGCCATCCTAGAGGGATTAATCTTTGGGTGGTATCAGATAATATACGTAAGGGCGCGGCTCTAAATACCGTGCAAATCGCTGAAATTTTGGCGAAAAATTATTTATGAGCTATTATTGCGTCGATTGGGGAGTCCGCGCTTTAAGTTAAACGCCCAAGCGTCTCGGAATAAAGAATTGCCTGCAGAAGCGGGCCGGAGAGAACAATATGTTTCGTTGGTTGGCTGCACTAGTTGTTGTGGTGGGTTTGAGTCTCGGACAAAACGCGTATGCGTTGGGTCTCGGGGAAATCACCACGCGATCAGCACTGAATGAACCAATGCTGGCTCAAATTGCGCTGTTAGGTGCGACCCAGGAGGAGCTCTCCGGGTTGGAAGTGAAGCTTGCGTCTGCGGAAACGTTTGAGCGCTATGGCATTGAAAAGCAAACATTCCTGCAAGAACTCAAGTTCAAGATTCGCGGCGGTGCGCAGCCTTACGTCGAGGTAACATCATCGCAACCCATCAGTGAACCTTTTGTCACCATGTTGATCGAGGCCGTTTGGCCGCGCGGGCGTTTGCTGCGCGAGTACACAGTGTTGCTCGATCCACCAACGTTCAAAGCACCTCCAGCTGCGGCTGCCAGTCAGCCGGCTACGCGCGCTGCCCAGACCCGGCGTCCCGCGGCTAACCAGGGCCAGATTCGGCGGTCGGCCCCAACCACGTCGGCGCCATCGATCAGTGGTGATCAGTATCAAGTTCAAAGAAATGACACGTTGTGGGAAATTGCGAAGCGCATTCAGCCCGACAACAGTGTGTCTATCAACCAAGTCATGGTTTCCATTTATCAGGCTAACCCTGGCGCATTCGGCGGCAACATTAACCGTTTGAATGCCGGCGCCGTTTTGAATCTGCCGTCAGAACAGTCATTGGTGCAAATCAACCGATCAGCGGCATTGCAGGAAGTGCGGCGCCAAAATCAGGATTGGCGCGGTGGTGACGGTGGTTCGCTGACCCTTGTCGCCCCTGACGATGATGCTGGCGTCGGCAGTGCTAGCGCCGGCGAGACTTCGAGCGGCTCCACCGTCTCCGCTGGCAATGCTGCTGAAGTTGCTGCACTGCGTCGCGAGTTGCAAGAGAAAGAAAATCAGTTGCGAGTTCGCAACGAAGAGCTGGCGCGGCTTGAAGCAGCACTGTCTGCGCGCAACGCTGATGCTGGCGAGTCCACCGACCCGGTATCGACACAAGACTTGTATGGCGACACGGATCCGGCGACGGAAGTTGTTGACCCCGCCACTGAAGAAGCGCCTGCAGTCCCGGATACCGGCGCAACAGACATTTTTGCGGAAGACCCGACCGTTGAATCTGATCCGGTCGCAACCGCAGAACCTGAAGAGCCTGTTGTCGAAGAGCCGGCCCCGTCGAGAACGCCCGCTGTTGTAACAACAACGAAACCCGAGCCAAGCCTGATCGAGAAATTGACGGGCAGCATTTGGACTTATGTCGGGGCTGGTGTTTTGGCGATCCTCGGTTTGCTGGCCTTCCTGGCAAAACGCCGGTCCGGTGAATCCGATCCAACCGGGACATGGGAGTCCCTGGATTCCGCTGACCTCGAAGATCTGGACGGCACATTAGCGGCCACCGGTCGTCTTCGTGAATTGGGCAGCTCAAGTGGCGGTGATACCATCGTTACACCGGAAAAACCCGCGGTCGAAGATCCGTTTGAATCGACGTCGCCTGTGGATGCGACCTCACGACAAGAAGCTTTTGCGGCGACATCTGCCGGTGAAGAAACTGCCGCCGATGCTGCTGAAGGCAGCGAACCTTATTCTATCGAGGACACCTTTAGCTCCGATACGGCGATCAATTTTGATCAATCCGATCCCTTGGCTGAAGCCGATTTCCATATGGCATACGGTCTTTATGACCAAGCTGCGGACCTCGTAAAAGGCGCGCTCGCGGTTGACGGCGGTGACACAAAGCTCAAGGCCAAATTGTGTGAAATCTATTTTGTCTGGGGTAATCAGGATGGGTTCGTTGAAGCAGCCGCCGATCTGAAAGCATCGGTACCGGCAGGCAGTGGCGATTGGAACAAGGTCGTGATTATGGGGCAACAGATTGCACCAGCCCATGACTTGTTCAGTGGTGAAGTCGCGGGTTCCGTCGACGATGGCGTGGACATTGCGCTGGATGCCGAGACCATGCTGGCAGAACAGTTACAAGAAGGCGAAGCTACAGGCGGGTTTACCGAGGTATTTGAGAATGCCCCTACCGGGTCGGATAGCACCGTTGAGCAACCTGCTGATTTGTCCGATATCTCGGGTATCGACTTTGAGTTTGACGAAGCTTCACTGACCGGCGATTCAGCAACTCAGGATGCCCCAGCGCTCGATATCGATAGTAGTGGCCTCGACTTCCAGTTTGATGGCGAGTCGCTCGATGCAGGCACCGTTGAACAACCGATTGATGTTGGTGAGGTTATCGGTCAATCGTCCGACACAGCTGAAATGGCGTTAGACGATTTGGACCTCGATACCGGTGATAGCTCGGTTGACCTGTTGGAAGCCACAGGCGCGACTTCGGTCCTGCCGGACGATTTCAAAGTCAGCTTGCCAGATGATGACGATGCGACGATCTTGGCCTCTTCGGCGGCTTTTGATCTAGATGTAGACGACACGGGTACCACCGAAATGCCCGAATTCATCGGTGGTGATGACGACGCGAACGAAGCGACTGGAATTATGCCGGTCGGCACGATCGGCGAAGTCGATATGGATGTTGCTGATCTAACCAGTGAGTTACGTATTGATGACATCGGTGATGCAGACGGTGATGCCACGATGGAACAGCCTGCGTTGGATGGCTCATCGACGATGTTCTCCGAACAAGTGTTCGGTGGTGACAATGCGGTCGATAGCGCTGCGGATACTGGCCTCAATCTGGCGCTGGATGATACTGGCGAAACGAATATCGCAGAGGTGGGCACTAAGCTTGATCTTGCCCGCGCCTATGTCGATATGGGTGATCCCGATGGTGCACGAAGTATTCTGGAAGAAGTGTTAGCTGAGGGCGACGACGACCAGCGTGCTGAGGCTGAAAAGCTGCTTGGCAATCTTTCATAGCAGAGTGCTCTTAGTTTAAACGGAGCCGGTAATTTGCCGCGTGTCGCGCTTTTGGTTGAATATTCCGGCACGCGTTATTGTGGTTGGCAACGTCAAAAACACTGTCAGTCCGTTCAGGAGTGGGTCGAAAAGGCACTGAGCCGTGTCGCCAACGAACCCGTCGTGGTTCAATGCGCTGGCCGCACTGATAGCGGCGTGCACGCGAGCGGTCAGGTCGTTCACTTCGATACCGATGCCGACCGTGATGCGCGTTCCTGGACGTTGGGTGCGAATAGCCATCTACCCTCGGATATCAGTGTTCGGGCAGCAACCGTCCCCCATCCGGAGTTCCATGCCCGATTCGATGCCATTGAACGGCATTATCGCTACATTATCGTCAATACGCCCAGCCGGTACGCGTTGTTTGCTGATCGCGCGATGACGGTTCATGAGCCACTCGATGCCGGTGTTATGCAGCAAGCGGCAAACAGTCTTTTGGGCAAGCACGATTTTAGTGCATTCCGTGCAGCGGGTTGTCAGGCCAAGCATGCGAACCGTGACGTGCGGTCGCTGCGCATTCAACGCCATGGGCAATGGATTCTTGTGGATATTGCGGCGAATGCTTTCTTGCATCACATGGTTCGCAATATTGTGGGTTTGTTGATTGCCATCGGAACCGGGCTAAGACCGGTGTCATTTGCTGCCGAGATTCTCGCGAAGCGCCAGCGAAAACTGGCGCCCTCGATGGCGGCAGCTGAAGGATTGTATTTGACGCGGGTACTCTATCCGCCAATATCAAAGCTATCCTGGCAGAACGATGCATCAAGCAACTTCAAGGATTTTTTCTCGATGATACCTGCGGATCCGGATGTATCAGGCGGTGACGACCAAACATAACGATTGGCCTTCGTTTTGCGTTAAACTAGCCGCATGAGCTGGTTTGAAAAACTGATGCCTTCGCGCATTACGACAGAAAGACGTACCAAGTCCGTTCCGGAAGGGCTATGGATCAAGTGTCCAAAGTGTTCGGCACAGTTGTATCGCGCTGAATTGGACAGAAACATGCTGGTCTGTCCTAAGTGCCAGCATCATATGCGAATGGGCGCGCGCGATCGTCTCAGCGTCTTTTTCGATGAAGGTAGCTTCACCGAACTCGGAGAAGATCTGCAGCCGCAGGATCCTTTGAAATTTCGCGACAGCAAACGCTATCGTGACCGCATCACCCAAGCCCAGAAATCTACCGGTGAAACCGACGCGTTGATTGCTGGACACGGCGATCTGTTTGGTATGAAAGTCGCAGCGGCGGCTTTCGAATTCAAGTTTATGGGCGGATCGATGGGGTCTGTCGTTGGTGAGCGCTTTTGTCGTGCTGCTGCCTACTCGCTGGAGCATAAAGCGCCGCTGGTGTCATTTTCGGCGAGCGGCGGGGCGCGTATGCAGGAAGCGTTGTTTTCGCTTTTTCAAATGGCCAAGACCAGTTCCGCATTAGCGTCGCTAGACGAAGCGGGCATTCCGTTTATCTCGGTACTGACGGACCCGACCACCGGTGGGGTCTCGGCGAGTCTTGCGATGCTTGGCGATGTCAATATTGCGGAACCGCAAGCGTTGATCGGGTTCGCGGGTCGTCGCGTGATTGAGCAAACGGTGCGCGAGACACTGCCGGAAGGTTTCCAGCGCAGTGAGTTTCTGCTCGAGCACGGCGCGATCGATCGCATTGTCGATCGTCGTGAGATGCGCACCGAGATAGCCGATCTTTTGCGAAAAATGATGGACGTTGAGGCACGCACGCCTGACGATACCGCAACGCTCAAAGCGCTGGACTTGAGCGAGCTTACACCGGAAGCATAGAGCGACGTATGTCGAAGAGTGCTTCGACTGACTTGGCGCTTTGGCTGGCAAGACTGGAAGCGCTGAATCCCGCGAAGATCGACCTTGGGCTGAATCGTATCCATGCGGTATTGGGCAATCTCGATTTGTCGAAAGCCGATATCACGCTGACGGTCGCTGGAACCAATGGCAAGGGTTCGGTGACGAACTTCCTTGACGTCACGATGCGAGCCAACGGGTATCGAACCGGCCTCTATACATCACCGCATTTATCGGAGTTCGGCGAGCGTATCCGGATCGATGGCCAACCGGCGGCAGCGGCAACGCTAGTCGATGCGTTTGAGGCCGTCGAAGCTGCGCGCGGTGAAACGTCACTCAGTTATTTCGAATACACAACGTTGGCGGCATTCGTCGCTTTCGCGCGCTCGGGTTGCCAGGCCTGGGTTCTAGAAGTCGGGCTAGGCGGCCGTCTTGATGCTGTCAATGCGCTCGACAGTGATGCAGCGCTTGTCACGAATATCGGGTTTGATCATCAGGCGTGGCTAGGCGACACCCTAGAAATGATCGGCACAGAAAAGGCCGGTGTATTTCGACCGGGTAAGCCTGCGATTGTGGGAATGCGGAATCCGCCAGAATCGGTGACCGGGCGCGCGACCCAGCTTAACTCGACGGTCCGCGTATTAGGTCGCGACTTTGATCATGTGGGTGATGACAAATGGCAGTGGCAAAGCGCGCAGCGCACGATTGAAGGCCTGCCATCGATGGCGGGTTTACACCAGCGTGACAACGTTAGCGCCGGGTTAGCGATGCTGCAATCTATCAATGCGCTGCCCGAGGACGACCGGGTCATTGCGCATTGCATTCAACAATCGAACCCGCCGGGGCGCCTCGAGCGACGCATGGCGCACGGATTCACCTGGCTATTGGATGTCGCGCACAACGTGGAGGCGGTCACTGCCTTAGCGACAATTCTGGATCAATCATGCGCACCGGTTACGATGATATTTGGCGCTATGCAAGATAAGCCAGTGGTTCATATGCTTGAAGTGCTGGACTCACATGTCGATCAGTGGATCGCTGTTGCCGCGCCGGTGGAGCGCGCCTTGCCGGCTCCCGCGCTCGCCCGCACGATGGCCGCTACCACCGGAAAGCCGGCCTTGATTGCCGGAACACCAGAGTCTGGGATGCGCCATGCGGTCAAGGTGGCGCCCGAGAAGTCTTTAATTGTGGTGGCTGGTTCTTTTCCGGTCGTCGGCGCCGTGCGCGCTCGGCTATACTAGGCTTATGGAAAGAGCAGCTAAAGAAAGATTGATCGGCGCTATTGTGCTGGTCAGCGTTGCCTGGTTACTAATACCGGTATTCCTTGATCAATCCGTCGGTGAGGACGGTGCCGTGGTCGAACGGACACTGGAACTACCGAATGGGGACGATGCAGATCGTAATCCCGGAATGGCCTCCCGACGCACTGAAACCGTTGATCTGCGAGCTGCGGAGACGATTCCCGAAGAACGGTTGGCGGTGACCGAATTGCCTGCGCCCATGCTTTCGCAAGACGAAGCTGCACCAGTTTCCGAAGCGCCCGTCGATGATACGCCGGCGACGGTCAAAGCTGACCCTGATCCCGCGGCGATTCTCGCTGCTGAATCCACCGAAAGCCGACCGGTATCGACAGAACCCTCGAGCGAGAATAAGCCTGCAGAAGTGCCGGTCGCCGAAGCAAGCCAGCCTGAAAAACCGCCTGCAAAGCCTCCGACGCGCGAGCCTGCCGCTGTAAGTTCGCCATCCGGCGGGGGGCAGCTCTGGGCAGTTCAACTCGGTAGTTTTGGCAACGAAGCAAATGCGCAAAAACTGGCAGCCGGTCTACGCGACGAAGGTCTGCTTGCCTTTGTCAGCAAGGTTCAAAGCGACGGGAAAACACTGCATCGTGTGCGTATCGGTCCACAAGCGACGCGCGCGGACAGTGAGGTGATCGTTTCGCGACTACAAGCCAAGGGGCAGGTTGCAAGGGTCGTCAAGCACCCATAGCGATTCGTGGAGATTTTTGATCGTGCTTTGCTTAAACTACGCGTCATCTTGATGGTGTCCCGGTTTTGATCTCATGACGGCTTTAGATTGGCTTTTCATCGTTATCCTCGCCATATCTATGGTTGTAGGGGTTTTTCGCGGTTTTATAAAAGAAGCCATTTCTGTCGGTGCCCTGGTTATCGCCGTTTGGGCCGCATTTCATTTTGCACCGGCGGGTGAGAGTCTGTTAGCAGAATGGCTGGATTCGCCGGCATTGAGGGTTTGGGCGGCGCGGATCGCGATTTTCGCGCTCGTGTTAATGCTGGGTGGCTTGATCGGCTGGTTGATTTCGCGCTTTGCAAACCAAGTCGGCATGTCTGGTGCAGATCGATTGCTAGGCATGTTATTCGGCCTGGTGCGTGGCGCGATCATGACCGGACTGGTCGTCATCATTGGCCCTTATCTTTCTTTGGATAAAGATACCTGGTGGTCCGAGTCCAAGCTGTTGCCCTACGCGACACGCGTTGCTGACTCGATCTCTATATTGGCGCCGCGCGCCTATGACTACTTACGCGAAGAGATTCGCGATACGGTTCCTCCACCAGCTACAGAACCCGCAGATTCGCCTGCCGCGTTGGATGAGTCCGCGCCGGAAGGCAGTTAGATCATGTGCGGCATCGTTGGCATCGCTGGCACTGGGCCCGTCAATCAAGCAATCTATGACGCGCTAACGGTGATGCAGCATCGTGGGCAAGATGCTGCCGGTATTGTGACCACGGATGACACCAACGTTTTTTGGCGCAAGAAGAACGGTCTGGTTCGCGACGTTTTTCAACAGCGACACATGCTTCGTCTCGTGGGAAACTCGGGTCTTGGTCATGTGCGGTATCCGACCGCGGGTTGTGCCAGTTCGGATGAAGCGCAACCGTTCTATGTGAACTCACCATACGGCATCTTGCTCGCGCACAACGGCAATCTAACCAACGCTACCGACTTAAGTCGCTTATTGTCTGAGCAGGACAGGCGTCACTTAAATACGGGTTCAGACTCGGAAGTTCTGTTGAATGTGTTCGCGCACGAGTTACAGGCGGCCAGCGGCTCGGGCATGCATGCATCTGCTGTGTTTAAGGCGGTTGAAACCTTGCATCGCCGCTGCGTTGGTGGTTATGCCGTCGTCGCTATGATTGTGGGGCATGGTCTTCTGGGCTTCCGTGATCCATGGGGCATCCGTCCATTAGTATTGGGTAGTCGGGCAACGGCCGATGGTGTGGAATATATGCTCGCCTCCGAAAGCGTTGCGTTGGATGCCTTGGACTTCAAACTTGAGCGCGATGTCGCGCCGGGTGAAGCCGTTTTTGTCGATAGCGAAGGGCGCTTGCACGCGCAGCAATGCGTACCGCGTCTCGAGTATTCGCCGTGTATTTTTGAGTATGTTTATTTTGCGCGACCCGATTCGATTGTCGACAATATCTCAGTGTATAAAGCGCGTCTTCGCATGGGCGATCAATTAGCGGCGAAAATCCGGCGCTTGCGTCCTGAGCACGATATTGACGTGGTTATTCCGATTCCGGATACGAGTCGCACGGCCGCCGTGCAAGTGGCACATGGTTTGGGCGTGAAATATCGGGAAGGGTTCATCAAGAACCGTTACATCGGTCGAACCTTCATCATGCCCGGCCAGGAACAACGCGAAAAATCCGTACGCCGTAAGTTGAATGCGATTGATCTAGAGTTTCGTGGCAAGAATGTCTTACTCGTTGATGACTCAATCGTCAGAGGCACGACCTCGCAGCAGATCATTCGCATGGCAAGAGAAGCGGGTGCAAGGCGCGTCTATTTTGCATCGGCGGCCCCGCCAGTTCGTTATCCGAATGTTTATGGTATCGACATGCCCGCGGCGAACGAGCTTGTGGCACATAATCGTACCGAAGCAGAAGTGGAAGCCGAGATCGGTGCCGATTGGCTTGTCTATCAGGATCTCGAAGGCTTGATTGAGTCGGTCAAGCACAACCATTCGGTGATTACCCAATTCGACACGTCTTGTTTCTCAGGCGAATATGTTACCGGCGATGTAACGGCTGATTACCTCGCTGGTGTTCAAGCGCAACGTGCGGACGGCGTCGTCGCCAACAAGCCTCGCGGCGTTTATCTGGTCTGATGCAGTCCCGGTCTCTCGACAAGGCTCCGGCTTTCGCAGCAAGCGTACCGCCGCCAATCACATCGTTCTTGCGTTGTCCGTCATCCAGTCTTTGGGCGGAGCAGGCGGCTCACGATTTACCCACGTTGCTGGTTGATCATGCAAGCTGCGAACTCAAGGCAGCCTCTACGGCATTGTCGCTGATCCATCGTTATCCGCTAAATCGCGAGCTCGTTTACCGGATGTCACGGTTGGCGCGTGAAGAGCTGAGGCACTTCGAGCAAGTGAATAAACTCATTGAGGCGCGAAGTTTGAAACTAGCGCCAGTGAGTGCCGCACGCTATGCGTCAGAGCTTCGTGGGCAAGTGTCTTCGGATGAACCGATGCGTCTCGTGGATACGCTCATCATTGGTGCGATTATCGAAGCGCGATCTTGCGAGCGGTTCGCACTGATCGCGCCCTACCTGGATAGCGTGCTGGAAAAGTTCTATCTCGGGTTGTTGGCATCAGAAGCGCGTCACTTCGAACATTATCTTGAGCTGGCGCGAAATGCGGCGTTGGACGACCGATATTTCGCCGCGCGATTAGATGAACTGTTAACGTTCGAAGCGGAAATGGTGAATTCGCCGGATGACGTCATTCGGTTCCATAGCGGACCTGTATTAGGCGAAGCGGTCTAGCGTGACTAGCCGAAAGCCCGCGTCGTCCCAGACGCCGACACTACCTTGGGTATACCAGTCGCCCAATACCATTCTCTTGCCGATTGACTGATCCGGAAAAGAAAGCTCATGAATGGCTGGACGATGTGTATGGCCATGGAGCATTAGTCGAACATCCGCGGCGAGCATAGCCCGTTCAATTTCCGCTGGTGTGACATCCATAATGTCCATGCTTTTTCCGGCATTCGCAGATTCGCTCTCCTTGCGAGCGTTGGCTGCCAACTCGAGGCGCGCCGATATCGGCAACGACAACACTTGCGTCTGCCATTCGCTACTGCGCACCGTTTGTCGGACGGCCATGTACTCAGTGTCTGCTGTGCAGTATTGATCACCGTGACTAATGAGCACTCGCGATCCGTAGAGTTCATGTACGACAGGATCATCCAATAGCTGAAAACCCGTTCGCTTGGCAAATTCATCACCGATCAGAAAGTCGCGATTGCCATGCATGAACCAGCAATCGGTTTGTGTATTTGCTATCGCGTACTCGGTCAACGCGGATTGAATCATGGCGTAGTGCGGGTCGGGATCATCATCACCGATCCATGCTTCAAATAAGTCGCCGAGAATGTATAAGCTATCGGCAAGACGCGCTTCGTTTCTGAGGAACGCACAGAATTGTTTACCAATCTCGGGTCGATCCGCGGATAGATGAAGATCTGAAACGAATAGGGTAGTCACATCGCCCCCTCGTCCAGCGCTTCGAGCGCTTTCCGCGCGGCGTCCATCTCGGCCTCTAGCCTGGCTTCGATTTCTTCCGCTGACAGAACCAGCATATCCCGAACGACGACTTTCATCGCCGGCACATCCGATTCGAACGGGCCAGCTGGCCCGGTCGGCAATTCGGCGATCGTGTCGAGTGTTTCCATTCCGGACACCACGCGGCCGAATACGGTATACCCCCAACGATCCTTCTGTGGATCCAGTCGGACGTTATCGGCGAGGTTGATAAAGAACTGGGAGTTCGCGGTGTGCGGTTTGGCTTCACGTGCCATCGCGATCGTACCGCGCGTGTTGCTTAGGCCATTCCCTGACTCATTAATGATGGTAGGCGTGTCGGGTCGCGCGGAGTAGTCGCTGCCATGCCCGCCGCCCTGCGCGACGAATCCTGCGATGACGCGGTGAAACAGGGTGCCGTCGTAATAGTCTTTCTCGACAAGTGACAAAAAGTTGCCAACCGTAATTGGCGCGCGGGACGGTTCGAGCTCAATAACAAAGTCACCTTGGGTGGTTTTGACCAGTATCTGGGGAAAGCCGCTGATTTCGGGAATGTCGGTATCGTGTCCATAGGCATCAGCGACCAAAAACATGGTCGCGAGCAGGGCTATTCTTAACATTGGCTTGTCCTTGATGACCAGATGCAGAGCAACATAACAGAGCCGACGACGTCGGTGAACCGGATTGATGATGCATTTGCTTGCAGAAGTGATTGACGTTACGACCCGCAGGGACGTATATTTGCGCCCCTGACACGCATCAGGAACTCAAAAAATCGGGGCATGGCGCAGTCTGGTAGCGCATCTGCTTTGGGAGCAGAGGGTCGGGAGTTCGAATCTCTCTGCCCCGACCATTGATTTTCTGTTTTGCGGTTGGAAGCGAGTCGAAGGTTTGCGCCCGTAGCTCAACTGGATAGAGCATCGGCCTTCTAAGCCGAGGGTTGCAGGTTCGAGTCCTGCCGGGCGTGCCATTCGTTCGGCATGCAGCGCGAAAAATGAATACCAATGGTGGGTGTAGTTCAGTTGGTAGAACCACGGGTTGTGATCCCGTATGTCGCGGGTTCGAGTCCCGTCACTCACCCCATTTTCAAAAAGCGCTGATGACCCCCGTGTTCTAGCAACTGAACTACACCCACCTAAATCATAATAAGAGGGTGTAGTGGGGCCGCGCAGCGGTAGGGTAGAACCACGGGTTGTGATCCCGTATCAGCATGCTCGTTCACTTGCCGTCATGATCACATGGCCACAAAGTGGCCACCCTCCGGGCTCGGTGGCAAGTGAAGCGCTAGCGGCGTTGCGCTGACTCGCCATAGCGATGCTATGCCGAGCCACCGCGCCTTGCTATCACTCCACCTGCCACGCGATTGTGATCACGTCGACAAGCGACCGAGCACGCGGCGGGTTCGAGTCCCGTCACTCACCCCATTTTCAAAAAGCGCTGATGACCCCCGTGTTCTAGCAACTGAACGACACCCACCAAAATCAGCGTTAATAGTGTGTTCGACATGACACGCAAGAATATTCAGAGATTCGTCTCTTGGTATGGCCAACCGATAAGGGATAGCGCTATACTAGGCGGCTAGCTATTGACAGTTTTTGCGAGAGTGGCGGAATTGGTAGACGCGCTGGTTTTAGGTACCAGTGGGGTAACCCGTGAGAGTTCGAGTCTCTCCTTTCGCACCAAAACTGATAGATTTTGCGCATATATGGGTAAAGCAATTGCCAGTTCGGGTGCAGTGACGCTTCATGCGGATCGTGACCCCAATCACTCAACATCACAAGGTTCATCATCATGTTGGTTTCCGTAGAGGCCAGCGGCGCGTTGGAGCGCCGCATGCGGGTAGAAGTCCCGGCACAACAAATCGATTCACAGATTTCAGAACGCCTGAAGCGCGTTGGCAAAACGGCTAGATTGGAGGGATTCCGTCCTGGAAAAGTGCCTGCCAAGGTGATCGCCAAGCGATATGGTCCTCAGGTGCGCCAGGAGGTGATTTCCGAGGTCGTTCAGTCGAGCTATGCCGAGGCTTTGCAAAAAGAAAACCTGATGCCTGCCGGAAATCCGAACATCGAGCCCGAAGAGATGGCGGAAGGCAAGGATTTCAGCTATGTCGCGGTGTTCGAGGTGTTCCCGGAAATAGAACTGACGGGTCTGGATAAAATTAACGTTGAACTGCCGGAAGTGACAATCGGTGATGCCGATGTCGATCAAATGATCGAGAGCCTTCGTGAGCAGCGTGCCGAGTGGAAGGATGTCGCTCGTAAAGCGAAGAAGGGCGATCAAGTGATTGTCGACTTTAACGGCACTTTGGATGGAGCACCGATCGATAACGGCAAAGGCGAAGATGTTCCTGTTGTGTTGGGAGGCGGGCAGATGTTGCCTGACTTCGACAAAGCACTGAAAGGCACAAAAGCCGGTGAAGAGACCGCTTTTGATGTGAGTTATCCGGCGGACTATCCCGCTGAAGATTTGGCGGGTAAGACGGCTAAATTCGACGCGGTTATCAAGAACGTTCAGGCACAAGAACTTCCGGATGTTGATGAAGATTTCGCCAAGGCATTCGGTATCGAAGATGGCGCTATCGCCAAGCTTCGCGAAGAAATTGAAAAGAACATGCATGCCGAATTGGCGACCAAGCGGCGTGCCGATATCAAGCAACAGGTTCTAGACCAATTGATCGAACACAATACTGTCGATGTGCCGCAAGCACTGGTCGATCAGGAAGCGCATTCTTTACAGCACGACGCAATGCGGCGTATGGGCGTTACCGAGCACTCAGATGCGCCGGACCGCGAAAACTTTTTGCCGGCCGCGACACGTCGCGTTCAGGTGGGTTTGCTGATGCAAGAGTTTCTGAAAGTTGAAAACATCGAACTCGACCGTGATCGAGTCGAAGGCAAAATGAAAGAATTGTTTGCAGGCTATGAAGATAACGATGAGTTATTGGGCAACTACTTGAAAGACCCACAATTCCTTCAGCAAATAGAACCTATGGTCCTTGAAGATCAGGCGATCGAAGCGCTCAGGGCGAAAGGGACAGAATCTAAAAAGTCTGTTGCTTTTAAAGCCTACATGGATGCTGGTTGAAGATAGCTTAAGTCGATCTCGTACCGGCCGCTTACAAGCGGTATAGTCGGGAAGTTAACGTTTTTGGAGAATGCATTGGATAACACGCCAACAGCACTGAATTTAGTCCCGATGGTGGTCGAGCAAACGGCCCGCGGAGAGCGCTCATATGATATTTACTCAAGACTTCTAAAAGAGCGAGTCTTGTTTATGGTTGGGCCGGTCGAAGACCATATGGCCAATCTGATTGTTGCGCAATTGCTATTCCTCGAATCAGAGAACCCTGATAAAGATATTCATTTTTATATCAATTCACCGGGTGGTGCCGTCACGGCCGGATTGGCGATTTACGACACGATGCAGTTCATCAAATGTGACGTTAGCACCATCTGCGTTGGTCAAGCGGCCAGCATGGGTGCGCTACTGCTGTGCGGCGGAGCCGCGGGCAAGCGATATGCCTTGCCGCATTCCCGGGTCATGATTCACCAGCCGAGCGCCGGTTTTCAGGGACAGGCCACGGATATTGATATTCATGCGCGCGAAATCCTCGATATGAAGAAACGTCTGAATGAAATCATGGCGAAGCATACGGGACAATCTTTCGACAAAATTCAACACGATACCGAGCGCGATCGGTTCATGAGCAGCGAAGTTGCCCAAGAATACGGCTTGATCGATACGGTATTGCAGAATCGTCCAGAGGCGCCCGGCAAATAGACTTCGGCATGACTGTGACAAGATTCTCGCTCTGTATACAGTTTTTTGATGCCGGATGATCTGGCGTGTTATATAACGTGTAATTAATGACTAATAGACAGGGTCTATTGGTTAAGCGGCAGGCAAAGAGTTAGGAAGCAAGAATGACGGACGAGAAGCGCGGTAAGGGTGAAGACAGCAAGCTGCTGTATTGCTCATTTTGCGGCAAGAGCCAACACGAAGTACGCAAACTGATTGCGGGCCCATCCGTGTTCATTTGCGACGAATGTGTCGAGCTTTGCAATGACATTATCCGCGAGGAACTTGAAGAGAATAGCGAGCTAGGTAGCCACAAGCTGCCAAAACCAGCCGAAATCAATCAGACCCTTGACGACTATGTGATCGGTCAGGCTCGTGCGAAACGCGTGCTCTCGGTGGCTGTTTACAACCACTACAAACGCCTCGAAAGCAAAGCTGCTGATAACGGCAAAGATGAAGTGGAGCTCGCGAAGAGCAATATCCTCTTGGTCGGTCCAACCGGGTGCGGCAAGACGCTACTCGCTGAGACTCTGGCTCGCTTGTTGAATGTTCCTTTCACGATCGCTGATGCAACGACGCTCACGGAAGCAGGGTATGTCGGTGAAGATGTCGAGAACATTATTCAGAAACTGCTTCAAAAATGTGATTACGACGTTGAGAAAGCGCAAACCGGTATTGTCTACATTGATGAGATCGACAAGATCTCTCGCAAATCAGACAACCCCTCGATTACTCGCGACGTTTCCGGCGAAGGTGTTCAGCAAGCGTTGCTGAAACTCATCGAAGGTACGGTGGCTTCAGTGCCTCCTCAGGGCGGCCGCAAACATCCCCAGCAGGAGTTCCTGCAAGTCGACACCTCTAATATCCTTTTCATCTGTGGCGGCGCTTTTGCTGGTCTTGAAAAGATCATTCGCGATCGATCCACGAAAAGTGGCATTGGTTTCGTCGCTGAGGTCAAAAACAAGGAAGAAGACGGTGCGATCGGCGAGCTATTGCACGACGTCGAGCCTGAAGATTTAATTCGTTTCGGTTTGATTCCGGAATTTGTTGGCCGTCTGCCGGTTGTTGCCACGCTTGAAGAGCTGGATGAAGATGCGCTGGTGACGATATTGGAAGAACCAAAGAACGCGCTGACCAAACAGTATAAGAAACTGTTTGATATGGAAGGCGTCGAGCTTGAGTTCCGCCAAGATGCGTTGCGTGCTGTTGCGCGAAAAGCGATGGAACGGAAAACGGGCGCGCGTGGCTTGCGTACCATCCTCGAAAACGTATTGCTTGATACGATGTATGAACTTCCGTCGCTAAGCGACGCGACCAAGGTCGTGCTGGATGAGACGGTGGTTGTCGGTGAGAACGATCCGTACATCATCTATGAGTCCGAGGAATCAGGTGACATCGACGAGCCGCGCGCAACGGGTTCCGACTGACTTAACGCCCGGCCTTAGAGATCGATCGTTCACCGATCGTTATCCTCTTGAAATCACTCTTTTAGCGCCCAAATCTAGACTTTGGTCCGGTAGCGCGTCCGCGTGCATGCTAGTCTTTAGACTGGCGACTTGGATTATTTCCCCTAACACTTTCGAGGTGCGCTAAGTGGTTGATTCTCAAACCGACAACTTGTTCAGCGATGATCAAGGCTCGGTCATTCCCGTTCTACCTTTGCGCGATGTTGTGGTTTATCCGCACATGGTGATCCCACTATTTGTTGGTCGCGAGAAATCAAAAATCGCGCTCGACCTCGCGATGGATGCGGGCAAAGAAATTTTGCTGGTTGCGCAACGCAGCGCTGACCTGGAAGAACCCACTCCAAACGATCTCTATGAAATAGGAACGCTCGCGACAATTCTACAGCTTCTCAAAATGCCGGACGGCACGGTGAAGGTGTTAGTAGAAGGCGGTTCGCGTGCTCAAATAGACCGATTACACGTAGGCCCACATTTTGCTGCCGAAATCACGGTGCTTGAAGAAGAAGATCGTTTTGATGAACGCGAAGTCGACGTTCTAACGCGTTCCATCATGTCGCAGTTTGAGCAATACGTAAAACTCAACAAGAAAGTGCCGCCAGAGGTGCTGACTTCGTTAAGCGGTATCGAACAACCCGGCCGAATGGCAGATACCATCGCCGCGCACATGGCCTTGAAGCTATCTGATAAGCAGAAAGTACTTGAGATTGGCGATATCAAAGGTCGACTGGAGTTAGTCTTGTCGATGATTGAGGGCGAGATCGATCTGCTCCAAATCGAGAAGCGAATTCGCGGTCGCGTTAAGCAACAAATGGAAAAGAGCCAACGCGAGTACTATCTGAATGAGCAAATGAAAGCGATTCAGAAAGAGCTCGGCGAAATGGAAGACGCGCCCAATGAGCTTGCCGATCTGGAACAAAAAATCGAAAAAGCGGGCATGCCAAAGGACGCTCTGGAAAAGGCTACTTCCGAGTTGAACAAGCTCAAACTGATGTCGCCGATGTCCGCTGAGGCGACTGTCGTGCGTAATTACATCGATTGGCTAGTTAAGGCACCATGGAAATCACGCAGCAAGATTCATCGGGATTTGTCTCTAGCCGAGACGGTGCTGGAAGAAGACCATTTTGGCTTGGAGAAAGTTAAAGAACGCATCCTTGAGTATCTTGCTGTTCAGCAACGCGTCAAGAAGCTGAAAGGCCCCATTCTTTGCTTGGTCGGTCCGCCGGGTGTTGGTAAAACATCACTCGGAAAAAGTATTGCTCGAGCGACGAATCGCAAGTTTGCCAGAATGTCGCTGGGTGGTGTTCGGGACGAAGCAGAAATTCGGGGTCACCGGCGCACGTACATTGGTTCGATGCCGGGTAAAGTGATCCAGAACCTAGCTAAGGTTAAAAATCGCAATCCGCTGTTCTTGCTTGATGAGATCGACAAGATGGCGATGGACTTCCGTGGCGACCCATCATCCGCTTTGCTGGAGGTTTTGGACCCCGAGCAGAACAGCACGTTCAATGATCACTATCTGGAAGTTGATTTCGATTTGTCGGATGTCATGTTTGTCTGCACGGCTAACAGCATGAATATTCCCGGACCACTGCTTGATCGGATGGAAGTGATTCGCATCCCGGGATACACCGAGGATGAAAAGCTGGCCATCGCCGAACGCTATCTATTGCCGAAACAGATTCGCGAGAATGGTCTGAAAGATGGTGAGCTAAGCGTGTCGAGAGCGACGCTAATGGACGTTATCCGACACTACACGCGTGAAGCGGGTGTGCGCAGTCTCGAGCGCGAAATCGCCAAACTTTGTCGCAAGGCCGTTAAGAAGTTGCTGCTCGACAAAAGATTGAAGTCAGTCAAGGTTTCACCGAAGACATTGAAGAACTACCTCGGGGTGGAGCGCTTTCGTTATGGCAAAGCGGAGCAGAGTGATCAAGTGGGGCAAGTTACCGGTTTAGCCTGGACGCAAGTTGGCGGTGAGTTGTTGACCATTGAAGCGACGACGGTGCCAGGTAAAGGCAAGATGATGCAGACAGGGCAGCTTGGCGAAGTCATGCAGGAAAGCATCCATGCCGCGATGACGGTTGTTCGCAGCCGAACGGCTGCGTTGGGTCTGGAGGAAGAATTTCATCAGCAGAGAGACGTCCACATCCATGTTCCAGAAGGCGCAACACCCAAAGATGGGCCTAGCGCAGGCGTCGGTATGTGCACAGCTTTAGTGTCCGCTTTCACCAACATCCCAGTGAAATCCGAGGTTGCGATGACCGGCGAAATTACGCTTCGCGGCGAGGTATTGCCAATCGGCGGATTGAAAGAAAAGCTGCTAGCTGCGCACCGCGGTGGCATCACAACGGTCATTATTCCAAAGGAAAATGAAAAGGATCTTGTAGAAATTCCGAAGAACATCAAAGGCAAACTGAACATTGTTGCAGTAAAGTGGATTGATGAGGTTTTGGAAATAGCGCTACAGCATCCGCCGGAGCCGCTGTCCCAAACGCCTAATAAGAAGGCTAAGAAAGGCCGAGCCAAGGCTGGCGACAAACAGGTGACAGCACACTAGTACACCGTTTTGCAAGCAAAATATCCTTTGTTGACAGGGGATTTTGCGTATTGGTATAACGAATTTACATTACGTCGCGTTCACTTGTGGGGCGGCGTTTTTAAGTGATTCCCCGGCGGTTCAGGGTTTGCGGGCAATCGCGCTGGGGTGGGGGAGTTCCGGGGTTCATTTGGCTTTGCCAAAACCCGGCTTTTAACAAGATTGAGGAATTTTTATGAATAAGGGCGATTTGATTGATTCAGTTGCAGATTCGGCTGACATGTCTAAAGCGGACGCGGGCAAAGCCGTTGATGCGGTCTTAGAGGCGATCACAGGCAGCTTGAAAAAAGGCGATAACGTATCTTTAGTAGGGTTTGGAACCTTCGCTGTGAAGCATCGCGCTGCACGCATGGGCCGTAACCCACAGACCGGCGCAGAGATTCCAATTAAGGCTAGCAACGTTCCTTCATTCAAGGCTGGTAAAGCCCTGAAGGATGCCGTAAACTAGCGCGCCTTCGCATCGGTAGGGCAACGTTTGTTCGTTACCTGATCAGATGTGAGGGGGTGCTTAGCTCAGCTGGAAGAGCGTCGCGTTTACACCGCGAAGGTCGGGGGTTCGATCCCCTCAGCACCCACCAAATCAGGAGTGGTAGTTCAGTTGGTTAGAATACCGGCCTGTCACGCCGGGGGTCGCGGGTTCGAGTCCCGTCCACTCCGCCATTGAACGAGAGCCGCCTGTTAATACAGGCGGCTTTTTTTTTAGATCAGTCGGCTCGTCTGGCTGATCGTTACATTGCATAAAAGGGCAGTCATCGATGCTGCAAGATATCCGCGAAAAATTCATTGGGACTACCGGCAAGATCATACTCGCCGTTATCTTGTTGCTGCTTGCTGGCACGGGACTCAATTACACGCTGACGCCGAACCGATTTGTCGCCAAGGTTGGCGGTGAGGAAATCTCACTGCGAGCCGTCAATGACGAGTTCAGGAATCAATTAGCCAGATTTGGTGATCAGGAATTGCCCGAGGCTTTCTTGACGCAAATTCGTGCCGGCGCGGTTGAGCAAGTCATTAACCAAACTGTCCTGCAGCAGTTCTTGCGTGACGAAGGGTTTGCCGTTTCTGATGAAATGATTGCCAAAGCCATTCGTGAAGTCCCGGACTTCCAGACCGATGGTAAGTTTGATCGCGATGCTTATGCACAAATTCTGAGCCTGAACCAACTTTCGCCGGCGGGTTTCGAAGCAAGCCAACGGCAACGAATGATGATGGGGCAGTTTCAGCAAAACCTCGCTGCGTCCGCATTTGTCACGCCCGATGAATTCCGGCGCTTGATCGAATTAACCGGGCAGAAACGCGAGGTCGAGTTCGCGACGATCAGTTCTGAGTCTTTCAAAGAAGACCTGGTGGTAACGGAAGAAGAGATCGCCGCCTGGTATGAAGCTAATCCGCTGCAATACCAGACGCCGGCGTCCGTTGAATTGGATTACCTATTGATCGATGAGAATACAGCACGTAATCGTATCGATACGTCGGATGAGAACTTGCGTGGATACTACGACAGCATCCGCAGCCAATATGAAGCCAGCGAACAACGGCGTGCCAGTCACATCTTGTTAGACGGCGATGATGACGAGTTAGCAGCGGACGTGTTGGCCCGTATTCGCGCTGGTGAAGCGTTTGAGACGTTGGTTACCGAATTTTCGGTTGACGGTGCTAGCGCTCGGAACGGTGGCGACCTTGGTTGGGTTACGACGGGCGTATTCGCTGGTCCGGTAGAGGACGCTGTGTTTGCTATGGAGCAAGGCCAGATTAGTGATGTCGTCGAAAGCGAGTTCGGCCTTCATATCATTCGATTAGACGGTGTGCGGGCGGGTGACCCGCCGGTATTCGAAGAGGTCCGTGATGATGTCACAGAGCGTTATGTCGCTGACCGATTGCTTGGCGAGATGACCGATCTTCGCAGCAAACTCGATGATCAATACTTCGATAACGCCTCGATGGAACAGATGGCAGAAGCACTAGGCATAGAGGTGCTGCGTGTTGCTGATTTTACCGCCCAGAGCATATTGCCGTTCGGTCGCGAGGAGCCCATCGTTGATGCCTTGTTTGGTGCAAATGCGATTGGCGATCAAGCGTTATCGGAGCCGGTGACTCTGGACGGAAACAGAACCGTCGTACTCAGAGTCGCAGAGCGTCAGGAAGCCGGTAGGCAGGCGTTGGCATCGGTCCAGGATGATATCCGAGAGCGTTTGATAGAAGAAGGTGCCGCCGCTATTGCTGAAGAGCGCGGCGCGCAATTGGCAGGTGCATTGAGATCAGAACCGACGATGGATTTCGAAACCCTGGTTTTGAATTCCGGCGCTGAACTGACGGAAAAGAAAGCAATCGAACGAAGCGATGCGAGCGTTCCCGCGGCTCTGACGGCTGCAGTGTTCGCGGCACCGGTACCTCAGTTAGGGTCGCAACATGTCGGCAGCGTGTCGGCACCGGGTGTCGGGTTTCTGATTTATCGAATGACCAACGTAGTGCCGGGCACGGTGCCGGACGTTCCCCAGGCGCAAATCGATGCGGGACGTCGCCAACTAGCGTTGCGAAACGGTGGCGCGCAGCTGGATGCTATCCTCAGCGAACTGCGTTCAAGAGCTGATGTGGAAATGGGTAACGCGCTGGAGTTGAACGGCGGTCTCTAAGTTCTGATCTTTGAAGGTCACTAGGAAAGCACTGATGACAAAACTTGCACTGCACTGGCAGATCCTAATTGCCATCCTTCTTGCCGGCCTCGCCGGTTGGCTGGCGGGTACAAGTGGGCAGGTTTTCGGCGTTCCTATCGTTGGTGTTTTCGAGTTTATCGGTGCATTGTTTCTTCAAGCGTTGAAGATGCTGATTGTGCCGCTCATCACGTCGTCAATTATTGTTGGCGTCGCTGGCATCGGAGATTCCGGTAATCTGGGTCGGCTTGGTGGCAAGACGCTAGCCTTTTACGCGACCACCACATTGCTGGCGATCTTGGTCGGTCTGTTGTTGATCAATGTTGCTGGACCCGGGTATGAGAATGGCGAACCGATTGGTGAGCAGCTCGCGTTGACGGTTGACGTCGATGAAGTGGCCGCCAGAGTTGAAGGCAAAGGCGTCGGCGATGTCGTCCAGATCTTCCTGCGTATGGTGCCGCCAAACATCGTCGCAGCGGCAGCTGATGGCCAAATGCTGGGTCTGATTTTCTTTGCGATGTTGTTTGGTTATTTCATGACCAAACTTCCCGATGGTCCACGACAAACGATGTCAGGGTTTTGGGAAGGTGTTTTTCAAGTCATGATGCACATCACCGATCTTGTCATGAAGTTTGCGCCGATCGGTGTGTTCGGTCTGGTTGCGGCGACCGTTGCCAAGACCGGTTTTGATGCCGCAGGGCAGTTGCTTTATTTCTCGTTCGTCGTCTTGGCGGCGTTGGTTGTTCACACGGTCGTTACGTTGCCGATCTTGCTTCGGATTGCCGGGGTAAAGCCATTAAAGATGTTGTCGGCGATGAGTCCCGCGATGTTGACTGCATTTTCTACTTCTTCATCGTCGGCGACACTACCCGTCACGATGGAGTGTGTCGAAAACGGTGCGGGTGTGTCTCGCCGCGTATCGAGTTTCGTCTTGCCGTTAGGCGCGACCGTGAATATGAATGGTACGGCGCTTTACGAATGCACAGCGGCCATGTTTCTTGCGCAGGCCTATGGTCTGGATCTAACGCTAAGCGTTCAGTTCTCTATTGTGGTGATTGCGTTGCTGACATCGATTGGTGTCGCGGGCGTGCCGTCGGCGTCGTTGGTGGCAATTGCGATTATTTTGTCCGCCATTGGTTTGCCCGTTGAAGCCATTGGTATCTTGTTGGTGTTTGACCGGGTACTTGATATGGCGCGCACGTCAGTGAATATCTTCGGCGACGCCTGTTGCGCCGCAATCGTGGCGAGACTGGAAGGCGAGGAAACTGCCGTAGCAGCCAGTCCTGGTGCTACGGCAATGGCCAAACCGGAGTAGGGTGTCCTAGTCGTCCAGCGACATACCCACGGTGCTATAGCCACCATCGACATAGATGATTTCGCCGGTAATGCCCGCGGCTAAGTCCGAGCATAAGAATGCCGCAGTGTTACCCACATCCATGGCGGTAATGTTGCGTTTGAGCGGTGACACTTCTGCTGCATGTGACAGCATCTTACGAATACCACCTACACCTGATGCCGCTAGCGTTTTGATGGGGCCCGCTGATATGCCGTTGACGCGAATGCCCTTGGCACCCAGGTCGGCCGCCATAAAGCGTACGTTGGCCTCGAGGCTGGCTTTTGCCAGTCCCATGACGTTGTAGTTCGGTATTGCACGCACTGCGCCCAGGTAACTCAGCGTCAGCAACGAGCCGTCACGGCCTTCCATCATCGGCAGCGCCGCCTTGGCTAGTGCCGCGAATGAGTAGCTCGAGATATCGTGTGCGATTTGAAAGCCCTCGCGGGTAACGCATTCAATGTAGCCCCCGGCGAGTTGTTCACGCGGTGCAAACCCGACCGAGTGAACGACGACATCGAGTCCGTCCCATTGCTTACCGAGGTCCGCAAACGCTTGATCAATCTCGGTATCATGTGCCACGTCCATGGGAAAGGTGAGCGACGAACCGAGTTCCGCTGCCATTTTCTCAACACGGCCTTGCAACTTGTCGTTTTGGTAAGTGAACGCTAATTCAGCACCTTCGCGTGCCATGGCGGAGGCAATGCCAAAAGCGATTGATCGATTACTGGCGAGGCCAACAATCAATACTCTTTTTCCGGTCATGAAACCCATGAAAAACCCCTGAGCAAACTAAATGAAGTGCCCAGTGTACCGAAATGTGTCTGGCGATGAGAGTGGTTTAGCTGGACTGCTGCCTGACGTCGACATACATCGTGAGTTTTTGCCCCGGTCGCAGAATGCGTGTTTTGTCCAGCTTGTTCCATTGAGCAATCTGCGAAACGGTGACTTTGAATCTCGACGCGATCAGCGAGAGAGAATCGCCGTTTCTAACGGTATAGCGTACCTTTCTTGTGGTGCGACTGCGGCTTGAGGTCTTCGCACTATCCTGTTGTTGCCAGACGACGAGTTTTTTCCCGACTGACAATGTGTCGCGCGGTGCCATGCCATTCCATGACGCTAGCGATCGAGTGCCAACGCCGTAACGCCTGCTGATTGTCCACAAGCTCTCGCCGGGTCCAACGATATGCTCGACTTTGTTGCCGCCTCTGGAGCGTTGCTGTTTTCGATCGAGCCGTTGCGCAGCGCTTTGGCTGTAGTCGCCAAGTGGTCTCGTCGCCGTGGGTATCATTAAATACTGACCGGCACGAATCACATGGCCTTTCAAGTTATTAGCTTCGCGAATCGAGCCGGTCGTGATCGCATATTGAGTGGCAATATGTGAGAGCGTTTGCCCGCTCGACACGCGATGTCGCGTCCAGCGCATGCGTTCGTCAGCTGGCAATGCATCCAGTGCGACGCGCAACGTATTCGCGACGGCGATCGGCACCACCAACTGATGTGGTCCCTCGGGTGATGTTGCCCATTGGTTGTAGCCTGGGTTGTGCAAATACAGCGTATCCACATCAATGCCGGCGAGGTCGGCCGCAAGTGCCAGATCGATTTGCCCGCCGGTCTCCACAACGGCAATCTGAGGGACGTCCGGAATCACAGGCAGTGTCATGCCATGATTTTCGGGCGCTGTGAAAATATCTGCCAGCGCTAGTAACTTGGGCACATAGGCGGAAGTCTCACGCGGCAGCTTAAGTGACCAAAAGTCCGTAGGCTTGCCGGCTTTTTTGTTGCGACGAATCGCTCTGTCCACAGTGCCTTCGCCAGAGTTGTAGGCAGCGACAGCCAGTTCGTAATCGCCGTCATAGCGTTTCGCTAGATACTCGAGGTAGTCCAGCGCCGCACGCGTTGCCTCGACGACGTCGCGTCGCCCGTCATACCACCAGTCTTGTCGTAAGCCGAATCGTCGGCCGGTCCCGGGTATGATCTGCCAGAGTCCAGCCGCTCTGCCGTGCGAGTAGGCAAAAGGATCGAAAGCGCTCTCTACGATCGGTAGCAGCGCTAATTCAGACGGCATGCCGCGCTCTTCAACGGCGCTAACGATGTGATGCAAGTAAGGTTTTGCCCGATCCAGGACACGGTCGAAGTACTCGGGATGTCGGGTAAACCAACGGAGTTGGGCCGTGGTCCGGCGGTCGCTGGCCAGAGACAGACGAAACCCGCTTCTCATTCGGCCGAGTAGATCAGCGGGCGGTTGTGCGGTTTCTTTCACGCCGGCGGGCGCACCATGAACAAATTCGCTGTGCCAACTGGCCGTGCCACGCATCAAGAAAGCATTTGGCGTGATTTCTGTCGCGACAGATTCTTGAGCTGACAGCTTCGGCTCATTGTGGGCGTCCAGAACGAGATTGGCCTCAGTCGCAAGCGCTGCCGTGCTGGAGAATACGAGCGCGGCTATGCCGTGCCTCGCTAAATCTGATAGTTTTGTCATAACAAGATCGTACCTGCCTAAACAGCGTTTGCAAGCGACTCCGTCAGTAACCCACTAGTTTAATGCTGAGGTTTAAGTGTTGAGACAACCAGACAGTCCTCCGATTCGCCAATGGTTGGAATCGCCGTTGGGCATCGCTTTGTTGGAAAAAGAGCAGGCCGTGATCGATGAGGCACTGGACGGAGTATTCGGTGAGCATCTCGTGCAGCTAGGTTGGTGGGGAAAGGACGCCGGTGTGGTCGGTGCATCGCGCGCGCAGCACACGGTGCGTGTCGTTTGTGATGATCAATCTGGGGATGTGGCCGCTGATTTTACTCGCTTGCCTTTCGAGGATGACTCTGTGGATGCGGTCTTGTTGCCGCACACATTAGACTTGGTCGCGCGCCCGCACAGTGTGGTTCGCGAAGCTCACCGTGTTCTGCGTTCGGAAGGACATTTGATGATCCTTGGGTTTAAGCCGGTTGGGCTTTGGGGAGCGCGTCGATTGCTCAGTCGCGGTCAGTTTCCACCCGGTGTTCGCAATGTGATTGGTGATCGTAAGCTGCGTGATTGGCTACAGCTTTTGGATTTGCGGGTGCAACAGTCTGACCGTTTCTTTTTCCGTCTGCCAACCGGGCGAAGATTGGGTTTGGGTGGTGAGCAATGGGAGGTTTTTGGTCAGCGCTGGTGGCCCGAGCTAGCTGCTTGCTATTGGCTACAGGCCCGCAAACGTGTTTCGACGTTAACTCCATTGAGGCCCAGTTGGCGCAGTAGAGCAAGAGTGGTGGGCGGAATTGCCGAGCCTTCGTTACGAGATGTATTAAACTCCGACCGCTGTACCGATACGACGGAGTCTTGATGTCGCAACCTGTGATTATTTATACCGACGGCGCGTGCCGTGGCAATCCTGGCCCCGGCGGCTGGGGTGCCGCATTGCAGTTTGGCCCCAAGACCCGCCACTTATCCGGCGGCGAGCTTGAGACAACAAACAATCGTATGGAGTTGACGGCTGCTATTGAAGCGTTGGCGGCGTTGAAACGGCCATGCGTAATCAATCTGTTCACCGACTCTGTCTATGTCCGTGACGGAATTACCAAGTGGTTGGCGGGATGGAAGCAACGTGGTTGGAAGACGGCTGCCAAAAAGCCTGTTAAGAATCAGGATTTGTGGATCCGTTTGGATGAGCTTGCCGCTGCACATCAAATTGAATGGCATTGGGTCAAAGGGCATGCTGGCGATCCGGGTAATGAACTTGCAGATACGCTCGCCAATCAGGGGCTAGACGATTTACTGGAACGTGCCCGATGACTGATCAAAGACAGATTGTTTTGGACACGGAAACGACAGGTCTCGACCCGGCGGCGGATCATCGAATTATTGAGATTGGTTGCGTCGAGATCGTTAATCGTCGTGTGACGGGCCAAACCTGGCATCAGTACTTGAACCCTGACCGTCAAATTGATGATGGCGCAATTGCCGTTCACGGTATCCGCAATGAGGACCTTGTCGACAAGCCGCGGTTCCCCGAGGTTGCCGATGAGTTTCTACAGTTTGTGCTCGGTGCCGAACTCGTCATCCACAACGCTCCTTTTGATGTCGGTTTCTTGGAGCATGAGCTTCATCGAATGTCCCACAAGCGCAAGAAGCTCGAGGATATCTGTCGCATTAAAGATAGCCTTCGACTAGCTAGAGAGCTCCATCCCGGCCAGCGAAACAGCCTTGATGCCTTGTGCAAGCGCTATCAGGTCGATAACTCGGGCCGTGATTTGCACGGAGCCTTGCTGGATGCGCGCTTGCTCGGGGACGTGTTTCTGTTGATGACAGGCGGCCAGGATTCATTGTTGCTGGACGACGAGGCCGATGGGAAACAGGAGGTCACCGAGTTTGGCATTGATAACGTTGAGGTCTTGTCGAATGGAAAGGTGGTAAAGCCCACAGAGACTGAGGTTTCGGCTCATATCGCGTTACTCAAACGGATTTCTGAGGCATCCGGGAAGAGACCCGTTTGGGACGCGTTGTCCAAAGAATCAGCAGACACCTAAACTCCTGCGGATTACCGCCGCTTACATTACAATAACGGGCTAATTCCGCCGTATGCGGACCTGATTCTGGGAATGGCCACAGTCGACTATTGAGGGATTTCGCATGGTTTACACGTTTGCACAGGCATTTCGCGCTAATTTCTTGGGGCAAGCGCCCGGATGGTACAAGCAAACCATCATCGCATTCTTGATTCTGAATCCGATTTTGATGCTGACAGTCAGCCCATTTATTGTTGGCTGGGTTTTGATTCTAGAGTTCATCTTTACGTTGGCAATGGCACTAAAGTGCTACCCATTACAGCCGGGCGGATT
This sequence comes from Woeseiaceae bacterium, assembly GCA_045110335.1. Classification (GTDB taxonomy): domain Bacteria; phylum Pseudomonadota; class Gammaproteobacteria; order Steroidobacterales; family Woeseiaceae; genus CALBPI01. The sequence goes on from JBGCGB010000024.1 coordinate 69,603, forward strand.
GCTCGCGCTTGAGGCGCTGATTATCGGCTTGACCTCAGCGGAGTCGGTCTACCACGAAATCGAGAAAAACTTGCCGGTCATCATTTTGTTGATGTTTATGGTCGCCGGCATCTATTTCATGAAAGACATGCTGTTATATGTCTTCACGAAACTTATCTTGCGAGTCCGCTCAAAAGCGCTTTTATCGTTGCTGTTCAGTTTTTCTGCGGCGGTCCTCAGTGCGTTCCTCGATGCCTTGACGGTCACGGCAGTTATTATTGCCGTTGCTGTTGGGTTTTTTGCGGTGTACCACAAGTGCGTGTCGTCGGGTGGTGACGACCATGTTTATGACCAGAACGATGACGGGTCGGTGGTCGAAGAGCGTCGTGCCGATTTGGAGCAGTTTCGGTCTTATCTGCGTAGTTTGATGATGCATGGTGCTGTGGGTACGGCATTGGGCGGCGTGACGACACTAGTCGGCGAGCCCCAGAACCTGCTGTTGGCCAAGATTGCGGGATGGGAATTTGTTGAATTCTTCGTACGCGTCGCGCCGGTTTCCATGCCGGTGTTAGTGGTGGGTCTGATTACCTGCCTGATTCTGGAAAAAGTAAAAATGTTTGGTTACGGCGCTGAGTTACCGGACAGTGTTCGCGAGGTTTTGGCTGACTTTGATCGCGAAAATACCGAAAAACGAACGAAGCAAGATAGCGTTAAGCTCGTCATGCAGGGCGTCGTGGCAGTGCTGCTAGTGATTGCATTGGGGATGCACTTAGCTGAGCCTGGCATTATTGGTCTCGGCGTTATCGTGCTGACAACCGCATTCAACGGCATTATTGACGAGCATCAAATCGGTAAAGCGTTTGAAGAGGCACTGCCATTCACATCGTTGTTGGTGGTCTTCTTCGCGATTGTTGCTGTTATCGAAACTCAGCATCTTTTCCAGCCAGTAACCGATATCTTACTGTCCTACAGCGGTGGCGTTCAGGCGACGATGTTCTATGTGGCCAATGGTTTGCTATCCATGATCAGTGACAATGTCTTCGTCGCAACGGTCTATGCGGGCCAAGTAGAGACGGCACTGAATGCGGGTACGATTTCTCGAGAGCAATTCGACACGTTGATCGTGGCCATTAACACGGGTACGAACATCCCGAGTGTGGCGACGCCAAATGGCCAGGCTGCCTTTTTGTTCCTGCTGACATCGGCATTGGCGCCTTTAATCAGGCTTTCTTACGGTAAAATGGTAATCATGGCGCTGCCATATACGATCACAATGAGTATCACGGGCTTGTTAGCGGTCATGTATTTGCTCTAATTCGCATTGGCTAGCGTGACGTGGGTCAAGGCACGTCGGCACTTCCGCCATTAAAATGACGGATGGTTGAATCTAAAAAGAATCGGAGATTGGCTTTGAACAGTCTGAAAGATGTGCAATTGGGCGTTGTTGGCTTGGGCTATGTGGGGTTGCCCTTGGCCGTTGAGTTCGGGAAGAAGTACCCGACGATTGGTTTTGATCTCAAAGCCGAGCGTATCGAAGAGCTTCGCCGCGGCGAAGATTCCACGCTTGAAGTGGAGCCGGAGCTGCTCGCTGAAGCGAGTCATTTAAGCTATGCGGACGATGTCAAAGCGCTTGCGGCATGCAACGTCTATATCGTTACGGTGCCTACGCCCGTTGGAGAAAACAATCGCCCCGTGCTGACGCCGTTGCGATCGGCTAGCCAAATGCTTGGCACGGTCCTGAAGAAAGGCGATATCGTCGTCTATGAATCGACGGTTTACCCGGGTGCGACGGAAGAGTTCTGTGTGCCGATTCTTGAGTCGGAGTCAGGTCTCAAGTTCAATGAGGATTTTTTCGTCGGTTATAGCCCCGAACGGATTAACCCTGGTGATAAAGAGCATCGTTTGCCGGATATTCTCAAAGTGACGTCAGCGTCTACGCCTGAATCAGCGAACCATATCGATGCGTTGTACGCGAGTATTATTACGGCCGGAACGCATCTTGCCCCGTCGATCAAAGTCGCAGAAGCCGCGAAGGTGATTGAAAATACCCAGCGTGACCTGAACATCGCGTTGGTCAACGAGCTGGCACAGATTTTTGATCGCGTTGATATCGATACAGAAGCTGTGCTCGAAGCGGCTGGTACCAAATGGAATTTTCTGCCGTTCCGTCCCGGTTTGGTCGGCGGCCATTGCATTGGTGTTGATCCCTATTACCTGACTCATAAAGCGCTGTCTTTGGGCTATCATCCGGAAGTCATTCTGGCGGGTCGCCGAATTAACGACGATATGTCTCGATACGTGGCCTCGCAGGTCGTTAAACTTCTGATTGGCAAGGGCCTGCAGCCAAACGGCGCCAAGGTGCTGATGCTTGGTTTGACGTTCAAGGAAAATTGCCCTGACGTCCGCAATACCAAAGTCGCCGATCTGATCAAAGAACTCGAGAGTTTCAGTGTGGCCGTTGATGTCCATGACCCCTGGGCAGACAACGCCGAAGCTGAGCATGAGTACGGCGTTTCGTTGGTTGATAGTCCGGCGGAAGGCACTTACGATGCCGTCGTTATTGCGGTTTCGCATGATGAATTCCGTAAGCTTGGCGCAGACGGGATTCGCGCGTTCTGTCACGCGGATGGCGTTGTCTATGACATCAAGTATCTTTTGAAAGAGCACGAGTCTGATCAGCGACTCTGATTTAGGTTGCGAAGAGAACCATACCCATGAAAATTCTAGTGACTGGCGCGGCCGGCTTTATTGGCTCATCTGTCAGTGAATATTTGCTGAAGCGCGGCGATACTGTCGTCGGGCTCGATAACTTAAATGACTACTACGATCCGTCTTTGAAAGATGCACGGCTGGAGAAACTGCAGCCTTATGAAGCGTTTTCATTCATCAAGATGAATCTTGAAGATCGTGAGGGTATTGAGTCGGTTTTTGAGGCGCATGAGTTTGACCGTGTGGTGCATCTTGCTGCGCAAGCGGGCGTCCGGTATTCGATTGAAAACCCGCGCAGCTATATCGATAGCAATATCGTCGGCACGATGAATATTCTAGAAGGCTGTCGCCATCATAAAGTTGGTCATCTTGTGTATGCATCGTCGAGCAGCGTTTATGGCGCGAATACCAGCATGCCGTTTTCCATTCATGACAATGTGGATCATCCGTTAGCGCTCTACGGTGCAACGAAGAAAGCCAATGAGTTGATGGCGCATACGTATTCCAATTTGTATGACTTGCCGACAACTGGCCTGAGATTTTTCACGGTTTATGGTCCTTATGGCCGGCCGGATATGGCGCTTTTCATGTTCACTAAGAACATTTTGGAGGGCAAACCCATTGACGTCTTTAACTACGGAAAGCACCGCCGTGATTTTACCTATGTTGATGATATCGTCGAAGGCATTATCCGGACGATGGACAATGTGGCGTCGCCCAATCCTGATTGGAACTCTGATGCGCCGGATCCAGGCACCAGCAAAGCGCCTTATCGCATCTACAATATTGGCAACAACCAACCGGTAGAGTTGCTGCGCTATATTGAGATCATCGAAGAATGTGTGGGCAAGAAGGCGATCACCAATTTGTTGCCATTGCAGCCGGGTGACGTACCGGATACCTATGCGGATGTTAGTGATCTTATTGCCGATGTGGACTACAAGCCGAGTACACCGATTGAAGTGGGCGTAGAGCGCTTCGTCAGTTGGTATAAGTCATACTACAAAGTCTGATCGGCATTGTTTGGCCAATAGTCTGACTCCGGTTAGACTGTTGCTATGAAGAAATTAACCAGCCGATACCCGATCGACTTGCCTGCGTGGCGAAAACTAAAGGCGCACTATCGCGAGTGGGCCAAAACGGCAGAAATTCGCGACCTGTTTCGTAAAGACAGCCGTCGTTTCCAAAAGTTTTCACTGTCGACCGACGGTCTGCTGTTCGACTTTTCCCGACAACGTATTCGTCCGCAAACGCGGAGCCTGCTGGTTTCTTTAGCGCGTCAGGCTGAAGTGGAACAAGCGCGCGATGCAATGTTCCGGGGTGAGACGATAAACATCACGGAGCAACGCTCTGTCTTGCATACGGCTTTGCGCGCGGGTGCGCGCGATCCGGCCGCCGTTGATGGCAAGCGCGTGGTTCCGGACATCCGTCGTGTTCGCGAGCAGATGTTGGCATTCGTCGATAATGTCCATTCGGGCGGCATCCGTGGTAGTCACGGACAACGGTTTACCGATGTCGTGAACGTTGGCATTGGCGGGTCGGACCTGGGGATCGCGATGGCCTGTCGCGCGTTGGCGCATGTCTCAACGGGGTTGCGTGTGCACACGGTGTCAAACGTCGATGGCACGCAAATGGCAGATCTTGCTGAAACTCTGGATCCGAAGACGACGCTCATTGTCATTTGTTCAAAGACGTTTACGACGTTGGAGACCATGACCAACGCTCGAGTCGCCAGACACTGGATTGCTGACGAATTGGGTGAAGCCGCGGTTATCCATCATTTTGCGGCGGCTTCAACGAATCATGAAGGGATGGACGAGTTCGGTCTGCATCCGCAATACAGGTTTGGATTTTGGGATTGGGTTGGCGGCCGGTATTCCTTGTGGTCATCGGTGGGATTGTCGATTGCATTGGCGATTGGTCGTGAGGCTTTTGACGCATTGTTGTCGGGCGCACGTTCCATGGATCGTCATTTCTCGGAAGCACCGCTGGCCGAGAATGTGCCAGTCCTGATGGCATTGCTGGCAATATGGAATAACAACTTTTTAGGGGCGTCGAGCCAAGCAATCTTGCCCTATGATAATCGGCTGGACCGCTTGCCGGCCTATCTGCAGCAGTTACAAATGGAGAGCAACGGCAAATCTGTCCGGATCGATGGCAAGTCCGTTAAGGCGAAAACCGGCCAGGTGATTTGGGGTGAGGCCGGGTCCAACGCACAACACTCTTTCTACCAGTTGTTGCATCAGGGTACGTCGATGATTCCCGCCGACTTCATCCTACCGGTGCGGTCATCCGGAGCGACGCAGGCACAACAGGATCTTGCGATTGCGAATTGTATTGCCCAAAGCGATGCATTGATGCTGGGGTTCACGGAATCGCAGGCGACGCAAGCGCTGGCAGAGGCGGGTGCCGATGAAGCTACCGTCGAATTCCTGAAGTCGCACAAAGTACACCCCGGTAATCGACCAAGCAGTGTGTTCTTGTTGAAAGCGTTGACGCCATATTCTCTGGGTCAGTTGATCGCGATGTACGAACACAAAGTCTTTGTTGAGGGCGTGATTCTCGGCATCAACAGCTTCGACCAATGGGGCGTAGAGTTGGGCAAGCAGATGGCGTCGCAGCTTCAAGCGGCGGTTGCCGAGCCTAAACTAGCGTCAGAACTGAACAGTTCTACGTTTGGACTATTGCATCAAGCGCAACGCTGGCGGCAATAGTGTATTCGAGAGACGACCGGATTCGTGAACTTTATTTTTCTTATGTTAAATGAAGTTAGACAGTATGATTAAGTCATTAATCGTTGATTAGCCCGTATAACTCATTGTAATAAATAAAAATATTCCAAATTCTCTGTCAAGGTAGCTGTTCTAACGCCCCGTAGCATGCTCGTGCATGCGAGGTCGTTGTCTACGATGAAAAACAGGCAATTTCATGCTATTTTTCAAGGGATAACGTCAAGGGTTTTCGAACGCTTTTGACCAATTTAAAGAAATTCTTATCGTGAGTCTCAGGGGAACCAATTAATGAGAACAAGAATCATCATGCTGCTGGCCTCAGCGGCAGCCACACTGAGCCTGACAGCACAGGCCCAGCCAACCGTCGAAGAGTTGGTATCGCTACCGAAGTACACAACGGTGGCCTTGTCTCCAACAGGTCAGCACATTGCGGCCGCGATGCGCGTCGAAGAGAACGCCTACATGGTCGTGATGGACATCACTGATCCGCGTCGACCGGAAGTGGTTTGGCAAATGAAGCCATCCGATAACGAATCGGTGGCGGGCATTCGCTGGATTAGCGGCGAGCGTTTGTTGTTCACAACGCAAAAAGCATTCGGTACGTTAGCGCAGCAATCGCCGACCGGAAAGGTGTTCGCGGTAGATTACAACGGCAAGAAGCCGTTCATGATGATGGCGCCTGGTAATACTACGGGTCGTAGTTTTTTCGGACTCCGCGACATCATCGATGTGATGCCTGAAGACAAGAAGCACATCAAAGTCCGCACCAGTGCCGGTGGCCGGGCTCAACAAATCGAGATCATGGATGTTTATCGTCAACGCCGACGAGTCGTTGAAAAGTCGCCATTCGATGAAGGCGCATTGATTGCGGATAATGACGGCAATGCCAGATTCGCGGTCATGAACAACGATAAGACGAATATTCCTGTCTATGCCTACAAGCCAACGGTGGATGGAGATTGGGTCGAGTTCGATAGTCCATTTAAAGGTGAAGTCTCGCCGCTGGATATTGCCGACGATGGCAGTTATGCATTCATGACTTCACGTGACAAAGGTAATTTCGGCGTCGTTCGTTTGGATCTAAACTCCAAGGAGATCACTAACGTCTTAACGCATGAGATCGTTCCAGCGAATCGTTTGCTATACGGTACGGATAACGAAACGTTGGTCGGTGCGGAATTTCTACCTGGGCTTCCAGAGTACAAATTCCTGGAAGGCGACAACGAGCACGTGCGGCTTTGGAAGAAGTTGGCTGCGTCATTCCCTAACTTCCAAATTCGCAGCGGCGGATTTACGGATGATGGAAAGATGGGTTTGGTCGCCGTTTTCAATGATAAGCAACCAACACGTTACTTTTTGTTGGATACCGAGACATTCTCGGCGCGCTACTTGTTTGACGTAAAACCTGAAGTTGATGCTGACGAAATGCTGGCGAAAGAGTCGCACACGATTACCTCCAGAGATGGTGTGCCTATCCAGGCCTATGTGACTCGCCCCGACGTGGAATCCTCAGAGCCTCTTCCGACAGTCATGGTGATCCATGGCGGACCGCATGGGCCAAGAGACCGTTGGCAGTTCGATTCGGAAGCACAGCTATTAGCGAGTCGCGGTTACGTTGTGATTCAGCCTAACTATCGTGGATCCGGTGGCTTCGGTTTTGAGTTCGAGCGGATGGGCTTCAAGAAGTGGGGGCGTGAAATGCAGGACGACGTCACCGATGTGACGAAGTGGGCTTTCGAGGAAGGCATCGCTGATCCTAATAAGACTTGTATTTATGGCGGTAGTTATGGCGGTTACGCAACACTCGCCGGAATCACACGTGAGCCGGATCTATACGCATGCGCTTTCGCTTTTGTAGGCGTTTATGACCTGCCAATGATGAAGGTTCGGGGTGATATTCCGGATCGCGAATCGGGCCGTACATTCCTGGACCAGGCTTTGGGCACCGACAAGCAGGACTTGCGTGATCGATCACCCGCTAACCATACCGATAAGATCATCACACCGTTGTACATTGCGCACGGTAAGGCTGATAAACGCGTACCCGTACAGCAGTACTACAACCTGCGTAAAAAGCTGGATGCATCCGGTGTTCCTTATGAAGAGCTGCTGGTTGATAAAGAAGGCCATGGTTTCTATCGACTGGAAAACCGGGTGATGTACTACCGAGAATTGTTATCGTTCTTGGAACGTCACATCGGACCGGACGCGCCAGGCAAAGGAACGACAACAGCGTCGTTGGGCCCGCTTCGGTAAGCCGTTAGTTAACGGTTAACATCGAAAAGGCCATGCGCTGTTAGCGCGTGGCCTTTTTTTATGACATTCATCGGGTTCCATTGCACAATGGGCGGGACGAAAGGTATATGGATAGGGAAAGTTTGATGAAGGCATGCCCATGACCAGCAGACAAGAACAGTTCTCCGGTACACGCGAGGTTCGCAAAGCGCATCAGATCAATGAGGCGTCGTTAGAGCAATATCTTGCCGGGCATGTCGAGGGTTTCGAAGGGCCGATGACGGTTGCCCAATTCAAGGGCGGCCAATCTAATCCGACCTACCAGGTTACCGCCAAGTCCGGTCAATACGTGTTGCGGCGTAAACCGCCGGGCAAGTTGCTGCCGTCGGCACATGCAGTCGATCGAGAGTATCGAGTGATTAAGGCACTTTGGGAAGTGGATTTTCCGGTGCCGCGCCCTTATGTGCTTTGTGAAGACGAGAGCGTTATTGGCACGATGTTCTACGTAATGGATTGTGTCGCGGGGCGCATTTTTTGGGAGCCGACGCTGCCCAGTTGCGATGCGGCCGAGCGCACGGCGATTTATGATGAAACGAACAAGACCATTGCCCGTCTGCATTCGTTGGACTACGAAGCCCTCGGCTTGGGCGATTACGGTAAGCCCGGTAACTATTTTGCACGTCAGATCGGTCGCTGGTCGAAGCAATACTATGCGTCGGAAACCCAAACGATCGACCCAATGAACAAATTGATTGAATGGCTGAAAGACAACGTGCCTGACGATCAATCCGCAAGCGTTGTGCATGGAGATTATCGTTTGGATAACATGATTATCCGACCTGATGGGCCTCAAGTCTCCGCGATTCTTGATTGGGAACTATCGACGATCGGTCATCCGCTAGCAGACTTCACCTACCACTTGATGGTGTGGCAGATGCCGGATATCGGCATTGGCTCCAGTGGCCTTGTTGGGCAAGATTTGAAGTCGCTTGGCGTTCCATCAGAACAAGCTTATATCGAGCAGTATTGCGAGCGAACAGGACGCGACGGTATTGCCGATAGAGATTTCTATTCTGCGTTTAACTTCTTCCGGATTGCGGCCATCTTGCAGGGCATCGCGGGTCGGGTTCGGGATGGCACAGCGGCCAATGCGAATGCCGCATCGGCAACGCACGCGGTAGTTCCACTTTCCGAACAAGGTTGGCGGTATGCCCAGGCGGCTGGCGCCACGGGTTGATTAAACATGCCCATTGATGAACAAAGGCTTCGTTCGCTAGCCCGAAAGGATTTGCCCTTTGTTTGGCGCGCTGACCAATCCGCACTGTATGCGTTGAGCGTTGGTTTCGGTCGTGATGAAAGTGAGGATGAGCGCGATTTTCTGTTGCCGTCAGCAACGCAGTTGGCAATGCCTAGTATGGCGTCTGTCATGACGCTGAATGTTTTCGAACAAGACTATGGCTGGGACTACAGTCAAATGTTACACGGCGAGCAATACATCAGGTTATTGCGACCGCTGAGGCCGCAGGCTGAAATGCTGGCCGACTTTTGTATTGAAGCTGTACATGATCGCGGCGTTAACCAATCCGCGGTCGTTGTCGTTCGTACCGATGTCCGTCAAGCGCAAGGCAATGTGCCGATGTTTACGGTTCGCTCTACGTTGATTGCCAGAGCGGATGGCGGCTTCGATGGCGCGAAAGATACGCTGCCGGTTGCGCACCGGATTCCACAGCGAAGTGCGGATTTGACCCATCATGCGCCGACCCGCCAGGAACAGGCTTATCTTTACCGACTAAACGGTGACCACAATCCTCTGCATGTTAATCCTGCACGGGCACGCTCGGCAGGCTTTCCAAAGCCCATCCTGCATGGGTTATGTACCTACGGGTTTGCGTGTCGCGCCATTTTGGAAACGATATGCCAATTCGACCCGACCTTGATCGCCGAATTCAATGCGCGATTCAGTGCGCCCGTGTTTCCGGGCGACGTCATCACGACACTGATGTGGCAGGAGGGCGATGAAATTGCGTTTCAGTGCCGGGTAGACGCCAGAAACAGTATCGTCATTGACAACGGCTATTGTCGCCTCGCGGTTTAGCGTGATAACTGTTGCGCGGAGATCTTGAACCGCACCGTGATTTGCTCTGCAACACGTATCGCGCCACCACCTGCCGAAAACGCACTCAGACCTAATTGTTCGTGTCCAATAGCGACTTCACCGCTAGCCGTCAGCCGTGTTTCGTCTAACTCAAGTTCGATGGGTAAGTCGAGCGTCGACGTGTTACCAGCCACCGAGAAAATACATCGAATGGAGGCGGGCGCTTCTGTTCGGATATCACCGCAGCGCGCACGAATAAACGCAAAGCTCGCCGCGTTTAATACGGCATCACTCAGCATGTTTTCTCGCGTACCGGACCGTGCCGACTCGGGTAGTGGTGTTTCGAATCCTTCACCTTCTTCGGATCGCAAGGCGGGGTCGTCTACTGAGAAACTGGCCACCGGTAGGCTAATGTCGGTCAGACTGTTACCGAGCGTTGGCTCAAGCCAAACATTGCCGGACAATGTCCGACTGGAAATCACATGATTATGGCCGAGCCTTGCCATTGGGCCATCCCGGAACGTGAGTATGCGCACTTCACTTTCGTCAGGGATGATGGTGAATTTTCTCGCGAGAGAAGAAGGTTGGCGATCAGCTAGCGCAGTCGGTAATTCCAGTTCTGCAGCAGGTGGCGCCTCGGTTTTCTCAACACTGGCACAACCGGCAATCAAGACCATGGCAAACCATAGTGAGGGCAGTTTCAGCTGCTTCGATGCCACGCTGGTCACGGCGTGTTTTAGTCGCATGAATCTCTCCCGAACTTTAGCGATTAGCCCTTATACTACCGTAAGTGATATCGAAAAAAGGACACATCATGAGTGATCGCGTAACCGTTGACATACAGGACCATATAGCGACTGTCACACTCAATCGGCCGGAAAAATTTAATGCTTTCGACCCACAGATGTTCGAGGCCGTGTCGGCGACGGGTACTGAGCTTTCGGCGCGGCCGGATGTACGCGCCATTGTGTTAACCGGCGCTGGCGGGAACTTCAGTGCTGGCCTGGATATCAGTTCGATGGGTAGCGCAGATGACGCGACTAGCGACTTTGCTGACGCGGCATACAAGATGATTGGAGATACGCCTGCCAACCGCTTTCAGCATCCGGCATGGGTCTGGTACGCGGCTCCTATGCCTGTCATCGCGGCGATAGATGGTGTCTGTCTTGGCGCGGGCATGCAGGTGGCAGCCGGTGCCGACTTTCGTTTTGCGGCAAAAGATGCGCGTTTTTCAATCCTCGAAGTGAAGTGGGGATTGGTGCCTGATATGGGTTTCACTGCGGTCATGCGAGACGTCATGCGACTGGATCATCTCAAGCAATTGGCCTACACCGGGCGGATTGTTTCTGCGGATGAGGCTCTCGCTTACGGCCTGGTAAGCGAGCTGCATGATGACCCGGTGGCAGCCGCCATGCGCGTTGCCGAAGAAATTGCTGGCCGGTCTCCAGACGCTGTGCGAGCAACAAAACATCTGGTCAACGAAAGTTGGCGTGAATCCCAAGCGGCGGGCCTGGTGCGCGAAGCAAGGCTTCAAGACGCGGTGATGAATGAACCGAACCAAATTGAATCGGTCATGGCCAATGTGCAAAAGCGTGCGCCGAACTTCATTGACGCATCCATCGATTGCCATAAAGCGTCGAAAGGAAAGTAGCTCAAAGCTTTAGCGTGGCGCCCGTTTCTCGCTTTCCCAAAGGCGGAAAACGACGACGGCTGCTACGCTGAATTCCGTGTTTCGACGAAACAGCGGAGAATCCTCATTGGCTGCGCCGGAGAGGGTGTTCAGATTGACGCCGATCGCGGCGAAGCTTCGCTTGCTGCGTCTTTGCACGCCGAAACCAAGGCTCGTTCTCAGATAGCCACCGTCTGCCTCGTAGGCCGCGCGTTCCGCCGTTGCGAATTGCGGTGCCACCTCATAGAAGTATTGTTGCAGACGCCGCCCTGCAAAGGACGGTGTAAGGCTGACGGACCATTCCCAATCGCCACCGGCAAAATTGCGCTCGTATTCTAACTGTGGGGAGAACACCCACCCGCGGTCGGTCAGGTCTCCGTCATCAATCGAGAATGCGCCGCGCACAGGTATCTCGAGTTTCAGTCGTTGTTGGGTGTCGGCTGGGTCGGATAACAGGATCTCTAGCTCCGGACCTACCTCTGCGATAAAACCGAGGTCCGGCATGCCTGTTCTGGCCTCGACTTCGTCGCTCTCCGCATTGAAAGAACCATTGAGACTCACATCCAGTTTCAATCGTTCGTTCTGAAAAAACCGGCCTGATGCGACACTTCCATCGCCAACTCGAAGAAAGCTTCCGCGATAGATGACGACGGGAAATGGCAGTGCCCGACCGGTTCGATTATCGGCGCCCGGGTAGTCGGGTAGCAATGCGCCGCCGGCACCGACACCCAACTCCCAAAGCGCAAGCCGTGGCCCATCAGCTTGTCCGCCGGTGTTTGGTACGCTCACGTCCTGACTATTGGCCGTTTGAGCCAGTATCGACAGAGCGACTAACATGATTGCGTTGTAGCGTTTCATCGTTTCCTTTACGTAGCTAAGTGGCATTGGTCAATCCGGGGTCTTACTGGCGCCTGCCAACGGCGGAGCGGAGACTGTGCCAGAAAAATACAGTGAAATGGCCGAGATTAATCGATTTAGGTTACACAATGGAGTCATTCAATGCAGATCGCTAGGCAATCCCCATATTTTCGCAATAACGCTAGGTTCTAACGGCTCCTGGATCAAAAAGGTTTCACTTGATAGTAATTCTTAGGGGGCGTATTTTGTCCGGATAGAATTGCCTTGCCGAGGTGTTGTTACGACAATGTCGGGGCTGTCCTTTTATCAGGAGATTTCGGATGAGTGCCACTGTTAATGCACTGACGGGAAATGCGTCAGGATCTGATCGCGCGCCGCTACGCTTTGTCACGGCAGCCTCGTTGTTCGATGGACATGATGCAGCCATCAACATCATGCGACGGTTGATCCAATCGAAAGGCGCAGAAGTCATTCATCTCGGTCACAACCGAAGCGTCGAAGATGTCGTGCGTGCTGCGATTCAGGAAGATGCCGATGGCATTGCGATCAGTTCCTATCAGGGCGGGCATAACGAATATTTCCGCTACATGGTGGATATGCTGAAAGCGCAAGGCGCAAGCCACATCAAAGTTTTTGGCGGCGGTGGCGGCACAATAACACCTGAAGAGATCAGTGATTTGATGGCTTATGGTGTCGCACGAATTTATCACCCAAACGATGGCATGCAACTCGGTTTGGACGCGATGATCGACGACCTGATTTCGCAAACCGAACAGGCCAGAAATGAACGCAACCAGGCGTTGCCGTCAGGCACGGCGACGGTTTCCGAGCCGGGTCTGATTGCCGCGACGATTTCGGCCATTGAAACGGGAGGCTTTGACGAGGAAACCATCGCGAAGCTTCGTCGTGAATGGTCGTTAGCGGCTAGTGTTCCGGTCATTGGTATTACGGGTACCGGGGGGGCCGGTAAGTCGAGTGTGACGGATGAGATTTTGAATCGATTTACGCAGTATTTTCCGGAGCGTCGAATTGCTGTGGTGGCTGTTGATCCAACGCGTCGTCGCACCGGTGGTGCTTTGCTTGGTGACCGCATTCGAATGAACACGCTGCGGGCGCCGACGTTGTACATGCGTTCTATTGCGACGCGACGTCAGCACTTGGCGACCAGCGAAGTTCTCGGTGACGTCGTGGCGTTTTTGAAAAGTACCGGTTTTGATCTCGTCGTTGTTGAAACGGCTGGTATTGGCCAGAGTGATAGCGAGATTGTCGATCTCGTCGATTTCTCAATGTATGTGATGACGTCCGACTACGGTGCCGCCAGTCAGCTTGAAAAAATCGACATGATCGATTTTGCAGATCTCATCGTCCTGAACAAATATGACAAGCGCGGTGCCGAAGATGCGCTTAGGGATATTCGAAAACAGTGGCGCCGTAATCGACTGCAATTTCAGGCTGCAGATGAGGACGTGCCGGTTTACCCGACCATTGCCAGCCAGTTTAACGATCCTGGCTTAACTTATATGTTCTCGCGGCTATGCGAGCACTTGGCCAGCAAGCTTGAGTTGGCAACGGGTGACTGGGGCGTCGCTCTGCCGGAAGGTACTCATGAGCCACGCGCGACCGCACTGATCCCGGGTGCTCGCAATCGTTACCTTGCCGAGATTAGCGAACAAGGTCGCTCCATTAATGAATCGGTAGCACGGCAAGCCGAGTCGGCCAGCCAGGCGCAGCATGTGTACGAGTCTCTGCGGCTGCTCGAAGATCCGCAGTTACCAGAGCCTTTGGGTCGATATCCGGCGGCAGCATTGACAGCTGATGTTGATGCGTCGGTATTGGTGCTTCGCCAGCGCTATCAGGAAGCCGTTGGGGCGCTGACGCAGGCCGCGTTGGATGGACTTGCGACATGGCCAGATCGTCGTGAAGGCGTTCGCTCTGAAACTTATTCCTACACGGTACGTGGCAAAGAAATCACCGGTGACAATTATCGACGAACACTAAGCAATCAGCGCGTGCCCAAAATTGCGGCACCGATGACAAACGACTGGGGTGAGCAACTCCGCTTTTTGTTGAAAGAGAATTTACCGGGTGCCTATCCTTACACGGCGGGTGTGTACCCTTATCGACGTACGGGTGAAGATCCGATCCGGATGTTTGCCGGTGAAGGCACCCCCGAACGAACGAATCGGCGCTTTCACTTTCTTTCTAAGGGTCAGGCGGCCGCGCGACTATCGACCGCATTTGATTCTGTCACCCTCTACGGCGAGGACCCGCACGAGCGACCGGACATTTTCGGTAAGGTTGGCAATGCCGGCGTTTCAATTGCCACGCTGGATGACATGAAAAAGCTCTACTCGGGGTTTGACCTATGTTCCCCAAGCACATCGGTATCGATGACAATCAACGGCCCCGCGCCAATGATCTTGGCGTTCTTCATGAACACGGCGATTGATCAACAGATCGAACGACATCTCGATGAGACCAATGGTTGGGCGCAGGCGGATGAAACCATCTCGCATTGGTTCGACGGTAAACATCGGCCGACCTATGACGGTGATTTACCAGCCGACCATGATGGCCTGGGGCTGCGGCTGCTCGGTATCCCAGGGCGCGAACTGGTCGACGAAGATACTTACGCTGAAATTAAGAAGCGTACATTAGCGAGTGTTCGCGGAACCGTTCAAGCGGATATTCTGAAAGAAGATCAGGCGCAGAATACCTGCATATTCTCGACCGAATTTGCGCTGAAAATGATGGGTGATGTGCAGCAGTATTTCATTGATCACAATGTGCGCAATTACTACAGCGTGTCGATCAGCGGCTACCATATCGCCGAAGCCGGTGCGAACCCGATCAGTCAGTTAGCCTTTACGTTGTCCAACGGTTTCACGATTGTTGAATACTATTTGTCTCGCGGCATGAACATAGACGATTTCGCGCCAAACCTGTCGTTCTTTTTCTCTAACGGCATGGACCCCGAGTACGCGGTGATCGGGCGTGTAGCACGGCGAATTTGGGCGCGTGCGATGCGTGAGCGCTACGGCGCTGGTCCACGCAGTCAGATGATGAAGTATCACATCCAGACTTCCGGGCGCAGTCTTCATGCGCAGGAAATCAGTTTTAACGATATCCGCACAACGTTGCAGGCGTTGTACGCCTTGTTTGACAACTGCAATAGCCTGCACACCAATGCCTTTGATGAAGCAATCACGACGCCGACCGAGCAATCGGTGCGAAGAGCGGTCGCGATTCAGTTGATTATCAATCGCGAGCTCGGACTGAACTTCTGTGAGAACCCGTTGCAGGGTGCTTACGTCATTGATGAACTGACCGATCTCGTCGAGGAAGCGGTTTATCAAGAGTTTGATCGCATATCCGAGCGCGGTGGTGTGCTGGGTGCAATGGATACGATGTATCAGCGCGGCAAGATTCAGGATGAAAGCATGTTCTACGAGAGCAAGAAGCATGACGGCAGCCTGCCGCTCATCGGTGTGAACACGTTCTTGCCGCCCGCAGGTCAGGAAGATGAGATCCATGAACTTGAGCTCATGCGATCAACCGATGATGAAAAGCATCAGCAGATCAAAGCGGTCCGATCGTTTCAGAGTAACGCTCACGAAAAGCGCGATGTCGCTCTAAAGAAATTGATGGCCGTCGCCACCGCACGTGAGAATATTTTCGAGGCGCTGGTCGATGTCGTTCAGTACTGCTCTCTCGGAGAAATTTCTGCCTCGTTGTATGGCGTTGGCGGCGAGTATCGCCGAAACATGTAACGCTGATACACTGCGGTACCGCCATACCGGAGTGCCAGATGAAATCGTCAGAGTCTTTGTTGGTTGCGTTTGAAGAAGGCGTGGCCACCATCACGTTGAACCGTCCCGATGCGTTGAATGCGTTAACACCGCAAATGCTGAAGGACTTGGCGTCGGCGTTGGCTTCGGCAGGCGATAACGACAATGTCAGAGCCGTCGTCCTGACGGGCAGCGGACGCGCATTCTCGGCCGGCGTTGATTTGAAGTCTCTGAACGGTGCACCCATCGTCGACGGTATGGTCGGCGATATTCTGGATATACCCGCCAAGCAAGCTATCGCAACGATCGAGTCCATGCCTAAGCCGGTGATCGCCAAGGTTAATGGTCATTGTTTTACCGGCGCGCTTGAGATCGTCCTGGCTTGTGACCTCGTGTACGTGGCGAAGATGGCCAAGCTGGGAGATACCCATGCCAAATGGGGCTTGCGCCCGACCTGGGGCATGTCACAGCGCTTGCCGAGAAAGATCGGTGTCGCACGTGCGCGAGAATTGGCGCTGACCGCGAGAACGTTCAGCGCAGACGAGGCGCTGGCTTGGGGTCTCGCCAATGGCGTTGAGGATCGCGAGACGCTAGATCAACAGGTCAACGAGGTTGTCTCGGCCATTTGTAGCAACAGCGCTGGCGCGATGGCGGCCTATAAGGATTTATGGAGAGCGACGTTCGGCATCTCATTGGCGGAAGGCCTGGAGTACGAATCCCGAACAGGTTATGCCATTCCTGACAGTACCGAGCGGTTGGCGGAGTTTCTCAAATGAGCGTGTCATTGACCCCGGCTGAAATGGGCATACCGAACTACGAAGGCACTTACCTCGATTTTCTGGGATTTCGAGTGGTCAAATTTGAGCCTGGTTTTGTTCGGATGCAGATGCCGCTGGAGCGCATACACACGAATACCCTGAACATGGCGCATGGCGGTATTTTGATGTCGATGCTGGACATCTCCAGTGCTTTTGCATCACATGCCGGTTTGCCGGAACCGATGGTTTCGTTGACGATGACGCAGTCGACCAGTTTCATGCGGTCAGTCACAGGCAGCGAGTTGTTTGCCGAAGGCCGCGTCATTCGTCGTACGCGTAATCTGACGTTTACAGAATCGAAAATTCTCGACCCCACTTTGAGCGATAACGAAGCGGAGCAAATCTGCGCCACGGCTCAATGTACCTTCAAACTGCGACCACGTGACGTCGCCTCATCCTGACGATTGGAGACTTTCATGTCTGATTTGGAAAACCGTCTTTTCGATTTAACCGGCGCAACCGCATTGGTCACCGGCGGAGGTACTGGCCTCGGCCAGCAGTTCGCACGCACACTGGCGAATGCCGGTGCCAATGTGGTGCTTGCCGCGCGTCGACAGGAGAAGTTGCAGGAAACCGCGGCGATGATCGCTGACGAGAGTGGTGTTAAGACGGCTTGCGTGTCAATGGATGTCACCAATGCTGAATCTGTGCAATCCGGTTTGGATGATGCGATCGCGGCGCTCGGTGTCCCGACCGTGGTGGTCAATAACGCCGGCATTTCCCGTGAGCATTTCGCGTTGGACTACCCGGCGGATGACTTCGACGCTGTGATGGAAACGAATCTCAACGGTGTATTTCGCGTTGCGCAGGTATCGGCAAAAGCCATGGTGGACGCCGGGCAGGGTGGTTCAATTATCAATATTGCATCGATATTGGGTCGGCGCGTTCAGCCCATGCTTTCCGTCTATTCGGCGGCGAAGGCAGGTGTCATTCGCCTGTCAGAATCACTCGCTGAGGAATGGGCGCGGCATGGTATTCGAGTGAACACGATAGCACCCGGTTTCTTCGTCACCGATATCAACCGCGAATTTTTCGAGACACCGCATAGCAAAGTCCTGTTGAAAGGCATTCCAATGCGCCGACCTGGCGAGATACATGAGCTTTCCGGCGCGCTACTCTTGCTAGCGTCGTCGGCCGGCAGCTATATGACGGGCAGCACGATTACCGTCGATGGCGGTCATGTGTGTGGATTCTAGTTTCTTGTTCTAGCGGTTAGCTTGATCGGCAAGCCATCATTGGGCTTCGGAATCGGAATCGGCTGCATATTCAGCTGGTAGTTTTCGGGCAATGCGAGTTCATAGCGATTAACGAGTTCGCGCAGCACCACTTTGGCCAAGATTTGGGCGAAATGCATACCAATGCACTTGTGAGCGCCCCCGCCATAGGGCGCGAAGGCAAACGGATGAGACTTATGCTCCGCGCGTTCCGGCGAAAATCGTTCGGGATCGAAAGTCTCCGGGTCGCTCCAATACTGGTCGTCGTAATGTGCTGAATCCGGTGATACGCCGATTTGTACATTCGCCGGAATTCGAATCCCGCCATATTCGAACTCCCTGACGCTGCGTCGCGGAATAAAGGGTACAGGTCCCCACATCCTGAGTGCTTCGTTGAACACCCATTCGCTTTGGGTCAGCTCACCCAACTCGTCATAGGCCAACGGTTGCTCTGGTGCTGAGAATGAGGCTTCGTCGCGAAGTCGCTGCTGCCATTCCGGATGACGGGCAAGCCCATACGCTGCCGTGGTCAATGAGCTTGTCACGGTATCGTGCGCCGCCATCATCAAAAAGATCATGTGGTCGATGATATCGGTATCGCTAAACTGCCGGCCTTCGTCGTCAGTCGCGTTACACAATTGCGTGAACATGTCTTTCTGGTCACTGCCGCGTCTCAGTGGAATTTGCTTCCTAAAAAATGTCTCCAGTAGTTTGCGGCCTTTCAAACCTCGCCACAGTGCCAAGCCGGGTATCGGCACACGAATCAGCGCAAGACTGGCCGCGACGGTATCGACGAAGGCTTGATTGATTCGCTGGGATTCTTCGTTCAATTCGAGACCCAGGAAGGCCTTGGCGGCATTATCGAGGGTCAACTGCTTGATGGCGGGGTAGAAACGAAAATCCGGATGGTTCTGCCAGCTAGCCATACCTGCGCTGACGACGTCATGCATGCTGCTGGTATAGAACGCGAGTGCATCGCGCTTGAATGCGGCTTGCATGATGCGCCGGTGGTAGCGGTGCTCATCAAAGTCGAGCAGCATCAATCCACGGAAAAACAGTTTGCCAATGGTGTGGTGCCAGCCCTTTTGGCTGGAAAAGTTTTTTTCACGATCGAGCATCACGAGTTGCAGCCCGTCGGCACCACCTAATGCCACCGTTCGTTGGCCTAGAAACTTGGTTCGAAAAACGGGCCCGTACTGGCGGCGCATGCGTCGATTTAGTGCGCGCGGATCCGTCAAAAACTCTTTAGCCACACCAAAATAGGGCAGCCCGTCCTCGCCGGGAATGTGGGAGACGTCGGAATCCGCGGCTGGGATCTCAGTAATTGAAAGTCTCGATGTATTCTCGGAAGGCATTCTAAGCTCCTGATTTATATAAGTTGACTTAGAGGTCGAATGTGTAAACTTCACAAACTAGGTGAGGTTTCTCATGCTGAATCTATACTCAATACTTGACTAGTGCATCACACTTGCTTGTTGACAACAAGTTTTTATCGCGGCAAAGTTTCGGCGCGGTAGAAAGAGATCAATAGGGACAATATTGAGTACAGATCCAAAGGCATCTGCCTCTCCCAGAACACAAGCGGAACGAGCGGCTACGTCTGACAAGGCGCTGCTTGCTGCTGCACAAGATTTGGTGTTGGAGCGCGGTATTGATGGCACCACATTGGCGGCGATCGGCGAGCGTGCAGGCTACAGTCGAGGCTTGGCAACTTATCGTTACGGCTCGAAAGCGGGTCTGTTTCGCGAAGTAACGGCCAACATTCATCGTCGCTGGGTGAGCTATCTGGAAGCAGCGGTGGGTCTTCAAAGCGGCGTTGAGGCGCTTTGCTGTGCCGCCGATGCTTACTACCGCTTTGTTGCTGATGCGCCGGAAGACATCCGCGTGTTGCACATTCTGTACTACGCAGGTGCCGAGCCATCGTCGGAAATGCGAGGTCTCGCAAAAACTGCTTTTCAACGGCAGATCGCTGACGCGCAAGCCTGGATCGAGGGTGGTATCGTCAACGGCGAGATTCGCCCGGATATATCGCCGATAGCGGAAGCGACGCAGTATGTGTCGCATATCGCCGGTATTACTTACATCTGGCTGCTCAATCCGGTCAGTATCAAATTCGATGAAATACAATCGAGTTTCAAAGCTTCTTTACGGGATCGATTGGCGACCACGCCATCATCCACCAAACTTCGATAAATAAAGACAGAGGGTTAACCCATGGCAGACGCCTATATTTATGATCATGTACGGACGCCGCGAGGACGTGGCAAAGCCAGCGGATCGCTTCACACGATGACGCCGATTAGCCTAACGGCACAAATGTTGGCTACTTTGGCAGAGCGCAACAGTCTTGATACGAGTTACCTTGATGACGTCGTGTTAGGTTGCGTGTCGCCGGTCGGCGAGCAGGGCGCGAATATCGCGAGAGCGTCAGTATTGACTGCGGGCTATGATCAAGGCGTACCCGGCAAACAGCTGAACCGTTTTTGTGCCTCTGGTTTGGAAGCGGTCAATACAGCAGCATCCCAGATCATGGCGGGTCAGTCTGATCTGGCCATCGGCGGTGGCGTTGAGTGTATGTCGCGTGTGCCAATGGGCTCTGATTCAGGTGCGATGGCCGCAGACCCCAAAGTGGCCTACGACACCTACTTCGCACCACAAGGTATCGGCGCGGACTTGATTGCTTCGAAATGGGGCTTCAGCCGGGATGACGTTGATAGCTATGCTGTGGCCAGCCAAGAGCGTGCTGCGCATGCGTGGGATAGCGGCTACTTTAAGAATTCCGTCATGCCGGTCAAAGACCAGCTGGGTATGGTGTTACTGGATCGCGATGAGCACATGCGTCCGGGCACTAGCAAAGAAGACCTCGGTCAGCTTAATCCTGCTTTTGTGATGCCGGGCCAGCAAGCCGGTTTCGATGCGGTTGCACTGCAAAAGTATCCCGAAGTTGAGCGGATCAATCACGTCCACACCGGTGGTAATTCGAGCGGCATCGTTGATGGCGCGGCGGGTGTCCTGGTGGGCAGTAAAGAGATTGGTGATGCATTGGGTCTGAAACCACGCGCCCGTATTCGTGGTTTTGCGTCCATCGGCACGGATCCGACGATCATGTTGACGGGCCCCGCGCCGTCGGCAGAAAAAGTGCTGAAGCGCTGCGGTATGAAAGCGACCGACATTGATCTGTTCGAGCTCAATGAAGCTTTTGCATCGGTTGTTTTGTTGTTCATGGAAAAACTCGATGTCGACCACAGCAAGATCAATGTCAATGGCGGTGCGATCGCGATGGGTCATCCGCTTGGCGCGACCGGCGCGATGATTTTGGGCACGGTGCTCGATGAATTGGAGCGGCGTGAGCAAAGCACCGCCTTGATCAATCTCTGTATCGGCGGCGGCATGGGCACGGCAACCATTATTGAACGCGTCTAAACGACGACATTCAGAATTTCAGGATATTTAAGATGAAAACAATTGATTTATCGGTAGATGAGCAGGGCGTTGCCCTACTGACGATCGACGTCAAAGAGCGGTCGATGAATGTGTTGACGCCGGAATTCATGGCGGACCTTCGTACGGCCATGGAAACGGTCGTTGGCGATGACGCCATCAAAGGCGCGGTGCTGACGTCAGCTAAGGATTCGTTTATCGCCGGCGCGGACTTAATGGACCTGGTCAATGCTTACGAAGATGGCCGGACGGCCAAAGAAAAGTATGAGGGCGCGCGTGGTTTTCAAAGCCTGCTGCGCGAGCTCGAGACTTGCGGTAAGCCTTTCGCCGCTGCTATTAATGGCACAGCCTTAGGTGGCGGGTTAGAGATCTGCCTAGCCTGTCATTATCGTGTTGCGGCCGACAATCCAAAATCTGTTTTGGGCCTTCCCGAAGTCAAAGTCGGTTTGCTGCCGGGCGGTGGTGGTACGCAACGATTGCCTCGCTTAATCGGCCAACAGAATGCGCTGCAATTGATGACGCAAGGTACGCATTTGAAGCCTGCTAAAGCGCTAGAGATGGGTATCGTTCACGCCGTTGTGGCACCTGAAGACTGCGTGCCAGCCGCAAAACGCTGGATCACCGAGCACGGTGATGCAGAGCAGCCCTGGGACAAGAAAGGATTCAAGGTACCCGGCGGTGCCGGCTTGATGCATCCCGGTTCAATTCAAACACTCATGATTGGCGCGGCCCTGATTGCCAAAGAAACCAGTCACAACTATCCGGCGCCGATCGCGATCATGTCTTCAGTTTACGAAGGTTGCGTGCTGCCCATCGATCTTGGATTAGATATCGAATCCAAATATTTCACGTCGTTGTTGATGGACCCTGTGTCCAGAAACCTGACGCGTACCCTGTTCATCAACAAGGGCGCGGCCGACAAGCTGGTGCGCCGACCGCAAGGTATTGAGAAAACACAAGTCAAAAAACTGGGCATTCTCGGGGCCGGCATGATGGGGGCCGGTGTGGCTTACGTTTCTGCACGCGCCAAGATGGAGGTTGTCCTGTTGGATCGCGACAAAGACGCTGCCGAAAAAGGCAAGGACTATTCACGCGAGTTACTACAGAAAGCAATTGATCGCGGACGTTCAAATGCCGACAAAGCTGCGGCTATTCTGGATCGTATTACTACCACTGATGACTATGCGTTGCTGGAAGGTTGCGATCTGGTTATCGAGGCGGTGTTTGAAGATGTTGGCATTAAAGCGGATGTGACGGCTAAGACAGAGGCTGTCATTCCCGAGTCATCGATTTTCGCATCGAACACGTCGACATTGCCGATTTCCGGATTGGCGAAAGCATCCAAGCGTCCAGCCCAGTTCATCGGCATTCACTTTTTCTCGCCGGTCGATAAGATGCCATTGGTCGAAGTTATTCTTGGTGAGCAGACCGAGGATCGAGCAACGGCAGTAGCACTGGACTATATTCAGCAAATTCGCAAGACGCCGATTGTCGTCAATGACAGCCGTGGTTTTTATACATCGCGTGTCTTCGGTACTTATACCAATGAAGGCATGACGATGATTGGCGAGGGCGTGACGCCTGCGTTGATCGAAAATGTTGCCAAACAAAGCGGTATGGCGGTAGGTCCTTTAGCGGTGATGGACGAAGTCTCGTTGGAGCTTGGTTACCATGTTGCCAAAGCGACCAAGAAGGCACTTGGCGATGCCTACAAGCCGAACTCAGCGGCGCCAGTGATGGAAAAGTTTGTTGAGGAGCTGGATCGTCGCGGCAAGCGCTTTGGCAAAGGTTTCTACGAGTATCCGGAAGACGGTAAGAAGTATCTGTGGCCGGGACTGACCGAAGTTTTTGCACCGGCTAAAACGCAGCCAACACAAGAAGAGATCAAGAAGCGATTGTTGTACGTGCAAGCGCTGGACACCGTACGCTGTTTGGATGAGGGTGTCATTACGCATCCTGCCGATGGTGATATCGGTTCCATCCTGGGATGGGGTTTTCCGCCGCACACGGGTGGCTCTTTGTCGTTGATCGAGACAGTAGGTTTGCAAGCATTTGTGGATGAGTGTGACCGCATGGAGAAAGCTTATGGTGATCGTTTCAATGTGCCAGACAGCTTGCGCAAACGAGCGAAAGCCGGCCTTGGTTTCTATAAAGAGTACGATGACGAATCACGCAGTGCGGCTTAAGGAGCGTTCGAATGTCTGATTGGGAATTATGTGATTACGAGCAGGACGGTGGTGTTGTAACCATCGCGATCAATCGTCCTGATTCAATGAATTCCTTTACGAAGGATTTGCGCGCCGATCTCACGGCGGCATTGGGACGTGCCGGTAGTGATAACACGGTACGTGCGGTTGTATTGACTGGCAATGGCCGGGCGTTTTCTGCGGGTGCTGATCTTTCGGCTGGTTTTCCGACAGAGCAAACCATCGACCAGCAATTGCATCGTGAGTATCGACCAATTTTTCAGGAAATCATGTCGATGCCCAAGCCTGTCATTGCTGCGATTAACGGCGCTGCCGCGGGTATTGGTATGTCGGTCGCTTTGATCTGCGATCTGGCCGTGATGAGCGAGAAGGCATTCATGCTGGCGCCATTCACGACGATCTCATTGGTGCCGGATGGCGGCGCGACGTTCCTGTTACAACATCATGTTGGCTACAAACGTGCATTTCAGCTTTGCGTGGAAACAGAGCGTGTTGATGCCGCGCGGTGTCTGGAATATGGATTGGTGAATAAGGTCGTTGCACCGGAAGCCGTTCTGGCCGATGCACAGGCGTGGGCACAGTCACTCTGTGAGCGTGCTCCGCTATCGTTGGCGGCGACGAAGGCAGCCATGCGCGAGGCGCAATTGGGTGCTTGGGACACAGCGTTCAATGTAGAAGCAAGATTACAGAAAGACCTCGCCGGGTCAGATGACAATGTTGAAGGCGTGGCCGCATTTTTTGATAAGCGCGCGCCGGTCTTTAAGGGATAGATTGCCCGTCGCTCGGGGCGACGAATGGGAGATGATAATGGAAAGAAAGTGTTTTGACGATGACCATGAAATGTTCCGCGATGCCGCGAGAGCATTTATGCAAAACGAAGTAGAGCCCTATGCGGAAGCTTGGCGTGATGCCGGCATCTGCGACCGTGAAGTGTTCAAAAAGGCAGGCGATGCTGGTTTGCTGTTGATGTGGGCCGATGAGCAATACGGTGGCGCTGGCGTAAAAGACTTCCGCTATGAGCAAGTGCTCATTGAGGAGCATGCTAAATACGGCGATCCCGGTTTGTTCATTACGTTGCATTCCCGTTTGGTGGCGCCGTATATCGGCGAGTTGGGAACTGATGAGCAAAAGGCGCGTTGGTTGCCGAAGTGCGTTTCCGGTGAGAGTATTCTTGCCATTGCGATGACCGAACCAGGCGCGGGCAGCGATGTCGCCGGCATGAAAACGCGGGCTGTTGATCACGGTGACCACTGGGTGCTCAACGGATCGAAGACTTATATTTCGAACGGCATTAATGCGGATCTTGTGATCGTTGCTGCTCGCACAGTTCCGGACTCAAGTCATGGCCTGGGGCTGTTCGTGATCGAGCGTGGCATGGAAGGTTTCGAGCGCGGCAGAAACCTGAAAAAAATGGGTCTGGCGGCACAAGATACGGCTGAGCTGTTCTTCAACGACGTCAAAGTACCGAAAGAAAATGTGTTGGGTGACCCGACGCGCGGTTTTTACAACTTGATGCAATTCCTTGCTGAAGAACGGTTGTTGGGCGCTTGTGGTTACATTGCAGCTTGCCAGCATGCATTTGATATCACGATGGAGTTTATTACGGAACGCAAAGCGTTCGGTCAGAAGATCTCGGACTTTCAAAATACGCGGTTCAAGATGGCGGACATGCGTACAGAGATTGATATGGCGCAGGTGTTTCTGGATCGTTGTGTTGAAGAACACAATGCCGGCAATTTGAGTGCAGACATGGCCGCTCGCATCAAGCTTTACGGAAGCGAGCTAGAGGCACGGGTTATGGATAACTGTGTCCAGTTGCATGGCGGTGCCGGCTACATGGATGAATACCGAATTTCACGGATGTTTACCGACGCCCGGATTTCGAGAATTTATGCGGGTAGCTCCGAGATTATGCGTGAAATCATTGCGCGTTCGATCGGATTGGATCCCCGCCAGAAGAAGCCGAAGAATGTGGGTAAGCAAGCTGACGCTGCTTAATCGAACACGTTAGGCTTTTTTCGCAAACCACAGCACCGGTCCATTGGCCGGTGCTGTTTTCGTTTCGACGCCAAAAACAGTGCTGTCCAACGACTCAAACAGCTCGGCTATGGCATCGGCTTCAGTCTGTCCGCCGTCATGACCGCGATAAGCCATGACCGTTATCGCGCCACCGACGACAAGGTGCTCCAGCGCTATCCTGATAGCGATCACGCTATCGCTGGCCTGTGTGGTGATGGTCTTGTCACTACCGGGCAGGTAACCAAGGTTGAACATGGCAGCGGCAAGCTGCTTAGGCGAAGGCAGGTGCTGGATTAGATGGGCATGACTATCGTGAATGAGATGAACGCGGTCGCTTAGGTCAGCGGTAATCAGTCTGCTCTGAGTTTGTTTGATCGCGGCGTCCTGAACATCGAATGACAGCACGCGATACCCAGGCTGAACATGGGCCGCCAGAAACAAAGTGTCATGGCCATTGCCGGCGGTGCCATCTAATGAATGACCGCCAAGTCTTAGCGATGGTTCTAACCAAGCTCGTGCTGTGTCCGTGAGTTTCATCGTTACTAATCGAAGCGCTGGTTTACGTCGAAACGTGTTGGTATTGGCGTGCCATCGGTGATGTGGTCGGCGAAGTGTTTTGCCAACATCGGTGCGTAGAGCGCGCCTTTCGAACCAAGACCGTTAAAGAGGCCGATGCGCGGCTCTGTGGTGCATAGTCCGGCAAGCGGTTTTCGCGCGCTAACGATCGGCCGTACGCCGGCAAACTGGTCGACCACATCAAACGCGGGCGTGATGAGCCTTTTGAGTTTCTCGACTAATATCGTTGATGCTTGTTCAGAGGGTTCGTTTTCAAAGCCGTCCCATTCGTAGGTTGCGCCGCAGAAAAACCGTTGATCGCGATCATGTGTGACCCAAATACCTTGACCATGTAGCGTGTGCGAGTTGGCCAAATCAGGTGCTTCTATCACGATGATTTGACCACGCGCCGGACGCCAGCTGACTTGTTTGAACCAAGGGTTTGCTTGATCGCGCCAGCCACGACAAAAAATGACCCGCGACGCAGTGAGCCCGAACTTTTGTAGGTGAATGCTGTCTTGATTGATCTCGAGGTCCGCATCGCGCAGTTGGCCCTTTTTCCAAAGGCCTTCTCTAGTGAAGTGCGCTTCTGTGTGTTTGAGATAGCGTTGGGTATTCAGCCGTCCAGCGAGCGGCATTTCAATCACAATATCGCGTGACTCGGTTTGCAATGATGTGGGATGCGTTGTGATTTCGGCGAACTGCTTTAAGTTGTTATCGTCCGACCCCCAACGATCTATCGTCTTTAGTTCGCTGAGTCTGCGAAACGCCGGTCGCTTGCGGTAAAGCTCAATGGCAAGCACGTTTTCGATGCCGGCATAAAATGCCTCGGCTGTTTCTTGCAGTTCCTTGAAACCAGGCTCGGGTTTGAGGTTCTTCCCAGTGATCGGTGTGATGAGTCCGGCCGCAACCGTGGAAGCTTGTCCAATCATCGGTGCGTCTATGACAGCAATGGTTTGTTTTCTGGCGATCAGTTGCCACGCCAAAGTCAGTCCCGCGAGTCCGCCACCGACAATAACGGTATCAACGGAATGACTAGTCATCGAAACGTCGTGGCTTATTGCGCAGACGCTTGGTTTGGCTGCGCTGTTGCTTCGATTCTCGCCGACGTTTCTCGCTGCCAGCGCGTGGTCTGGTTTTTAACCGGCGCTTTGGGGGCGTTGCGACACTTTCGATGAGCGCATTCAATCGACTGATCGCATCACGTTTGTTGCTGAGTTGTGAGCGGGAACCTTGTGACTTTAAGACGACGATACCCTGTTTGTTGATACGTCGGTCGCGACTTGCCAAAAGTCGTGCCCGAATGCCAGCGTGCAAACCGGAGTTAGCGATATCCATTCTGAGTTCGACCGCCGTCGAGGATTTATTGACGTGCTGACCGCCGGCCCCTTGAGCGCGGATGGCTTGCCATTCAATGGCCTCGCTATCGATCGTGAAATACGGCATCTCAATATGGCATGCGCTTAATGGGCCAGGCGATACCACGCAACGCCATCTTCGCTGGTTTCAGCGATGATTTCGCCGCGTGCGATAAGGTAGTTTAAATGCGCGATGGCTTCGCCAGTGGCCATGATCAGGTTGCTGTCGGTTATTCGGCTTTTGAACAACGCCGGGAACACATCAATGACGCGTTGCGGTGTCTTGCAAAGCTCACGTAGTTTTTGCAAACCGGTTTCATGTTCGTCGATCAAAGCCTGTAACCGTCCATGAGCACCGGTAAACGGTTTTCCGTGCGAGGGCAGAACGATGACATTTTCGGGCAAGATTGTCTGTAAGCGATGGCAAGCATCGAGCCAGTCCTGTAGCGGGTTCGCATTCGGCTCTGTCGGCCACACACTAACGTTGGACGAAATCGTGGGCAACAACTGGTCTCCCGCGATGAACAAGTTCTTTTCCCGACAAAGCAGTGACGCATGTTCCGGGCAATGACCGCTTGTTGTGATGATCTCCCAGTCGGCGCTGCCTATCGTTAGAACCTGACCATCTTGCATGCGCCGGAAACTGTCTGGCATGGCTGACACTGCGCGACCAAAGCCGCCAAATTTTTCGGCATAGTCGGACAGGGACGATTCGCTAAATCCGGCTGATCGATAGAAGTCGATGCCTACCTGTGGCGCAGGTTTTCCGGTGTCCGCGACGAGCACCCGACACATCAAGTACTCAGCACGCGACATGGTCAATGGTGCATCGTAAGTCTCGGTAAGCCAACCGGCGCAGCCAACATGATCAGGATGCATATGCGTAACGATCACTTGTGAGACGGACATATCCTCGAGCAGTTTTTTCCAGTGCTCCCGGGTCTCTGCGCTGTTCAGGCCACTATCAACAATGGCGATTTCATCGCCGTCATCCAGTAACCAAAGATTGATATGACCTAGTAAGAAGGGGAGCGGCATTCTGAGCCAACGCACACCTTCGCTGATGTCGATACAGCTCCCTTTTTCAGGTCGTGCATCAAGTACGTAGTTCATATAGTCAGGTGTTGCGGGCATTAGGCTCTCATTCGAAACAAGGTCGGCGGGCGCTGTTTGGGCGGCGCCAACAAAACTATTTGCGGCAGATAGCGCGTTAGCGTCATTATACCTGTGACAATCAACGAAAGGGGTTTCCATGCATCCTTGTCATCATGCCGAAGAAAGTCCGGAACAACCGGCCATCATTATGGCTGGCAGCGGCGAGTCCTTGACGTATGCCGCGCTGAATGCCCGGTCAAATCAAATGGCTCATTTGTTCCGTTCGTTAGGGCTAAAAGCACGCGATAACATCGCTTTTCAACTTGAGAACACGCTTGACTACATGGCGATTGTTTATGCTGCCCAAAGAACGGGGCTAATCTATACAGCCATTAGTACCCATTTATTGCGCGACGAGGTGGCCTATATTGTCAATAACTGTTGTGCACGGGTGTTCATTGGTTCCGCAAAGCTGCGTGAGGTGGCGTCCGATGTCAGAACGGACGCGGAGAATGTTGAACGCTTTTACATGTTGCACGACACCATTGATGGTTTTGAGTCATTCGAGTCTGCCTTCGAATCGATGCCGACGACACCGGTCGATGATGAAGAAGCGGGTGTGCAGATGTTGTATTCGTCCGGTACGACCGGCCGGCCCAAAGGCGTCTTGTCATTACGTCCCGCGGGAACGCCGATCGACGATCCGTTACCAATGCCGTTGGGGCTTGTTAAGGCATTTGGAATTGGGCCTGGCTCGGTCTATCTGTCTCCGGCCCCGCTTTATCATGCCGCGCCGCTGACATTCGTGACGATTTCACTCGCGCTGGGTGCGACCATTGTCATCATGGAAAAATTTGATGCTGAGGCGGCACTGGCGGCAATTGAGCGTTATCAAATTACGCACAGCCAATGGGTACCGATCATGTTCGTCCGGATGTTGAAGCTGCCCGCATCGGTACGTAGTCAGTATCGGCTTGATTCGCTGCAAGTGGCGATCCATGCGGCTGCACCTTGCCCGGTTGAAATCAAAGAGCAAATGATTGCGTGGTTCGGTCCACGCATTGCCGAGTATTATGCATCGACGGAAGGCGCCGGATTCACAGCGATCGATACTGAACATTGGTTAACTCATCGTGGGTCGGTGGGTACGCCTAGAAATTGCCAGATTCATATTCTGGATGATGATGGTGTTGAGTTACCGGCTGGAGAAACGGGCAGTGTTTACTTTTCGGGCACGCCGGCCAAGTTCGAATACTTTGGTGAACCTGAAAAAACACGGGCCTCCTACACGGCACAGGATTGGGCGACCGTCGGCGACGTTGGTTATCTTGACGACGACGGTTTTCTCTATCTCACGGATCGCAAGCACTACATGATTATCACCGGTGGTGTGAATGTGTATCCTCAAGAGGTGGAAGATCTCTTGGTTGTTCATGAAAAGGTTGCGGATGCCGCCGTGTTTGGCATCCCGCACCCTGAGTTCGGTGAAGCCGTGCATGCGGTTGTTCAGCCAATGCCGGGCATTGAGGGCGATGATGCGTTGGCTGAAACGCTGCTCGGATATCTGCGAGAGCGGCTATCACACATCAAAGTGCCCAAAGCGATTGACTTCGATCCTGCGTTGCCGCGGCATGATAACGGCAAGCTGTATAAGCGAAGGCTTGTTGAGCGATATCAGTCGAGGTAAATGATCGGTTTGTCAAATGGGAGGAAATCTAATATTATTCCCATATGAAAGTTAATACCGCTAGCAAAAATGGCATTGCCGAATATGGTCATCACGATGAAGACATCGCCCGGGTCGCACTTTCGGCGTTTTTCAACATCGCCGAAGCCTGGGATTTGTCGCGGGAGGCCTCGCAAGTTTTGCTCGGAAGTCCGAGTGAGAGCACCTATTATCGTTGGCGCCAGGGTAAAGTCGCTACCATTCCCAAAGATACCCTCGAACGCATTAGCGTGTTGTTAGGTATCTACAAAGCTGCGCATATTTTGTTTCCGATAGCGTCACGCGCCAATGAATACATGCGACGGGCCAATGATGACTTTGCGGGGAAGTCAGCACTGGATGTCATGCTTTCCGGCAGTGTTGACGCGCTGTATCAGGTTCGTCGATATCTCGATGCCTGGCGTGGATAAGCCACGTAAGAAAACGCTGACAGGCACGCGTCAGTATCGAATTATCCCGTCACGGTTCCCGCCGGTTAATGTCTTGGAAACGCTGGTTTCAGCGGATGACCTTGAGATTCTTTTCGCTATCGAGTCGCTGACGAATGATCGCCTGCAAGCAGAGGTCGGTAACCTACACCTCGTCGATCGCGATGACTGGGTGACGGGTCCAGGGGCAACGGTTGTGATGGCGGCATTTACGCATATTGGCAATCCAAGCCGCTTCAGCGATGGGAGTTACGGTGTCTACTATGCCGGGTTAGATGAGCAAACCGCAGTCGCTGAAACGGTCTTTCACAACGAACGAAGGTTGCGTGCGACGAAAGAGCCGCCGATTGAACTGGATATGCGTGTTTATATCGGTACGGTTCAAGAAAAACTCGAAGATATAAGGTCTGATCGTTGGCGGTCAATGCGGGATCCGGACATTGAACAATGGCCGGTCGCACAGCAGTTTGCTGCAGGGAGAAAGCGCGCGGGTGCGCTGGGATTTGTTTACCGTAGTGCACGAATGGATAGCGGTGAATGCATCGCGGCTTTTTCCCCCAGAGCAATCAGCCGTCCACGGCAAGGCAAGCACTTACGTTACGTTTGGAATGGGGAACAGATAGCGGACGTGCTATCGGTCAGTAGATTTAGCAGATCACAAGGGTAGCTTTTATATGGGAACTTTGATTAACAGGGCAGTCGTCTTTTTGCGCTTGGCATTAGGTATGGTCTTGGCAATAAGTGTTGCTCATGCAGCCGCTTATGAAGACCAGCTGAAGGGGTTTTCGCAGCAGCAAGGGCTGTTCGACATCCATACCCGTGAGGATAGCGGCAAGCTAATGGCGACGTTGCCGTCAGCAGACGAACAGGGCTTAATCGTGACGCTGATTCATGCCAGCAGTTTACGAACCGGCCTCGGGTCCAACCCGGTGGGTTTGGATCGGGGTCTGTGGGACGGCGGCAAAATTATCGAGTTTCGTCTTGTCGGCGATAAAGTGATTGTAGAGGGCATCAATAGTCGCTACCGCGCGACCAGCGACAATCCTTATGAAAGACTGGCTGTTAAAGAGAGTTTTGCACGGTCGGTGTTGTGGGCAACGCCGGTTCTGGCGAAGACTAAAGATGGGCGGGTGTTGATCGATCTGACAGGTTTTCTCAAGTTGGACCTGGTTGGTATCAGCGATGGATTGAAACGCGCAGGTCAAGGCAGCTTCGGGCTAGATAAAGCGCGTAGTTTTGTTCAAGGCGAACAACTGGCGTTTCCGGATAATGTTGAGCTCGAAGCAACACTGACTTTTGCGAGTTCATCTCCTGGTGACGAGGTCTGGGCAACGGCGCCGGACGCGCGTTCGATAAGTATGACGATGCATCATTCGTTCGTGCGTCTGCCGGATGATCAATATACGCCGCGTATTTCAGACCCACGAAGTGCAGCCATCGATGTCAGTTTTTACGACTTTAGTCAGCCTTTGGACCAGCCGCTGGTGCAGCGATACGCCCGTCGGTTTCGTCTGCAAAGGTCTAATCCTGCTGACATAAACAGCGCTGTTGTTAAGCCGATTGTTTTTTACATTGATCGTGGTGCGCCGACAGAGATTCGGGATGCGCTAATGGATGGTGCTCGATGGTGGGCGGCGGCCTTCGAGGCTGCCGGCTTCAAAGATGGTTATCAGGTCCGTTTACTGCCGGAAGGGGCGCATCCGCTTGATATTCGATACAACGTTGTCCAGTGGGTGCATCGTCAGACTCGCGGGTGGTCTTACGGTGGCGGAATCTCCGACCCAAGGACCGGCGAAATGTTGAAAGGCAACGTCATTCTTGGCAGTCAACGCGTCAGACAAGACCGGATGATTTTTGAAGGGTTGGCCGGCGCAGGGCGCACAGGCGATGGGACATCGAGGGATCCGGTGCAATTGTCGTTGGCACGAATTCGCCAACTGGCTGCGCATGAGATAGGTCATGCATTAGGCTTTGCGCACAATATGGCGGCTAGTGCGGATGACCGAGCATCGGTCATGGATTATCCGGCACCGTTAGTGATGGCAAAAGATCAGGCACTAGACTTTTCGTCGGTGTATACGACTAAGATCGGGGCCTGGGATAACTTTACAGTCGCGTGGTTATACAGCGAATATGCATCACCCGAAGAAACGACCGCAGCGCTAGAAGTGCTTGTCGATGACGTTTATTCAAGCGGTCTGCACTTTGTCGCCGATCAGCACTCACGCCCGGTGTCGGGTGCGCATGCGCGTGGCAGTCTTTGGGACAATGGTGGCGACCCGGTTGCCAGTCTCGAAAATGTACTTGCCGTTCGTGCGATCGCACTGGAGAGCTTCGATGAAACGGTGCTGAAAGATGGTCGATCGATGTCGGATCTACGGACCGTCTTCGCGCCGATTTATTTATATCATCGCTACCAAACGTTGGCTGTTGCAAAACTGGTCGGAGGCTATGAGTTTGACTATGCGCTGAAGGACGCAAGCGCTGCCGTGACACCGGTTAGCGCGGCACAGCAACAAGCGGCAATTGATGCCGTCGTAAGGACGCTTTCGCCTGATGTGCTTTCAATTGCTGGAACGCTGCAGTCCCGTTTGCTTCCGCCACTGAATGCGCGGGAACCGATCATGGGTAGAGAGCGATTCGAAGGGCGGCTCGGGCCCGTGTTTGACCCGGCGCTGGCTGCAGGTGCGGCGGCAGGGCTGTCGCTAGGTGTGCTGATGGATGAGCGTCGCTTGGCGCGCCTGAACCAACTGCACGCAGCTGATGCGACTTTTCCTTCGGTCAGTGATTTGTTTGCACAGGTGCGCCGCGCTGTATACGAAAATGTGTCGGCGTCACCAATGCAGACAGCCGTCCAAATGCAATTCTTGAATCGTTTGATGATGTTGTCGGAATCAATCAGTGTTTCGCAACCGGTGCGGGCGAACGCGAGCGGGGAGTTAGGCCGACTGGCGAGCATGCTGAAATCCCGACGAGCGATCGAGAGCCTGAGCGGCGACGATCGATTGTGGCAGGCCGAGCGCATTACCGCGTTTCTTGAGCGGCGCGCTTCGTCAGAGCAATCACCGTTGCCTGCTTATACCATTCCGCCGGGTTCACCGATTGGTATGGATTGCTGGCATTGCGATAGCGCGGATATCTTGCAATAAAAAAGGCGCCCTGAAAGGGGCGCCTTTTTCGTTGAGCCGCGTAGACGACTGGGTGGCTAGATCACCATGGCGTCGACGAAATCGACAACGGATGTTTGCTCCAGTGTTTCCTGATCACTGCACATATCGATGATCCGGTTGACTTGAGCCGCCGGGAATCGTGTCGCCAGATTTCGTGCAAATTTTGCTTCCAGTACTGGAATGCCCTCTCCACGACGGCGACGGTGACCAATCGGATACTCAACTTCGATTCGATCGGTGCTGCTGCCGTCCTTAAAGAAGATTTGCATGGCATTGGCGATAGAACGCTTTTCGGGCTCGTGGTACTCGGCGCTGTAGCGTTTGTCTTCCTCGATGTGCATCTTCTCGCGCAGTGCGTCGACACGTGGGTCGGCTGCGACATCATCTTCGTAATCTTCGGCAACAAGGTCACCCTTCAATAAGCCGATTGCGGTCATGTATTGCAAACAATGATCGCGATCCGCCGGGTTGTTGAGTTGACCTTCTTTACTGATGATCCGGATGGCCGATTCATGGGTAGTAATGACGACTTTGTCGATGTCGTCCAAACGGTCTTTGATTTGCGGATGCAGTGTCACTGCAGCTTCGACGGCGGTTTGCGCATGAAACTCTGCCGGGAACGAAATCTTGAACAACACTTCTTCCATGACGTATGAGTCAAGCGGACGTTGGAAAGAGAACGATTTCCCTTTAAACGAGACGTCGTAGAAGCCCCAGGTTGGTGCCGTTAGGACACTCGGATATCCGATCTCGCCTTTCATCACCAACATCGCAAGTCTGACCGCACGACTGGTAGCGTCGCCAGCCGCCCAGGACTTACGTGGTCCCGCATTCGGCGCATGGCGATAAGTTCTGAGCGAAGAACCATCGACCCAGGCATGCGACAGCGCGTCAATGATTTGTGATTCTGTACCGCCGAGCATTTTGGTAACAACGGCAGTCGACGCGACACGTACCAACAAGACGTGGTCCAGGCCAACGCGGTTAAAACTGTTGTCCAGCGCCAGCACACCTTGAATTTCATGAGCCTTGATCATGGCTGTCAGCACATCGCGCATCGTTAGCGGGGCTTTACCTTCAGCAATGTTCTGGCGACTTAAGAAGTCTGCTACGGCGAGAATGGCGCCGAGGTTATCGGATGGATGTCCCCATTCAGCGGCAAGCCATGTGTCATTGAAATCGAGCCAGCGGATCATGCAGCCGATATCCCATGCTGCTTTGACAGGATCCATGACGTTCGATGTGCCTGGCACTTTTGCGCCATTAGGCACGACGGTGCCTGGAACCAGTGGTCCCATATGTTTGGCACATTCAGGGAATGACAGCGCCAGAAATCCGCAGCCGAGCGTATCCATTAGGCAATGGCGTGCCGTCTCATAGGCAATGTCACTGTCGATATCGTGGTTAGCGACATACTTCGCAATCTGCACCAGTTCCTGATCGGGATCAGGTCTAACGTTGGTTTCTACTCTATTACTCATTAATTTTTTCTCTTTAGGTTCTTAACGTTTTTCGATGGCGACGTAGCTGCGAGCATCTGGGCCCACATAGTCTGCATTCGGACGGATGATTCGGTTGTTGCTCCGTTGTTCCATCACATGTGCAGCCCAACCGGTCAATCGGGACATCACAAAGATAGGTGTGAACAGTTTTGTCGGTATGCCCATAAAGCGATAGGCTGATGCGTGGAAGAAATCTGCATTCGGGAACAGCTTCTTCTCATCCCACATTAACTTTTCGATTGCACACGAGACAGGAAAGATCTTCTCGTCGCCGACAGTTTCTGCGAGCGCTTTGGACCAACGCTTAATCAGCGCGTTACGCGGATCGCTGGTCCGATAGACGGCATGACCAAAGCCCATGATCTTGTCTTTACGTTCAAGCGCACCACGAATGCCTTGCTCGGCTTCTTCAACACTACCGAAGCTGTCGATCAGTGCCATAGCGGCTTCATTGGCACCGCCATGGAGTGGGCCGCGCAATGAGCCAATCGCGCCGGTGATGCAACTGTGCATATCGGATAGCGTTGATGCGCAGACGCGCGCTGTGAACGTTGACGCGTTGAACTCGTGTTCTGCATACAGAATGAGGGAAACATCGAGAACGCGTTGGTGCAGCTCACTGGGCTTTTCACCGTGTAGGAGATGCAAGAACTGGCTCGCGATATTGTCGTCATCGGTAGCGGTGTCGATACGAACGCCGTCATGACTGTAGCGATACCAATAGGTAATGATGGCCGGCAAGGTGGCTAGCAGGCGATCGGTGGCTTGTTGTTGCTCGCTAAAGTCAGCTTCCGGTTCCAGATTGCCAAGCATCGAGCAACCCGTTCTCATAACGTCCATTGGATGAGCATCGGCGGGGATGCGTTCGAGGACTTCACGCAACGCGGCGGGCAACTCACGTTGGCTTACCAACGATTTCTTGTAGTCGGCCAACTGCGTTGCGTTCGGCAGTTCGCCATGGAACAACAGCCACGCGATTTCTTCGAAAGTGGCGAGCTCCGCAAGCTCTGCGATATCGTAGCCGCAATAAGTCAGGCCGCTACCACTGACACCAACGGTACATAGTCGTGTTTCGCCAGCGCTTTGGCCGCGAAGACCAGCGCCCCCAATTTTCTTGTCTACCATGTCTGCTCCCATTATCAGCGACGATACATCGCTGCCTTGTTTCAATCCGTGGTTACTTCTTTTCGCCGAATAGGGCGTCCAACTTTTGCTCGAACTCGTGGTAGTTCAGGAAGTCGTATAGCTCCATACGCGTTTGCATCGTGTCGATGACTGATTCTTGTGTGCCGTTTTCGCGAATGCTCTTGTAAACATTCAAGGCAGCGGCGTTCATCGCCCGAAAAGCGGACAACGGGTAAAGCGCCATGGCGATATCGACACTCGCCAATTGTTCGGTCGTATACATCGGTGTCATGCCAAACTCGGTAAGGTTGGCAAGCACCGGAA
Source organism: Woeseiaceae bacterium (assembly GCA_045110335.1). Taxonomy (GTDB): domain Bacteria; phylum Pseudomonadota; class Gammaproteobacteria; order Steroidobacterales; family Woeseiaceae; genus CALBPI01. Next base: position 106,650 of record JBGCGB010000024.1, read on the forward strand.
TATCAACGAGCGATGTGATTTGCGTGTACATGTCAATTTCAGTCATCGCTTCGGCGAAGATGGCATCGGCACCCGCTTCTGCATAGGCCGCGACTCTTTCGAGCATGGGTTCCATGCCTTCAACAGCCAAAGCGTCAGTGCGTGCCATAACCACAAAGCTGTCGTCTGTTTTGGCATCAACGGCGGCTTTGATCCGGTCGACCATTTCTGCCTTGGAGACGAGTTCTTTGTTTGGCCGGTGACCGCAACGTTTTTGTCCGACTTGATCTTCGAGATGAACCGCAGCGACACCTGCACGGGTCATTTCGCGAATCGTCCGGGCAATATTGAATGCGCCGCCCCATCCGGTGTCAATATCGACCAACAGTGGCGTATCCACGGCGCCGGTGATACGGCTGGCGTCTTCGATTACATTTTCGAGTGAGGTCATACCGAGATCGGGAAGGCCATACGAAGCATTCGCGACACCGGCACCTGACAAGTAGATTGACCGGTAACCGGATTGGCTTGCCATCATCGCTGTGTAGGCATTGATAGCGCCTACGATCTGAAGTGGCTTTTCTTCGGCCAGCGCTTGCCGGAATCGTTGTCCTGCGGTCGTCATAGTCGTGATCCTTATGCGTTGTTAGGTCGCATCGTTAGTGTCTGAAAATTGGCGCGCAACATTTTCACGGGCAGCGCGAATGTGTTTGCGCATCAATAGTTCGGCCAGTTCGCCATCGCGTTCTCGCAGTGCTTCAAAAATGCGCCGATGCTCATAAAGCGCGCGCGCTGGTCGGCCCGGCGTTGTGCTGAACTTGTATCGATACAAGCGCATCAAATGGTAGTGATCGATGCAGAGCACATTCGCGAGCAAGGTATTGCCACAGGCCTTGGCAATGCGAAAGTGGAAATCCAGGTCGCCTTCCTGTCGAAAGTAATCTCGGCCGGCTTGCCTTGTCAGTTCCGCTTCATGTTGATTGAGTAGTTCGTCAAGCCCGGTGATTTCGTCATCGCTGATGTTCGTGGCTGCGAGTCTGCAGGTCATGCCTTCCAGTGCTTCACGCATATCGTAAAGTTCCAGAAGCTGCTCATTGGAAAGCGAAACCACTCGAGCCCCGGTGTTCGGTGCCGTGGTGACCAGTTTACGCGCCTCTAGGCGCCGAAGGGCTTCTCTCAGCGGACCTCGACTGGTGCCATACCGCTTTGCCAAATCGGGCTCGCGAAGCTTGTCGCCTGGTTGTAACTCTCCCTCTACGATCGCGGATTGCAGCGATTCCAGCATTTGATCTGCCAACGTCGACGTTAGCGTGCGGGTGTGCGTAACAGGCTGTGTTTTAGCCATGGCGGGGGTATCCATCGACCGGTCGTCGTTAGCGAGTTTTGTTGACAATATTCGGCTGTATGCCGAAAAATCGTCGATATGGTAGGGTCAAAAGCCTAAATTGTCAACAAAATAGCGTTAGATCTCGCCATCACGCCATTGTTTGTGGATGTCTTCAATCGCTTTCTTGAGCCCAGTCTCGAACCCAAGTCGTTGGTCGTCATCGGTTTTCGCATGTGGGATATCGATAACTTCATCTCCGCCGGATTCGCAAATAATCGTGCGGGCCCCTCTAGCCGATACGGCCATCCATAATTGGCCGGCCGAGAAGAGGGTCATTAAGCCAAGCGCCGGTGCGAGTAGGGGCACCGCCTCACGAACAACGGAGAACCAAACAATAATCGCCGCGGCTAGCCACGCGCCTGTTTGCCGGATCTCTGGAGCGAGATTTTCGAGACTGGTGCCGTCCTCAACAAATAGCGGGCTCAGCAGTAAGAGATCGTGTCGGGTAACCCGTTTTTTGTTGTTGATTTGCCATTCAACATGCAAGGTCGTTTCATCGTAACGCAGCGTGTAGCGCCCCAATTGCCAGGCAAAGGCTATTTCTCGTCGCGGGGCGCGTAGTGAGGTGACGTTGTCGTTAGGGGGATGCGGCAATCTGGCTCACCTAGGCGTGGATGGCTGGCAATGTCCCCATCCAAGGCATCGCTTCTTCCAATTGATAGGCTAGCTGCAGCAATGTCGCCTCTGCGCCGAGGCCTGCGGAGAGTTGTGCTGCAAGCGGCAATCCATCGTCGTTTAACCCACACGGTACCGACATCGACGGTGTACCGGCAGCATTATGGCTAGGCGTATAAGCAGCGAAACGCGATACCGCTGGCATTAGCTCCTCAAAATTACGGTCTGGCGCGAAGACGCCAATTTCTGGTGCTGCGGCAGCAGTGACCGGTGTCAGCCAGGCATCATAAGGCGCCAGAAATTCTATGGTTTTCTGTTGATAGGCGGCGAGCCCTTCCAGTGCGCGAGGCAATGCATCCGCCGGCAGCCCGGCGAACAATGCAGCCAGCGATGTCGTCGCCGGCTCCAGCAGTCCTGTTTCTTCCGCCGGCATGCCGGTTTTTTGTCGAACGAGCTCGGCTGCTGAAAAACTGCCGCTTGCCCAGATCGTTAGGAAATCTGCGCTGAATTGTTCGTCGTTATTGGGCGTTCCATCAATCTCGACAACCTCGTGGCCCAAGTCGGTCAAGATTTTGGCCGTTCTCATCACGCCATCGGCGATGTCCTTGTCCGGTTGCCCATACAGTGATTCCAGACTCATCGCGATGCGAAGCGGACGTGTTTTTTCCCGCTCAACAAAGCCCACCGGTAACAAACTGGCGTTATCAGTGCGTTCTGTTAGCGCCAACAGGAGCGCGCTGTCGCGGACGCTGAGCGTCACGGCATGTTTGATTGAAATTGGCCAAGGCTGGTTGCCGTGCCCCTGATCCGGAAAACGACCAACGGTCGGTTTCAAACCGAAAAGTCCACACATCGCTGCGGGAATACGAATGGAGCCACCACCATCACTCGCTTGTGCGGCAGGCACAATTCTAGCGGCTACGGCCGCAGCAGCACCGCCGCTGGATCCGCCAGCGATGCGGCTTGTGTTCCATGGGTTCTTCGTCGCGCCATGCAGCAGCGGTTCTGTCGTCGGCAGCAAACCAAACTCAGGCGTATTGGTCTTACCGAGAACCACGACGCCTGTTGCATCAATTCGGTCGGTAAAAGGTGTTTGCGAATCGGCAACAAGATCTTCGAACAGTCTTGAGCCTCGCGTCAGTGGCATGCCGCTGTAGGCGTTGAGGTCTTTTATGAGATAAGGCACACCAGCAAGTGGTCCTTTTGCGCTTTTGGCCATCTGACGCGCGCGCTCAAGATCGGCGTAGATCACAGCGTTAAGGTTGGGATTGACTCGCTCCAGTCGCTCGGTGGCTGCTTCGATGAGTTCGACAGCGCTGACAGCACCCGAAACAACCAAGTCGGATTGTGCGATGGCATCCAGTTTCGTCAAGTCGGCAGCTTTGGCGACAGGTATGCGTTTACTGCAGCCCGTCAGGCTCGCAAGTGCTCCTGCACCTATCAATTGTAATAGTTCACGTCTATGCACGAATATCTCCGCGGAAGTAGATTAACGGTTCCTGGGTTGACGCGGACTGAAAGTCGACCACCTCGGCCACAATCAAAGTATGGTCCCCGGCGTCGTGCATTTTCTTAACCCGACAATCGAAATTGGCGAGCGCCTCAACAACATGCGGATTTCCGTTACTGGCAAGCTCAAACGGCTGATCGGGCTCGATGATGTGATTGCCGCGAATCGCGAAATGATGGCAAAGCGATCCCTGGCTGCTGGATAAGATGCTGACGGCAAATTCTCGACTTTTCATCCACAACGCATAGCTGGTCGAGTCTTTTTGGACGCACCAGCTGATCAATGGCGGTTCCAACGAGACGGTCGCAAATGAGTTGACGGTGATGGCGAAGGCATCGGTTTCGTCGGTCGCTGGTGCGCTGACAATGCACACCCCGGTTGTGAACTGGCCGAAGGCTGTTCTCAAGTCCTGTTTTGGCGCCGAAAATGCGTTGTTTTTGGGTTCGTTAGGCATTCCGCTATTGTAACCGACGCGAACGCCAAAAGCGCCATTGCAGCCATGATCGATGCCAGATGGTATAGTGCGCGCGGACTGTTGCATGGCAAAACAATGCCAGATCAGGGAACCAACCACCCCGATCGGCAGTCTTTAGTTAAATCGTTGTTGTTAGCGCTTTTGATGGCGTAGATCGGATGAGTTGTATGTTAATGAAGTTGAGTTCGCCATTGGCACGAAGGCATTGGGCGAGAGTCGCGCGCTACTGGGTTGTTGTATTGGGCTTGTCGCTTGGCGTGGCCGCTTGTACCGATTCTCCGAACACCGAAGTGGATGGCAGCGGCAACATCCGTGCCGTGCACGCGGTTAATGACCTCGGTCAGATCGGCTTCCTGATCGAAGGTATCGTACTGGCCGAGGCGCAGTTTCAGACAATCACGCCTTACAGCAACTATGATGCTTTGCAGTATGACTTCAACTTCGACTTCAATAGTGGCATCACCAGTGAGACTGAGCGTCTCGCAACCACATCACTGAACGTCGCGGCCGATACGAACTACACGTTGGTATTGGCCGGTACCGGTACCAACCCGGAACTGATCACGATTGCGCAACCGCCACGCGCGTTTTCCGCGGATGACACCATTCTTGAGGTGTTCTTCGGTAACTTCGCTCGCAACGCCGGTACCGTAGATATCTATTTCGGTGCTGAGGGTTTTGATCCGGCTGCCACGACTTCAGCGGCATCCGGACTAGCCTTAAATGGTACGACGCCATTGCAGGATATAGAGGCTGGTACTTACGAATTTGTAGCGACCGCGCCGGGCGACGCAACAACGGTTTTGATCCGCTCCGAAGCGATCGAATTGTTGGCGATTGATTCCGTCATGGTCAACTTGTTCGATGCCGCTGAAGAGTCCAATGGCGATTTTGTTTTTATTGTCGGCGGGGATCGTGTGGGCGCGCGTTTGGTTGATCAAACCGCACTAGCGACGGTCGCGGTGATCAATGGTTTCCGAACTGCGGGCAATATAGATATCTTTATTGATGATGAAACGGTGACGCCCGTCATCGCGGATCTGCCGTTCGCTGCGATCAGTGCGTCGACGCCGATTCCGGAGGGTGACAATGCGACCGTGTTTTCGCTCAACGTCACAGCGGCGGGCAACGTCGGAGCGCCACTTTTTGACGTGGATACATCGCTCGCCGATGGTAGCTCGAACTTGTTAGTGCTAGCGCAAGTGATCGACAGCACGGACTTTGCGTTTTTACTGGCAGCTGGCACACGTCGGCCCCTGTTTGATGCGGGTCGACTCGGCTTGGTGAATACATCGAAGAATTTTGAGCTCTTGGATTTATTCCTTGTTGAATCGGCCAATACTTTTGAGAACGCTAATCCGCGAGCTCAAAGCATCGGGCGGACTCAGGATATTGCCCAGTTCACATTGGCTGCTGATACGTATCAACTATATTTAACGAATGGATCGGACGATTCTTTGATTATCGGCCCAGTTGATATCGTGCTTGAGCGTGGTGACGTGACGCAAATCGTCATTACCGATGCCGTGGACCCGAATTCACTAGAGATACTGACTTTCGATTTAAACGCACTATAGTTTTTTTCGTAGGGCTGCATCCAAACGCCAGTGAGCGGCATCAATAGGGTGTCTATACACAATGGAGTCCTGACTGATGGATGGCGACGTATTTATTCCGATAGTGATGTTTGTAGTGGTTTTCAGCTCGATTTATTTCTGGCTATCCTTTAGGGCGAAGACCCGTATCGCCGAACAAGAGACGCTGCGCAAAGCCATCGATCAAGGGCAAACACTCAGCGAAGACATGGTGCAGGCGCTAACCAGTTTCCGTCCATTGCCGAACCGGGACCTTCGCCGCGGGTTGGTCTTGCTTGCGCTGTCAATTGCGACGATGGGATTCGGTCTCGTATTGAATGACGAAGATGCGACTTTCGTTCTGTTCGGAATCAGCCTGTTTCCGTTGTTATTAAGTTTCGCCTATCTGGCGATGCATAAGTTCGGCCTCGCGAAGGACTAGGTCCTTGCAGCAGGCCTCGTTGCCGAGATCCGAAAGCGAGGAACAACGGCTGATTCAGCTGGTCGTTCTCGCTTCGGATACCAAGGCATTCGATATGCTCGTGGCACCCTATGCCGGCAGGCTGCGGGGCTATTTGCTTAGTCTTACGCGCGCGGGTAGTGATGCTGATGACTTGTTGCAGACCACATTGATTAAGGCATGGACGGAATTGCACCGTTTTGATGAGCGCGGGCGTTTTGTTGCTTGGTTGTTCCGTATCGCCCATCGGGAGTTCTTGCAGGCCGCCCGGTCTCGGAAGCGGTATTCTAAAGCGATGACCGGCTATGGTGATGCGGTCGTCGGACCGGGTATTGAGTCAGGTGACGGACCAGCGGCAGAGGTCGATCTGACGATTGCCCTGGCGTCTTTGGACCAAGAGAGTTGTGCGATGATTTTGCTTTCTCGTGCTGTCGGGCTGACACATGCAGAGATATCGAAGACACTTGAGAAACCACTGGGTACTGTGAAGTCGATGATTAACCGAGCGACGAAACAGCTGGTTGAAAACTATGGATAAAGACTTGGAAAATATCGAACAGTTAGCAAAGCTGGATGCCGCATTGAACCTTTGGATCGATGCTCAGGGGGCACCCGCTGAGCAAGTTCGACTGAGCGTTGGCAAACGGCTGCGTTGGCATCGTCGTCTGCGCGTCCTGTTGCCATTGGCGGCGATTGGTATCCCGATGCTGCTGTTAGCGCCCGTGTTATGGGCAAGTTTAGTCGAGCTGCGTGCGTCGATGCCGGCAGATGTGATACCCAAAATGCCGCAAACCACGCAACTGCTAACTGTTGTTCAATCAACGCCGTTGTTGGTGTGGGTCGGGATTCTGCTGGGCTTTGCAGGCACCGTTGTCGTTCTGTCGGAACGCTAGCGTTCAACTTGTCCTAGGTTTGCATGAATCACGGACCCGTTGATCACCGGGTGCGTTGCGCAAAACCCGATGGTCTCAGCGATTTCGTGAACGTCGATTAACCGTCCCTGGGTTACGGTTGCCAATACCGAAGCCATCACCTCAGGCTTGTCGCCTAAATGCGCACGCAACATTTCGGTGTCGGTAAATCCTGGGCTGACGACTGCCGTGTGGATTTGCTTTCCTGCGAGGTCTTGGCAGGTTGCCCGCATTAAGCCGTTCACGGCATGCTTGCTCGTCACGTAACCGATAGCGCCGGCGACGGCTTTGTCGCCCAAAGTGGAGCCGACAAAAATGACTGAGGATCCTGCTTTCATGACGGGTAGCAGGGATTGATTGAGCATGGCGGGTGCGGTGACGTTGATTGCGAGTGCATCGGTCAACTTCTGACGGGATAGCGTTAAGGCAGTGTCACCATTGTGTTGTCCTGCGCAGTGCACAATGGATGTCTCTCCGGCGGCCTCAATGGCCGCAATCAGTTGATGTTGGACGTCGTCAGGTAGTGCCGATAAGAGATCACATTCGATGCTCGTGACAGCGGCCAATGGGCAAGGACGCCTGGCCACACAAATGACGTCAAAGTTGTTTCGCAAAAACCATTCAGCCGTTGCTTTTCCGATACCGGCGCTTGCACCGGTCACGATCGCCAGGTTCTTCATAATACGCCTCCTTTCTGAGTCCATTCGGTCGCCGCTGATTGTCCTGGGCCGGAAGCGACGGCAATGCTAAGTGCGGTGATGCCATAACGCTCTGCAACATGATCTTCCAGCATTTTCTCCAACAGATGTCGTGAAAGTTCTTCGGCGGTAATATTCGCCACGGGCAGCACAAGACAGTCGTCGGCTGGCAGGTAAAAGGTTTCTGAATTGAATTTGAGTTGGAGACCAATGTCGGTCTCGGTCATTGTTAGATAGCGAGACTGACCGGGCAGCAATGTGTACTCGTCCAGTTGCTCGCACAGTGTACGTAAACGCTTCTTCATGATGTTGTAGTCAAAGCACAGACCATTTTCGATAACGCGCGCTCGTATTTTTGCACTGACCATGAAGTTATGGCCGTGCAAGCGTTCCCGTTCGGTTGCCGAAAAAATGGTGAAATGCGCGGCAGCAAATTTCAAGTAGTGATTATTGAGCTTGATCACGGTCGTTCTGCTGGACACTGGTGAACCTCTCGACAGAGTGAATGGGATTTGACGGCGGCTTAATCTACGCGCCGTCTTATGATGAATTCTGCGGACTTCAGTTGCAATCGAAAGCTTTTGCGTTGCTGGCAGACGCTGTGGCATGGCGCGTCCTCTGATGGAATAGCCCCTCCGAAATTTCACTACCGACTCATGAATGCTCGAAAATTCAGTCGCTTATAACAGCCAAAAGTGAAAGTTGATTAAGCCGTGTGTGGTGCTCGGCAGGCTGTCGTCTGCTAGCGTATTGAGAGGCCTTGTTTTATGGTAACGGGATGCATGCGGTTCTGTACCGTCCGCTGAACTATTCAATGAAAAATAGAGGGGCTTCCCGATGGATCGACGTAATTTTCTGAAAGTGGCCGGCGTGGGTGCCGGAACGATCGCGCTGCCAGTGACTGGCCGTGCGATCGCCGCTGACGAGCTTTTGACGCCTGCTGATGCCAGTTTGCAAAGAACACTTGCCGACGCCGCATTGACTGCTGCGAAACAAGCAGGTGCGAGCTACGCAGACGTTCGGGTAGGTCGCTATTTGAACCAGTTCGTCGTGACGCGCGAATTGAAAGTACAAAACATCGTTAATACCGAATCGGTTGGCGTCGGCGTACGAGTCTTAGCGAAAGACACGTGGGGCTTCGCAGCAACCAGTTCGTTGACGCCGAAGGCTGTCGCGGAAGCGGCCCGAAATGCCGTCGCGATCGCAAAAGCAAACTCGGTCTACCAAACAGAGCCCGTGAAGCTCGCACCGGTTAAAGGCGTCGGCGAAGTCAGCTGGAAGACGCCAGTTAAGAAAAATGCGATGGAAATTGCGATCGCGGACAAGGTAGATATGTTGATGGAGGTCAACAAGGCTGCGCTCGACAATGGCGCCAGTTTTGTAAACTCGACGTTCTATCTCGTTAACGAGCAGAAGTATTTCGCGTCGACAGACGGGTCGTATATTGATCAGGATGTTCATCGCGTATGGGCACCAATGAGCGTAACAGCCGTTGATAAGGAAACCGGCAAGTTCCGCACCCGTAACGGTTTGTCTGATCCAATGGGCATGGGTTGGGAATATTTCGATGCCGACCCTAGCGAGAAGATCAGCGGGGTGACCACTCGATATCGTTATTCCTATGACATGGTTGAAGACGCGACGATGGCCGCGCAACAAGCGAAGGCCAAATTGACGGCACCTTCCGTGAAACCCGGTCGCTACAGCTTGGTGCTCGATCCGACACACTTGATGTTGACGATTCACGAGTCGGTCGGTCACCCATTAGAGTTGGATCGTGTGCTCGGTTATGAAGCGAACTATGCCGGTACCAGTTTCGCGACACTGGATAAGTGGCGCACCAAAGAATTTGAATACGGCTCTGACCTCGTCAACCTGTTTGCCGACAAAGTTCAGCCGAACTCATTGGGTGCGGTTGGCTATGACGACGAAGGCGTCAAGACGAAGAAATGGGATTTGGTCAAAGACGGCGTATTGGTCAACTATCAGGCCATCCGAGATCAAGCGCACATCATTGATGAAGATGCGTCGCACGGTTGCTGCTACGCGGACAGCTGGAGCACAGTCCAGTTCCAGCGTATGCCGAACGTTTCGCTAGCCCCGGGTGAAGAGAAGATGAGTGTCGACGACATGATTAGCGATGTTGAAGACGGCATCTACATTGTCGGGCGCGGCTCCTACTCGATCGATCAACAACGCTATAACTTTCAGTTCGGCGGCCAGTTGTTCTATGAGATCAAGGACGGAGAGATCACCGAGCAGATTGAAGACGTTGCCTACCAGTCGAATACGCAAGAGTTCTGGAATTCTTGTACGGCTATTTGTGACGAACGGGACTATCGCCTTGGCGGTTCGTTCTTCGATGGGAAGGGGCAGCCGTCACAGGTCAGTGCCGTATCTCATGGTTGCTCAACGACGCGTTTCGACGACGTCAATGTTATCAACACCGCTCGTAAGCTCGGCTAAGCGCAGAGCCTGATCAGAACGCATTTCGGAGAAAATAAACAATGACTATTCTGAATCGCAAAGAAGCCCGCGCTATTCTTGAGAAGGTGGTTGCCTTGTCAAAAGCCGATGGCTGCGAAGCTAATCTCAATGGATCCAACAGCGGCAATATCCGCTATGCTCGTAACAGTGTCTCAACGGCGGGTGTGACAGAAGACATCAGTCTGGTTGTACAATGCAACTTCGGTAAGAAGGTGGGCACAGCAACGATCAATGAGTTCGATGACGCATCACTGGCAAAAGTGGTTGCACGTGCTGAAGAGACAGCGCGCCTTGCACCGGAGTCGCCGGAATTCATGCCGGTTCTCGGGCCGCAAAAGTATGATGAGAGTGATGCTTTCGTCACGGCAACTGCGGCGATCAAGCCACAGTATCGAGCCAAAGCTGCGGCGGCCAGTATCGGTCCGGCGAGAGATAAAGACGCGACGGCGGCCGGTTTTCTAACAGACACCGCAAGTTTTAGCGCCATGATGAACAGCGAAGGCTTGTTTGCCTATCACACGTCAACGAACGTTAACCTTACGGTGACTGTACGTACCAATGATGGTACGGGTTCCGGCTGGGCAAGCAGTGATGATAACGACGTGCGTCGATTGGATGTTGAAGCGACGTCTGGCGTGGCATTGAACAAGGCGATCGCATCGCGCGAAGCGAAAGCGCTTGAGCCTGGTAAGTACACAGTCATTCTAGAGCCTAATGCCGCTGCCGAGTTGATCGGACGCATGTTCTTCTCGTTTGGCGCACGCCAGGCGGATGAAGGGCGTAGCTTCTTGGCCAAGAAAGGCGGGGGCACGCGCAAGGGCGAGCAAGTATTTGATAAACGTGTTTCGGTTTACAGTGATCCTCTCGACGAGCGTGTGCCAGCTGGCACTTGGACACCCTCGGGTGAGCCTGTTAGTAAGATGGACATCATCAAAAATGGTGTGGTCGAGAATTTGTTCTACGATCGCTACTGGGCAGACAAGCAGGGCGTTGATTCCGTACCGCAACCCAATAACCTGATCATGGTCGGCGGCGACAAGACGCAAGAGGAGCTGATCAAGAATACCGAGCGCGGTATTCTGGTTTCCCGCTTGTGGTACATCCGCGCGTTGGATCCGCAAACGCAGCTCTATACCGGATTAACACGCGACGGCACGTTCTACATTGAAGACGGCGAGATCAAGTATCCCGTTAAGAACTTCCGGTTTAACGAAAGCCCGGTGATCATGTTGAACAATCTGGAAGAGCTTGGCCGTGGTAAGCGGGTTAGTGTCTTCGGTTTCCCGGTTGTGATGCCGCCCATGAAGATTCGTGAGTTCACGTTCTCAAGCCTGTCGGACGCGGTCTGACGGTTTAATGGATCGACGCAAGTTCTTGTGTACCGCGGGCGCTTCGGCGCTCGCGGTCACTTCTCCTTTGGCATCCGCAAAGGCATGGGACTTTTACTTTACTCGCCTGATGTATGGATCGGGCAATTGGGATGTTGACGAGCGTATGCCCGTTAATGTGCTGAACTCGCTGATCGAATACACCACCCTAAATGTCGATCCGAATGAGCGTGTGATTGCGTTAGCCGACGACGCGATGTTGCAGTCACCATTCTGTTATTTGACGGGTCACCGATTGGTGCAGTTTAGTGAGCAGGAAGCGCAGAACTTCGTCCGCTATGTCAACAACGGTGGGTTTCTCTTCGTTGATGACTGTAATCATGATATCGATGCTTTGTTTGCGACCAGTTTTACGCAGCAAATGGAGCAGCTCTTTGGCGAGGACTGTCTCAAGAAACTAGCGGATGATCATCCGCTCTATCGTGCTTTTTTCGAGTTCGACGAACCACCGACAACCAGTTTCGAGTTGAATGGCTGGGGGGATGATCTGGTGCACGATTATCTACGCGGCATTGAAGTCAATGGCAGGCTCGCGGTGCTCTATAGCAACAAAGACTATGGCTGCGAATGGGATTACGACTATCGCAACAAGCGTTGGCTGGCGCGTGATAATACGCGCTTCGCTGTCAATATCGTGATGTACGCGTTGAACTACTAGTGAGATCAAATGGCTGAATTAACCGAATCAGACTTGCAGATACAGGTCGAGAAGCTTGCTGCAACCCGCCGTGAGATCGCGCGGGTGATCGTCGGGCAACAAGTGGTTGTGGAAGAAGTACTGATTGCATTGTTGGCGGGTGGCCATTGCTTGCTGCAAGGTGTCCCGGGTCTCGGCAAGACGAAACTGTTACAAACCTTAGCCAAGGTCATTGACCTACCGTTCGGTCGCATCCAGTTCACACCGGACTTAATGCCGGGCGATATCATCGGTACGGAGTTGCTCTCGACCGACGATGACGGTGGTCGTCGTTTTGAGTTTCAGCGCGGTCCGGTCTTTACCAGTATGTTGCTAGCGGACGAGATCAACCGCACACCACCCAAAACGCAGTCGGCGCTGTTGGAAGCTATGGCCGAACGTCATGTCACTTTTGCCGGTGCGACCCACGACTTGCCGGATCCTTTTTTCGTGATGGCCACCCAGAATCCGCTTGAACAAGCCGGCACGTATCCGCTGCCGGAGGCACAGTTGGACCGTTTCTTGCTGATGGTAGAGATTCAGTATCCGGACGCCGATGAAGAGCAGCAGATATTAGCGCTAACGACGCGTCGCGAAGATGCATCGGTCTCCGTATGCATGCAGGAGCATGATGTGCGGCAGTTACGAGCATGGGTACGCGATATTTCAATCAGTCCTGCACTACTCCAATACGTCGTGAGTATTGTGCGTGCGACGCGACCGGATCGGTCTGAAGCAACGTCGGTTGCTGGCCAGTGGATCCGTTGGGGTGCAGGTCCCAGAGCCGGTCAGGCGATGGTATTGGCCGCGAAAGCGCGAGCGCTGCTGCAAGGTCGTCTTTCCGTTACGGTTGATGATCTTATGCATGTGGCGAAACCGGTTTTACGCCACCGGATTATTCTCAATTATGCGGCCGACGCCGAGCATCATTCGACCACCGATGTGATCGCTCAATTGCTGGAAGCCGTTCCCGAGCCTGCGGATCCGCTGGCATCGGAGATTGCAGGGCGGGGTTAGCGGTGACCAAAATTTCGCGATACTACCCGGATGCGGCGACGCGCCAGCAAATCAGTCGTTTGTCATTAACGCCTATGCAAGCTGTAGACAATCGTCTTCGCGCTCAGCATGCCAGTCGTCGTCAAGGCGAAGGGATTGAATTCCACCAGTATCGGCCCTATCAGCAGGGTGATGACTTGAGAAAAGTGGATTGGCGACTCTATGGTCGATCGGATCGTTTGTATGTGCGTGAAGCGCTGCAGGATAGCCGACTCACCGTCACCTTGATGATCGATACCAGCGCGTCGATGGGGCTAGCAGATGCGAATGGGGTCACCCGGTTGGAATACGCTTGTCGCGTCGCGGCTTGTTTGGCGTGGCTGGCATTGGTAGAGCAGAACGATTTCGCACTGATCGCCGTCGGTGGCGATGTGCCGAGAATCTTGCCGCCAGGACAAGGTCGTGTGCATTTCGAGCGCTTCCTTAAGCAGCTCGAATTGCTTGACGCTGCCGGACGCTGGGAGTCCCAATCAGTCGAGCGTATATTGCGCCGGTTACCAGCCAATATGTTGTTGATTGGATTGAGTGATTTTTTTGAGCATGATCGTGAGCAGACCGCCGCGATTTCAGAAATCACCGGACGTGCGCATACGGCAATTCTGATGCAGTTGTTGTTAGCTAAGGAATTACAATTCGATGAACGCGGGCAAATTGAAGTTGTCGATGGTGAGACCGGTGAGAAAAGACTGGTTTCTGCACGTCGCTTCCGCCCGACATATTTGAAAGCTATGCACCAATTGCTTCAGGATACAACGCGCCGTCACCAGGCATTGGGCGCCAGAGTGTGCAGGGCGACGACGGAGACATCGGTCGCGAGTTTGTTGCGTGTCGCGTTGAATGAGCAACTACCGGGCAGCGCGCGATTACTCGCCAACGTTGATTTATGATGTTCGAAACCATCTGGCCGGGGTTGAGCGTCCTGATTGCGGCATCGACCGTCGTGATTATTCACAGTCTGTTTCGCAGGGCACGCAAACGCGTAACGGTCGCGACGCTTAAGCCATTTGGCGCAACGACTTCACCCAGATGGCAGTGGATCCGTCCCGATCACTGGTGGCTACTCGCATTGCGCCTTTCTATCTTTGTGCTGTTACTTTGGCTGGTGCTGCGACCGACGCAAATGTCGGATCAGTCAAAACTGGAAGGCAATATTGCTGTTGTTTCACCGGTAGCGCCGAAGTCGAGTTGGCAGGCGTTAGAGCGCGGCGCAGATCACATTTTTTGGCTAGACGACGACGCGACGCCGCTGTCGGATGCGGCGCCCGGACCGATTAGTCTGCCGGCCACGGTTTCGCTTATGCAGATTGATCAGCGTCGCACGACAGGATCATCCATGACGGTTGTCGGTCCGGTTCAGAGTCGTAAGTGGCCCGCGTTGTCGCCCTTGTTGAGAAAGGATGTGGTCTATCTGTCGGAAGACCAGCCATCCGGTAATGAAAGGGCGCCTATTAAGTCACCACCTGTGCTTTCTGTCGTGGTGCAGGATGTCGGGCAGCGCGCAGTCGTGCTAGCAGCGATCGATCTATGGCGATCCTCAGGGTTGTTTGTTGGCGAGGTGACGGTCGAAACGTACGACCGACTTCCGGACGGCGAACTGGCGAGTGCAGGCTGGTGGATTCTCGAGGATCCACAAACAGCGGAACAAGTTCGACAACAAGATCCCTTGTCGCGTGTGGCTTTGATTGATATGGCCGCGTCATCGCAATCTGTCGGGGCGTTAGCGACAAATCTCTGGTATCAGTTCGGAGCCGTATTGGGGGAGCGCCCAACTAGCATCGCTGTTTTGAAGGGAATAGGGACCGGGATGCCACTACCCGATACCCGCCTAAGGTTGCCGATCAGTGAACAAGACGCCTTGCCACAAATCTGGTTGTTCTTGTTGATGGGTTTATTCGTGACAGAGCGACTGTTGTCCCTGCGACAGGGCGCGCAATGAGTCCGTTGTTGAAATCACTCGTACGCCGGATACGTGGGCAGCAATACCGGCGGTACTCGGCATTTGCTTTGTCCGCTGGTTTGCTCGCGGCATTATTGGCACGTTCATTGACGAATTGGCCGGGTGATTTACTGGCTCTAGTTGGCGTCGGCGCTGCTTTGTTAACGTTCGTTGGCGTCGTCTTGGCCAGTTGGTCTGTCCGAGTGACGCCGCGACGGATAGCCGAACATCTGGATAGACGGTTCGCCGAATTACAGGACAGCACGATGTTGCTGGTTCAACCGGCAGCGGCATTGAGTGGAATTGAGAAAATTCAGGTTCAGCGCACTGAAACCGCGCTTGAAGCGATCGTCGAGTCTAACGACGTTGCCGCGCCATTCGCGGCCAAAGTACCGACTGCCTGGGCTTACAGTCTGCTGCTCGTTGCGATTGTAGCTAATCTAAAATTTCTACCGATGTTGAGCTTCAACGAGGCGCCGTTGCCACTATCCGTTTCGTTGGCCGTCGATTCACTTCAGATTGATATTCAGCCGCCGGCCTATACCCGGATTCCGGCGCAAACCCTGCAAGCGGATTCATTTGAAGTCCCCGAAGGCAGCCTGGTCAGATACACCGTGGCGTTCACCGGGCGGCTAAAAAAGGGCGCTTTAAGATTCGACGGGTCGAGCGATGCGTCGTTGTATCCGGCCGAGGGTGGATTGTGGCAGAGTCAATGGTTGCCGGTCTCATCAAGTACCTATCAGGTTTGGGCTGATGGCTCCCCCGTTGTTTGGCCAGACGGATCAACCACACAAGGTATCGCGGTGATCGCTGACGAAGCACCGGAGGTGCGTTTGTTAGATCCGGATGTGCGGCTTGTACTGGTCGAACCCGGGTTATCGGAGCCGCTTGGTATTCGTGTGGCGCTCTCGGATGATTTCGGACTGGCTGCCACTTTTCTTGAGGTGACACGCAGTGCCGGCAGCGGTGAGCAGGTCAGTTTTGAGAAAGAGCGGATTGACTGGACCGCAAAAATTCCGGGAAAAACTAATGGTGAGATTGAGGCATCAGTCGACTTGCAAAGTTTGGGTTTTGCCGCAAATACCGAGCTCTATCTTCAAGTCGTGACTTTAGACAATCGTCCGGTGGCGCCACTGGAAGGCAGATCCCAGACGATTATTGTCCGGCCACCGGCGGTTGAAACGGCTGCTGACCTTGTAATTGATAATCCAATCATTCAGGTCATGCCGGAGTACTTTCGGTCGCAACGCCAGATCATTATTGACAGTGAGGCGCTACTGGCGAATCGGGAGCAGATTTCAGAGGCGGAGTTTTCACAACGCGCCCAGTCGTTAGCCATCGACCAAAAAGCACTACGATTGCGCTATGGTGAATTCATGGGCGAAGAGCAGTCGGGCGAGCCCTCGGCCGGTCCTAGTGATGAAGACGATCACTTCGTCGGCGATGGGCATGATCATGATGAAGACCATGAGTCCGACGAAGATGCGTCCGATCACGATCAACATTTCATTGGCGATGGGCATGATCACGGCGACGACTTCGGTCCGCAAATGTCTGCCGAGGATCGTTTCGCCGATGCGGCTACGGCGGTTGAGGCTTATTCTCACTTTCACGATCAGGAAGAGCAGGCGACCTTATTTGATCCGGAGACCAGAGGACTGCTGTCGCAAGCGCTTGGGGCGATGTGGTCATCAGAAGCCGAACTACGTCAGTTCGAACCTAAGCCGGCGCTACCTCATCAGTATCGGGCATTGGCGCTGCTTAAGCGGGTTCAGCGACGTTCTCGAGCATTGGCGAGGCGAGTTGGTGTTTCGATTACGCCGGTCGATCCGGACCGACGCCTGACCGGCGAGCTTGATGAGATCAATAACGAGGCAATTCTGGTCACGCCCGATCAAAAAGATGTTTCAATGCTCGCGCTACAGGATGCCGCCGTCGACTTGTTCGGGGACGTTAACAGTCCGAACCCGTCTTCGTTCGATGTGTTTGATGCTTGGATGTCCGATGAAGCGCTAGGCAGTCGAGTCGATGCGAAGGCATTGGTCGAGGCCCGTTCTGCATTGAACGATTGGAAAAGCGGAAACGCCTGCACGCATTGCCGGGACTTGTTGAAACGGTTTTGGCGTCAAAACGCGCCACCGGTGCGCGCATTGCCCGGTCGTTCAGTAAGTCCGCCTAATGTGTTTGGTGATCGCGGGTGATCAGCGTTGCAAGCTTCATACAAGCGTTCGTGGGCGTCGCGCCAACGGTGCTCATCGGGCTTTGCCTATTAGCGTTTTTGTCCCTATTGGTTTTGGCGATTGGCCTAAACCGCGCACAAGGTATTCCAGCAAAATTCGCGATGCTTGCGTCGGGGCTCTTACTGTTACTGGCGCAATCTATTTTGATTTTACCACCGCAGGTTGTGATGAAAACAGAAGCCGTGGTGGTCATGACAGCCTGCCCTGATCCTGATGCATTGCAGCGCGTCGCAGATTCCGCGGATGTATTTCTGCTGGCTGATGTTGAGCGTTGCGCCGGTCTGTCTGATTGGCTGCGACAGCGAGCTGTTAGGGCGCAAGGCGGTCTGGTTCGGCTCGCCACAATGGAGGACCTGGCTGCCTATGTCGGTTTGGATAGCCGTATCACGTTGCTCGGCGGGGGACTATCGCATCAGGCCTGGTCGGCTACCTCGTTTAGCGGTGTTATCGACTGGCAGCGACCGCCTGTGCTTTCCGGCTTTTCGCGATTCGATTGGTCACCCAAGATTGCAGTCGGCGCACCGGTAACGATTCACCTCGGCCGTAATGATGGCGCATTGACCGAGGTGGTGGCGGTATCCATCGCCTATGCGGGTCAAAAAGATGCGTTAACGCGGGTGTCGTGGGGGGATGAGAACGATCTATCGATGTCCGTTCTGGATTTGCCTGCTGGCCGACATTCGCTGAAGCTTTCAGCCCTCGATGTCAACGATGACGTCGTGACGACACGGTTTTTTGGCGTGCAGATCGAGCAGCCTGATTTAGCCAGTGTGTTGTTGGTGCAAGACGCGCCATCCTTCGAATGGCGAGCCTTGCAGCGTTGGTTATCGGAAAGCGGGGCGGAAGTGGCGATTGTCAGTCGTGTTAGTGATTCCCGGTTTCGATTACGGTTTGCAAATCGCGATGAATCATCGCTGACCGAACTTGAATCGAGCATTGCTAAAGACTACGACTTGATTGTCATTGATGGGGCAGCGTTGGACTCGGACTTGGGTCGTCAAGTGCTTTCGATTGCAGACGAGCGAACGGGGCCCGGCATCTTGATTCGGCTGCGAGACGATAGGGATTTGGTGGCATTACCCGCCGCTGCAGAATCCGCGATTTCTTCGGTGGCTGAAGCGCATGTCTATCAGTTAGCAGCACCCGCATGGTCGCCTGAGTCAGGCTATTCAAGACTGGATGTGCGTTTCGACCCCAAATTGGTCGACCCGCTAGTGGCGGATCTTCAGGCCGCCCCCGTCATCTTGCGATTGACGAGCAACAATCGCATCGGACTGTCTCTATGGAGAGATTCCTATCGTGCGGTGGGTTCGGGTCAGATCGAAGCCTACGCCAGGCTCTGGTCGCAAGTTGTTTCAGACATGGCGAAACCGGCGTTAGCACCGGATATCAATGCTAGTCCGCTTCAAGCGGAGCAAGACTCGCGACTGCGAGTTTGCTGGCGACAAGATGGCAAGGCAAGTTTCAACGTGATTCAAGGCAATGACGAGCGCAAGTTGAACGGCTACTTGTCCGCTTGGCGGCCTGCAGAACGATGTGACTGGTTATGGCCGAGCGCCGGCGGGTGGTTGACGGTAGAAAATGAATCGGGTGAGCGGGTCTTTTCTCACTGGGTAGCGCCTGCGGGACATTGGCAAATGGAGCGTGCCGTGCGTTCTAACGATGCGACGGCCAGTTTTATTGGCGATATCGCACTTAATGACGAAATCAATAATGGACCAATGACCCAGCCATTGAGTCGTCTTTTCTTATTGCCATTTTTCTTGCTAGCCGCGCTGCTGCATTGGTTAGTCCAGAGACTCGTTTTCGTTCGCAACATTTGAACTGAGCGGTGCTGTAAAAAACTGAAAATCCTGGACTGGTGTGCCGCCAATAAGGTGTTCCTGAATGATGCGCTCGATCACTTCTGGGCTGCAGTTGCGATACCAGATACCTTCGGGATATACGACGGCGATCGGGCCTTGCTGACAGATGCGAAGGCAGCCTGCTTTTGACCGGAATACCTGACCGGATACATCTAGTTTCAGCTCGCGTAGACGGGACTTAAGATACGCCCATGAGGCTTTGCCGGCAGCGGGATCACAGCATTTGGGTGTCTCCGGGTCAACGCATAGAAATAGATGATGTCGGTGTTGGCCGAGCTTCAGGTTGCGGCTGACGCGTTGAAGGCTGTCATCCGGCATTAAAGTTTTGGCGTCCATAGTTTGGCTATCTCGTCGGGGTTATTGGCTCAATCAGCGTTCCGTCACCCCGAACGATAGGGTAGCGGTCGTCATAGGTTTGCCAGATTGATTGGCTATCTTGTTCTATTTTTTCCAGCATAAACATGAGCTGCTTCTTGGTCGAGCGTGCGACCAATGCGTCGGGAATCATGCCGCCCATATCCATCGTGGCATGAATCACCACCAGGGTTTTTCCTGTTTTCGTTTCTGCCATCATCCAGGCGCCATTGTTACGCGGCACAAGGATAGATTTGCGAAAGTCCTCGCTTGAGAGTCCCGGCACGACTTTGCGCCTGGCCAGTTTGGCGATTTGTTGGCGGCTATTGGTGGCCAATTCCCATTGATGCTCCCAGATCGCGCCTTCAGTTGTTCGCGTGAGTTCAATGTTTTTTCGAGTGCTGATTAGCCAATGCCGGTTACGTAAGGGCCAGGGCATATTGACATGTTGATACCAAAGCGCATCACCTGATGCCGTCTTACCGACCAGATGCTCGGTCAAACGCTTTGAATAATTGCCGTCGTAGGCCAGCGCGGAAAGCCAAAGGGATTCTCGCGCTGCATCGATGAGTCGATAGCCGACAATACGAATGATGGTGGAGTCTTGCCCGGTATCACCGGATAGCTTGACCGTCCTGTAGACCGTTTCTCCGGCATTCAAAGTGTCTAATGACGCGGCATCCAGGCCGGTAACACTGACACCCGTCTGCGTTTGGTACTCAACCAGTGTATCGGCCGTGGACTGCCGGCTAGCATTGGTATGAGTGGAAAGACTCCAAAGGCCAATTATTGCGATCAGTCGAAGACGTTGCATGGATTGAGTGTATCAAACTGATCGCCATGGGGTTGCCTATGCGTTGGCCTTGATCATTGCCGCCGGCGGTAGAACAAACCCACGGGCGACCATAAGGAGACAGGCTAGCAATCCAACGCTCGCCAGAATGAACAATGTGGGATCGGGTGCATCGGTGCCGGGGAGTTGGACCGAGATGCCTAGTGGCGATGCGATATGAAAGAAGATAGCACCAGACAATAGGGCGCTGCCCAGCAAAGCACCCCAACGCCGGGTAGCAGGGACCAGTAAGAGGATGGCGGCGGCGAGTTCCGCACTGCCAATGAGAATGGCGCCGACGTCGGTAAACAGCATGCCTAACGTATTGGCACCCAACGATCCGATCCACTCACCGATGGTCGAAAAAATGTAATTGGTCTCGATCAGTTTGTTGTCGTTACTGAGTAGACCGTTCCCTAAAAGGAATTATTTCGCAGTGCCTGAATGATCTCGCGAATTGAGGCGGGTTGAAGTCCCCGTTTTCTTAGCTGATCGCCAATACGATACGCGTAGTGCCATTGTTTAGCGATAACTTGCCACGCACGCATCAAGCTGAATGATGGGTCGTAGATGTGTGTCGCTTCTGAACTGACGCCATTGAGTTCGAGGACCTTTAGATCTCGGCCTTCGGTCAGCGACTGTTGATCTGGTGCGATAAGATCATAGCGGCCGAAGTAGAAACCTTCATAGTGCCGGCTGATGTGTTCGACGGCTTGGCTAAGGGCAGGTGTGATCAGGTGTGTCGCATCAGTAAACAGGCTGCCACGACTGTGAGTGCCGATCTGGTTCAATACGATACGTTCTCCTTGCTTGGGCACCTGATCCAAACGCTCGGCATGCATATCCAGAAAGAAACGCGCCATACCCACGGCGCGCTGATCATCAAGAATGAGTGATTTCAAGTCCCGTTGCCCATCGCCGCGCACTGCCGTTTCGCCCTTGTGTGTAATGGAGTAGATAAACCCCTTTTCTTCGTTGGGTAAGCGCAAATAGAACACGCCATATTCTTCACCGGCGGTAAAAACCTGCGCAATAATATCTTCGTCGGCTTCTTTCAGATATCGCTTCGCTTCGTCCAGTGTGGTGATGATCTCGACGCCACCACCGCGTTGCCCGATATTTGGTTTCAGGACGATCGGAAACGTCGTGGATTGTTCGTCCATAAACTGAAGCATCGTTCGGGCGGCTGCATCGGCATTCCTATGGTCCAACGTGCAGAAAGGTGCAACGCAGCCGCTTGGCGTCAGCGCGGCCAGGATCTCGGCTTTGGGTTCTCCAATAAGCCCACCCAGTGGCATCGCCGGATTGGCTAATGTGAACAGGGTTGCGGATCGGTAGCGAATGCTCAGCCCTATGCAGTAGAGCACGATGAATGAGTAAAAGGCAGAGCGCGGCCAGTATTCGAATCGGGTCAATCGCATCCAACGTGAGTGAGCCAATCGACGACCCTCGTGAGTCAGCAAAGGTGGTAATGTCTTGACGAGCCACCAAATGAACACGACGCCGCCGATCAGAATCCAGACGCCCCAGGCGGCGTAGTCCGCGAACCAGCGATTCATGGCCTCGCCATAGGCCATAGCGAGGCCGACGAGTAACGGTGTCCAGACAACGGTCGCTAAAGCGAAGTAGCCGGCAAACTGTAACCAAGGCATGTGGAGTGCACCGGCTGCAACGTAGGTTGGCAGTCGGGTACCCGGCATAAAGCGGCTTGCAATGATGACAAATGGGCCACGCTGTTTGAGCCAGTGCTTGGCGCGGGCCAGTTTGGCTTCGCTTAGCCAACGGTTAAGTGCGGGTTCGCCAAGCCATCGACCCGCCGCGAACAAAGCAAGATCACCGGTGAACAATCCGGTTAGGCTGGCCCCGACCGCGGCGCCGAAGCTCAACACCCCTTTGGCTGCCAGTAAGCCGGCGGCGATACAAGCGAGGTCTTCGCTCACATAGCTCGCAACAATGATGGCTAGGATGAGCACTACAAGCGCAATGCCTCCCAGCGCCTGGCGATTCGTCTCGGGCATCGGTTGTGTCGCGGTGATTTGTCGCTCGGCCGGGGCCCGATTTCTGGTCAGTGCTTTGCCCTGATCGACATCCAACAAAAATGACAGGATGTCAGGCGTTAATCGAGTCGGTTCCGCATAAGCAATTTCGTGCCCGCCAGATAGACTGATCAATGTTGATTGTGGCAACAAGCGATAGTGTTCCAGTGCGGCTTCGTAGGGAACCAGGCCGTCTGACTCGCCGTGCATAATGAGCACCGGGGCGGTGATATTCCGAAACATCGGCCGCAATTGTCTTTGGTCTGTATCCGTCAGATTTCGTGCATAGCCGGGTCCAAGAATCGCATTATCGAGGAATCCGAAATGTGGCAACAACCATTGTGCCGCGCGGATCAGTGCAAGCTGGCCTTGGTACACGGCATGATTCAATCGATAACTGCCAAATAACTCCAGTTCCTGTACGCCGATCGTTGCAATCATCGTGACTGATACGACTTGTTCGGGATGTCTTGCGGCGAGCGTGATGGCGGGAGCCCCACCTTGACTGTAAGCGACAATGTGTACGCGCTTGATGTCCAGCGCGGCGAGCAGATCACGCATATATAAGCCATGCGTGATGCTCGAGTAGTCTGGCAGCGGCTGAATGGAGCCTCCGAAACCAGGCAGGTCGGGGCTGATCACATAGTGATCCTCTGCGAGTGCTGTCGCAATACCCCGCATAGCGCTGGACGCGACTGGCGTGCCGTGCAGCAGCAACACAGGCGTATTGTCGACGGTTAGCTCACCGTATTGGCGATAAGCGATCGAGATGTGTTCGCCGGTTAACTGGCTGCCAATGCGTTCCTGTACGTTAACGAAATGATGTTCCGGGTTGACCATCGCTGTTGCCGGAAACAGAAAACGCCATGCATTGGATAGCAGCAGAAGCGCGACCCAAGCCCACAGACTTTTGCGGAAAAAGCTCAATCGGGTCTTCGGCTTGTTACCCGCCACACTCGGAGTAGCGCAGCGTTGACGGCGCGACGCCAAACTGCTTATCCAAATCGATATTCAGTGTATTGGCGCTAGCGGCGATCAGCGCATCATGATGCACGGTATGACTGACCAAAAACTGTAACTCACGAACAAGTGAACTGTCCGCTTCGACGGTCGTGCTGTCGCTAGAGCCGCAATCCATAATGACGCGAACGTTGTTCACAGCTTGGATGTTTGAGAGTCGTTCGAGTTGATCTTTGATCAAACGAATACGTTGTTGGGCCTTGGCGCGAGAGACTTCGGTTTCCGGGTCACGGCGACGGCGGTCATAGTCAATGACACCGTTATCGACGCCGCTAAAGAACGCATCGTAGTGGTCAAGAACGTGTCGTACATGTGCGCCGATACCACTGTTGCAGGGTGGGGTGGCTTGCGCATACTGGCTATCGGAAAGTCGTTCGACAACAAGACGCAATCGATCGAGCCCGAGAAGGTTATCGCGGCATAATGTAGTGAGTGGTGAAGGCAATTCTGAGTTATCCATGCGATTGGAACTTTTGGAAGGCATAAGATTCATCTAGGTTTGGTTTGGGGGAGTCCGGCTCGTTCTCGGTTTGCAAATCAAGAATGCTCTTGCGTACTTTCAGTGCGAGCGTTTTTCGTTCGGTGTCCTGTAACAGCGCGCCCGAGAAGCGGATGTCTACTTTGAATCCACGTAAGTGAAGTAGTCGCCATACATGGCTGCCGAATGACATGTCACCGAAGTAGCAGATCGCTTGATGCGCATGCGGATCAGGTGTATCGGTTTGGTAATAGAGTGCAATCGTGCTGACAGGAAACTGTTCACTGGCGGCCACTTGCAGTAGCGGCGGGCGAACAGGCAGGATCCAATCGCTATTCGAGCTTGTTCCCTCTGGAAACAGCACAACATTGTCGCCAGCCTGCAGCGCCGCGGCAATAGACTGATTCGCGCGGGGGATATCCCGATGACGTTCCCGGGCAATGTAGAGTGTATCGGCAAGCTTGGTTAGCCAGCCGACAACCGGCCATTGCAGGACATCGGCTTTTGAGACAAAAACGGCAGGCGCGTATTGAGCGATCACCAGAATATCCAGATATCCCAAATGGTTGCTGGCGACCATGCACTGCGCTGCCGGGAGCTCGCCAAACACATTGGAACGCGCGCCGAGCAATGCACAAACCCATCGCGACCACAGCTTGAAGTAAAACAGTCTGACGGCGCGCTTGGCATTCGGCCACGGGCTAAGCACGAAGCGCAGAATAGCCAACGGAATTGCTACGAACAATGTGATGAGCAGTATGCCAATGAGCCTTACGATCGCTAGAATTCGTAGCGCGACACCGGGATTGAACGCTTGGCTATCTGTGTGACTAGTCATCAACAAACATCCGACGCGCCTCTGCATCCAATGCTTGTAAATCGAATAGGGCAAGGTAGTCGATCGTCGAGAATTCCTGATCAAGGGCGGGCCCGCTGACAATTCTTGCGCCATAGCTTAGGTAGAGTCGCATTAGTTTCGGCACACGAGGCGTGGGACCATCATAGGGGTGATCGGCGACACAAGCATAGGCAGGTTGCACAACGACCGACAACGACTCGTCGCAAGATCCTTGTTGTACCAGGCGTTCATGTAGTGCGATGCCTTCGGCAGGATCTTGGCTGGTTAAAGAGCAGCAGCCGAAGAAGTAGCGATGCTGACGACTGACCATGTAAGCGGCGAGACCTCGCCACAATAGAAACAGGACGCGTGTGTTGCGATGTGCTTCATCGATGCAGGCTCGCCCAAGTTCGACGGCTTGATCAAGTATGTCATCACCCAGTGTCTCCAGACAAAACTCGCCTGCTGAATAGAAACCTGCGCCGGCGCGTGCCATCTTGCGGTCTTGCATCCGATAGGTGCCGACAATGCTGAGACTTCGCTGATCTTCAACGATCAAGTGGGCGCAATGTGCATCGAACTGGTCGCGGTCCAGGCCGGTTGCATAAGATGTCTCCAGCCCTTCGTTGAGCTCAAGATTAAAAACCCGGAAACGCAGCGAAAAAATCGCATCAAGATCTTCATCGGTTTTCGCCAGTCGCAGCCGATAATGTCCTGACGTTTGCAGAATTTCATGGGCCGGTGTTGAGTCGACTGGTATTTCTTCACACGCAATGTTGGTCATAGGGTGTTCTCCGGTGTTTTCACCGTAACGGGGTGCCCGATAGATCGTCTTGTTGTGAATGAGACCGAGCCAATGGCTGATTTATCACAATTAAATGGGTTAGCTTCGGTTTCCATGTTAGAACGCTTCGGCGTTGTGCATGCGTGTCGTCTTGAGATCAGGCCTGTAATGGCCATGACCTCGCGAACGCGGCCAATTGTACCAATCCAGCATGGAATTCGCAGTTTTTAGGCCGATTAACGACCTACGTGATGAGTTTTTGTAGCATTCTTGCCGCTGCAATTAACAGAAATATGCCGAAGAAGCGCTTTAGTAGGTGCTGGTTGATTCTGTGCGCGAAGCTAGCGCCCACCGGCGCCAATGCCATCGCACAAATGGCGATGATCACGGCGGACGGCAAGTGAACGAACCCCATACTGGCTGGCGGTCTACCGGCTACATTCACTCCACCGATGATGAAACCGGTGGTTGCCGGTATGGCGATGCAGAGCCCAATGGTGGCGGATGTGCCGACTGCAGTCGTGATGGTGCGGCCTAACGCATGGATGACAGGCACCGAGAACGATCCACCGCCGATACCGAGCCAGGCTGACAATAATCCGATTGTGGTTGCTGTCGCGCCTTGTTGAGTGCGACTGAGTTGTATGTGTCTTTCGTTGCGATTTGATGAGTTCAGTACGAAGCGGATTCCAATGATCAGCGCCAATACAATAAATAGAGCACGGAGCGCGTCTCCATTGATATATCGGGCGATCAATCCTCCGGACAATGCGCCAATCAGAACGAAAGGTGCCCACTGTTTGACAATGGTGGTGTCGACACTCTGTTGGCGCCAGTGTGACCACGCACTGGATATCGCCGTAAAAATGATGGTTGCCATCGATGTGGCCACGGCAACATGCATGGAGACGTGATCCGGTACGCCACTGTTGGCCAGTAATATCAACAACACTGGCACCAAAAGTACACCGCCGCCAATGCCAAGCAGACCGGCTAGTATGCCTGCCACGCCGCCAGCCGCGAGCAGTGCTACGAAGTCGCTCAAAGGAAGGTCAATCAACGCTAGCATTGTTTTTAGTCCTTTCGGCAAACGATCTGGGACGGTGGGTGTTCGACTGGCGTAGTGCAGTATACTGTAGCGGCGTCGCTAGCCCGCGGCGCAGTCTTTAGCATGTGAAGTTTAGTTGAGGCATTGCGCATGAGTTTAGATTACAAACGCACCCTGGTTGGGCGAGTCGTTTTCACAGTAATCAGTCTTGTTGTCATCATTGCACCCGCCGTTGCGCAGCAGTCCTCGATTATCGACTATGGTGCCAGACACCATGCGGCCGTTGACAAAGACGGCATGGTTGCCGTTCAGAATGCAATGGCTGCGGAAGTCGGTGCAGCGATCTTGGCCGAAGGGGGTAATGCGGTCGATGCAGCGGTTGCAGTAGGTATGACGCTTGCGGTGACATTGCCGCGAGCAGGCAACCTAGGCGGTGGCGGATTCATGATGGTCTACCTCGCCGACGAGGATAAAACGATCGCGATTGACTATCGCGAGAAGGCGCCAGCGGCGGCATCCAGAGATATGTATTTGGACGCTGAAGGCAATCCCGATTCCCGCGCATCCCGTTTTTCATATCGTTCAGCCGGCGTGCCGGGCACGGTTGCGGGTATGCATCATGCGTTGACACGTTACGGCTCGATGAAATGGGCGGATATGTTAAAGCCCGCCATCCGAATTGCCGAGCGGGGCATGCGCGTCAGTCCGGATCTCTCCGAGGCACTAAAACGGCGACGTGAGAGTTTGGGCCGCAACCCGGCGACCTTGGCGGCTTACTACAAGCCGGATGGCGAGCCCTACGAAGCGGGCGAGATCTTGCGTCAACCCGATTTGGCATGGTCGTTGAAACAGATTGCACGTCGCGGTCCCGCGGCGTTCTATCGAGGCGCTGTCGCGCAAAAAATTGTGGCTGCGATGGAGCAGAACGATGGACTGATTACCGCGGCCGACCTTGCTGATTATCAAGTCGCCGAGCGCATGCCGGTGGAAGGTACTTATCGAGGACATAAGATCGTGTCGATGCCGCCGCCGAGTTCGGGTGGTGTCCTGATTGTTCAGATGCTGAATGCTTTGGAACAGTTAGATCTTGCGGAAGCCGGTTTCGGCAGTGCACAGTCGATCCATTGGATGACAGAGGTGATGCGTACCGCTTATGCAGACCGCAGCATCCATCTAGGTGATCCGGACTACTACAAGGCGCCGATTGATTGGTTGATCAGTAAAGACTACGGTCAAGAAATTGCGGCAGCGATTAGCCCAAATGAGGCACGAAAGTCTGTTGATATTGCGCCGGCGGTTGCTCCTTTCTTTGAGAGTCCAGACACCACGCATTATGGCGTTATGGATCAATACGGCAATGCGGTCGTCAACACTTACACGCTGAATTTTTCCTACGGTAGCGGAATAACGATTCCAGGCACCGGCATCCTACTGAATAATGAGATGGATGACTTCTCATCGAAGCCGGGCACACCAAATGGATATGGTTTGCTCGGTGCTGATGCCAACGCGATTGCGCCGGGTAAGCGCCCGCTCAGTTCAATGACGCCTACGCTGGTGTTCAAGGATGGTAAACCTTGGATCGCAACGGGTAGCCCTGGTGGTAGTCGAATTATCACGACGGTTTTGCAAGTCATCGTCAATATTGTCGACTTCGACATGGCGCCGGCGGATGCCGTCGCGGCGCCGCGTTTTCATCATCAATGGTATCCGGATCGCTTGTTCCTTGAGGCCGGTTTCAGCCCGGACACATTGAAGGCATTGGACGCGATGGGGCATTCGGTAGATATGCGTCAGCGAACCATGGGTAGCGCCCAAACGATCGTCTTTGAGCAAGATCTTTATTGGGGTGCCGCGGATCCCCGGCGCCCGGATGCATTGGCGTTGGGCCCCAGAGATCTCAGTTGCCGGGACGGCGAAGTCGCTTGTTCACATTAAGTCACCTGGCTGTCGGGTAAATAGTCCGGCAGCGATTATTTAGGTCGCTATAATGGCCGGCTTTGCCCACGACGGACCCGCGCCGATGAATGCACCCCAAAAACTCCGCAATATCGCGATAATCGCGCATGTTGACCATGGCAAGACCACCCTGGTCGATCAGCTGTTGAAGCAGTCTGGTACGCTGGATGAGCGGGCCGACACCCCGGATCGCGTCATGGATTCGAATGATCTCGAGCGCGAACGTGGCATCACGATTTTGTCCAAGAACACAGCGATTCGTTGGGATGACTGGCGCATCAATATTGTCGATACACCCGGACACGCCGACTTCGGTGGCGAAGTGGAGCGTGTCTTGTCGATGGTGGACAGCGTGCTGCTGCTGGTCGATGCCGTTGAAGGCCCGATGCCACAAACGCGATTTGTGACTTCGAAGGCCTTTGCGCGGGGGTTCACGCCTTTGGTGGTGATCAACAAGATTGATCGTGACGGCGCGCGACCGGATTGGGTGTTGGATCAAACCTTCGATTTGTTTGATCGTCTTGGCGCAACGGATGAGCAACTCGATTTTCCAGTGATCTATGCAAGCGGCCTTTCAGGTTTTGCATCAACTGAATCAGATGCGAAATCTGGAGACATGCAGCCGCTGATTGATGCGGTTATCGAGCATGTCCCGGCACCCAAAGTTGATCGTGAAGGTCCCCTACAGTTACAGGTATCCAGCCTCGACTATGATCCCTATGTGGGCGTCATCGGTGTAGGCCGCGTCAGTCGTGGCACTGTGAAACAGAACGAACCGCTCGTCGTAGCTTCAGCCGATGGCAAGACGCGCAATGCCCGTATTCTGGAACTCTATGGATTTCATGGTTTAAACCGGCTATCGGTGCCGTCAGCCGAGGCGGGCGATATCGTCGCCTTCAGTGGCGTTGATCCGCTTAGCATCTCGGATACGCTATGCCCGCGCGATGCGCCGGAAGTCTTGCCGCCGCTCACCGTTGATGAGCCGACAATCAGCATGACATTTCAAGTCAACAAGTCGCCATTAGCCGGCCGCGAAGGCAAGTATCTGACCAGCCGTCAAATCCGCGAGCGGCTTGAGCAAGAGTTGAAGCACAACGTCGCGTTACGTGTCGAAACCGGCGAAGATCCGGATAAATTTAAAGTCTCTGGACGCGGCGAGCTGCACCTTTCTGTCCTCATTGAAACGATGCGTCGTGAAGGTTTTGAACTCGCTGTTTCTCGGCCTGAGGTCATCGAGACTGAGGTCGATGGCGTCGTCATGGAGCCCTACGAAAACCTCACCGTCGATTTCGACGAAGAGTATCAGGGTGCTGTCATGACCCGGCTGGCGGATCGCAAGGGTGAGCTGCTCGCGATGACGGCGGAACAACAGGGCCGGAGCCGGCTTGAATATCGTATTCCGTCGCGCGGGCTGATTGGCTTCCGAACGGAATACCTAAGCGCAACGGCCGGTACCGGGCTGATCTACCACGTGTTCGATGAGTATGCGCCTAAGGTCAAAGGCTCCATCGCACAGCGAAACAATGGTGTGCTGATTTCCAACGTTGCTGGCAAAGCGCTGGCGTTTGCGTTGTTCAATCTGCAAGAACGTGGTCGGCTTTTTCTCGATCACGGCATCGAGGTTTACGAAGGCATGCTCGTTGGTATACACAGCCGCAACAACGATTTGGTCGTTAATCCGACGAAAGGTAAACAACTCACCAACATTCGTGCAGCGGGCACTGATGAAAACCTGTTACTAACACCCCCTATTCGCTTCTCGCTGGAGCAGGCGTTGGAGTTCATTGATGACGATGAGCTTGTCGAAATCACTCCTGAGAATATTCGTTTGCGGAAAAAGTTGTTGCTTGAATCAGATCGCAAGCGTGCTTCTCGCCAAAAGAAGGCCGACTAGGTAGGAGAGGCTTCATTGCTTGTCCGCGGGTACGTGGCGGCTTGGATGCGCATCAGCGAAAGCTGGGATTGTTTGGCAATGCTTGTCGATACTCACGATCGTTGGATATTGATCCAACGGAATATCAAAGCGGCGTGCGTTGGCAATTTGTGGAATCAGAAAGACATCTGCCATCGATACCATGTCGCCGACACAAAAGCGCCCGCTATCGCTGGTTGCTTGTAACAATGACTCGAGCGCACCGAACCCTTGTTCGATCCAGAGCCGATACCAAGCAGCGATCTTGCTATCGTCAAATTGATGTTCTGAGCGTAAATGCTTGAGAACTCTTAAATTATTAACCGGGTGAATGTCGCAGGATATCAAGGCTGTGATTTCCCTTACGCGTTGACGGGGCTCCGCCTCGAGCGGTACCAGACGAGGCTCCGGATAGGTTTCGTCGAGATAGTCGCTGATGGCCTGCGATTGGACGAGCGACAATTCGCCGACCTTAAGCACCGGCACTGCACCCATTGGATTCAGCGACTTGAACTCGGCATCGTGTTGGGCGCCTTTGTCGAGTCGAATATCGATGGTGTCATAGGTCAGTTGTTTTAGGTTCAACAGGATCCGCGCTCGATAAGACGTAGAACTGAAGTAGTAACCATAAAGCGTAATCTCTGCTTGGTGCATGGCGGTTCCTTGAATGTGATGCAAAGCTGACGTCTCGATTATAATTCAGGTTGTAGACCAAAACAGAAGCTGGACTTTGCGATATGCGTCATAAGACTCGTGTGTTTGAACAATTAGTTGCCTGGCGAGATGATGGCATCGCCTGTGTGCTGGCGTTCGTTCAGCGAACAGAAGGGTCGACTTACAGCAAATGCGGCGACTTCATTGTGATCGCTGCTGATGGTAGCTACCAAGGTCTAGTCAGTGGTGGCTGCGTGGAGGGCGACCTGGCGCTGCGTGCAGCGCAAGTGGCCGCGACCGGTCAGTCAGATCGTGTGATTTACGATTTAGGCGGTGATCATGATGCGCTTTGGGGAATGGGGGCTGGTTGCGACGGCACGCTGGAAATTGTGTTGGTCTCAGTTGCCGATGCATTTGAGCGCGTTATCCGCAGTGCTATTGCCAACTACCTGGCTGGCATCGCTGGCGTGTTGGTGCTTCCTGACGCCGGTTCTGTCGGCTATGTGGATGAGCAGGAACAGGACCAGTCTTCCGTCAATCTGGATGACGGGTTTCGGCAAGTTGCCGACCGACAATTGCACGATCGCGCTTCAACTTTCGTAGCAGATTCGCCGGACGGAGCATCTGCACTCTATGTGTTTATTCAACCAGCGCCAAGATTGCTCGTTTGCGGTGCGGCGCCCGACGCCTTGCCGCTGATCGAGTTCGCCGATCTGCTGGGATGGCGGACAACCGTTTTCGATCATCGTCCTGCCTATATCGATGGACTGGTTGATCGTGCTACGACCGATCAGTATTGCGCTTCTGCGTCCGAGTTAGCGGCCAGCGTCGACTTGCTGCATCAGGATGCGGTCATGGTGATGAGTCACCATCTGGATAGCGACTTCCAATACTTGAAAGCGATAGGGAACTACCGCCATTGGCATTACGTCGGTCTTCTCGGGCCGCGGCACCGGCGCGACCGCTTGTTAGCGAGACTGGATGTCGACTCGAAGTGTTATCTGGAAGCTGTGATCAGCGGTCCAGCGGGTATGGATATTGGTGGCCGTGAGCCCGCCGTGATTGCACTGTCGATCATCGCTGAATTGCAGCAAGTTTTTAATGTTGCGATGCGCGTATGACTGCGACTACTGCGAGAGATTGAATTCCAGCTTGACGCGTGCGCGTTTCACCATGGTCGGGTCGTTCGTCTCGAGTGGTTCATAGCGCCATTGGGAAACGGCCTCGATCGCGGCGCGATCGAAAACGCTGCCCGGTGTGCTCTGAAAAATGCCAACATCGACGGTGTTGCCATCGGCATCGACACCAAATTCGACTTCGACCCAGCCCTCAACACCGCGTCGTTGTGCACTGCGCGGGTATTCGGGTGGCGTCTTTGAGATGACGACTAACTCGATATCGGACAAAGCATCGTCCGTGTTCGTTGTAGCCGCTTTCTCTTCCGCTGCCTCCGCTACGGGCGCGGGTTCTGTGCTTACGGATGTATCGTTGGTCGACGTATCCTGCTGCGAGAGTACGGAGTCGGGAGGCGTTGGTACCGGCGCGGTTTCATTGCGGGTGGTTTCTGCCGGACTAGAAACAACGGGCTCGGCGGAAGACGGTGCCGGATCGGTCGCTGGCTGGCGTGTCGATTGAATCTGGCGGGGCTCCCTGACGGTGGTTGCCTGTTGTGTCTCCAGCTGACGGCGTACCGACTCAACTTCAATGGCATTCGCGCCACTGGCGATAGCAGCGGCCAATGTCTGTTCGGCCAATCTGTTTTCGCCGGCACGAATTTGTGATCGTGCGCGGTCCACTAGTGCGGTAGCCACTTGGCTTAGGCCACTTCTGGCAGCGGCATTGCCCGGTTCGGTGTCGAGCGCAGAGCGAAAGTAAAACTGCGCGCTGTCATTGTAAGGGCTGATCAATTGATCGGAAGCTAAACGGTTGTTCGCCGTTGCGATCAACGTGTCGACATCGCTTCTTTGACGATTAGCATTGTTCACCGCATTCAGTCGATTTTGTAATGCATCAAGAATGGCTGGCTCAACAGCGCCAGACGCTCTGAGTCGATCGACCGTTTCTCCCGCGCCGGCGATATTGCCACTATTCAGGAGTTGCTCAACAGCCGCCAAGTCTTGTCTCGCTTGCTCTTTATTAATCTGTCGATTGAAAAAGGCGAGGCGTGGATGACCTGGTACGGTTGCATTGAGTACCGCGACAGCTTGGCTGGCACCGTCGAGATTGTCGGCGAGCAAGTCATTCTCGATACCTGTAAATACTTGCTGAAGTACTTGTTCCAGTCTGGCGCGAGTGGCTGAATCTTCCCGGCGCAGGGCAGCGGCCTGAGCGAAATGCACGACGGCGTTATCATCCGCCGGGTCTGTTAGTCGATTCTCTGATAATGCTGATCTGCCATTGGCGAGCGCTTCCGCAAATCGGTCGACAGCTGGCTCAGCTGGCAGAGTTTCTTCCACTGGCGCCGGACGACTTGCGTCAGCGGGTACTGTCGCGATTTGTGGTTGTGCCGGTTCGTCGTCTCCGCTGAACAGAAATACGCCGATCAACGTCAGTGCGACGGCAATGGCTGCCAACAATAACGGGGGGACCCCGCGCAGCTTGTCGCTGATGCTTCCGACAAAACCACTATCATCGACGTCATCGTCCAAAGACGGCATGTTGATGTTCGTTTCGCGTACATCGGTTGTCCGGAACAAACCGGAATCAAACGTGACGCCTTTGATGATGCCGGTCTCCGTCATTTTGTCCTGCACGTCGGCAGGCGAGAGCGGTACATCGGTTGTGATCAACGTGAGGTGTTTCTTAGCAGAGGCTTCGATCGCGAGACGCGACCGACCCGGGCTGATCGGCTTCAATAGGAATCGATAAACGAGTCCATCGCTGATCAAGCCCATCATTTTTTCACCATCTTCACGTCGGCCTGCGACGATGGTGACCAACGAAGGCATATGTTTACGAAGTTTAGCGGTGATGGTTTGCACGTCTTTTACGGCAACCGCTGCATCGGTAATCAGAACGCCACTCTTGCCTTCCTCGACGATATCTACCGCCTCTTGAAGGTTCGGTGCGTGATTCACAACATGGCTGGCCCCGGTTGCAGCGCGAATGGTCTTTAGAAAGCTCGAGTCGTTAGTGAGTACGACCAGTTCCACATCGCTGATTGCTCTCGCTTGCTCAGCTGCAGCTGCCCCGGGTTCCAGTGTCGGAATCTCACGGCCCAGTTGTTCGAAGCTGCCAGTGGCATTGTTATCGAGACGCATACTGTCAGTCCGGAAGCTGCCAGTAGCGTCCGTGCCTTCGCGCGGCCCCGCCGAAAAGTCATTTGCCGGTTGCGGCAAGTCAGCCGCATTTAATTCCTGGTGAATCGCTGCACAAATTTCCGCAACACTGACGCCTGCGGTCAAAATTTGATTCAAGTGTTTGACGGTGACCAACGCGGCAACGTCATCCGGAGTCATCGCGTCGTTAGCGATCAAAATACCACGAGTCTTGGGCCAGCGTTTCTTGGCTTCGCGCAGTGCCTCCTGACCAGTCATACCCGGCAGATCCTGTGCCGAGACGATAATGTCGATCGGGGTAATGCCCAGGGTCGTTAACGCCTCGGTGCCGCTTTGGGCCATATGCACAGAAAACTTGTCACCGAGCATGGAAGCGCAGGGCTCCATGAGTTCGGGCTCCGGATGAAGGAACATTACTTGTTTCTTGAATTGATCGAGCATCGTACGTTGACCTGAGTCAGTGACCCAAAAAAGAATTCCACTTTGATGGATTTAAGTATAAGTAGTAATGGCAGCAGGTACATTAAGGCGATGTGACGGGTACACGAAACTGTGACGAATTCCACATAACGTCCGATAACTAGTGCACATTTAGTGCTCCAGTTGGCCAGTGCTAGCCTTATTTTTGCGGTAAACCGCGCTTTTCCGCGATTTCAGCGACAATCTCAGCGATAGCTTCTGACTTGGCTAAAACACGTTGTTGCTTGCTACCCAGTCGCCGCAGTGCAACCGTGTCTTGCTCTACTTCCCGCTTCCCGACCGCCATGATCAGTGGGATTTTTGCAAGACTATGCTCTCTTACTTTGTAGGCGATTTTTTCGTTGCGCAGGTCTGATTCCGCATCGATACCCGCCGCTCTAAGCTCGCGAACAAGCTCGGCCGCATATTCGTCCCCGTCGGAGGTAATTGTGGCGACCATCACTTGTAATGGAGATAGCCATAACGGCAAGTTGCCGGCGTAGTGTTCTAGCAAAATTCCCGTGAAGCGTTCCAGTGATCCAAACATGGCCCGATGAAGCATGACCGGGACATGCCGTTGTCCGTCTTCGCCAACAAAGCTGGCGCCAAGTCGGCCCGGCAAATTTAGATCGACTTGCAGTGTGCCGCATTGCCAGTCGCGGCCAATGGCATCACGCAATACAAATTCCAGTTTCGGACCATAGAAAGCGCCTTCGCCCGGGTTGTGCGTATAGTCCATGTCGGTCGCTTTCAAAGCTGCCAGCAAGGACGCTTCCGCCTGATCCCATACTGCGTCGTCGCCAACGCGTTTTTCAGGGCGATCGGCAAACTTGATGCGAATATCTTCGAAGCCGAAGTCTTTGTAGATACTCATGATCAGTTGACTGATAGCGACCGATTCTTGGGTGATCTGTTCCATCGTGCAAAAGACATGCGCATCATCTTGCGTGAATGCGCGCACCCGAAGCATGCCATGCAATGCTCCGGAGGGTTCGTACCGATGTACCGTGCCGAATTCCGCCAGTCTCAACGGAAGTTCCCGGTAACTGGTAATGCCTTGTTTGAACACCTGAACATGTCCCGGGCAGTTCATTGGCTTGAGCGCGTAAACGCGACCGTCTTCTGTCTCCGTTGTATACATGTGCTCGCCAAATGTATCCCAGTGCCCGGACGCTTCCCACAGCGAACGGTCCATCACGGTTGGCGTATGGATCTCCCGATAGCCGGCATCGCTTTGGCGTTTCCGCATGTAGTCGATCAGGCGCTGAAACAGTGTCCAGCCTTTGGGGTGCCAAAAAATAGAACCTGGTGCTTCCTCCTGGAAATGGAACAAGTCCATTTGCTTGCCCAGTTTTCTGTGATCGCGTTTTTCAGCTTCCTCGACTTGTTTAAGGTAAACCCTAAGTTGCTTTTCATTGGACCAGGCCGTGCCGTAAATTCGTTGCAGCATTTCGTTTTTTGAATCGCCTTGCCAGTAGGCACCTGACAATCGCAACAACTTGAAACCCTTGCCAAGTCGGCCGGTCGACGGCAAGTGCGGCCCACGGCACAAGTCAATGAAATCGCCCTGCCGATAGAGCGTGATGGTTTGGTCTTCAGGGATGCGTTCGATGAGTTTCGCCTTGTACTCCTCTCCGGCGTCGCGGAAGAACTTGACGGCGTCATTGCGCGTCCAGACTTCCCGGATCAACGTTTCGTCGCGTTGCACGATTTCATGCATGCGCTTTTCGATCAGTTCCAGGTCTTCCGGCGTAAATGCTGTTTCGCGAGCGAAGTCGTAATAAAAGCCGTTCTCGATGGCAGGACCGATCGTGACTTGCGTCTCCGGGTACAACTCTTTTACGGCTTCGGCCATCACATGTGCCGCATCATGCCGGAGTAGCTCGAGTCCTTCGTCGCTGTCACGCGTGATGATGGCAATGTTTGCGTCGCTTTCAAGTGTTCGGGTGAGGTCCAGAGGCTCATCGTCGACACGGATAGCGACGGCGGCTTTGGCCAATGATTTGCCGATATCCTCGGCGATCTGCAAGCCGGTAACAGCTGCATCATAGTCTCGAACAGATTGATCGGGGAGCGTGAACTTAGGCATGGTTTTATGGGATCCGTATCAGCGACAAGGGTCCATGCCGCCGGTTCTCACGGATTGCAGGCCCTAGGATATTTTCAACCGCTTATTGTAGCCTAAACCGAACAATCTGCCACGGCCGAAGTGCATATTCAGGCTGTGGTTGCGGTATCATTCGGCCACGAGTTTGAATTCCGGAATAGGTAATGTCCCTATCAGACACTGATCACAATCATGAGCACTGTGTTAGCAATGCTGTTGCGCAGGCTGAGGTCATTTGCGCGGAGCAGGGTAAACGCTTAACGGCGTTGCGCCGTCGCGTGCTCGAGTTGGTTTGGGGCAGCCATAAGCCGGTCGGTGCTTACGATGTGCTCGAAGCCTTGTCGGCTGCGGGTAAGCGGGCAGCCCCACCAACCGTCTACCGGGCGCTCGATTTCTTGATGGAAGCTGGCCTTGTCCATCGGTTGGATTCACTCAACGCCTTTATTGGTTGCTCCGACCCCAGTCATCCGCATCACGGCCAATTTCTGATTTGTCGCGAATGTCGTCGCGTTACCGAAATCGATGTGGGGACGGTTAACGCGCAGATTGCGAAAGTGGCGGCAAACGCCGGTTTTGTTGCTGAGCAACAGATGTTGGAAGTGCAAGGCGTTTGCCGACTCTGCGCAAGCGAGTAACCTATCGATTCACTGACCCAGTTAGCGCTCGGCGCTTGTGTCGGGCAAGCCGTGGCCGGCCGCCAGTTTGGCGTCCGTGCGGCTGTCATCGGGGGGTTGTGCGGAACATTACCCGATTTAGACGTCTTGGTGCCTTACGCTGATCCGGTAGCGCAAATGACCTATCACCGTGGTTGGTCGCACTCATTGTTTTGGCTAACGCTGATCTCCCCCCTGATTGCAGCAGGCATCGGTCGTTTCCGAGTATTTCGCGGAAAATTCAAGCGCTTGCTGGTACTCGTTTGGCTGGCGCTGACTACGCACCCAATCCTCGACGCATTTACAGTCTATGGAACCCAATTGTGGCGACCCTTTAGCGAGACCCCCGTCAGCATTGGCAGCATCTTTATATTAGACCCCGTGGTCACTGTTACCTTGATCGTCGGCATTGTCGCTGCGCTTCGACTCCGGCATCGCCCTCAAGTCCACCGGCCGCCAACGATTGCGTTGGGTATCGTTGCTGCATACCTCGGCGCAGGTGTACTCCTGCAGGGGCATATGCAAGCTCGTGCGTTGCAGTCCCTAGGCAAGCAAGACGATGTCGTTCAAGTGAAGGCGTTGCCGACGCCGCTGAATCAGGTTCGATGGCGCTTGATGGCGCAGACTGAAATACAATTCTGCGACGCATTTCTAAATTTTTGGAACGCCGCTTCCCCTGATTGGCGATGTCGGTCTAATGGCGCGGCATTGATTCATGAACTACGTGGTCACTGGCCTGTCGACCGACTAGTCTGGTTTTCCAAAGGCTGGGTCATCGCGGAGGTTGTGTCGGGCGAGGTGATTATTCGGGACGTTCGGATGGGCATTCCTGACGATTACTTGTTCTCGTTTAGCGTCGCAAGTGCCGAGAACGAAGCGCTTAGGGCAACCGATGCAGAGCAGTTGCCGACACCGGCAGGAATGCTCGATCGCTATCGCGATGCTTATCGGCATCCCAACTAGCGCAATCCCGTTCATCGTCGCGTAGAATATGGCGGACAGATCTGGACCGGGTCAGTTTAGGCGATAACAAATGACATCAGCGACACACGATAACGAGCACTCAGCGGAAGAATCACCACGTGATTTCATTCGCCAAATCATTGCAGATGATGTTTCATCGGGGAAGCTTCCGGCCGGGTTGGTCACGCGATTCCCACCCGAACCGAATGGCTTTTTGCACATCGGTCACGCGCTCTCGATCTCATTGAATTTTGGTGTCGGACAAGAGTTCGATGGACGTACTTTTCTCCGTTTTGATGATACAAATCCGGAAAAAGAGCGTCAGGAATTCGCTGATGCGATTAGCAAAGACGTTCGGTGGTTGGGATACAATTGGCAGGAAGACCTAACCCACGCCTCGGATTATTTCGAACGCATTTATGCGGCCGCTTTATCGTTGATTGATAGCGGGGATGCTTACGTTGACAGCCTGAGCGCTGACGAGATACGTGAGTATCGCGGTACGCTAAAATCGCCAGGCAAGAATAGCCCGCATCGTGATCGAACGGTAGCCGAGAATCGCGATCTTTTCGAACGCATGCGACAAGGTGAATTTCCCGACGGTACGCACGTGCTTCGCGCGAAAATCGATATGGCGTCTCCGAATATTAATTTGCGCGACCCGACATTGTACCGTATCCGGCATGCGGAGCATCAACGCACCGGCGATGCTTGGCCGATCTATCCGATGTATGATTTCGCGCATACGTTGTGCGACATCTTCGAGGGCATCACGCACAGTTTGTGTACCCTTGAATTTGAAGATCATCGCCCGTTGTACGAATGGTTCGTTGCGCGACAGCAGACCGTTTATCCGCCGCGCCAGATCGAATTCTCCCGTTTGCAAGTTGCCTATATGGTCACCAGTAAGCGCCGTCTAAAGGCGTTGGTGGATGGCGGACATGTCTCCGGTTGGGATGACCCGCGCATGCCAACGGTTGCCGGTTTACGTCGACGTGGTTATCCGGCGGCGGCATTGGCTGAGTTTTGTAAACGGGTGGGTATCACCAAGAAATCGAAATTTATCGAACTCGGCCTACTTGAGTCCACCGTCCGCGATGCGCTTTCAAATGCGCATCGCACTTTTGGTGTCATTGATCCACTAAGAGTGGTGATTACCAACTTCCCTGAAGGCGAAACCGAGTGGATGACGGCGATGAATCATCCCAATGATCCGGATCAGGGCGAACGTGAGATTCCATTCTCGCGAGAACTTTGGATTGAGCGTAGTGACTTTCTTGAGGAGGCGCCGAGGAAGTTTTTCAGGCTTAAACCGGGCGGCGAAGTACGGCTGCGCTATGGTTACATCATTCAATGCAATGATGTAATCAAGGATGACAACGGTGAAGTGATTGAACTGCACTGCACGCTGGACCCAGAAACCCGCAGCGGTTCCGGGAACGATCGGAAGGTGAAGGGCACCATTCACTGGTTGTCGGCAGCACACGCGCTACCAGCGACGATGCATCTGTATGACCGACTTTTCCGTGAGCCCGCTCCAGCGAGGAGTGAGGATTTTCTGGCGACGCTAAACCCGGACTCGTTGACCATCGCGAAGGGTTACGTTGAGCCGGTTTTTGGCGATGCCGATCCCGCTGAGCCCGTGCAGTTCGAACGGCTTGGATATTTCAAGCAAGATACAACGTCCTCGTCCGACGCTTTGGTGTTTAACCGTATCGTGACACTTCGCGATTCATGGGCGAAACTCGAAAAGCAAGCGATGCAAACGTTGTCAGGTGACTAGTCGGGCACAAGCCCGCGGTTGCGCCAATGCCGCGCGAGATACAAAAATGGGGTATCGATAGCGGCGATGGCGAGCTTGAACCCATACTTGGCGACACCGAGCATGATCGCCGTTTGAAGATCTACGACGCCCCACCAAACGACCAGCGAGAACAGCAGCGAGTCGACCAACTGTGCGGTCATTGTCGACGCGTTGTTTCGTAGCCATAACCAGCGTCCGTTGGTGCGTTGTTTGATGGTGTGAAATACAAAAACGTCCAGCCGCTGGCTTACAAGGTAGGCGAACAGTGAACCCAATACGAAACGGGGTGAGAAATTGACCAGCGTTTGAAATGCGCCATGTACCTCACTTGCGAAAGCCGCATTCTTGGGTGATGTGCTCGGCGCAAACATGACGCCGATGCTCATCATGACCAGCACAATGATGCTGACAACAAATCCCAGCATTACCGCCTCGTTCGCTTTTTTGCGACCGTAATTTTCGCTCAGAATGTCCGTGGCGAAAAAAATGCTTGAGTAGAAGATCACGCCGAGGCTGGTTTCCAGCCCAAAAATTTGCGTGAGTTTTGGTCCCTGTAGATTGGCGAGTACGATTGCCGTGGCGATGGCAACCTGAAGACCTGCCGTACCGAATTTGCGATATAGAAATAGCGTAAAGGCTAGGTCTAGTAGCAACGTGGTTATCCAGAGTAGTTCCTGCTGACCTGCAAAAAACTGAACAACGCTGGCTGGGAACATGGGATTAACTCCGGTCTAAAAGAGAACGGCGTGATCCGCTGGGTGGCAGATCACGCCGTCGATCAATATGACGCGTTTGCTTAGTCGAGTTCGTAGCGGTCTACGTGGTAGTCGGCATTGCCAAACAGGGTGTCAATCATCGTCAAACGTTTGAAATAGTGCGCGACATCCAATTCCCATGTGACACCCATACCGCCGTGCAACTGAACGGCTTCTTCGCCCAGTTTTCGACCTTCGGTGCCAATCTGGATTTTCAAAGCCGCGATCGCAGTGGCGGTTGCTTTCGCGTCACCCTCACTGTGTTTCATGACAGCATGCAACAACAACGATCGGCTTTGCTCAAAGATCATGAACATCTCTACCATACGATGTTGCAAGGCCTGGAAACTCGCGATGGGAACTCCAAACTGTACGCGTGATTTGGTGTATTCGAGCGTCTTGTAGTTCAACACCTGCATGATCCCGACGGCCTCAGCGCAAACGGCGATCGTCGCTTCACCAATGACAGACTCAAGCGTCTCGAACGCATCGCCTTCATTGCCCAACAGCTGATCCGTGGATACCTTGACACCGCTGAACTGAAGTTCGGCCGCCTGACGCGCATCGACGGTTGGATACGTCTTTTTGCTGATTCCCTCAGCATTGGCATCAACGACAAAGAAGCTGATGCCATCGGTGTCTTTACGACTGCCAGCTGTACGCGCGGTGACGACAAGTGTGTCAGCAGCACCGCCATTCAGTACCACTGTCTTCTTGCCGGATAACACGTAGTGATCGCCTTTTTTCTCGGCGGTCATTGTCACATCGCTGAGGTCGAAACGGCTTTGCGGTTCGGCATAGGCGAGGGCGGCGAGTTTTGAGCCCTCGATGATGTCGGTTAACCAGGCGTTCTTTTGGGCGTCGTTGGCCAAGTGTCTCAAGACGCCACCGGCCATCACGATGCATGGCAAGTAAGGCTCGATGACGAGCCCCTGACCAAATTGTTCCATGAGCAGCATCAGTTCTACAGCGCCGCCGCCCAGTCCACCATCTTCTTCGGCAAAAGGAACGGCGGTGAGGCCCAATTCTGCGAACTCGGTCCAGCGTTGTTTGCTGAAGCCGAGTTCACTGCTGGCTGCCTTTTGGCGGCCATCAAAGTCATAGTCGTTTTGGATAAACTTGGCCACGCTGTCTTGCAGCATGGTCTGGTCTTCTGTGATCGAAAAATCCATAGTGATTGAAGTCCCGTTTACAAACCAAGCACGTGCTTGGAAATGATGTTCTTTTGAATCTCGTTTGAGCCGCCGTAAATTGACGCTTTTCGATAGTTGAAATATCGAAGTGCTGTGGTGGGCTCTTTGGAGTCGACGACCATCTCGTCCGGATCGATGTCCAGGCGGAATTGGTCGGGCACAAACGGCATCGCGTAGTAGCCGGCCGCTTCGAGATACAGATTGTCGAGCGCTTGTTGCATCTCGGTGCCCTTGATTTTCAAGATGGAGCTTTCAGGTCCTGGCGCTTTGCCGGTTGCAATGGCTGCAAGCGTGCGCAAGTCGGTGAATTCCAGTGCTTTTAACGCCACTTCGGTGCGCACCAGTTTGTTGCGGAAAGACGCTTGCTCAATTAGCGGATCGGCGCCGTGTTGTGATGTGTTCGCCATTTCTTTGAGGCGTGCCAGTCGGTACTTGGAGCGTGCAACGCCGGCAATGTTCGTTCGCTCGTGCTGCAGTAACACTTTGCCATAGGTCCAGCCTTTGCCTTCTTCGCCAACGAGGTTCTCGACTGGAACACGAACATTGTCAAAGTGAATCTCATTGACCTCATGTCCGCCTTCAATCGTAATGATTGGCTTAACGGAAATGCCCGGTGTCTTCATATCACACAAGATGAAGCTGATGCCTTCTTGGCGACGAGCCGTGTCATTGTTGGTTCTGGCCAGCACGAAAATCCAGTCCGCGTGTTGGCCCAGTGTGGTCCAGGTTTTCGTACCGTCAATGACATAGTGATCGCCATCACGCACCGCTTGTGTTTTCAATGACGCAAGGTCGGACCCGGCGCCGGGTTCTGAGTAACCCTGACACCACCAGACATTCGACTCCAGAATATCGGGTAAGAAGCGTCGCTTGACGTCTTCATTGCCGAAAGCATAAATCACGGGCCCGACCATATTGACGCCAAATGGCACGACGTCGGGTGCGTTCGCCTCAGCCATTTCAGTGGCAAAGATGTACTTCTGAACGGGTGTCCAGCCGGTACCGCCATACTCCACTGGCCAATTCACGGCCATGTAACCATGTTTCGCCAGAGTCTTTTGCCATCGCACATGGTCGTCTTTGCCGAGGCGGATACCGCGGTTCATCTTCTCGCGGATGTCATCCGGATAATGGTTGGTGAAAAAGTCACGTATTTCCTGTTGGAAAGCGAGCTCTTCCTGGCTGAAGTTAAGATCCATAAATGCCCCCGAGGCCATGTAGACCGGCTTATAAGCTGTGTAAGGCTTGTCCGGTGATTAGATAACGCCGATAAATCTCTTTAACGGTAGTTTACTAGTATA
Source organism: Woeseiaceae bacterium (assembly GCA_045110335.1). GTDB lineage: Bacteria > Pseudomonadota > Gammaproteobacteria > Steroidobacterales > Woeseiaceae > CALBPI01. The sequence goes on from JBGCGB010000024.1 coordinate 150,335, forward strand.
GCGATCCATGTTGCGGCGCACAATAGCGCTACCGATGGCTTGAACGGATCACTCGTCGCCTCGGTTTTGTGTAATGTGACCGGAATTCAAACTGTTGTTTTTCGGTTGTCGTTATGTCGGTATAATCGATCGATGTCTAAGCAAAGCTCAACGATTGATCTCACCCAGCCGCGGGATGTTCACGGCAGGGGATTGCGGGATTTACGAATCTCGGTCATCGATCGATGTAATTTTCGCTGTCCTTATTGCATGCCCGCATCGGAGTTCACGGACGACTATGAATTCCTGACCAAGGCTAATCGGTTGACGCATGGCGAGATCGTTCGGTGCGCTCGCATCGCCGCTGAGCTTGGCGTGACCAAATTGCGATTGACGGGCGGCGAGCCACTGTTGGATCGGAGGTTGCCGGAGCTGATTGCTGAACTCGTAAAGATCCCGGGTATTGAGGATTTGGCAATGACCACGAACGGCATGTTGCTTGGTAACAGCGCAGTTGCGCTTCGCGAAGCCGGTTTACATCGCTTGACGTTGAGTCTGGACAGCATTCATCCCGAAACTTTCGCGACGATGAGTGGCGGGAGAGGGGATCTCGCGCGGGTGCTAGAGGGTATCGTCGCCGCGGAAAAAGCCGGCTTCGACGGCATCAAAATCAACGCCGTTGTTCAGCGTGGTATCAATGATCACGAAATTCTGGATTTGCTGGCGCACTTCCGTGGCACACGGCATGTTGTTCGTATGATCGAGTATATGGATGTTGGTAATCGCAATGGATGGGCGCTCGATCAAGTCGTGCCGTCCGCAGAACTGCGTGACCGGATTCACGATTCCTGGGCGCTGGAACCAGTACAACAAAATTACATCGGCGAAGTGGCAAGACGCTATCGTTACGCCGATGGCCAAGGCGAGATCGGCTTTATCTCGTCGGTGACGGCACCGTTCTGCGGCAGTTGCCATCGCGCGCGTCTCGCCGCCGACGGCACGCTTTATACCTGTTTGTTTGCCACTCAGGGCACGCGTTTGCTCGAACCTATTCGGCGCGGCGGTAGCGATGATGAATTACGACAAATGATTTCCAGAGTTTGGGTTCGAAGAGATGACCGGTACAGCGAGCGGCGGGCGAACAACGATGCCCAGCCGTTGAAGAAGGTCGAGATGTATCGGGTGGGCGGCTAATGACAACTAAACAATCAAGCGGGTTGTCGCATGTCGACCGAAATAACAACCCGAAGATGGTCGATGTTTCCGACAAATCCGTGACGCAGCGGGAAGCCGTGGCGCAGACGGTCGTCACGCTGCCGGAAGCGGTATTGAATGCACTGTCCGATGGTGACGGCGGGCTAACCAGTAAAAAGGGACCCGTGTTCACGACAGCGGTTATTGCGGGTGTGATGGCGGCCAAACGGACGCATGAACTGATTCCGTTTTGCCACCCACTGGGTTTGACTGGCTGTGACATCGATATCCAACTGCAAGGTCACGAAGTACATATTTACTGCCGCTGTAAAGTGGCTCACAAGACAGGCGTTGAAATGGAAGCGCTCACGGGCGCTAGCGTTGCTGCGTTGACGGTCTATGACATGTGTAAGGCACTGTCCCATGATATTGAGATCACGCAAACGCGATTAATCAGGAAGCGTGGCGGCAAAAGCGATATTAACGAAACACGATGAAGACGTCGCTGAAAGCCTTGGTGCTTGCCGGTGGGCAGAGTCGCCGGATGGGTAGAGATAAAGCGCATGTTTCCCTGTCCGGTGTCACTCAGCTTGATAGAACCTGCGCTTTGGCAAAACAGGTCACCGAGCAGGTTTTTGTTTCCGTACGAAACCTTGAAACAGCGGATGAGCTACGTCGTCGCTATGCGCTGATTGCGGATGTGCCAGGTGCGGAGGGTCCGCTGGCCGGGGTGTTGGCTGCCTTCGAGTCGGATCCGCAGGCGGATTGGTTGGTGTTGGCGTGTGACTTGCCGAAGTTGGATTTGGCGACGCTAGCGGTTTTGGTTCGTAGCGCCGCCGAAGATGGTCAAAGTAAGGCATTGGCGATGGGTAGCGAAGTGCATGATGGATTACCGGAGCCGTTGTGTGCGATCTGGCGATCAACGCTCAAAGGGCTTATTCAACAGCGTGTGGCCGCACAGCGATATTGTGCTCGCAAATGCCTTATTCTCGGCGATTGCCGAATCATTCCCCCCGTTAGCCCTGGGGCATTGGCGAACATGAATACGCCCGAAGATTTGGCAGCACTAATGGTAGAGGCCAGCACATGATCGCTGTAACGGTGAAGTATTTTGCCTTGTTTCGCGAGCGCGCAGAACGCGCCGAGGAAACGTTAGAAACCGATGCTGAGACGACGCTTGAGCTATTCCGATCGCTCAAGCACCGGCATGGTACCGATGATCCGCGGGGGCATTGCAAGGTAGCCGTCAATGACGTCATGGCGGACTGGACAACATCGATTTCCGAAGATGATGTCGTGTTGTTTTTCCCACCCGTCGCGGGAGGTTAAGTCACGATGCAGATGCATATTTCCGATCAGGCGATTGATACCACGGCTTTGCGCGAACAGTTATTCAATCAGTCGGCGGGCGCGCTGGTCACTTTTGAAGGCTGGATCCGGAATCACAATGAAGGTCGCGTCGTGCAAGCTTTGGAGTACGAAGTTTATAAACCGTTGGCGTTGTCAGAAGGTCAGAAGATCATTGATGAAGTGACGAACAGTATCGACATCCTGGATGTGCTCGCCATTCATCGCGAAGGCTATCTTGATCTGGGTGGGTGTGCGGTATGGGTCGGTGTCGTGTCGGCGCATCGCGATGAGGCATTTCGTGCCTGTCGCATCATCATTGACGAAATCAAAACGCGTTTGCCGATTTGGAAGAAAGAGCATTACGTCGAAGGCGACTCCGGTTGGGTCAATTGCGAACGCTGCGCATCGCATCATCACGGTTGATCGTGATCGCGCACTAAGGCGCTAAGATCGGCAGTCGTGTCAATGTCGGTCGCGGCTTCGGGCAACCGAACGGTTACAACCTGACGGTCATTTTCGATCAGTTTCTTGGCGCCATTTAGTGGTGAGAGCTGGGCAAGCTCGGCGAACAGGCGACGAGGAAAAATCACGGGTACACCGATTGCTTCGCGATAAACACTCGCGACGACTTGTTCGGGCTCATCCGCCCATTTTTTGACCAGTCGCCCTAACGATTCGGCTGTCAGTAAGGGTTGGTCCGCATGCCAAAAAAGCGCACCGTCCGTGCGTGTCGGCAAGGCCTTGATGCCAGCAGCGATACTACTGCCAAGTCCCGTTTCCCAATGTTCATTGATCGTGAATGGCGCTTTCGTTCGAATAAGCTCCGGCGTTAGCAGTAATCGGTTGGCGCCAATTACAGCGCAGAAGTGATGTGCGCAGAGTGCGTTCGCTGTGCCGGCAGCTCTGGCGAGCAGCGTTTCGCCGGAAAAAGTCGCTAATTGCTTCGGGGAGCCAAAACGGCTTGCAGAACCGGCGGCCAAAATGATGGCGTGTAGATGTGGGCGTTTCGAACCTTGATCCGTCATTATGATACTGTGTCGCGCTTGAGGTCGTAGTGCAAGCGACTGATTCGACGCTTACCGGGAGACGGTCTTTTGATTACCATTTCAACCATCGCTGATGCGGCCGCACTGCAAGATCAGGAGATTGGCGTATCTGAATGGGTCGAGATCACCCAGCAGCAGATTGATCAGTTTGCCGCGGCCACTGGCGATCATCAGTGGATTCATGTGGATCCTGAGCGCGCTGCTCGGGAGTTGCCGGGTGGCAAGACCATCGCGCATGGCTACCTCACGTTGGCACTGATTCCGAAGCTCACATCAGAGTTTGTTCGGTTCGAAGGTTTGCAGCGAACGATCAATTTCGGCTGCAACAAGGTGCGTTTTAGCACAATGATTAGTCCGGGTGATCGTGTCAGGATTCGCACCTCGGTGGTGTCCGCGCGCAAACGCGCCGGCGCTTTATATTTGGTCAGTCAACATCGCATCGAAGTTGAGGGTCAGAAAAAACCGGCTTGTAGTGCGGACACGATCGGGATGTATTTTCTTGACGCCGAAGACTGAGCCACCTAGTCGCGCAGTGACTGGGTAACGAGCTTCGCAAGCTCCGGGTTGGCACACACCAACAAGTCCGCAGGCTGCTCTCCGTTGAACCGCTCAAAATAATTGAATGCTTGACCGTTCGGCAGGCAGGCTATGCCACCCGCTTGCGAGACAGTAAACGCCGTCGCACCGACATCTAAAAGCGGCGTTGCCCCAAACAAGAACCCGCCCAATTGTCCCGTCAATACGTTGTTCAGGCAGCACGCCGGATTGTCCGGCGCATAGTCGGTGACGAAATCGACGACGTCGATATCCGGATGCAACGCGTCACGCCAGTGATCTGCTTGGTAAAGAGTGAGCGTAAGCGGTGCCGGTTGTACCCGTAGCTGGCATTTTTCATTCGAGCGGGTGTCTATCGTGAAGGCACCTTGCGTCCGTGTGGCACCGAAGATGCGTTTTCGAGCAGGCATGTAACTGAGCGTCGCAGCAAGTTGACCGCTTATGGTGAGCGAAAGCAGGACATCGAAAGAGTCGGCACCGTCTTTATACATTCTCGTGCCGTTTACGGGATCTAGCCAAACGGTCGTCGATTGCGTCTCAAAGAAACGCGTATTAAATGACATGGCATGTTCTTCGCCAAAAAAGTTCCAATCAGGAAATTCCGCCAGCATGATGGCCTCGAAGAAATGCTGAACGCCCAGATCGGCATCAGTGAGGACTGACGTCCAGGCGTCCCCTTGTTTGATTTCCCGTTGACCGATCGACGCTTGAATCGCGAGTGCATAGTCACCCGCTGTTTGGATTGCAGGAACAAATCTCCTTATAAATTCGTCAATGCAGTGCTGAAGTTCGTTCGATGACATCAGGCCCTAGCCATCGTTAAAGTCGGCGATTTTCTGGCGTCGTCTGTCGACCGTGAGCTTGGTAATATCCGGTCGACTGTAATGACCGCTCGGATCAAAATTCTGGCGCTCTCTCAAGACGGCTCGAAAATCGATCTCTGCAACGCGCACGCAGTCTTGATCAACAATAGGTTCGATAATCCACTGGCCGTCCGGGCCCGCCAGGCAGGAACCTCCGTTCGCGACGGTGCCCGGTAGCGCTAATTGTCGAGGGCCGTCAGCAAAGTGATCGCCAAGGTCGCCGGGTCGCATCAAGCCGGAGACAGAAAGTACAAAGCTGCGTGACTCCTTGGCGATAAAACGCGTCAAGTCTTCGGTGTTGCGCAGATTACCGGGCCATACCGCCACATGAAGGTTTTCGCCTTGCGCATAGAGCGCACTGCGGGCTAAAGGCATCCAGTTTTCCCAGCAGTTAAGTCCGCCAACGGTAAATGGGCCCAATGAATGTGTGCGCAAACCATGTCCATCGCCGGCAGCCCAAACCAGACGCTCTTCGTAGGTGGGCATGAGTTTGCGATGAACACTACCAATTTCTCCTGCCGGCGTGATGTAGACCAATGAGGCATACAGGCTGTGTCCACTGCGCTCAAGCGGTCGTTCCATGATGCCTGTGTAGATCGCAATGTCGTTCGACTTGGCTGCTTCGCAGAGCGAGTTCAGATCACCATTTTCGATACAGACCGCTTGCTGTTGATACTCGGCAAACCACTCTTTTTGGATTGGCGAGTTGAATTCCGCGCCGCCGGTTAGATCGACCCAGAAAGGATAACCAGGGATCAGTGCCTCGCCGAACGCTACCAATTTGGCGCCGCCACTAGCCGCTTCGCTAACGGCATCGCAGACACGCGCAGTCGTTGCTGCCCTGTCTAGGAGTACAGGGGCTATTTGTGCGAAGGCAATTTTCATCGTATTGCTTATTGTCATGCGTCCATTTTCCTGGATGGGCTGTATAGCTTACCGCTGCTGCTAATAGTGCGGCGGGACCTCAAAACCTGTTGAAGTCTCGGCGCCTTCGCCATCTCCGATGGTGTCGAGTACGTTACGGAGACGACTCGTGAGCAATTCACACGTTTTCTCAAGATCAAGAATCTGTCGCTGGTGAGCATCGACGCTTTCGCGCATGTCATGGAGTTCCTGTTCCAAAAAAGCGATTTTGGATTCCAACATCTCTATTTTATCTGCCGCCGGTTTATTCATTGCTTTAGTATACTGCGCGAGCGCTCGCGACGGGCGTTGAATGCTCGGAGATTCCCTTGGCGCTAATTCGATTTGACGGTGTGTTTGTAGAGTTCGGTGACCGACCGATTCTTAAGGACTCGGCGCTCGTGATCGAGCCGGGCGAGCGAGTCTGTATTGTTGGCCGCAATGGTGCGGGGAAATCAACCACATTGAAGTTAATCTCCGGTGCCCTGATTCCGGATCAAGGCGAGATTATCCGCCGCAGTGGGCTCACGATCGGAGAATTGGGGCAGGCGCTACCGCCAGCGACCGAGCAAACGGTGCTTGAATATGTGACCAGTGCATTGGCCGATGTTGTCGCGCTTCGCCGGCAGTTTGAGGAAACTTCCGCTTCGCTCGGAGACGATGTGGATTTGGCGGAGCTTGAATCGTTGCAAGCGAGGCTGGATGCGATGAATGCGTGGAACGTCGAACAACGTATCGAAAAGACGATTTCGGATCTCGGTTTGCCGGCGACCGTGCGGATGTCGGCGCTTTCTGGTGGTTGGCGACGCCGTGTGGCATTAGCTAAGGCTATTGTTGTCGAGCCGGATATCTTGTTGTTGGATGAGCCGACGAACCATCTGGATCTAGAAACGATAGAGTGGCTTGAACAACGTATTCTCGGCTTTCCAGGCAGCGTCGTTTTTATCACTCATGACCGTGCTTTTCTGCAAAAGCTGGCCACGCGGATTGTCGATATCGATCGTGGCGCGTTGGTGAGTTGGCCTGGCGACTTTCAGCATTATCTTGTCGCACGTGAGCTGGCATGGTCTGAAGAAGATGACCAAAACAAGAAGTTTGACAAACGACTGGCTGAAGAAGAAGCCTGGATTCGTCAGGGTGTGAAAGCCCGACGCACTCGCAATGAAGGCCGTGTTCGTGCGTTGCAAGCCATGCGCAAGACCTTCAACGCCCGTGAAAAAAGAGGGAATTCTGCGCGTGTCCACATTGAAGAAGGCGACCAATCCGGTCGCAAAGTCATTCAAATGCATAACGTCAGTTATGGCTACGACGAAACACTTTTAATTAAAGATTTGAGTCTGTTGATTCGTCGCGGCGATCGGATTGGTTTGGTCGGGAATAATGGTGTCGGGAAAAGTACGCTGTTGAAATTGATGCTCGGTGAGCTTCAACCGCAAGCGGGAACCGTAAAGCATGGAACCAATTTACAGATTGGTTATTTCGACCAACTGCGTCGTGAACTTGATGAGACGAAAAGCGTCGCGCAGGTGGTCGGCGACGGTGGCGACTACATCATGTTGAACGGAAAATCGCGTCATGTCGTCGGGTATCTAAAAGGCTTTCTGTTCAGTCCGAAGCGTATTCTTTCACCTATCGCATCGTTGTCCGGCGGTGAAAGAAACCGTGTGGTGTTGGCGAAGCTGTTCACGCAACCTGCAAACCTGCTCATCCTCGATGAGCCCACCAACGACCTTGATGTCGAGACGCTCGAAGTATTGGAGGAAAAGCTACTCGAGTTCAGCGGCACGCTTATCGTGGTCAGTCATGACCGCGAGTTTCTGGACAACGTAATTACGAGCACACTGGTGTTCGAATCAGAATCACAGGTTGCACACTATGTCGGGAATTTTTCCGACTGGCAAAAACAGAACAAGACGCTAGCTGCGCAGCCAACGCCTGCGGCCGAGCGAGTATCGGCGAAGGTCCCGGTCGAGTCTGTCAGCGCGAAACCGCAATCGAAAAAACTAAGCTACAAAGACCAACGTGAACTCGACAATTTGCCGCTCGAGATCGAGACGCTCGAGCAGTCTCTTGCCGAGACGCGTGACGTAGCCGCGGAGGAGGGTTTCTACGAAAGGGACTTCGAAGCGGATGTGTCGCCGATACTCGATCGGATCAGCACGTTGGAGCAAGCGCTTGAGGTCGCTACAGAGCGCTGGCTTGAGTTGGAAGACAGGGCGGCACAGCTCCGCCAATAACGTTATTGAATAGGTATGGATGGATATCGCCGTTTCATGCACACTTAGGCATCTTTTACGGTGTTTGGGGGTTTTATGCAGGGGCTCATGATGGATAAGCCGCTCTTGGTCAGCAGTATTGCTGAACATGCGGCGCGTTTTCACTCGCAGGCGGAAATTGTATCGGTGACGATGGATAATCCGCGGCATCGATATACCTATGCTGAGTGTTTCGATCGTTCCCGGCAGTTAGCCAATGCGCTAACCGCGCTGGATCTGTCGCAAGGCGACCGTGTTGCCACGCTTGCCTGGAATGATTACCGACATATGGAAGCTTACTACGGTATATCCGGCGCTGGTTTCGTATGCCACACCATCAACCCGCGGCTGTTTCCCGAACAATTGATCTACATCATCAACCATGCCGAAGACCGCGTGTTGTTTGTCGATCCCATGTTCTTGCCACTGATTGAAAAAATCAGCGATCAACTGCCAACATTGGAACACGTCATCGTGCTTTCCGGCCCGGACAGCCTGCCGACGACGGGCTTGACGGTGAAAGACTATGAGTCATTTATTGGTGAGCAGCCGACGACATTCGATTGGCCAGTCTTGGATGAATTATCGGCGGCGGCGCTCTGTTATACATCGGGTACAACGGGCAACCCCAAAGGCGTCTTGTACTCGCATCGCTCGACAGTTTTGCATGCAATTGTCGGCTTGATGCCCGATGTCTTGAATGTTTCGCGCTCGGATTGCGTCTTACCGGTCGTTCCCCTGTTCCACGTTAACGCATGGGGTATTCCTTATTGCGCACCGATGGTGGGGGCCAAGATTGTCATGCCGGGCCCGAAAATGGGCGATGGCGAAACCCTATTCACGCTGTTGACGGAAGAGCAAGTGACGCTTGCTTTGGGTGTCCCGACAGTGTGGCTGGCATTATTGGACTATGCCGAGCGCAATGAGTTACGGCTTTCGCATCTTCAGCGCACGGTTGTCGGTGGCGCCGCAGTGCCCGCCTCGATGATCGAGGCGTTTCGTGATCAACACGACGTCGTCGTCCACCAGGGTTGGGGCATGACAGAAATGAGCCCGTTGGGGACGTTAAACAAGTTATTGCCGAAACATGAATCGCTCAGTGATGAAGAGAAGGTCAAGATCCAGACGAAAGCCGGTCGTGGTATCTTCGGCGTGGAGATGAAAATCGTCGATGACGAGGGCAACGAACAACCCTGGGATGGCGTTGCTTACGGCGCACTGATGGTGCGAGGGCCATGGATTTGTAACGACTACTACAAATTGGAGGGCGCCGCAGATACCCACGACAAAGATGGCTGGTTCCATACCGGCGATGTGGCGACCATCGATGCGGATGGCTTCATGGCCATTACCGATCGAACCAAAGATGTCATCAAGTCGGGTGGAGAGTGGATCAGTTCGATCGATCTTGAGAATACTGCGGTCGGCCATCCATCCGTTGCGGAAGCCGCCGTTATTGGCGTGGCGCACCCCAAATGGACGGAGCGCCCGTTGCTGATTGTGGTGGCTAAAGAGGGTGAGCAGGTTTCTAAAGCTGACGTGCTTGGTTATCTGGATGGTAAAATTGCCAAATGGTGGACGCCCGATGATGTGGTTTTCGTTGATGAGTTGCCGCACACCGCGACCGGTAAGATTAAGAAGACGGTGTTACGTGAGCAGTTCAGCGATTACCAATTGCCTACGGAGTGATGCGTAGCAATGAGTGGTGCAATGGATCGCATCAGGGCGTTGCCGATTTTCTTGTTAGTGCTCGCCGCTTTGATGAGCGGTAGTGCGTTGTGGTGTTTTATCCGGTCTGTGCCGGCACCCAAATTGGGCGGTATATTGGCAGGAATTGCAGTGGGTTTATGGTTTGCGGCGGCGACGTCTATGCGGCGCCGGCAGATGATTTTGCAGGATGGTTCGAATGAAACAGGATGAGAAGCTCGCGAAAATGCGAGCGGTAGTAACGGGCGGAGCTAACGGTATTGGCGAAGCGATCACGCGATTGTTCGCACAACAGGGTGCGGAAGTATTGGCAGTGGACCTTCCGGAGACGCCGATCGTTCAAAAATACGATCGCGTGACCGGTATTACCGGCGCTGTTTGCGATGTGGCCGCCGATGACGCACCCGAAACCATCGTGGCGTTGGCCGAGCAACACCTCGGCGGTATGGACGTGTTAGTCAATAACGCGGGAATCAGCCATGTGAAGAGCGTCGAAAAGAGTACCGATGAGCTCTGGGACACGATCATGGCTAACAATCTACGCCCCGTTTTTCGTCTGTCCCGAGCTAGTCTCCCGTTGCTGAGAAAGAGCCCAGCGGGTCGAATTATTAATTTAGGTTCCGTGTTTTCGATTTTCGGTGGTGCAGGCCTTTCCGCTTATTCGGCGTCGAAACATGCGATTGCCGGCTTAACCAAATCCATGGCAGCAGAAGTGGGTAGAGACGGGATTACCGTCAACTACATTCAGCCTGGTGCAATCATGACCGATATGACGCGAGAGACTTATCGCCGGAATCCCGAGATTCGCGACTATTGGATCAAGAAGGCCGCTGTCGGGCGGTTGGGCGAGCCATTGGACGTGGCCAAAGTGGCTGTGTTTTTGGCCACAGACGACGCCGCCTTTGTGTCGGGTACCGGAATTGTTGTCGACGGTGGGGCAGTGAATAACTTATGAGCCCGTCCGCATCGTCCGGCTTCGATAGTTTTGCGGCGTTCTATCCGTATTATTTGGCGGAGCACGACAATGTCATCTGCCGCCGGTTGCATTTTGTAGGATCGTTGCTGGTGATCAGTTGTCTGGTCGCTTTCGCAGTGACGGGCGTCGCGGGATGGCTCTTGGCAATGCCATTCTGCGGTTACGGTTTCGCCTGGATGGGTCACTTTTTCTTTGAAAAAAACCGGCCTGCCACGTTTCGGTATCCGCTCTATAGCCTGGCCGGTGATTGGGTCATGTTCAAAGATATTCTAATTGGACGCGTTTCCTTACGCCGCTAGTCAGTTCATCGCCTTCGATAATGCCTCGTTGAATGCGCGAATACGCGCGGCATTCTTACCGAGATCGCTGATGCCGACACGCGACTTTGAGCGGACGTCGACGACAACGCCATCGCCGCTGCGCGCTGCTCTGACGACGACATCGTCTTTGTAGCCGTACCAGAAGGTGGTGTCTGTAGCTTCAAGTCGTCCATCCGTGGGTGACGTGTCAATGCCAGTCCAACCCATATCGTTAGCAACGGCGGTTGCAGCGCCGATGACGGCAGAAGGACTGGTGTTCTCAAAACGCAGGGTAGCAAGATCCGGATAGGCGGCGATTTGTTTTGCCGCTGTTTCAGCCCCGGCGTATTCGACCGGATTGGATGCATTGGCCCGGTCGTCGACCAAAGCGACGAATGCGGGTGGGTTCACAGTGTCAGTGCTGATGTCATGTATCGCAGGTACGCTCTTGCCCGTTTGATAAACACCGAAAATATGGAAGAGCAACGCGCCTGAGGCAATGACAGTCGCCAAGGTTCGTGGTGTTTTGGGGTCCAGCGTCGTCTTTGTAGGCATGATAAGGCCGATCGCTGAGAGTAGGAAGGCGACTAGAGCAAACAAGGCTGCGCCCATGCTGATTTTTAGCGCAACACCAACGTCAAACAGGCCGAATCGGTGTCCCGGGCCAGCAATAATGAAGGCGATTGCCGCTGCAATGATGGCGCCGAAGCCAATGCCGCGAAGCCGTTCTGCCCAAGTTTTCTTTTGCATCATGCTGTTCCTGTAAGAAGTTGCGAAAGAGAATACCGCAGAGCGCAGTCATGGTCTAATAGTCGGGTACAGCAACGTTAGGTGAGTCACTGTGGATCCCGTTTTATCAGACCTTTTGAATTTGTTAACGCTTGAGCGGATTGAAGACAATATTTTCCGCGGTGAGAGTCGTGACATAGGCAGTGCCCAAGTGTTTGGCGGCCAGGTGGTAGGGCAAGCGCTAGCAGCCGCGCAAGCCACGGTGGAAGGCCGATCGGCGCACTCATTGCATGCCTATTTCTTGAGACGTGGCGATATGGACGCACCAATCGTCTATGAGGTTGATCGCCAACGCGATGGTCGGAGTTTCTCAGTCAGACGCGTCGTCGCCGTTCAGCATGGACGCCCTATCTTCAATATGGCCGCGTCTTTTCAGGTAGACGAGGAGGGCTTGGACCATCAGTTCGAAATGCCGGATGTTCCGATGCCGGAAACGCTGAAGGATGCACGCGAGATTGCCTGTGATTTTTCAGACAAAATGCCGGCGAAGATGCGCCGGTTCGCGACGCAACAACGACCTTTCGAGTTTCGCCCGGTGGAAGCACCGGCATTTTTGACCAGAGAGGAGCGGGAGCCTTACAAGCATGTCTGGGTGAAAGCGGTCGATCGATTGCCGGAAGACCCGGATTTGCATCGCAGTATGTTGGCGTATGTTTCCGATTATGAGTTGCTAGGGGCAAGCGCTTTACCGCATGGCTTGCCCTATGGTCTTGGGCGTATTCAGATGGCGAGCCTGGATCACGCGATTTGGTTTCACCGCCCGGCGCGTGTCGATGAATGGTTCTTGTATGCGATGGACAGTCCAAACGCAGGCAGCGGCCGGGGGTTTTCTCGCGGAAGAATCTACAGCCGTGATGGTGCGCTGATTGCCTCTGCATCGCAGGAAGGCGTTATTCGTCTTTGGGATGAGAAGCGCGGGCATACATCCAGCCGTGCCGGGCAGCAGGACTAGGCGTTAGTCCGTTAACGCCGTCAGTTGTTCTGAAAATCGGGCAGCGTTGCTGACGTAGTGCGCCGCGCTGGCAGCCAGCATCGCTTTTTCGGGATCGGTTAGTGGGCGAACGACCTTCGCAGGGCTTCCCATGATCAGTGAACCGTCGGGAAAAGATTTGCCCTCGGTGATCAGCGAGTGCGCGCCGACCAAACACTCATTGCCAACCACAGCACCATTCAGGATGGTGCTCCCGATGCCAATTAATGAGCGATCACCAATGTTGCAGCCGTGGAGCATGACGCGATGTCCCACGGTCACATCTTCGCCGATCTCGAGTGGTATGCCAGCGTCGGTGTGCAAGACGCTGTTGTCTTGAATATTGCTACGTGCGCCGATTCGAATGTTGTGCATATCGCCCCGGACGACGGCACCAAACCAAACGCTGGCCTGTTCATGCAAAGTGACATCACCAATGACACTGGCTGTTGGCGCAATCCATTGCTGTTCACCGATATAGTCCGGCGACACATCACCCAGCGCATACTTCATTTCTGTTTACCCTGGTTCGCTACGGCCGCGGCTGCGGCCGCGACAGCATCCGCATCGCCCAGAAACTCGCGTGAGATCGGGGAGAGGTCGTCGTTGAGCTTGTACTCAATCGGTACGCCGGTAGGAATATTGAATCCGGTAATCTCTTCCTCCGACACGCCATCGAGCATCTTAACCAGCGCGCGAAGGCTGTTCCCATGAGCGGCAATCAACACGTTCTTGCCGGCTTGTAGGTCCGGGGCAATGTGCGCATCCCAGTAGGGTTTCACACGTTCAAGCGTCGTGGCGAGACTTTCAGAATTGGGGAGTGACTGGATACCAGCGTAGCGCTCATCGTTGCCCGGGTGGCGCTCATCATCGCTATCGAGTTCTGGTGGTGGTACGTCATAACTGCGTCGCCAGATATGCACTTGTTCGTCACCATACTTGGCCGCGGTTTCGGCTTTATTCAGTCCTTGCAGGGCACCATAATGTCGCTCATTCAGTTCCCATGCCCGCACCACCGGCAGCCACATTTGATCCATCTCATCCATAACATGCCAAAGCGTGCGAATCGCACGTTTAAGCACGGACGTGTAGGCGACATCAAAATGAAAACCTTGGGCTTTCAACAATTGCCCTGCCGCCTTGGCTTCGGCAATACCTTTTTCGGTCAGATCGACGTCGGTCCAACCGGTGAACAGATTTTTGAGATTCCATTCGCTTTGACCGTGGCGACAAAGAATGAGTTTACCGGGCATATCAGATTTCCTATTGACTAGAGACTATGTAGTTGCCGCGTTGATCATCGTACTCAAGGCGGAGTTGATTGCGCTTTTCAGCTTCTTTGAGTAGATCAGAAAAGCTCTTAAAATCGTAGTAGTTTTCTGTGAATCCTGGGTGGACGCGGCGTAGCGTCTGTTTCACCAGTGATCCCCAGAGAGGGTCGTATTCCTGTTCGAGCGAGCGCACGATTTCGTGCGTCATGTCGATCGCGTCTTGTTGCTTGTCTCGCGGTGTTGGTTTTTTGCGGCTTCGGGTTGCTTTCTTTTTCTTCGGCGCTGTGCGCGCCAAGTCATCATAGTAAATGAATTCGTCGCAATTACCGATCAGCAAATCCGATGTTGAGCTTTTGATACCGCAGCCAATCACGCGCTTGTCGTTTTCTTTCAGTTTCGAGGCGAGCGGCGAAAAATCGCTATCGCCCGAGATGAGTGCAAATGCATCAATGTGTTGTTTCGCATAGCAGAGGTCCAGTGCATCCACGACCATCCGTATGTCGGCACTGTTTTTTCCGCTCATTTTGGTGCGTGGAATATCGATGAGTTCGATACCATGTTCATGAAAGTTTTTCACAAACGTCTGATAGCCGCTCCAGTCACAGTAAGCCCGTTTGTAAACGATACGGCCCTTTTGAAGTAGTCGTCTCAATATTAGGTCGATCTCGAAAGCGCCGCCGGGCGCGTCCTTAGCGCCAAGCGCGAGATTCTCGAAATCAATGAAAACGGCGATGAGTGCTTCGTCAGCCATGTTAATCCTTGTGGTGGGACTTTAGTCCTGAATGAGTTTTGTCAGTTCGTCAACGGCAACCGTTAAGGTTGCGAAATCAGTCTGATCCTTATCTTTCATTTGCGAGATCAATTGGTCCGTGCGTTCAAAGGCCTGAGGGTCTCTTTTCAGCATGTCATCTACCGACCGTTCAGAAGCTCGGCATTGATTCAGCGAGTGAACGCGGACAGTCAGTTCGCGCTGTGCCCGGATGATGTTGTCTCTTAGCGTGCCACGCGCACGGGCTTGCCAACGGCCGTCTGCGCTGAGATTGTCGATCGACTGCCTGACCCAGTCCAGTCGCAACCGTTCACCAATGGCAAAGTAGACCTTGGCAATGATTGACACGTCACATTGTCTCAGCTCGGCAATTCGCACAATCTCTAACGCATCATTGACAAACGACAGCGCACTGACCTGATACGCGAGCTTGCTGGGCACGCCCATGCTTTCATGTCGCTGCGACAGCTTCTTCAAGTGCGCCGCTCGCGGTGCGCTGAGGGTTTCCGTGAGATTATCGAAGACAGACCGCAACGGTTTGCCGAACGACTGAATCAACGCGTCACAATCCAGATCACCGTCATGCGTGCGTAACAACCAGTAACAGGCGTGGCGCATCTTTCGGGCAACAGCAAACATCATTTCGTACTGGATATTAGCGGGGATGCGGTTATCCAGTGCCTCAATATCCTGCCAGATTTTCCGTGCACTCATCACGTCACGGGCAACGATGTAGGAATCCGCAATGACCGGGATCGGGTAGCCCGTGTCCTGACTCGCACGAATCACGAAAGATGGCCCCATGCGATTGACGATGCTATTGGTCAGCAGTGTTCTGGTGATATCACCACCAAGCTGATGTGATTCAATAGCCTGGCGAAATCGTTTGCGTAGTGGTTTGGGGAAGTAAGCGCGCAACTCAGCGTGGTCACGGTCTGTCAACTCAGCCGGTGCAGCTGAGAGCCGTTGGTATAAGTCCAATTTGGCGTAACTCAGGACGACGGAAAGTTCTGGTCGGGTTAAGCCTTCGTTGGTGAGTTTGCGTTCTGCTAGCGCTTCGTCATCCGGAATTGCTTCGAGTGACCGATTCAGCAAACCGGATCTTTCGAGCGCATTGACCACTTCACGGTACTCACTCAATCGATCAGAGGCATTTGCTTCCATCATGCTAAGCGCCTGAGTCTGCAGGTAGTTGTTGCGCAAAACTTGTTGCGCTACTTCGTCCGTCATTTCGGCAAGCAAGTCGTTGCGTTTGTTCATCGACATGCGAGCGCTTTGCATGATATCGCGCATGAGAATCTTGATATTGACTTCGCGATCGGAGCTATCAACGCCAGCGGAGTTATCAATGAAATCCGTATTGACGCGTCCGCCATGTCGTGCGAATTCGATGCGCGCACGTTGCGTGAATCCGAGGTTGCCGCCTTCGCCGATCACCTTGCAGCCGAGTTCTGCGGCGTTGACCCGTACTTGGTCGTTGCTGCGATCGCCAACGTCGGCGTCGGATTCGTTGCTTGCCTTCGCATACGTGCCAATACCGCCGTTCCAAAGCAGATCAGACGGCATTTTGAGTGCGCAGCGGATTAACTCGGGCGGGGACAAAGCGTCGACCGTGACGCCGAGCATTTTTTGGACGGGAGCGCTCAATGGAATGGACTTGCTATTACGCGAGAACACGCCACCGCCCGCTGAGATCAAATCGGTATTGTAATCATCCCAGCCGGACCTCGGCATGTTGAACAGACGCTTGCGTTCCGCAAATCCGGTGGCTGCGTCAGGCGTCGGATCCAGGAAAATATGCAGGTGATTAAAAGCAACCTTGAGTTGGATGGTTTCGGACAACAACATCCCATTACCGAAAACGTCACCCGACATATCCCCGATACCGACCACCGAGAATAAGTCCGTTTGTGTATCGACGCCGCTTTCACGGAAGTGCCGTTTGACGGCTTCCCAAGCGCCGCGCGCTGTAATCGCCATTTTCTTGTGGTCATACCCGGCTGAACCACCGGAGGCGAAGGCATCACCGAGCCAAAAGTCTCTGGCGACGGCGATCTCATTCGCCGTATCCGAAAAAGTTGCGGTGCCTTTATCAGCGGCAACCACCAAATAAGGGTCGGCTTTATCCCGAACAACGATTTGCGCGGGTGGAACGATCTCGCCGTTGACCAAGTTGTCAGTGACGGACAACAACGCGCCGATAAAGATTTTATAGCACGCAGTGACTTCCCGAAAAATCTCGTCACGTCCAGTGGTCGGGAGTTGCTTCGGATAGAAGCCGCCTTTGGCGCCGGTCGGCACAATCACAGTGTTTTTAACGGTTTGCGCTTTCATCAAACCGAGAACCTCTGTCCGAAAGTCCTCGCGGCGATCAGACCATCGCAGCCCGCCACGGGCGACATCACCGGCTCTTAGGTGAACGCCTTCCACGCGCGTTGAATACACAAAAATCTCATGGGCTGGACGTGGCAGTGGCGCTTCTTCGACCCGGTCGGTTTCAATCTTAAAAGCAATCGCATCGGCCCATTGCTGTTGCTCGTCTTGCCAAAAGAAATTGCAGCGCATGGTTGCCGTCATCGCGCTAAAAATGGCGCGAAGCGCTCGATCGGCATCCAGGTTGTTCGCTTGTGCGATTTCTTGCTCGACCTGCTCGCGACGTCGTGTGAGATGGCGTCGACTGGTCTTGGCCGCTGGGTCGAACGCTGCAACGAACCATCGATAAACGGATCTCGAGAAGTCGGCATGCGTGCATAGCATTTCTTCAAGATAGTTTTGACTGAAGGGAAGTCCGAGCTGTAGCAGATACTTCGCATAGGCGCGGAGTAGCGCAACGGCGCGCGTGTCGAGTTCCGCGGCGACGATCAATCGGTTGTAACCATCGCTTTCAATGATGCCGCTGAGCTGTTGTGCGAAGCCGGCTGCAAACTGGTCCTGGTTCTTGTTGAGATTGCGCAGCAGCGCTTGATCCGCAACATTGAGCTCGAAATCCTGGATCCAAAATCGTTGATCTTGGATCTTTAGATGGTAAGGACGTTCGCTAACAACGCGGACACCCATGTTTTCAAGCAGCGGCAATGCGTCCGAAAGCGGAATGGCATCCCCGTTTCGGAATACTCTGAAACAAACGTTTGAGTTTCCTTCGCTATCTTTCTGAATCAAAAGCTGATGATCCGACAGCGGTTCGGCATTACCCGACAACATGGCATGGATTTGCTCGATATCGCGGCAAGCTTGTTCAGCTGGCATGTCTTCTTCATACGCAAGCGGGAACGCACGACCGTATTCTTCATAAAGGTCGGCGCCGGTCGCTAGGCCTTTTTCACTGACCAAGGTATCCCGAAGGCGGTCGCGCCACGTGATGACCGCGGTATTAATCGCTTTCTCGATAGCGCGAATAGACACTCTGCGCTTCTTGTCGGATGGGGCGTAGGCCAGCATGTGCACACGAGCTAACGTCGAGTCTGACATCTGTACGGAAGACTCAATATGCGTCGCGCCCAGATGTTCGCGCAAGATGTGCTCGGTGCGTTGGCGGACTTCCGTGTTGTACTTCTCGCGTGGGATAAAAATCAGGCAGGAATAGAACCGCCGAAAAGTGTCGCGACGCACAAAGAATTTGACGCGTCGCCGGTCCTGTAAATTCAATATGCCGGTAGTCGTTCGAAGGAGGTCAGAAACACTGGCCTGGAAGAGTTCGTCGCGTGGATAATTGTTGAGGATGTGGATAAGTGCTTTGCCGCGATGCCCGGTCGGGTCGAGCAGCGAGCGTTTCACAATTTCATTAATTTTCCCACGCACCAACGGGATCTCGTCTGGCGGTGTGTTGTACGCTTGCGACGTGAGCAGGCCGATAAAACGACGTTCGCCAGAAACATTGCCGTCCTTGTCGAACAGTTTGATGCCCACATAGTCCAGGTAACTTGCACGGTGCACTGTCGCACGAGAGCTGATCTTTGTTAGTAAAATGAGATCATCAGCGCGGCGAAACCGATGCATCGCTTTGGTGAGCTCTTGCGTCCGTCCTGCGCGATGTTTTCGCGTGGTGATACCCAGTGCACTGCCACTGACTGGGCGCATAACCATTTCGCCTTTGTGCTTGCCGAGTCGGTATTCACGGTAGCCGAGGAACGTGTAGTTGTTATCGAGTAACCACTCCAGCAAATCAACGGACTCGTCGCGCAGCTCCGCACTGAGGTTGTCTTTCTGTTTGGCGTCGTCAATCGCACGTCGCATCTTTTGGGTCATGGGGCGCCAATCACTGACGGCGGCACTGATATCGCTCAGTGTATCTTCGAGTGCGTCCTTAAGTTCTTTCAGGCGCTCTTTCCGTGTCTCTTTGGGAATCTCAAATCGTATAAAGGATTCGATGTTGCCGGCTTCGTTGTCGCGCGAAAGAATCGCTTTCAAGCTGCCCGCTGATGTGCGTTGAACCCGGATCAATGGGTGGACGGTCATCATGACGGAATAGCCGAGTTTGTCGAGGGCAAGCCCAAGAGAGTCAACGAGAAAGGGCATATTGCGATGGACGACTTCGACGATGGTGGCGGCGGATGTCCACCCGTGCTTTTCGTCGGTCGGATTGTAGAGTCGCAAGTGGTGCTGTTGGTCTTTTAATCGACGGCCTGATTTGACATGGCATAGCGCCGCGCCGGCGAGATAATCAGCATCATGAACCGATGCGTCATCTGGCGACAGGTTTCGATAATATTCGTTGATGAATAGTCGCCACTGGCGGCGGCCTTTGAGTGGTCCGTAGTCTTTTCCTGCATCAACGATCGCATTGATCAGTTGTTGCTGGCGGTCCTGATGACGGCGCGTATATGGCATTCGCTGGTCCCTGTTTTGGTAGCATCAACCTGCGCACGCAGTCCCCGGTGCGCATTATCGGGTGACACGAAGTTTGTTATGGGCGAAGTATACCTCACCTAACAGTATCTGGCGGCGCTGTGATCCGTTAAAGTACGAGGTATGTATCGGCCGGGAGTCTACTAAATGAAGCGACTGATGGAAGACTCGATCGTCACTGACCTGACGAGACGCAAGAACTACTCCGCTTACTTACAGCTGGAGCAGCTTTTGTCATGCCAGACAGAGCTCAGCAATCCCGCTCATCATGATGAAATGCTGTTTATCGTTCAGCATCAGGTTGCCGAGTTGTGGATGAAACTCGCGATCCATGAGATCGAGGCGGCGATCGCGTTATTGCGTGACGACAGACTCGGCAAGGCGCGGAAATGTTTGGCGCGCGTTAAAGTGATCCAAAAGCAGCTTTATAACCAGTGGAGCGTGCTGGAAACACTGACCCCTAGCGAATATGCCGAGTTTCGAAATGTCTTCGGTAATGCCTCTGGTTTCCAATCGCCGCAATATCGTTTATTTGAGGTACTGCTCGGGCAACGCGATCTGAAGATGCTGAGTG
This sequence comes from Woeseiaceae bacterium, assembly GCA_045110335.1. Lineage (GTDB taxonomy): Bacteria > Pseudomonadota > Gammaproteobacteria > Steroidobacterales > Woeseiaceae > CALBPI01. The sequence goes on from JBGCGB010000024.1 coordinate 170,680, forward strand.
TTTACGCGCATTTGCCGGAGTGGCACGACCGACTAGCGCTCGCGATGAAAAGCCGTTCGATTTTTGATGAGTTTCTGGCTTTTCTGGCGCGTAAGGGCCACGCTTTGCCGGAGGCCGTGCTAAAACGCGATTTTTCGGCGGAACGCGAGGTTAATCCGGAAGTTGTTGACGTGCTCAAGGTGATTTACGAAGACCCGGATGCGCATTGGAAAACCTATGAGATGTGCGAAATGTTGGTCGATCTCGCCAATAACTTCCAGTTCTGGCGTTTCCGTCACATGAAAACTGTTGAGCGAATCATTGGCCATCAGCATGGCAGTGGGGGCTCATCCGGGGTCGCTTTCTTGCGCCGTGCTTTACGGCAGGAATTTTTCGAAGAGCTCACGGCAGTTCGGACAGCGATACACACGGACACACTGGCCGAGGATAGCCGCCCGGGTTGTCCTTACTGATTTTCAGGAGACTCAGAAGTCGGCCCGAGAAATCAGATATGCGGTGCGCCGAGCAATCGGGTCCGTGCGAGCATACGATCCAACAACAGATTGAGCGTGTTGATTTCTTCTTCGGTAAACCCTTTCAAGAGGTCAGCTTCCATCTGCAAAGCTAACGGGGCAACCTGCTCATAGACTTCACGCCCCGTTGGCGACAGCTCCAAAATCGAGCGTCTTTTATCGGCGTCTGCGAACTCACGTGTTATCCGTTCGGCTTTTAGCAGTTTAGCAACGGCTCGTGAAACAGCGACCTTGTCCATCAGTGTACGTTCCGCGACTTCGGCTGCTGATAGTCCTGGTCGGCGTCCAATCACGGCCATAACGCGCCATTCCGGAATCGTTAGGTCGAATCGCTGATCGTAGGCCGAAGCAATCGTGCCGCTGACGGTGTTCGATAGAATCGACAGCCGATAGGGTAGGAAGTTTTCCAAAGCGAGCTGAGTGAGCTGCTCATTCTGTCCGGTATTGTCTTGCTGGGTCATCACGCGTGCCTTGCGAGGTGTTCACTGACACTCCGATACTACGTACTGGTTGCGTGAGTGCAAGTAGTAAATGGCCATGACTTACGGCTTACGCATAGAGGTTAAATAGTCCTGCGACTGCATTTCGACTAAGCGGCTCTTGGTACGCTCGAATTCGAAGGCAAGTTTTTGCCCGGAATACAGCGCATCGATGCTAACGTCTGCGGCGATCATCAAGTTGACTTTTCGTTCATAGAACTCATCAACGAGAGCGATGAAGCGTCGCGCGGCATTGTCGTCTTCACCGGTCATTTGGGGAACATCAGAAAGTAAAACCGTATGCAGTCGGGTTGCCAGTGCAATGTAATCGTTTTGGCTACGCGCACTCCGGCAAAGCGCATCAAAGTCAAACCAGACGACACCCGCCGCTTTTCTAATCACGGGGATTTCGCGGCGATTGATCGATAGTGTTTTGTCGGCTACCAATTGGTTTTCGCTAAGTGCACCGAACCGCTGCTCGAAGGTTTCACGCGCTTTGTTGTCGGAAGGCGTGTAGAACATGGGCGCTTGATCAAGGACGCGAAATCGATAGTCAGTCTGAGCATCAACTTGCATGATTTCGCAGCGTTGCTTGATCTGTTCAATGGCCGGTAAGAACCTCGCACGCTGCAATCCGTCTTTGTAGAGTTCATCCGGCGGGCTATTCGACGTCGCGACCAAAACGACACCCTTGTCCATCAATGCGCCGATTAGACGACCCAGTAGCATCGCGTCAGCGATGTCGGAGACAAAAAACTCATCAAAACACAGCACACGTACGCGATTGGCCAGTGTCTCGGCAATCTGCGGCAAGGGGTCCCGACGTCCATCGAGTTGCTTCAGGGATGTGTGTACGTCAAACATGAAGCGATGAAAATGACTGCGACCGGCAGCGATCGGCAGACTGGCGTGAAACAAGTCCATCATGAATGTCTTGCCGCGACCCACACCACCCCAGAGATAGAGTCCTTGTGGTGGCGCAGGCGGTTGATCGATACGCCACCATCGTTTGGCGCGCATTGCCTGATCATAGTCAATCAGCTCATTTCGAAGTTGATCAAGCCGCCGAATAGCGCGCTGTTGGGCCGGGTCAGTCGTCCACCCGTTTTCGGTGAGTTTGTCTTCGTAGCGCTCGACAAGATTGGCGTTTTCATTGGTGTGTAGATCAGCCACAGTTTTCCAGCACTGATAAATGACGCTCAGATTGTACTGTCCGAATGGTTCTTTTGTCAGTGGGTGAATTCGCCTTTTTATGTTGCGGTGCAAAAAAGACGTCCCGGTGATAATATTCTGCGGCTGAGACCAATTTTAGGGAATTTGCATGAGTAATGAGCGCGAATCGATGGAATTTGATGTTGTCATTGTTGGTGGGGGGCCGGCAGGTCTCGCGGCTGCCTGTCAACTTCAGCGCAAAGCCAATGACGCCGGTGACGAAATTTCCATTGTGGTCGTCGAAAAAGGGTCGGAGTTCGGCGCTCATATCTTGTCAGGCAATGTGTTCGAGCCGAAAGCACTGGACGAGTTATTCCCGGACTGGAAAGAACGCGGCGCGCCGGTTGAAACGAGCGTCACCGGCGACGACATTTATTACTTAACCAGCGATGAAAAAGGCACGCGAGTGCCCGGACCATTCGTGCCTCACACCATGCACAATGATGGCAACTACATCATCAGCCTCGGCAAACTTTGCCATTGGCTGTCTGAGCAAGCCGAGGCACTCGGCGTCAATTTGTTCCCGGGCTTCGCGGCGTCAGAAGTGCTTTATGATGGCGAGGGCCGCGTCAAAGGCGTTGCGACTGGCGACATGGGTATTGGCAAAGACGGTCAGCCCAAACCATCCCATGAGGCTGGCTATGAGTTGCTTGGCCAGCAAACCATCTTCGCCGAAGGTTGCCGGGGTAGCCTCGGCCAATCGCTGATGGAAAAATTTGATCTGCGCGCCGACGCAGACCCGCAGCACTACGGCATCGGCCTCAAAGAGGTCTGGCAAATCGATCCCGAAAAGCATCAGGAAGGGCTTGTCGTACATACATTGGGTTGGCCTCTGGCATCAGACACCGAAGGCGGTGGCTTTCTTTATCATGCGGCCAACAATCAAGTGTTCGCCGGTCTGATTATTGCGCTGGATTACAAGAACCCGCACTTAAGTCCTTTCGATGAATTCCAGCGATGGAAGCAACATCCGAAAATTCGTCAATATCTCGATGGCGGCGAGCGTATTTCTTATGGCGCGCGGGCGGTCAATAAGGGCGGCTTACAATCGTTACCCAAAGTGACGTTTCCCGGTGGCATGTTAGTGGGCTGTGATGCAGGCTATCTGAACGGCGCCAAGATCAAAGGCTCCCACACCGCGATCAAAACCGGCATGCTGGCGGCTGACGCTGTCTATGATGCATGGAAGGCCGGCAATGCAGCAGCTGCAGAATTGACCGCGTTTAGCGATGCAGTCGCCAATTCCTGGGTAACCGAAGAATTGAAACGCGCGCGCAATTTCGGCCCGGCACAGCATAAGTTCGGTCGCTTGTTGGGCTCCGCATTTATTTTTCTGGATCAGAATATTTTTAGGGGGCGTATGCCGTTCACGCTCAGAAATCGAGAGCCAGATCATGAGGCATTGTTGCCGGCCGATCAGTGCGAGAAAATCGATTATCCGAAACCGGACGGAAAGATCAGTTTCGATAAGCTGTCTTCGGTCTTTTTGTCGAGCACCAATCACGAAGAAGATCAGCCCGTGCATTTGAAGCTGAAAGATGCATCAGTGCCGGTGTCACATCACCTGGCGAAATTTGCGGGGCCGTCGCAGCGTTATTGTCCGGCGGGGGTATACGAATTCGTTGAGGAGAACGGCGAAACGCGTTTTCAGATCAACGCCCAGAATTGCGTACATTGTAAGACTTGCGATATCAAAGACCCGGGTCAAAACATTGTATGGACGGTGCCGGAAGGCGGGGGCGGGCCGAACTACAACGGTATGTAGTCCGGCCTGGCATGCGACTACTTTGGTTGCATGCGAATACCGCCATCCAATCGAATGGTTTCGCCATTCAGCATCGTGTTTGTGAAGATGTAAGCGGCGAGGTCTGCATACTCTTCCGGTGTGCCGAGACGCGGCGGGAACGGAATCTGAGCCGCTAGCGACTGCTGCGATTCTTCCGGCAAACTCGCCATCATCGGGGTCATGAAAATGCCGGGCGCAATGGTCATCACGCGTATGCCAAACCGGGCAAGTTCGCGCGCCATCGGCAGTGTCATCCCCACAACGCCACTTTTCGACGCCGAGTAGCCTGCCTGCCCAATTTGGCCTTCAAATGCAGCCACTGAGGCCGTATTGACGATCACACCCCGTTCACCGCCGTCATCGGCATCATTTGTCTGCATCACATTAGCGGCTTCTTTGGCGATGTTAAAAGAGCCAACCAAATTGACCATGATGGTGCGCGCGAAGTAGTCGCTGGCCATCGGGCCCTCGCGTCCCAACACACGCCCTGGCGCGACAATGCCGGCACAGCTAATGGCAAAGTTGAGGCTGCCCATTTGTTCGGTAGCTTGTTTGACCGCCGCCTGGACATCGGTTTCGTTACTGACGTCAGTGCGCACATATAGGGTATTGCCCCCCAGCGATTTCGCGGCTGCTTCGCCGGCTTCGTCGTTGATGTCCAGTAAGACTGCCTGACCGCCTGCGTTGACGATATGTTGGGCCGTGGCCAGTCCAAGACCTGAGGCACCGCCGGTGACGATGGCTTTTGCATTCGAAAGTTTCATAGTGAGTCTGCTCCGGGGTTTGAGTCTGTCGGCGTTGGTTTATGCGTGGGCTTCGACGGCAATGGCTACGGCTTCTCCGCCGCCAATACATAATGAGGCGACGCCGCGTTTTAACCCGCGGTTCTTGAGCGCATGCAACAATGTCACGAGGATGCGTGCGCCGGATGCACCGATTGGATGCCCTAATGCGCAGGCACCGCCATTCACGTTCACTTTTTCGTGATCGATGTTGAGCTCCTGCATAGCAGCCATCGTGACGCAGGCGAATGCCTCGTTGATCTCGTAAAGATCAACATCATCAACGCTCCATCCCAGCTTTTCCTGAAGCGCTTTCATCGCGAATACCGGCGCTGTGGTAAACCACTCGGGCGCATGCGCAAAGCCGCTATGCCCGACAATGGTTGCGATAGGCGATAAACCGCGTGCGGTGGCATCGCTCTGCCGCATCACAATTAGGCTGGCCGCTCCATCGGAAATCGATGAGCTGCTTGCGGCGGTGACCGTACCGTCTTTGGCAAACGCCGGTCGCAATGTGGGGATTTTTTCGAGATTCGCGCGCGATGGTTCTTCATCTTCATCGACGATCGTCTCAGCACGACGATTTTTGACGGTGACAGCCGTGAGCTCATTGGCGAAAGCGCCGTCCTTTATCGCTTTTTTGGCTCGGGTTACCGAAGCGACGGCGAATGCATCCTGTGCTTCTCGTGAAAAGTTGTAATGGGCGCTGGTCCGCTCGGCGAACACGCCCATCATGTTGTCGTCGTATGGGTTTTGCAGACCGTCGTAGAACATATGGTCGAGGATTTGCTGATGCCCCATCCGATAACCCGCACGCGCCTTTGGCATTAGATAGGGTGCATTCGTCATCGATTCCATGCCGCCCGCTAAAACAATATCGGCGCTGCCCGCGGCAACGAGGTCATGAGCCATCATGACAGCCTTCATGCCGGAGCCGCAGACCTTATTTATCGTGGTTGCGCCTTTGCCTTCCGGGAGACCCGCGGCGAGCGCGGCTTGTCGAGCAGGTGCTTGGCCAAGACCGGCCGGCAGCACGCAGCCCATCACAACTTCTGAAATGTCGGCACCATCGAGGCCTGCATCGGAAAGTGCGGCAATACTCGCGGTTCCCGATAAATGAATGGCATTGGTGGCCGAAAAACAGCCCTGAAACGCGCCAATCGGCGTGCGTTTCGCGCTAACAATGACGATGGGATCATGAGTCATACGGATACCTTTTGAGTGAAAACACCGGAAGCGGCGCATATTCTGTACCAAGCGGCGTCTCGATGCACTGTTCTTGCATTAACTGGCGATGATTATGGTGACTTTTTTTTCCCACGTGATTCTGCTAGTTTCTTCACGCTTAACGTTAAGTCTAGCGCCACATTTCAACGTGGTAGACTTGGCGTGTATTCGGGGAGAAGTGCGGGGAGCACTTTAGAAATCAAGGGCTTTGCAGCGCCATCGCGCCTGTAGTCCATCTTATTTAATGATAACCAGGGAATATTCCATGTCGCTGTACTATTCAAAAGGTAGTCGGTTACGCGTTTTGTGCGCGATTGCCGGCTTCAGCGTTCTGGCGCTGACGGGTGCTAATACTGCGGTCGCGCAGCAAGCCGTCAAGCGTGTCATCACCGAGCAAGGTGGCTTTGACCAAAATTCGAAGAAATCGCAAGAACGGGTGACTCGTTATGCCCAGCAGACCTCAGAGCTGCTCGGCGAGTACCGGATCACATTGCAGCAGCTTGATCGTGTGCGCGTTTACAACGCTAACTTGCAAGCCGTCGTGGATGACCAGAATTCGGAAGTACAGAACATTCAGCAGCAGTTGGAAGACTTCGGTAATACCGAAAAAGGCATTGTGCCGCTGATGCTGGACATGATCGCTGACCTGAAAACATTTGTCGGTCTCGACATGCCGTTTCAAACGAAAGAACGTGAAGGTCGCGTCGCGAACCTCGAAGAGAACATGACTGACTCCGATCTGACGGTTTCCGAGAAGTATCGTCAAATCATGGAGGCCTACAAGATTGAAGCGGGCTTCGGTCGCACGATCGAGGCGTACGAGGGTACGGTCAATATTGATGGCGTGGACACGCAAGTGGAATTCCTGCGTGTTGGCCGCGTGGTGCTGGCTTATCAGAACGCCGATCAGTCCATCACCGGGCTCTGGAACAAGCAAACGCGTCAATGGGAAGTCGTTGATGCCGATTACCGTCGCGCGGTCTCCGACGGCCTGGCGCTTGCGAACAAGCAAGCCCCGCCACAGCTCTTGGTTCTGCCAGTTCCTGGCGCAGGAGCAGCACAATGAAATTAGCGAATACAAAGGACATTGCCATGTCATGGGTACGTCGTGCAGCAGTCGGTTCTGCTGCGGTTCTAGCGGTCGCGGTGACATTGCCGTCCGCTCAGGCGCAAAGCAGCATGCAAGAGCTTCTGCAAGAAGTGCGTAAGGAAGGCCGTGAGATCTCGGCTGAAAATCGCCAGCGTGAACAAGAGTTCCTGGCGAAGCGCAACCAACAGCAGGCATTGCTCGACAGTGCACGTGCGTCATTGGCGGCAGCGGAGCGTCGCAGTGAAGAGCTCAAGAACGCTTTCGATCAAAACGAGCTGGCACTGACGGAACTGCAAGAAACGTTACGGATTCGATTGGGTGACATTGGTGAGCTGTTTGGCGTCGTTCGTCAGGCCGCTGGTGAAGCCAAAGGTATGGTCGATTCCTCGCTTCTGACGATCCAAAACCCAAGTCGTGGTGATATTGCGACCGAGCTTGGCCAAGCGAAGAAATTGCCGTCGATTGAAGAGCTGCGTCAATTGCAAGGTCTCTTGATCGAAGAGATGGCGGGTTCGAGCGAAGTCGTTCGTTTCAATACGCAAGTCAATGATTCGGGCGGTGTCGCGACCAACGCAGAAGTGATTCGCGTCGGTTTGTTCAATGCCTCAACCTCGGATGGCTTCCTGTTTTTGAATGACGACAACAGTTTGTCGCTATTGGATCCTCAGCCCGCTAGCCGGTTCACAGGATCTGCAACGTCATTCTTTAACAACGCACCCGGCCAAATCGCGCCGTATGCGATCGATCCCAGCCGGGGCGAGTTGTTGAAGCTAGAAACCAAGAAAGCGACCTTTGGCGACCGGATCAATCAAGGCGGCCCTGTGGGTCTCGTGATCATTGCGATCGGTATCATCGGTATTTTGATTGCTGCATGGCGCATCCTGGTGCTGTCTGGCATCGGTGGCAAAATCAAGAAACAGCTTAAATCCGGCGCTACCGCGGGCAACAATCCGTTGGGTCGCATCGTTGGCGTTTACAACGAGAACAGTGATGTCGATACCGAGACGCTGGAGCTCAAGCTCGATGAGGCCATTCTTCGCGAAGTGCCGCCGCTCGAGAAAGGTCAGTCGATCATCAAGGTATTCGCGGCCGTTGCACCGTTGCTGGGTCTGCTCGGTACCGTGGTAGGTATGATCAACACTTTCCAGGCAATCACGTTGTTTGGTACCGGTGATCCCAAGTTGATGGCTGGTGGTATCTCTGAAGCGCTGGTCACCACAATGCTGGGACTGGTCGTAGCGATTCCGCTGGTGTTCTTGCACACGATCGTCGCCGGTTGGAGCCGGTCGTTGGTTGAGGTGTTGGAAGAGCAGAGTGCCGGCATTATCGCCCGGCATTCAGAGAAAGGTTAAGGGCGGCGCGGGATGTATTATCTCGACTCTATCGGGATCGCCTTGCGCTCGTTCTTCGAGACAGGCGGCCCGGTGCTCTACTTTATCTTGTTCGCGACCACGGTCATGTGGACGTTCATTATTGAGCGTTTTTGGTTCTTCAAGACGGTGATGCCCAAGCGCAAGCAGGATGTCGTGTCTGAATGGGACGGCAGGAGAGACACTACATCGTGGGATGCGCATCGCATCCGCGACATGTTGATCTCGGAAGTCTCCATCGAATCACGCCAGTTTATGCCGATCATCAAGACCATTATGGCGCTGCTGCCGTTGCTGGGCTTGTTCGGCACCGTTTACGGCATGATCGAGGTTTTCGAGATCATGGCGTTTCACGGTACAGGCAATGCGCGTTTGATGGCGGGCGGCGTTTCGAAAGCCACCATTCCGACCATGGCGGGTCTCGTTGCGGCATTGTCCGGACTTTATGTCTCGGTACTGCTCGAGCGGCGCGCTGGTCGCGAGGTCGAATCACTGGAGGATATGCTGGTTCATCACTGATCCGGCTATACCAATATGCGTAGACGTAAAGCTAAGAACGAAGAAGACGCGGAGATCAACATCACACCGATGTTAGATGTCGTCTTCATCCTGTTGATTTTCTTCATTGTTACGACCTCTTTCGTGAAAGAAAGCGGGGTTGATTTGTCGCGACCGTCGAATGAGCCGCCGAAAGATGTAGAAGTCTCGGAGGTGGTGGCCATCAAGATCGACAAGACCGGCACTATTACGATCAAGAATCGGGTGACGGATATTCGCGCGGTTCGGGCGAACATCGAAAGTGCATTGGCATTGAAGCCCGATACGGCCGTCGTGGTCGCTGCGGATCGCGAAGCGGATGCTGGCATCCTCGTTCGTGTGGTGGATCAGGCACGGGTTGCAGGGGCGCAAAAAGTCTCTCTTGCTGCGTTGGCGAGATAGGCGGGGATTACGATGGGTAGAAGACATTCTGAAGCGGAAGAAGAAACCGAAATCAACATCACTCCGATGCTTGATATCGTTTTCATCATGCTGATTTTCTTCATTGTGACGACGTCATTTGTCAAAGAGACCGGCATTGACCCGACACGTCCTGAAGCTGAAACAGCCTCGGTGCGTGCGCGCAGCAACATCCTGATCGGCGTCACCGAGCAGGGCGAAATCTGGTTCAACAAGCGCCAGATCGAGCTGACGCTGGTTCGCCAGCGCGTCGAAGAAGCCACAGCAGAAAACCCCGAGAGTTCGGCGGTTATTATTGCTGATGAAGGGGCACCAACGGGCGTCGTGATCGATATCATGGATCAAATTCGCTTGGGCGGTGTCATAGACATAGCGGTGGCGGCAACGCCAGAAGGCTCATAGGAGATCACAATGCGATATCTGGGATCTGTCACAATCGGCATCATTGTTGCGCTGGGCTTGTTCTTGCTTATGCACACGCTCATCGCCGGTGAGCCTGACATTGGCGACCGCGATAAGGATCGCGTTAATTTGGACTTCGTGCGGGTCAAACAAGATCAGATCGAAAACGTCAAAGATCGACGCAAGCCGCCGCCTCCGGAGAAGCCCAAAGAGCCGCCACCACCACCGAAGCTGACCATTAACAACAATGACAAGCCGCCACCCGATATGCCGGAAATCATGGCGCCGGTGGTATCTGTGCCGATCTCTACCGGCAACGGCCCTTACTTGGGCGGTTTTGGTGGGGGCGGTAATGCGCAAGAAGGCGATGTCATCCCGATTGTACGGATTCAGCCCCAGTATCCGCGTGAAGCGGCATTGGAAGGCATCGAAGGTTGGGTGCGATTGGAGTTCACGATCGAGCCTGATGGCACCGTTTCCGATGTCTCGGTTCTAGAATCGCAACCACGTCGTATCTTTGACCGTGCGGCACGTCAAGCCCTCTATAAATGGAAATTCAAACCTCGGGTCGTAGACGGCACTGCTGTGGCAAGACGGGCGGCAACAAAGATTGATTTTAATTTCTGAGTTTTCTCGGAGACCTATGCAGATGATTAAGAAGTTCATGATGGTATCTGTTGCGATAGCAACGGCAGTGTTTTCAACGACAGCGTTTGCTCAGGATGAGTTGCGCGATGATCGCGTGGTGCTCGAACGCGAGACTGGCAACCAACAAACTATGTCAGAAAATGCCTATAAACGCTTGGGTGCGATACATGAATTGATGGGAGAGAACCAGAATGCCGAGGCGATGGAGAAATCGAAGGCACTCATGGCCAATACCCGATTGAATGGCTACGAAAAGGCACTGATTTTTCAGACCATCGGTTTTATTCATGCTAACCAAAACGAGCTGACCAAAGCGATCGAGTATTTTGAAAAATCGATTGCGGAAAACGCGCTCACGCCCGATTCGCAGCAAGGCATGCTTTATTCGCTGGCGAGTTTGTACATGTCGCAGGAGCAATTCCGTAAAGCGATTTCGACGGCGAGAGAGTGGTTTAAGTATGAAGCAGAGCCGGAAGGCGACGCTTACATGTTGATTGGTTCTAGCTTCGCACAGCTTGAGGACTACAAGAGCGCACTCCCGTATGTGAAAAAAGCGATTTCATTGTCGGATAAGCCTCAGGAGCCATGGTATCAGTTGGAGTTGGCGATTTATTTCGAGCTCAAGCAAGTCGCCAAAGCCGTTCCGCTTTTACAAAAGATGATCCAATACTGGCCGGATAAAGAGTCTTATTGGGATACGCTCTACGGCGCGCACTTGCAGCTTGAACAAGACCAACCGGCACTGTCTACATTGATGGTGGCTTATCGAAAAGGTTTGGTCGAAGAAGAGGACAAACTACTCAATCTTGTTCGTTTGAATATGTTCCTGGAGATTCCTTACACCGCTGGCGAAATTCTGTCAGCCGAGTTGGCTAAGGGTCGAATCGAAAGGACTAAAAAGAATCTGGAACTTCTGCAATCAGCGTGGACGGCCGCACAGGATTATCCGCGTGCACTGAATATCATGACCGAGCTCGGCAAGATGACGGGTGATCCTACCTATGCGATCGATCAGGCGAAAATCTATAATGAGCTGACCGATTGGGAGAACGTCATCAAATTCGCCAATGTCGCGTTAGAGCAGGGCTACGCGAAGAAAGGCGAGGCGCATCTGTTGATTGGCACGGCTTATTCAGAGCTAGGCCAGTTCCGCCAGTCGTTGCGAGCTTTCGAGGCCGTTGAAGGGGTTGGTAACGCTGAGGAACGCGCCAACGCAAAAGCCTGGATTGGTTTCGTCAACGATCGTCTGAAAATGAACGCACCGGTAGCGTCTAACAACAGCTAGCACTCGCGCATCAGGTCCGGGTTTTCGTGCCCGGAGCCTCGTCGTTTTGGACTCATCCTCCTTGCATGCGGTTGCTCGCATGCCCTGCGCGTATCCGCCTCGGCCAGTTGTGGTCGCCGACCTATCAGTCAATCGACGCGTGATCGTCGGATTGCAGAAGATCTGGTTCAGCCAGTTGTTCTGCGATGGTCTCGCGAACGTTATCCCGTAGTGCTTCCATATCGGTTGATTTCACTTGCTCGGCGTCAATGGCGGGCAGCAGCGTCACCGTAATTCGTCCATATCTCGGCCACCAACTACTGGCGGGCAAAATGTGCCGCGTGCCTTCGATAACCACTGGAACGATCGGCATACGACCAGCGCGCGCCACGGCGAAGGCGCCTTTTTGGAATCGTCTCAGGCCAGGTTCGTCGGTGAACGTGCCTTCCGGAAAAACGCCTAATGCACGACCTGCTTTGGCGGCTCGAATGATCTGGCGTGCAGACGTTGCGCTCTTGGCCGAATGTGAACGGTCCACAAAGAATGAGTCTATTCGCCGCAGGACGAATCCTGCCAATGGAATGTTGTTCATCTCGGCTTTGATCAGAAAACTGAAACGCGGCGGTAGCACCGCGGTCATGACGATGCCGTCAAGATAGCTCGCGTGATTAGCGACGATGACGCAGGGTCCGTCTGGCAGCAGTGACAACCCGTCAATGTCCGGCCCGGTGCCGGTTAGCTTGAAAATAACCTGCGTGAGCGCGCTTACAATGGCCTGGCGACGCGCAAGTCCAGGGACCAACAGCGCCGCAAGCAAGCAGAAAAATGCGCAAACACTGAAAACGATGAGGAACCAAAGCCCGAAAAACGCGTGACTGACATGGCCTGCAATCTTGATCAACGAAAAACCTCTGTGATTTTTGCGTCAGTTCACAGGTCTTAGTGTGAACTGCGTCACCTTATGTTAACGCCTGCAACGTTCTGTGAACGCGTTCACGGCAATCCCTCGATACATAATGAAATACTTCGCCTCGTGCCGTGGGGAAGCTCATTGGCCGAATTTAATAGTCACGCAATGACGTGGTGACAACATCAGATGGATTGGCGCTGTGGCTCACGAATCGAGCATGGCTGTCCTTCAGGCTCAGTAGTATACAGATGGCATTAATGGCAACAAACGACAACAGTAAAACTTCCGGCGATTTGTCCGGTGCTGAATTGATCATTGATCAGTTCCTTGATGCCATTTGGGCAGAGCGGGGCTTGTCGAAGAATACATTGGGCGCCTACAGGGCAGACTTGATGTCGCTTGCGCGCTGGCTTTCCAAGCGCAATGTGGAAATCGATGTGGCGGCGAAATCCGATTTGCTGGACTTTATTGCCTGGCGGGTCGATGAAGGCGCGAAGCCTCGTTCGACTGCACGCCAGTTGTCCAGTTTTCGACGGTTCTTCCGTTATCTCAACAATGAGAACCGTCGCGAAGACGATCCCACGGTTGATATTGCGATGCCAAGAATAGGGCGGTCGTTGCCGAAGACGTTGACCGAAGATGAAGTTGAAGCGTTGCTGGCTGCACCGAACGTAGCCGATCCGCTGGGTCATCGGGATCGTGCAATGCTCGAGTTGCTCTACGCAACCGGTCTGCGTGTGACTGAGCTGATCAGTTTGAAGCAGTCCCAAGTCAATCTGAATCAGGGCGTATTACGGATTGTCGGCAAAGGCGACCGCGAACGGCTCATCCCCCTTGGAGAAGAATCACAACGTTGGTTACGAGACTTTATTGCCGGCCCGCGTTTGGAAATCCTGCTCGAACGGCAAACAGAATATCTCTTCCCGACGCGCCGCGGCGACCGTATGACGCGCCAGGCGTTTTGGCACATCATCAAACGATATGCCCAAAAGGCTAATATTCAGGATGGTCTATCTCCACATAGCTTGCGACACGCGTTTGCGACCCATTTGCTAAACCATGGCGCTGATTTGCGTGTTGTGCAGATGTTGCTGGGTCACAGCGACTTATCGACGACGCAGATTTATACGCACGTCGCACGCGAGCGGATGAAAGACCTGCACGAGCAACATCACCCGCGCGGCTAATTTTTTCAGCTGATCCTGAAACTTTTACGGTGTTCCACCGGTCTTGTCTTGAGGAATGACGATCTTTGCTGCGCTTGCTCCGCTTGCGGGCACGTGGGATCATTCCTTAATAAATCATGTGCTTGAATACTCTGGAGCCTACATCGTGAATGTTGTTTCTAAAATCCTTTTGTGCGTCTTGTTGATCTCTTTTTCGGCGGTAGACGTGTCTGCCCAGTCGAAAGCTGACGCAGATCTCGATGCGGTTCGTAAGATCGTGACCGAGAAGTTTCCGCGTCTGAAACCGGAATCCATTAATCCGGGTCCGGTGGAAGGGCTGCTTGAGATTCGCCAGGGTGCGATGGTCGCTTATCTCACCGATGACGGTCGATATTTGCTACAAGGCGAGTTGATTGATCTGGACGAAGATCGCAATCTGACTCAGGAAAGTATGGCTGCCGGCCGTAAGGACCTGATGGATCAGTCAGCGGATGCGGGTTCAATCGTCTTCGGCCCCGATGATGCGGCCCATACCGTCACCGTATTTACCGATATCGATTGTACGTTCTGTCGTAAGTTGCATCGTGAGATCGCGGCCTACAATGAAGAAGGTATTGCCGTGCGTTATCTGTTGTATCCGCGCAGTGGGCCGAACACACGTTCGTGGGAAAAAGCCGAGGAAGTCTGGTGCTCCGATAACCGCCGCGCGGCGCTGACGGATGCTAAGAACGAAAAATCTCTGCCGGCTGCAGATTGCGACGCGTCAGCGATTGCTCGCCAGTTTGAAGTGGGTCTATCGGTTGGCCTTGGCGGAACGCCCGCTATCGTGCTGCCGAATGGTGATCTGATATCCGGCTATGTACCGGCTAAAGAATTGGCGACGAGAATTGCGGCCAGCAACGCGCGCTAGTTTCTGACCGAACCCGGCTGGGTTCAGATCGACCGGTATCGTCGTCAGGCAGACCGGTATCGAACAGTCTTGTTTGAACGCATCTAATAGTCGGTGGATTAGCCCACTTTGCGCTCGCGAAGATCTGTTTTTCTGGCAACGACTAACAGCCCATTAAGCCAGTCGGAGGCGGCCCGCTGGCGGCTAAGGGAGCACGTTAGGTCTTCATTGCCGTGCAAGCCAAGTTGCGATTTCGGGGCGACCCCATACAATAAATGGCGCGAATCCTAGGGGTTCTGCTTTGTTTGTTGATAGGCGGGTGTTACATGTCAGTTCTAGAGATAGAGGGTCAAACGAATTCCCCCAACCAAAGCGGCAGTCTTTGTCCTGCTGTGAAAGCGGCGGATATGATTGGCGATAAATGGACGCTATTGTTGATGCGAGAGCTCCTACTGGGCGCGAGTCGTTACAATGAGTTTCAGCGTGCGATGCCGCGAATTTCTCCGACAGTGCTTAGCAAGCGGCTCAAACAGATGGAACTCGACGGTCTGATCATCAAGAAGGCGGTTGCTGGCGAAAAGGCAAAGGCCTACCGATTGACGACCTGCGGACGAGAACTCGGCCCGCTGGTTGACTACATGTCGAAATGGGGTCTGCGGTGGGCAAGACGGCGCCTGAATGAGGAAGATCTCGACGTTGGCACGTTTATGTGGGACTTCCATCGCTCACTAAAAACCGCTGAGTTACCCGATGGCGAGACCGTATTGAGCGTGACGTTCTCAGAGCTTGCGAGTCACAAGCGTTGGTGGCTTATTGCGAACAATGGTGTCGTCGACCTTTGTACGGACGACCCCGGCAAGGAGGTAGACCTTTACATCTTCACGTCTTTGCCCGCTTTAGCCGAAGTTTGGATGGGTGACATGTCTATCTCCGCGGCGACCCAATGCGAGCAGGTCAAAATCTCGGGTGCGGGTTATTTGATGAAAACCGCTGCCGAGTGGTTTCCGCAATCCCGGTATGCGGAGGTTCGCCCTGAACGGTTTATTGGCGCGTCCCAATAGTCGAGAAAGGCCGGAGTAGACCTGCATACCAGCTACGCATTGCGTAGTGGATTACTATGCTTTAGCCAGTTTAGCCGAATCGAGCATTTGCTTAAGCTTCTTCCTGTCGCCAATAAGGCGGTCTTGAACAACCAGGAGAAATCAAATGCCACTAGTTACTATCGATGTCGTCAAAGACGTTTTCACAGCGGATCAAAAAGCCGAAATCATCAACAAAGTCACGGAGACAATGGTTGAACTTGAAGGTGAAGCGCTACGCAGCGTCACCTGGGTTCGTATCAATGAGTTCGAACAGGGTGATTGGGGTGTCGGCGGGCATCTGCTAACGGCGAATGCCGTGCATGACATGATGAAAGCTAGCGCCTGACGGTGAATCAGCGGACGCACAGGGTCGCTGCAAGTATGCAGCGGCCTTTGTGTCCAAGCTAAACTTTCGGTCAGCTACCGGTTTTACAGCCGGGCAGGGGGGCGAGTGCGCTACCGCTCGATCAAAGACTCTTTGTCTTCCTTGTCTTTCCAATCGTCGGCATCCGCTGGCGGTTCTTTTGCCTCCGTGATGACAGGCCAATCGGCGGCTAGCTCTGCATTGAGTTCGAGGAAGTGTTCCTGATCATCCGGGAGCTCGTCTTCGGAGTAGATCGCTTCGACCGGACATTCCGGCTCACACAGTGTGCAATCGATACATTCATCGGGGTCGATGACGAGGAAATTAGGTCCCTCATGGAAACAATCGACCGGGCATACTTCTACGCAGTCGGTGTATTTGCATTTAACGCACGATTGGGTGACGACAAAAGTCATTAGCGATCAGTCCTGTTCATTACTTAAGCCCAAATATTACCGTGAAACCGATGCTGAATCATCAATAACGGCGGCGTTCGGCGGTATGGGAGTGCACGCCATTATTCTGGCCGTTGTCTTCAATATACTTGCGCAGCGCGAATGTCCCGCTCGGGAACGCGATTTCGTCCCAGGGAATGTCCTCCGGCGCGAACATCGCGACGTCCAGGCTTTCCATTCCCGGTGAGAAGTCAGAGACGAGTTTGGCGGTGTAGAACACATGTACCTGGCCGGCATGCGGGACATCTACAGCCGCAAACAAATGGCCGATTTCAACAGTGGCTTCCGCCTCTTCGATGGTTTCGCGCGCAGCGCCGTCAGCCATCGTCTCGAACAGCTCCATGAATCCGGCGGGCACTGTCCAATAACCGACCCTCGGTTCAATTGCGCGCTTACACAGCAGAATCTTGCCATCCCTTTCCGGTACACAACCGACAACGATCTTCGGGTTTTGGTAGTGAATCGTCTTGCACTGGGGGCAAACATGGCGCTTGTGCGTATCGCCATCAGGAATCTCGCGAACCACTTCGTGGCCGCATTCAGCGCAAAACTTCATAAAATCACCCGGCTGGCCGGTCGGCCATGCTGTAACGACGCGACGACGGTCACGCCAGCACTGCGGTGGTACCAGAGGTCGGACTCGAACCGACACGCTATTGCTAGCAAGGGATTTTGAATCCCTCGTGTCTACCAATTCCACCACTCTGGCATAGTGCAGTGTCATGCGAGCGCTAATTCTAGCGAAATCGTGACGTGATGGAAGCCCCTGAGCCACATTTCAGTAGAAATATTTTTTTTACGATTGCTGCGACCTTTCTCGAACTTACCGCATCTAAGAAACCATGAGCAATTTTGCTGGACTACAGATCGATGAAATGACCGTACGCCGAGCCCAACGAGGCGACTCGGCCGCGCTGACGGAGGTGTTTGAGTCATTCGCCCCGGCCGTCTATACGCTCGCTTTGCGCCTGTGTCAGTCAGAGGCGCTGGCGGACGATCTTACGCAAGAGACGTTCATGACGGTTATGAAGTCATTGCCAAAGTTCCGGTTTGAAGCGTCGTTGGCGACATGGATTCGCCGAATTGCCGTTTCCCGCTGCTTGATGCATCTGCGCAGTGCCTGGGCACAGAAGTCATCTCCCATTGATGAACAGCCGGAAATCGAGAGTGCGGCGATGGGCCCGGGGCAGGCCATTGAAATGCAAAACGATATGGGTGCGGCGTTGGGCGCATTATCGCCTACGGCACGCACGGTCGTCTGGCTTTACGACGTCGAAGGCTATGCGCATGCCGAGATCGCAGAGATGATGGATAAGACGGTGAGTTTTTCAAAGTCATGTTTATCGCGCGCGCATCGACAACTTAGAGATTTATTGGAGCCGACGTCAGGAATTAACAAGCCGGCTACATCCGAACCAGTGAAGAGGTGTTCGCTATGAGATTGCAGATAGTCTCAGATCAAGACAATGGCATTGCACGTCGCTTGCGCGGGTTGCCGGTCGTCTCGCCATCCGCGCAGACGATGGCCGCACTCGAGTCGATGGCGGCCGGACATCATAGTGCGCCGACTTGGCGATGGCCGGTTGCGTTAGCGGCATCGATCATGACGTTGATCGCGGCATTGGTGATCTATCAACCCGCGGATCAACAAAGCCCTCAAAGTGTCGCGGCAACAGACCCTGTTGACGAGGTTGTCGATGAAGAAGTTGAGACGTTGTTGGCGCAGTCGGCGTATTTGGATCGCATGCTGGCCGGCATACCAAATCAGGCGCGGGTGCGCCGCGTTGGCACCGCCAGCACGATTACGGCATTGGAGGATCGCGTTGCGAACATTGATTGGCAGCTAACCGCCGCTACGGCGAGCAAGACGGATGCTGCCGCGGTGTTATTACGAGAGCGAGTGGGCCTGATGAGTTCGTTGTTGGCGCTTCGTCGCGGAGATATCGTGGCGGATACGGTTTGGTTGTAGTGGTGGGCGCCTGGGTCGCCCGCGCAAGAAAGTTGAATTGGATTGGAGACTAAAATGTTAGCAAGAGTATTCGCGATTGCAGCGATAAGTACCTGGGCACTTGCAGCCCCGGGGCATGCCCAGCAGAACGCCAAGGAATTAGCGATGGAGAAGGAGGTTGCCGAGCGTCTGCACAATCAGGCTGCCGCTGACATGGCTTCGGTCGAACAGCGATTGCAGGAAGCGGAAGCGCGGCTACAGGCGGCAGCACGAGAGATTGCCGAGCTTAATAGCGGCCGGGCGCCGCAGGTCTATACGTCGACATTTGGCAAGGCAATGACTAATACGGGGCCGCGTCTTGGCGTCTCACTGTCATCGCGCGCCGTCAACGGGAAGCCTGATGGCAATGGCATCCAGATCATGTCGATATCCCCGGGAAGTGCCGCCGCCGAAGCGGGCTTGCTGGCCGGTGACCGGCTCGTATCGATCGGTGGTCAATCGCTGAAAGAAACCGAGTCACAAGCAGCCGCGGCCGAGATCGGCGGAGTTCTCAAGACAAAGAAGTCGGGTGATACCGTACAAGTTACGGTCCTTCGCGATGGTCAAACCAAAGCCGTTGATGTCGTGTTGAACGACCAATCATTCTCGACGGGCTCGAACAGGTTTGCGATGGCTATGGGCGAGTTCCCAACGGTCATCAATATGAAGCGATTCGAAGGCGGGGAAGGCGAGCTCGTTGAGATGATTCATGAAGCCGAACTGTTGGGTTCTGGTCCGGAACGATTCCATTTCCTGAGTGCCGGATCTGCATGGAGCAGCATGGAACTCGTGGAGCTCAGTGCCGAATTGGGTAGCTATTTCGGTACCGATGACGGTTTGTTGGTTGTGCGAGCGCCCGCCGAAGACGATCTCGGATTCGAAGATGGGGATGTGATTAAGCGCATTGGTGACCGTGAGCCGAAAGATGTCGGTCATGCAATGCGAATCTTGCGCTCGTATGCCACCGGCGAAACGCTTGAAGTCGAAGTGTTGCGCAAGAAGCGCAAGCGGATGCTAAACATCACAGTGCCCGAGCGTGTCGGCCAGGCCGGCGAGAGCCTCTTCGAGTGGTTTGGCGACGGCGAAGCAGAAGTTCACTTCATCGAGAAAGAAGCACCTCTCGTTCCTTAGACTTCGCGTACCCGCGAGCATCGAAGGCCCGTATACCGGCGAGGTATCGGGCCTTTTTTCGGTCAATGCGCTGCCCTCTGATAGACTGCGCGCCCATGCAACCTTCAGATTTCCAATTTTCGCTACCCGACGCGTTGATCGCTCGCTATCCCGAGCGAGATCGCTCGTCCAGCCGCCTATTGAACGTCGCGACTAGCGGCGTCAACGAAGATCATGTGTTCAGTGGTCTTCCCGGGCTGCTGCGTGACGGCGATCTTCTGGTGTTTAACGACACCAAAGTTCTGAAAGCGCGCTTGTTTGGTCAGAAGTCGACCGGGGGGCAGCTGCAAATCTTGCTGGAACGTATCTCTGATGATCACCATGCGACGGCGCAAATCAAAGCCAGCAAGGCGTTAAAGGCCGGTGCTGATTTTTCTATCGTTGACCAGCAAGGTAGGACCGTCACCAAGGTAACGGTTGCTGGCCGCACAGGCCGGTTTTTTGATCTGGTTTTTGAGCAACCATTGTCGTCCGTAATGGACGCTGCAGGTCATGTGCCGTTGCCACCCTATATTGATCGTGACGATGAACTCTCGGATCAGGATCGTTATCAGACCGTTTATGCGCAACACCCTGGCGCTGTGGCGGCGCCGACCGCTGGTCTGCATTTTGATCAGCCTCTGCTTACCAATCTGGATGCAGTCGGAGTCCAGCGTCAGTATTTGACGCTGCATGTGGCCGCCGGCACATTTCAGCCTTTATCCGACGAGCAGTTGGCAGCGGGGCGCTTACATTCAGAGCGCATGTTGATCAGCCCCGCATTAGTAGCCGCGGTAACGGCCACTAAGCGCGCAGGGGGTCGCGTCATTGCCGTTGGTACGACGTCGTTACGTGCGCTTGAGAGCGCTGCGTTGAGTGGCCAACTGGAGTCGGGCGAACGCGATACCGATATCTTTATTCGACCGGGATTCCAGTTCAATGTAGTTGATGGGTTAGTCACGAATTTTCATTTGCCGGCATCGTCGCTGATGATGTTGGTCGGGGCATTCGCCGGCCGCGACCGGATCATGGCGGCGTACCAACATGCGATCGAAGCGTCCTATCGTTTTTACAGTTATGGCGATGCCATGCTGCTTTGGCCGGGCGGGCCAGGAGAGTCAGCTTGAAGTTTCAGCTTAATCAACAGAGTGATGGTGCACGACGCGGCGAGCTGACGTTCGCGCGAGGGACTGTGCAAACGCCGACGTTCATGCCGGTGGGAACCTACGGCACCGTAAAAGCGGTGCGGCCGCATGAGGTCGCTGATCTTGGTGCTGAGATTGTATTGGGCAATACGTTTCACTTGATGCTCAGGCCCGGTACTGACGTCGTGCGTGCGCATGGCGACCTGCATGATTTCATGCAATGGAAAGGGCCAATACTGACGGATTCCGGTGGCTTTCAGGTGTTCAGTCTGGCGGCGCTACGCAAGTTGACCGAGGAGGGTGTCACCTTTGCATCTCCGGTGAATGGAGACCGCATATTGCTGACCCCCGAGCGCTCGATGCAGGTGCAGCATGATTTGGGCGCGGATATCACGATGATTTTCGATGAATGCACGCCGCATCCGGCAACCCTTGCGCAGGCTGCTGACTCGATGCGCTTGTCTTTGCGTTGGGCCCAGCGCAGCCGTGACGAATTCGATAGATTGAAAACAGCAGAGCCGGATCGTGGCGATGCGTTGTTCGCGATTGTTCAGGGCGGAATGTACGACGACCTAAGAGCGGAATCGCTGGCAGGTTTGCAGCAGATTGGCTTCGACGGCTATGCCATTGGCGGCTTGTCGGTAGGTGAGAGCGAGGAAGAGCGGATCCAGGTTTTGGACGGACTGCGTCCGATCATGCCAACGGATGCGCCACGCTATCTAATGGGTGTGGGCACGCCAGCCGATATCGTGCAGGCCGTTGCTCGCGGTGTGGATATGTTCGATTGCGTGATGCCGACACGTCATGGCCGTAACGGGTACCTGTTCACGTCGGAAGGTACGATCAAGATTCGCAATGCGCGTTTCACAAGCGATACGGCGCCGTTGGATGCCGATTGTGATTGCTACACGTGTGAGCACTTCTCGCGCGCTTACTTGCGCCATCTGGACAAGTGTAACGAGATGCTGGGGCCACATTTGTGCACCATACATAATCTTCGTTACTACCAGCGCTTGATGGCCAGAATTCGGGCAGCGATCGAAGCCAACGCGTTTTCGACGTTTGCCGCTGATTTTCTCGGATCAGCCGAGTGCGGACGCGCATCTGTGGCATAATGCGCCGCGATCGGCTCGCGCGGACTTGAAAAAGCGCCCGGTCACCCAACATCTCAAGAAATATCGGCGCGCGATGCGCTGGCGGTAAGGGGAATTGCATGGATTTTTTGATTAGTAGTGCCTGGGCTCAGGGCGCGCCGGCTGGCGCACAGAGTCCGATACCTTCGTTTGTGTTGATGGGGCTGTTGTTCGCGGCATTCTGGTTCTTGTTGATCAGACCTCAGCAAAAGCGGCAAAAGCAGCATCGTGAACTGGTTGCTGGCGTGGCGACAGGCGATGAAATCCTGACGGCGGGTGGTTTGATCGGCGTGATCCGTGACACCAGCGAACAGTTTGTGACCGTGGAATTCGGTGAAGGCGTTGTACTGAAAGTGCAGCGGCAAACGATTACAGCAGTGCTGCCGAAGGGCACCGTCGACGCGGCCTGAGAGTAAATCGATGAATCAATATCCGATTTGGAAGTATCTTCTGGTTGTCGCGGTCGTGGTCTTTGGCTTGCTGACCGCGATGCCTAACTTCTACGGCTCGGCGCCGGGGTTGCAGCTCAGTGCGGCGGAGAACACGACATTGTCCGAGGCTTCTCTCGGCACCTATTCAACGGTGTTGACGGAAGCCGGCTTCGCACCGACGCATCAATTTAGCCGTGATGGAAAGCTTTTTTATGCTTTCGAGACACGGGATATGCAGTCCGCGGCGTTCGAGTATCTGAAAGCAAATCGTGGTGATCGAGTTTCGCCCGCTAAGACGCTGACGCCATTGCAGCCGGCTTGGTTGCGTGCGTTGGGTCTCGAGCCGATGAGTCTTGGTCTTGATTTGAGAGGCGGCGTCTATCTGCTTTATGAGGTGGACCTTGGCAAGGCGATTGAAGATCGGATGGAGATCTATCGCGCCGAAATTGAAGCTGAATTGAAACGCAATATTTCAGTGTCGCGGGCCAGATTGAATGGCAACACGATCACGATTGATGTGCGTGATGAAAATGATCTTTCAGCCGCAAGAGCTGCCGTGAAGACAGTCGACAATGCGTTACAGGTATTGAGTGGCACGAATGACCGTTCAATTCGGGTTCGCATGACCGAGCTGCAAATTCTCGAGCGTCAGAATTTTGCGATTGAACAGAACATCACCACGTTACGTAATCGGGTAGATGCGC
This sequence comes from Woeseiaceae bacterium, assembly GCA_045110335.1. Taxonomy (GTDB): domain Bacteria; phylum Pseudomonadota; class Gammaproteobacteria; order Steroidobacterales; family Woeseiaceae; genus CALBPI01. Next base: position 193,824 of record JBGCGB010000024.1, read on the forward strand.
TGGGCGTGGCTGAACCTGTCATTCAACGTCAGGGACTGAAACGTATCGTCGTGCAGTTGCCCGGTATCCAGGATCCCAACGAAGCCAAAGAGATTCTGGGGGCGGCCGCGACGCTGCAATTTCGTTTGGTGGATCTGACCGGCAATGCCGCCGGGTCACAGAGCTTTCCATTCCGCGAAGGTGGCGATCTCGTTCTGAAACGTGAAGTGATCGCCTCTGGTGATCAGATCGTCGATGCCAGTGCCAGCTTCGTTGAAGGCCAACCTGCTGTCAGTATCCGGTTGGATGCGATCGGCGGCGCGAACATGCTGAAGACAACGCAGAAAAATCTGCAAAAACCGATGGCGGTGTTGTTCATCACGTCGAAGCCCTTGGCCGTCGAGCGCGATGGTGAGATCCAATACGAAACGCGTGAAGAATATGAAGTCATCAACCGCGCAACGATTCAGGGCGTTTTTTCGAATCAGTTCAATATTACCGGCCTGACGTCTGATGAGGCCCGGGTATTGGCATTGTTGCTGAAAGCCGGCGCATTGGCTGCGCCGTTGTTTGAAGTGGGTGAGCAAACAATTGGCCCAAGTCGCGGACAAGACAATATCGACCGGGGCTTCCTCGCGATTCAAATTGGTTTCCTGCTCGTCGTCATTTTCATGATCATGTATTACCGCGTGTTCGGATTCATCGCGAACCTCGCACTGTTGACCAACCTGATATTGATTGTCGGTGCCTTGTCCCTGCTGCAAGCGTCGCTGACGTTGCCGGGTATTGCGGGTATCGTTTTGACGGTTGGTATGGCCGTGGATGCGAACGTGCTGATCTTCGAGCGAATACGAGAGGAGCTCGGCGCGGGTAACTCCGTTCAAGGGGCGATCAGTGAAGGCTACGACAAAGCGTTCTCGTCGATTGCGGATGCGAACGTCACGACGTTTATCGCGGCGCTGGTGTTGTTTATGTTTGGTACGGGGCCTGTCAAAGGTTTCTCGGTGACCTTGTCGATCGGTATTCTCACATCAATGTTCACAGCGATTGTCGGCACACGCGCGGTCGTTAATCTAATCTACGGCGGGCGTAAGCTCGACAAGCTGGCGGTATAGTCATGCGCGTATTATCAAAAGAAACCCATTTTCGTTTCATGGCGCGCCGGCGTGGCGCGGCGATTCTGTCAGCGATTCTGATCATCGCTTCGTTCGCCGCCATCATGACGCGTGGTCTCAACTTCGGAATCGAGTTCACCGGTGGTGTCGAGTTCGAAGCAGGCTACGCCCAGCCGGTTGATGTTGATGTTGTTCGCGGCCAGTTAGCCGATGCCGGATTTGCTGATGCACAAGTGCTCTACTTCGGTACTGAGCAAGACGTCATGATCCGCATCCCGCCGCGGGAAGGGTCAGATGGCACCGAGCTGCGTCAGGAGCTTTTGGATTTGCTGCAGGCTGATGGTTCCGAAGTCCAGGACCGCAGCTTTTCGGTGGTTTTCCCGCAGATTGGTGGTGAAGTTGCCGAGGCGGGCAGTCTTGCGATGATCTTCGTGCTGATCATGATCTTCATTTACATCATGTTGCGCTTCCAATGGAAGTTCTCGGCGGGCGCTGTCGCGGCGTTGATGCATGATGTGATCGTGACGGTCGGCTTTTTCGCCGTATTCCAGTTCCAGGTGGACGGATCTGTGATCGCGGCTGTGTTGGCTGTTGTTGGTTATTCTTTGAACGATACCGTCGTTGTCTTCGATCGGATTCGCGAAAACTTTCTGTCGACGCGCGGTGAGACATCCACCGAAGTGATTGACCGTTCGATCAACCAGATGCTGGCAAGAACGATCATTACCGGCCTGACGACGTTGCTCGTTTTGGGTGCGTTGTTGTTCCTCGGCGGAGAGTCGGTGCGGTCATTCTCGATTGCGTTGATTGTCGGCATTGTCGTCGGTACGTACTCGTCCATTTATGTCGCGAGTGCGGTCGCCTTACGTTTGGGTGTGACGGCGAAAGATCTAATGCCGCCGGAGCCTGACCCGGATGAAATTGACGAAATGCCATAACCGCTAGATCGGTTAGCCATCAAAAAAGGCGCCGAACCCTGTTGGGGTTCGGCGCCTTTTTATTGGTCGGTGCTTTGGTTGTGCGGCGTTATTTCTGCAAGCCACTTAACGCATCGATTGCCGCTTTTGCGTCGGTGGCGAACAAACGAGCTAATGCTGCAAACACTTTCGGTGTGCCGGCCATGACATGCCCGCTGTCCAGATAGTTTTCGCCACCATCGATGCCACTGATAATGCCGCCTGCCTCACGAATGATCAGTGCGCCGGCGGCGACGTCCCAGGGCTTTAAACCAAACTCCCAAAACGCATCCAACCGACCGGCTGCTACATAGGCAAGATCCAGTGCGGCAGCGCCCGGGCGCCGAATACCGGCGCTCTTGGTCAAGACGGCTTTCAACAACGCGAGGTAGTGATCGACGCCGGCTTGTTGATCACCGCGATAGGGGAAACCTGTGCCGACCAGCGCTTCGCTGAGTTGACGGCGTCCGCTGACCCGCATTTTTCGGCCATCCAGTTGAGCGCCGTCACCGCGAGAGGCCGTAAACATTTCCTGGCTGACTGGGTCATAGATCACGCCATGCGACAAGCGGCCGTCAATTCGCGCAGCGACCGAGACGCAGTAAACCGGAAAACTGTGTAGAAAGTTATTGGTGCCATCAAGTGGGTCAATAATCCATTCGACATCCTTGCCTGGCGATGCGCCGGATTCTTCGGCGAGAATGGCATGCTCCGGATAGTTTTTGCGGATCTCATCAATGATTTTTTCTTCAGCCCGTCGGTCCGCTTCGCTGACAAAGTCGTTGCGCCCTTTGCTTTCGATATTGAGCTCGTGGAGACGGCGTTGCGACCGTACAAGAGAGTCGCCGCCTTTGCGGGCAGCGGAAATAGCAACGTTCAACAGCGCGTGCATGGTGCGGATGTCCTTATGAACTGAATCGGGATTTTCGGCCTAGGGATACCCCCTGACCGTAACGGGGCGGTAGAATAGCACGTTGACGCAATTTAGATGCTGGACAGCCAGTCAGGAGACCGTGTGAACTCAATTCGAATCGTGTTGGTGGGAACCACCCATCCGGGCAATATCGGCGCTGCAGCCCGTGCGATGAAGAATATGGCGCTGACCGATTTGGCTTTGGTGAATCCGAAGATTTTCCCGAGCGGGCAGGCGGTAGCGCGCGCGTCGGGCGCGACGGATATTCTCGATAACACGACTGTCCACACGAGTTTGGCGGAGGCCGTGGCTGATTGTCATTGGGTGATTGGCACCAGCGCGCGCACTCGCAGCATCGCCTGGCCACAGTTGGACGTTCGTGAAGCCGCCGCAGAAGTCCATCAGCGGGCAGCGACAGGCACCGTGGCGATTGTGTTTGGTCCGGAAAAGACGGGTTTGAGTAATGGCGATATGGATCTTTGTAGCGCATTGGTTTGTATTCCCACGACGGAATTCAGCTCCCTGAATTTGGCCATGGCGGTGCAGGTCATCGGTTACGAGCTATTTATTACGCAAGCAGAGCCCCATGAGCGGCAAGCGGCTGATGCGCCGCCCGCAACGGCCGATGAGATGGAGCACTTGTTCGCGCATATCGAACGGTTATCGCTCGGTAGCGGCTTTCTTAACCCGGACAATCCACGTTATTTGATGCGTCGGTTGCGACGACTAATGGCGCGCGCCGAGCCCGACAAAAATGAAGTGAATATTCTTCGCGGCATTTTGTCTGCGCTGGAATCTCCGCGATGGCGCAATGGAGATGGTGGTTAATCGTGTTTGGCTTACCCAGCATTGAGCCGATCTATATGGACTACGCCGCGACGACGCCGGTCGATGCGGCGGTGACAACTGCGATGGCGAGCTGTCTCGAGTTGGATGGTGATTTTGGCAATGCATCGTCCACGCATGTGTTCGGGGCGGCAGCCGCTGATCGGGTTGCGAAGGCCACACAACAGTTGGCGGCGTCACTAAACGCAAAGCCCGCTGATTTGGTATGGACGTCTGGTGCAACGGAGTCCGATAACCTTGCGATTATCGGCGCAGCTCGTTATCGGAAAGACGAAGGTCGTCACTTGATTACGGCCCGGACAGAACACAAGGCTGTTGTCGATGCGTTTCGCTACCTCGAGCGCGAGGGTTTCGATGTTACGTGGTTGAACCCGGAGCCGAACGGTCTGATTTCACCGGCAGCAGTCGAGTCGGCATTGCGCCCGGACACGACGCTGGTGTCGATCATGTGGGTCAACAATGAACTGGGCACGATTAATGATATCGCGGCAATGGCGCAATTGCTCTCATCTCATCCGGCGCTATTCCATGTGGATGCCGCGCAGGCCTTCGGTAAGTTGCCGATTGACGTGCAAGCAGTGCCGATCGATCTATTGTCGTTAACGGCGCATAAAATTTACGGACCCAAAGGCATCGGTGCGCTTTTTTTGGCACCCCGCTTGGGCGTCAATATCGAGCCTTTGTTGTATGGTGGCGGGCAGCAAAATGGTCGGCGCCCCGGCACGATGCCAACCCATCAAATTGTCGGATTTGGCGCTGCCGCTGACATTGCGATGCAACGCATGGCGCAGGATCATCAAACGTTGTCGATACTTGGCGAATTGCTCAGGACGCGATTAACAAGCATTGACGGTGTGTCATTAAATGGCAGTCCATCAGATCGACTTACATGGTTGCTCAATGTTTCTGTCGATGGTGTTGATGGGGAGGCGCTAGTGGCAGCCATGTTGCCGGTCGCGTTGGCGACTGGTTCGGCTTGCAACTCGAAAAACACCGAGCCTTCATTTGTCTTGCGCGCGATCGGCCTGGATGATCAAGCGGCAGGTGCCTCATTGCGGTTCTCATTGGGTCGTCAAAGCACTGAAGATGACGTGCATCGCGTTGCTGATCACTTTGAGCGGGTGGTTACACGACTTCGCCAGATTGCCGGTCCACTGGGTCGAGTCAGCGCGTGAAGTATTCGCCTGAAATGCTGCGGATTCTCGATGATCTGAGGCATGTTGCGGACAGCTCATTGGCCGAAATGCGACCCGGTTTGCCCCAAAACCGGCGATCTGGGGTACAATTTCACATTGAAAAGCAGGGCAAAGGCGCCATCCTTGTAACGTATAACGTTCTTGGTGCGCCGACACTCGTGGCTTTGGCCGAATATCTCGCCAGATATCTAACCGACAGTGGTGGTGTCTTGCCGGATACAGAAGCCTCAAGACAAGCCTTGGGCCTTACCCGAGCTGACCTTGGGTCGATTTTGAACGCCGAAGACGCCTGGCGGCTGGCCTGGCAGGACGGCAAGGAAAACACATAGCAATGGCAATTTCTCTATCTACATCTGCGGCTAAACGCGTACGCAGCTACATCGACCAACGGGGTAGTGGTATCGGCTTGCGCCTCGGTGTGAAGAAAACCGGGTGCAACGGATTTTCCTATGTCATCGACTATGCAGAGCAAGTGGAAGCGAACGACGCCGTATTTGAACAAGTGGATGGCTTGAAGGTCATTGTTGATCCCGACAGCTTGCCTTTGATCGATGGCACCGAAGTGGATTTTGTCAAAGACGGTTTGAACGAAATGTTCCGCTTTGCCAATCCGAACGTCTCCGGTGAGTGCGGTTGCGGAGAGAGTTTTAACGTCGCTACCGAAGGCGAGTAGCCGACCCGCGTTGTCAGCCGAAGCGGCGGTCGTTAGAATGCCGCCGAATTTCAATTTTTGAATGGCCTTATCAGGCGACCGCCCAGTGTCGCGTGCAATTATTTTTACCTATAGGAATCTAAATCATGGCAATTGAAACCACGTTATCGATCATCAAGCCGGACGGCGTCGAAAAAAACCTGATCGGCGAAATCTACGGTCGATTTGAGAAAGCCGGCTTGGAAGTCATCGCCGCACGCATGATTCAATTGAGTCGCGAACAAGCAGAAGGCTTCTATGCGGTGCATAGCGAACGTCCGTTCTTCAACGATCTCGTTAGCTACATGATGTCTGGTCCGGTCATGGTGCAGGCACTGCGTGGCGAAAATGCGGTGGCGGTCAATCGTGATCTGATGGGCGCAACCAATCCGGCGGATGCCGATGCGGGCACAATCCGTGCGGATTTTGCGGCAAGCATCGAAGAAAACGTCGTGCATGGATCGGATGCGACCGAAACAGCGGCCGTCGAGGTGAAGTTCTTCTTTCCGGAAGGCGTCACTGAGCGCACCCGCGGTTAGCAACGGTCTTTTTCGGGTGTATCGATGAATGACGCAGTGAACTTATTGGGGATGCCTCGCGACTCACTCGAGCAGTGGTTTGCGGGGCATGCTCAAAAGCCGTTCAGGGCGCGCCAACTTATGCAGTGGATGCACCAGCGCCAGGAGCTGGACGTCAACAACATGACAGATCTCTCCAAGTCGTTGAGAGAAACGCTTGTTAATGAGTCGGCACTGAAACTGCCGGGCGTCATCAATCGCTATGATTCCACCGACGGTACGGTGAAGTGGTTGCTGACCGCCAAGAGTGGTCAGGCGATCGAGACCGTGTTTATTCCGGAAGCCGATCGCGGAACACTGTGCATTTCGTCGCAGGTCGGCTGTGCGTTGGACTGCGCGTTTTGTGCGACAGCCAAGCAGGGCTTCAACAGTAATTTGACCAGTGCGGAAATCATTGCGCAGGTTTGGATGGCGATCAGGGATCTACCGCGTCGTGCAAACGGCGATCCGGCCGTGACCAATGTCGTATTGATGGGGATGGGGGAGCCACTGGCGAACTATCGCGAGGTCGTGCCAGCACTCAAACTGCTGATCGACGATCTGGCCTATGGATTATCGCGCCGCCGTGTCACGCTAAGCACTTCCGGACTGGTTCCACAGATCGACAAGCTCGCGCATGAATGCAATGTGTCGTTGGCCGTGTCGTTACATGCGCCGAACAACGAACTACGCGACCAGCTTGTGCCAATCAACCGGGTGCATCCGATCGCATCGTTGCTGGATGCCTGTTGGCGCTATGTTGATGCCTTTGGCAACCGACACATTACGTTCGAATACGTGATGCTTGACGGCGTGAATGACACTTTGCAGCATGCCGATGAATTGGCTGGTCTTCTGAAAGGTCATCCGGCTAAGGTAAATCTGATTCCGTTTAACCCATTTAAAGGGGTGCCTTTCAAACGCAGCCCAGCGGATCAAATCGCGAGATTTCGCGATCGACTGCGTTCACGCGGCCTCGTAACGACCGTTCGTCGTACTCGCGGCGACGATATCGATGCCGCTTGCGGGCAGTTGGCTGGCAAGGTAGAAGATCGCGTAAAACACCCACTTGGCGCCCGCACGAGAGGGGCTCCGGCCTGATTCCTGACGCGTGTCTTCGCGCAACCAGAGCGCGATTGGGGTAATATCCCGTACATCATGAATTGAAAGGTTTGGCACTGTGCGTCTAATTTCGGCGATACTTTTTTGCGTAGCAATGTTCAGTGGCTGTATCACGGAGTCTTCCGGCGGTCGCGAATTCAAGCAGTCACCCACAGACGCTGCGGCATACAACTACCAGTTGGGCGTCGAATATCTCAAGAACGGCAACCTTCAGTTAGCTCGCGAAAGATTGGAGAGTTCGGTCGAGCAGGATCCGACAGAAGCGGTGGCTTACTCGACACTCGCGATTGTCTATCAACGGATTAATGAACCTAAGTTGGCGGACAAAGCCTATCGCGACGCGATTCGCGTCGCGCCGAATGATGGTGCCGTACAGAATAGCTATGCTGTGTATCTTTGCGGCCGTAAAGAGTTCCGTGATGCCGAGAAGATGTTCCTGAAGGCGGCGAGAAACCCGCTTTATTCAACACCCGCTCTGGCGATGACAAATGCCGGTGTCTGCATGCTCGAACGCCCGGATGAAGCAGAGGCCGAACGCTACTTTCGCGGTGCGCTGGAAGTCAGCAAAGACTACCCCAATGCCCTGTTTGAGCTTGCTAGACTGAAGTTATCGCAAGACAATGCGCTGAGTTCAAGAGCCTTTTTGCAGCGCTTGATGGCCGGTCGTACCGCGCCAGCGAACGTTTTGCTGCTCGCATGGCAGGTTGAAAAAGCGCTGGGCGATAATCAGGCTGCGGATGACTTCGCCAGTGAGCTCAAACGGCGTTTTCCCGAATCACGGCAAGCGCTCGCCGTCAGTCGGGGCGGTTGAGTAGCCATTTGACGATCTGTTGCGATGACCGACGACGCGAACAATCCGAACGAGGCTGCGCCTGCTGAGTCAGAACCCCTGGGAAGCTGGTTGTCCGCGGCTCGCGAGGAAAAGGGATTGGGCACAGCGGCGGTCGCTGAAGCACTGCGCTTGGATAAAGATGTTGTCGAGCGGCTTGAAGCGGAGCAATTCGATGCGTTAGGTGCTGTCGTCTTTGTACGTGGGCATCTAAGAGCCGTTGCGTCGCACCTTGGACTGGATGCAGATGAGGCCATACGCCGTTTCCATGCACTTGCCGGCGTGGAGCGCGACGAGGTGCCCGAGCTTGTTGTGAACTACAACAGCAGTACCAAACGCCGATCAATAACCCCGGTTTTACTATTTGGTGGCGGCGTGTTGTCAGCAATTGGGCTACTTGCCGTCGTATGGTGGTTTTGGCCGGAGAACAACCCCGAGGTTGCTGCTGCAGAGGCGCCTGCGCCGGTGCAGGCGGTCACAGATTTACCCGATGAGGATAACGCCGCACGAAATGCGCTGATCGCTGCTCGCGAAGCCAGCAGAGCAGCATCTTCCGGGGCGGTGGTCGCCGAGGGGGCGCCGACCGCAACGCGTCGTGACGACGCGGCAACAGCGCTGGCCGCCGTCGAAGATCAAACAGCGCAAATCACCACGCCACAAACCAGTTCGAACGTTGAATCCGGTTTACGACTGAAGTTTTCGGATACTTGCTGGTTTGAAGTTCGCGATGCGAATGATCGTCGTTTGGCTTACGGTACCGCGACATCGGGAACTGACCGTCTCATTACCGGCGACAGACCTTTTCAGGTCACACTTGGCGTTGCGGACGCAGCCGCGGTTACTGTGGATGGCAAACCTTATACGATTGCATCGACACAGCGGCGCGGCAGATCTGCGCGTCTGACCATCGAATAACCCGCTTTACAGGACATCTTTAGATGACGCAGACGGTTCGCCCGATTCGGGGCATGAACGATATTATTCCGCCGCAAGGGGACGCATGGCTCGCATTAGAGGCCATCGTTCAGGACTTGCTTTCCGAGTATGGCTATCGCCACATTCGGGTGCCGGTGCTCGAGTTCACGGATCTGTTCAAACGCTCTATTGGCGATGCAACGGACATTGTCGAGAAAGAGATGTATACGTTTTCGGACCGCAACGATGAGAGCCTGACGTTACGTCCCGAGGCGACCGCCGGCATGGTGCGCGCCGCGATCAGTAATGGTATGACGCATAATCAGCGGCATAAACTCTGGACAACCGGGCCGATGTTTCGCTACGAGAAGCCTCAAAAAGGCCGCTATCGTCAGTTTTATCAGATTGATGTCGAAGCGTTTGGCTTCCATGGGCCGGACATCGATATAGAGTTAATTGCGATGTCGTCGCGACTTTGGCAACGCTTGGGTATCTCACGCCTCAAATTGGAAATTAACTCATTGGGCACGCCTGCGGCTAGAACGCATTATCGCGAGTTGCTGGTGGCGTATTTTTCAGACCACAAAGCCCAGCTGGATGAGGATAGTCTGCGTCGATTAGAAACGAATCCGTTGCGAATCCTGGATAGTAAAAATCGCGATATGGCGGGTTTGATTGCCGGAGCGCCTCTGCTCAGCGAGCATCTTGATACAGAATCTGCAGAGCATTTTGCTGAGCTTAAGTCGGGTTTGGATGCGCTCGGCATCGAATACGCTGTTAATCCACGGCTCGTGCGCGGGCTGGACTACTACTCCAAAACCGTTTTTGAATGGGTCACCGATGCATTGGGCGCACAAGGCGCCGTCTGTTCGGGCGGTCGTTACGACGGACTGTTCGAGCAATTGGGCGGCAAAACGGTGCCGGCGATCGGTTGGGCAATCGGTGTAGAGCGTTTGTTGGCGCTTTGCGAAGCGGAACAAGTGCCGCCGGCCGTGGTCGAAACAGACGTCTACGTCGTGGCTGCCGGTGATCAGGCTGAGAAAGAGGCGCTGATTTTGACGGAATTGTTACGCGATGGGGTCCCGGGTTTGCGTATGGAGCGTAATCTGGGTGGTGGTGGCATGAAGGCGCAATTGAAGCGCGCGGATAAAAGTGGGGCACGCTTTGCACTGATTCTAGGTGAAGCGGAAGTGGCTGAGCAGGTTGTCGGCGTCAAACCCCTGCGATCTGATTCCGATCAAGCGCGGGTCTCCCGCGCTGATTTAGTCGCCTGGTTATCGGATGCTTTAAGTAAAGAATGAACAGCACGGCGGTATTGTATTCAAGCGAAATGCGCTAGAATTGCCGGCTGATCGACGTTTAGATAATAGGAAATCGCCGTGAGTGAACTGACCGACGAACAACAAGTTGAACGATTGAAAGCGTGGTGGCAGGAAAATGGCCGTTCGCTGCTGTTTATTATTGGCTTAGGCATGGTTGGTGCGATCGGTTGGTTGCAGTGGCAGGGTAGCCAACGTGACAACGCCGAAGCAGCATCCGCTCTGTATGAATTGGCCATGGAAGCCGCCGACCGCAATGACTCCATTGTGCTTGGCCAGCGGGTTGATGAGCTGACCGGTGATTATCCCGATAGCACTTACACGGCGTTGGCCGTGTTGCGGCAAGTCGCGGTTGAACTGGCTAACGGCGAAACCGAACTCGCTCGGGCGAAACTCGACGCATTGTTGACCTCTGAAAAGGGCAGTGAGCTCGAACCTTTGATTGCGCTAAGGCTCGCGCGAGTTGAGCTTTACCTCGGAAACGCAGAACAGGCGCTAGCCGTATTGGATAAGGCGCCGGCCAAGAACTTTGCACCGTTCTACCATGAAGTCCGTGGTGATATTTACGTTCAGTTGGGCCAGGCGCAGGATGCGCGTGACGCTTATCAAGCCGCATTAGATGAGCCGGGCCAGCCCCAACTAGTCGATGTCAATTATATTGGTATCAAGCTTGCCCAGCTTGCTACGACAGAAGCTGTGGTCGCGGAGACGCCTTGATGCGCAAGCTGCATTTGCCTCTCTGCTTACTCGTTTGCGTCTTATCCGGCTGCTCCATTTTTGGCAGCAAGGATGATGGCGTGGAGCCCCCGATGGAACTCACCGAGTTTCCGTCATCGGTAGAGTTCAAACGCGTTTTGTCCGTCGGTATCGGGGATAGCGGAGAAGACCTTCGTCTGGCGCTGCGTCCAACCGGCGACGGCAGTCGTGTATATGTGGCCAATGCTTCGGGTGAAGTGCTTGCCTTCGACGCCAAGACGCATAAGAAGGTTTGGCAAAAGAACCTTAAGGTCGCCTTGACGGCGGGTCCCGGTGTTGGTGATGGAAAGGTCGCGGTCGCCGAACGCAATGGCAATCTTGTCGCTTTGGATTCGCGGACTGGCGACGAGCTATGGCGTAAAGATATTGCGGCCGAAGTACTGGCGCCCCCGGTGATCGGTGGCCAGCGAGTGTTTGTTCGCACCGTCGACGGTCGACTGTTGGCACTGGATGCTGAAACCGGCAACGAACTCTGGTTTGTTGAACAACCGGTGCCACGATTGTCACAACGAGGAACGGGCGCGCCGGTGATTTCCGGTGATTCGGTTATCGCAGGTTTCGACAACGGCCGTATTCTGGCGGCTGGCTTGCTGGATGGCGAAGTACTTTGGGAATTGCCTTTGGGCATGCCGTCGGGTCGCACCGATATCGAGAGAATGGTCGATGCCGATGGCGCGATTGCGGCGGTTGGCAAAGATCTTTACGTCACCGGTTTTAACGCTCGGACCGCTGCCGTTGCGGCTGAATCAGGCCAGCCCCTGTGGGGTCGCGACTTATCCAGCTATGCCGGTCTTGGCATTGATTGGACGAATGTCTATCTCACGCTAGACAGCGATCAAGTGATCGCGATCGCACGTGCCAACGGCGCGCAGGAATGGTCGAATGAACAATTCTTGCGTCGCGAGCTTACGGCACCGGTCAGTTTTGGTGAGTATGCCGTGGTGGGTGATTTTGAAGGATACCTTCACTTCTTGAGTGCTGGCACTGGTGTCATTGCCGGACGAGTACGCGCATCCGACGATCGTATTGTTAATCGGCCCTATGTGATGGGCAACACGCTCTACGTGCAGACGGAAGGTGGTCGCGTCGCCGGTTACCAGATCCGCACCAACGAGAAGGATTAGGCAGCCATGTTGCCCGTTGTGGCATTGGTTGGCCGACCCAACGTCGGGAAATCCACGCTATTCAATCGCCTGACGAAGTCGCGTGATGCGCTAGTCGCTGACTATGCCGGATTGACGCGCGACCGCCAATACGGCTTCGGCAAGATTGGCCCGCATCCTTATCTCATTATCGATACTGGCGGTCTTGCCGGGGCAAGTGACGGCGTAGAAGCGTTAATGGAGCGCCAAGCTTTGTTGGCGTTGGACGAAGCCGACGCTGTCGTTTTTATGGTCGATGCGCGTGATGGCCTCATGGCAGCGGATCACGACATTGCGCAAATGATCCGTCGGCGGGACATGCCGGTGTTTCTGGCGGTCAACAAAGCCGAAGGGTTGGATCAGGACACGATTGCCGCTGACTTCTTTTCGCTCGGGCTGGGTCAGCCGTTAGTCATCTCGGCGGCGCATGGAGATCGTGTCAGTGCGCTTGTCGATGAGGTTTTGGCCGCCTGTCCGGTGCCCGTTGATGACGACGATGTGGCTTCGGACGAGCTAACCGTTACCGTAGCAGGTCGTCCGAATGTCGGTAAGTCCACATTGATCAATCGATTGATTGGCGAACAACGGCTCGTGGCGTTTGATCAGCCCGGAACTACGCGGGACTCTGTCAAAGTGCCTTTCAGTCGCGATGGTCGTGATTACATACTGGTCGACACAGCGGGTGTAAGACGTCGCTCCCGTGTCGATGAGGCGATTGAGAAATTTAGCATTATCAAAACGCTGCAAGCCATTGAGCAAAGCAATGTTGTGATTGGCGTTTTGGATGCTCGCGAGGGCGTCACCGATCAGGATGTCTCACTGTTTTCTTTGATCATCGAGCGGGGTCGTGCGCTGATCATTGCGATTAACAAGTGGGACGGTTTGGATTCGGATGGTCGTCGACAGCTGCGTGATGGGCTAGAACGAAAACTGGGTTTTACCGACTTTGCCCCGCAGCATACGATTTCCGCGTTACATGGCACGGGCGTCGGGAAACTGTTGCCTGAAGTGGACAAGGTGTTTCGGGCCGCTTGCAGAGATCTTTCGACGTCGGCGTTGACTGAAGCACTGGAGTCGGCCGTTACCGCGCATGTACCGCCGTTGAGTCGTGGTCGCCGTCCAAAGCTTCGCTATGCTCACCAGGGTGGCCGAAACCCGCCTGTTATTGTTATTCATGGCAACCAGGTCGATCGACTGGCGGATAGCTACCGTCGCTATTTGATCAATTTCTTTAGAAAGCGCTTCAAGCTGAAAGGTACGCCGGTCCGCTTGCAGCTCAAAACAGGTAAAAATCCTTACGAAGGGCGGCGAAACAAGCTGACGCCGCGTCAGGAACGAAGTCGTAAACGATTGATACAGCACGTTAAGCGTAAGAAATAGGTCTGATATACTGGCTTCAGTACAGTATTGAAACCAGACGGGGAGAGCGATATGAGCATTTTAGAGACGATTTTGAAATCACAAAGTGGTGGTTTGGTGAAGCAGGTGGCGAGCCAGCTGAATTTGCCAGAGGGTCAGGCGGGCGCGGCGATTGCACAATTGCTACCAGCATTGACGCAAGGCATGAAGAACAACGTAGCCAAGCCAAGCGGGCTGGAGTCTTTGTTGGGCGCGTTACAAGGCGGCAGTCACAACCGCTACGTCGAGCAGCCAGAGGCATTGGGTAGCTCGGATGCCGTTCGCGAAGGTAACTCTATTCTCGGTCACTTGCTGGGTAGTAAAGATGTCAGTCGGCAGGTTGCTGCGAGCGCGGCGCAGAAGACGGGCATTGATACCGGTATTTTGAAGAAGATGTTGCCGATGGTGGCAACCATGGCCATGGGGTCTCTCAGCAAAGAATCCAAAGGCGGGGCACTTGCCGCACTGCTAGGCGGTGGTTCCCAGCAATCTGCGGGCGCGAGCCTGTTGGGTGCTTTCCTTGATAAAGACAACGACAGCTCAGCTGTTGATGGGCTCCTTGGCATGGCGAAGAAGTTCTTCTAAGTCGTGAGAACGCGTTATGGACGGCGCCGCTCCGGCGGCGCCGGCATCATGCGGTTGCTGCCCATTTTGGGTTTTGCACTGTATTTTGCTTATTACTATTTTTCCAATCAGGAAGAGGTGCCGCTCACCGGGCGGAGCCAGCTTGTGGATATGTCGCGCGAGCAAGAATCGGCACTCGGGTTACAGTCCTATCAAGACATCCTGTCGCGCTCCAATGTTGTAGGCAGTGGCCAAAACGTTGATGCGGTGCGTGAAATCGGTCGACGAATCGCGATTGCCGCGGCCGACGTTGATCCCGGCTTCCAATGGGAATTCAACCTGATCGATTCGAATCAGGCTAATGCATTCGCATTGCCTGGCGGTAAGGTGGCTATCTACACCGGTATCCTGCCGATCGCCGAGTCAGCGGACGGTCTCGCGATCATCATGGGGCATGAGATTGCGCATGCGATCGCCCGCCATGGCGCCGAGCGCATGGCGCATAACAAGCTGATGCAGGTGGGCAGTATGGCCGCCTCATTTGTACTGGGTGATATGAACGTATCGACCCAGCGTGCCGTGATGGGTGCGCTCGGTGTTGGTGCTCAATACGGTGTGTTGTTACCTTTTTCTCGTGACCACGAATCTGAAGCAGACTATATCGGTTTGATGTTTGCTGCTCGCGCCTGTTTTGATCCCCGGGAAGCGCCGGGGCTTTGGGAGCGAATGGGGGCGAATGCCGGCAAAACGCCGTCTGAATTCATGTCTACACACCCCGCACCTGAGACTCGTGTGCGCCAATTCGAAGAATGGATGCCGGAAGCATTAGCTATCCGTGAGCAGAGCTGCGGTAGTTAGCCGCGATGTCAGTGGCCGAGCGAAAAGCGGGCGCACGCCGGCACCACAAGCTGACCGGCGATTTCGAGATGCGCCGTGGTGGCGTCTTACGGAACCCGACCATTGCTTACGAGACATGGGGGGCACTCAATAGCGCCGCCAACAATGCCGTATTGCTATTTACCGGGCTTTCACCATCAGCGCATGCGGCGTCGTCAGTTGCCGATCCGTCGCCAGGTTGGTGGGAAGAAATGATGGGTCCGGGTAGGCCTATCGATACCGATCGCTTTTTTGTCGTCTGTATCAATTCGCTCGGTAGCTGTTTCGGATCAACCGGGCCCAACAGCATGAATAGCCTTACAAAGTCATCATATGCTATTGATTTTCCTGTTTTATCACTCGAGGATATTGCGGCAGGGTCAATACCGGTGCTCAACAAGCTAGGTATTGATGCAGTCCATGCTGTCATCGGCTGCTCGATGGGAGGCATGACCGCACTGGCTTTTGCCGTGATGTTTCCCGAAAGAGCGCTTCGATTAGTCTCGGTTTCATCGGCGGCAAGAGCCGCTCCGTTTGCCATCGCGTTGCGCTCGCTGCAAAGAGAAATGGTCCGGAAAGATCCTGATTGGCAGGCTGGTCGCTACCAAGCTGGAGGAGGCCCGATCGAGGGTATGCGCATGGCGCGCAAGCTTGGCATGGTGTCCTATCGATCTGCTGAAGAATGGGCAAGCCGTTTCGGGCGGGAGCGCGTATCAGCGGAACGCACCAGCAATGATCCGTTCTGTATCGATTTTGAAGTCGAGTCCTATCTTGAAGCACATGCGCGCAAATTCACCGGTGATTTCGATCCGAATTGTTATCTCTATCTTTCGCGCGCCATGGATCTTTTTGATGTCGCCGATTACGGCGGCTCTGTCGATACCGGCGTCGGCCGGACGCAGCTTGAAAGTGCGCTAGTGATTGGTGTTGAGACCGATATCCTGTTTCCGGTTTGGCAGCAGGAAGAATTAAAGGATGCGTTAGTAAAGGCGGGTACCGATGTCTCTTTCTCGGTGCTGGAATCCATTCAGGGACACGATTCATTCTTAGTAGACATGGACCGATTCAGGCCGGTTATTGGTGAGTGGCTGCTGCATCATTGACGTCCATACGGTGATTTTGGTGTCTATCGACGCTAAACTGGGAGGATGAATAGCCCAATCGCCAACGCAAACGACACTTCCACCGGAGTCGGCATACAGCCATTGATCAGCCTTGTTGATCACGCGGTGTCTTTGACTGATCCAACTGCAGTGACCGATCACATTAAGACAGAGCTCTGCAAGATGATTCGGTCTCGCGCCTTTGAGCTGCCCGCATCGGTGTTGCAGCCTATGCCCGACCGATACGCGAGGAGGCTGATTCATCGCGATGAGGAGAAAGGTTATTCCATCGTTGCAATGACCTGGGGGCCTTGTCAGTCGACACCGATACATGATCATTCCGGCATGTGGTGCGTGGAAGGCGTCTGTGCCGGCACGATTGATGTTTTGCAGTTTGAGCTGATGGAGCAGGATGCGGATCAGCGCTTCAGATTCGAATCCCGAAACTCCTACATGGCGGGGATTGGCAGTGCAGGTTGTTTGATACCGCCTTACGAATATCATTTGATCGCGAATCCATGTGATCGAAACCCAGCTGTGTCTTTACACATCTATGGTGGTGATATGCACCAGTGCCAGGTGTTTGTTCAGGAACAACAAACAGAATGGTATCAGAAGGTTACCAAAGATTTGTCATTCGACGATTAAGATTTACCGGGCGAGAAACATGGCGGGGTCAACAGCGCTGCCATTAAGATAAACGCCCCAATGAAGATGCGCGCCTGTCACCCGACCCGTGCTACCTACAAGGCCGATTAACGCGCCTGTATCAAGCTCATCGCCAATGCCCACCTCGATCTCACTCAGATGGCAGTAGAGGGTGATGAGCCCTCGTCCGTGATCCACCAGCACAGTCTTGCCGTTGAAATACCAGTCTCCGGTTTCGATCACGGTGCCAGCTAACGGCATTTTGATGGGTGTGCCAGCGGGCGCAGCGATGTCCATCCCACTGTGCGGCTTTCGGGGTTGGTCATTAAAGAACCGTCGAAGCCCGAAACTGGAACTGCGACGTCCTTCAACAGGTGCCTGCATGCTCCAGTCGATAGGCACTGATTCGGCAAAAAAATTGAGGGCTGCATCGATGCGTTTTCGCTCGCGGCCGATGCGCTCCAGTTGAGCCGGTTTCGGCGAGACATAGTCGTTGTTCTTCAGTTGAATACGCTGTTCTCGGTACTGTATGTCAGCAATACTGACCGAAATCAGGATCTGTTGCCCGTCCGGGTCGGTGAGCTGAACTACAATCTTTTTTGCGGCCGTGCCCAGCGGAATACCCAGCAGTGCAATGGGTAGGTCTTTTTGATAGCGCCAATGAAGGGGCTTACCATCAAACTCAATGGACCAGTCGGGATTGAACGTATCTGGCAATTCGATGCGCGCGACGCCACCAGGTACCGCGTTAAATTGCTGGCTGGACGCCGTCGTTGAGACTACGAGGCCGGTGATCGCTGCACCAACGGCAAGAAAAGCGTTTAGGCGTCGGATGGCTCGTTCTCCAAATGTGTGACAGTCGATGACAACCGGCCTTGATGCAGTCGAACATCGATGGTGTCACCGACAGCAACATCGGCCACATTGGTCAGTGCTTTGCCATCTTTTTTTCGTGTGGCGATGGCATAGCCCCGGTCGAGCGTAGCCAATGGGCTTACCGCATTCAGATTTCTCGCCAGGTGCGCAAGCGCCTGTCCGGCAGCGAATTGACGATCCCGCCAGGCTCGCAAGAGCCGTTGTGAAAGCGCTGCTTGAAGTTCGCGACGCTGAGCCAGCGTGGCGGCAGGTGATTGAACCGTTAAACGACGATGGAGTACGAGCAATTTTTCACGTACCCGCTGTTGTTGACGCGTCATGATAGCAGCCAGCGCCGTCGACATTCGGATGAGTTGCTCCCGCTGCCGCGCAGCTTTTTCGGCCGGGTTTTGGCGTGCCAGGCGGCGGGATATTTGATCAAGACTTTGTTGCTCGCGTTCGATCCGTCTGGCGACAAGCGCAGATAACTGCTGTCGGTTCTTTCGCAATTGCCTGAGCAGTTCGCTTGCATCGGGTACGGCTAACTCGGCCGCGGCAGAGGGTGTCGGTGCCCTTACATCGGCGACAAAATCTGCGATGGTGAAATCGATTTCATGACCGACGCCGCTGATGACCGGGATGGGGCAGGCGGCAATATCGCGCGCGAGAGACTCGTCATTAAAGGCAGCCAAATCCTCGATAGCGCCGCCACCACGGGTAATGATCAAGACATCGACTTCATTGCGATAAACCGCTTTGTGCAGCGCCTGGCGCAATTGTTCTGGTGCAGCGTCGCCTTGCACGCTGCTGCCATAGACGAGCACCGGTATTGTCGGCATTCGGCGGCTTAGGACTTGCAGGATATCGCGAAGGGCGGCTGCGCTGGGTGAGGTGATAATGCCGATCTGGCGTGGAATAGCCGGTAACGCGACTTTACTGCTCTCGTTAAACAGGCCTTCAGCAGCAAGCTTGGCTTTCAGGATTTCAAACTGGCGTTGCAAAGCCCCCTGACCAGCCGGTTCGACGTGCTCGACGATCAGCTGATAATCGCCGCGCGGCTCATAGAGACTGATACGTGCCCGGACCAATACCTGATCGCCGCTAGTCAGCTCCTGGACGCTGCCGCGCTGTCGCTGACGAAAAAAAGCCGCCCGAACCTGGGCATTTCGGTCTTTAAGCGTGAAATAGATATGTCCAGAGGCCGGCCGGGCGAGATTGCTGATTTCGGCCTCTACCCAGACGATGCCAAGCCCCCCCTCAAGGAGTGCCCGCGCCTCGCGGTTTAGGCCGCTAACGCTCCAGATGTCTTTGGGTTCTGTCGGTAACATCGCCTCAGTATACGTGCAGAAGCCAATGCGGGTATAATGCCCGGTTAACCTCACCACGTTTTACAAGGACGGCCCTATGCGCATCGCTAAAGAAGCCCTTACTTTCGACGACGTGCTGCTGCAGCCTGCCTATTCAGAGGTGCTGCCCCGCGAAGTCGAGCTTTCCACCCGTCTTACCCAGAATATTTCTTTAAACATCCCCTTGTTGTCGGCGGCGATGGATACCGTGACAGAAGCACGATTGGCCATTACGTTGGCGCAAGAGGGCGGTCTCGGTATCGTTCACAAGAACATGTCGCCGGACGAGCAGGCGCGCAATGTTCGCGTCGTTAAAAAGTACGAAAGCGGCATCATCAGTGACCCAATCACGGTGAATCCGTCCATGACGATTCGCGAAGTGCTGGACGTCACACGGGCGCACAATATTTCCGGCGTGCCGGTGGTCGAGGGTCGGGAGACAGTGGGTATCGTGACCAATCGTGATCTGCGTTATGAAACGCAACTCGAAGCTTTGGTCTCGACGGTGATGACGCCGAAAGAGCGCTTGGTCACCGTGCGTGAAGGCGCTGCAAAAGAGGAAGTATTATCTCTGCTGCATAAACACCGGATCGAGAAAGTATTGGTCGTTGATGACGCCTTTCAACTGAAAGGCATGATCACCGCGAAAGACTTCCAGAAAGCCACCGACTTTCCCCGTGCCTGCAAAGATTCGCGCGGTGCGCTGCGTGTTGGCGCTGCGGTGGGGACTGGCGGAGATACCGATGAACGTGTTGCGAAGTTGATCGCGGCTGGCGTCGACGTATTGGTCGTGGACACCTCACATGGTCATTCCAAAGGCGTGCTCGATCGTGTTGCTGCGATTCGCGCGCAGTATCCTGATGCAGAAATTATTGGCGGCAATATCGTTACCGCGGAAGCCGCATTGGCATTGGTTGATGCCGGTGTAAATGCGGTCAAAGTGGGTATCGGTCCAGGCTCCATTTGTACAACACGGATTGTCGCTGGTGTCGGTGTGCCGCAAATTTCTGCGGTTGCCGAAGTGGCCGAGGCACTGGCACCGCGAGGTATTCCATTGATCGCCGATGGCGGCATTCGTTTTTCTGGCGATATCGCCAAGGCAATCGTTGCCGGTGCATCGTCGATCATGGTTGGCAGCTTGTTTGCTGGTACCGAGGAGTCGCCAGGTGAAGTCGAGTTGTACAAAGGCCGATCCTACAAATCTTATCGTGGCATGGGTTCTCTTGGCGCGATGGCGCAGGGTTCCTCTGATCGCTATTTCCAAGACACAACCGATGAGTTGGAAAAACTCGTGCCGGAAGGCATCGAGGGGCGCGTGCCTTACAAAGGTTCCATGCTCGCAATCGTTCATCAGTTGATGGGCGGTGTGCGCGCTGCGATGGGCTACACCGGTTGTGCCGACATCGAAGCCATGCGAACCCGTCCGCAATTTGTTCGCATCACTGGCGCCGGTATGCGTGAGAGTCATGTCCATGACGTTGCGATCACCAAAGAAGCACCGAATTACCGAAGCGAGTGACGAAAAAATCCATGACTAGTCAGCAGGCAGACATCCACGCAGATCGCATCCTCATTCTTGACTTCGGTGCGCAATATACGCAGCTCATCGGCAGACGGGTTCGCGAGTCGGGCGTTTATGCTGAGATTCACCCCTGGGATATGGACGCAGAAGAGATTCGTCAGTTTGGTGCGCGCGGCGTCATCCTGTCGGGTGGTCCCGAGTCGGTCAACGACGGCGAGCCTCCGACGGTCGCCAACCTCGTCTTCGAGTTAGGCGTGCCGGTTCTCGGTATTTGCTATGGCATGCAGGCCATGGCAGCGCAACTAGGCGGCAAGGTCAGTCAATCCTCGCATCGTGAGTTTGGTCACGCGACGGTGACAACCCGTCCTTCCCGTTTGCTCGATGGATTGGTAGACGAAAAGGACGATGCTGGACAATCTTTGTTGAGTGTCTGGATGTCTCACGGTGATCGCGTTGATCAACTCCCAGACGGTTTCGTAGCAACAGCCAGTTCCGCGAATGCGCCGTTGGCCGCGATGGAAGATGCATCGCGTCATTTTTACGCGGTCCAGTTCCACCCGGAAGTCACCCATACACTGCAAGGTGCTCATCTGCTGCACCGTTTTGTTCGCGAGTTTTGCGGATGCTCTGGGGATTGGACGACCGGTAATATTGCTGAGGATGCGATCAAACGTGTTCGCGAACAGGTCGGGAAAGATCACGTCTTGTTGGGGTTGTCGGGAGGCGTCGATTCGTCGGTGGTCGCGGCGATGCTGCATCAAGCGATTGGTGACCAACTCACTTGTGTCTTCGTCGATCACGGGTTGCTCAGGTTGAACGAAGGCGACCAGGTCATGCGGACTTTTGCAGAACACCTCGGTGTCAATGTGATTCGTGTCAACGCAGCTGATCGGTTCTTCGATGCGTTGGCCGGCGTTGCCGATCCAGAAGAAAAACGCAAAGTCATCGGGCGTTTATTTGTCGAAGTGTTCGATGAAGAATCCAACAAGTTGGACGGTGTTAAATGGTTAGCGCAGGGCACCATTTATCCTGACGTGATTGAATCCGCCGGCAGTAAGACGGGCAAGGCACATGTGATCAAATCCCATCACAACGTCGGCGGTTTACCGGAAAAAATGAATCTAAAATTGCTCGAGCCTTTACGCGAACTCTTTAAGGATGAAGTACGTAAGGTGGGCGTTGAGTTAGGTCTTCCGAAAGAAATGGTCTACCGGCATCCATTCCCCGGCCCTGGCTTGGGTGTCCGGATTTTGGGTGAGGTCAAACAGGACTTCGCCGCGCTATTGCAACGCGCGGATGACATCTTTATCGAGGAATTGCGAGCGGCTGATCTCTACGATCAAACCAGTCAGGCCTTCGCCGTCTTTTTGCCGGTCAAGTCAGTTGGCGTGATGGGTGATGGGCGCTGTTACGACTATGTCGTCGCCTTGCGTGCCGTTGAGACGGTCGACTTCATGACAGCTCGATGGGCCCGTTTACCCTACGAGTTCCTTGAGCTCGTGTCGTTGCGAATCATCAACGAGGTCGCTGGTATTTCACGGGTAACCTACGATATCTCCGGTAAGCCGCCTGCGACGATTGAATGGGAGTAGCGCGGGCACGTATTAAGCACGTCAACCATGACGGCGTCGTTGGTTAGAACAACGACTCAGTTTCTAAGTTGCCGAATGGGCCGATACAACCTAGCGGTCGAACTCCACCAGCTCATAACGACACATCATGCTGCCATCGATGCTGCCGAATACCAATATGGAATCGTCATCATTGGTGACCCACATGTCATAGTCCGGATGGCGGACGCCGCCCATGCCCGCACCTTTATCATCGACGAAACGATAATGGCGGCAGTCGAAGGTGCCGGCTTCCACGGTCTTTTCTTCTTCACCGACATATTCGAGCCCAATGTTAACTTCGGTTGCCATCGGTGGCGTAGCGCCTCGATGATCCGGCGACGGAAGAAACACGCGAACGTTGCGTCGATGGGGGCCCTTGCTAAGATCCATGCATCGGGTCAGGAAGCCATCGCCGACCACCGGGTGCGTGCCAAAACCATCGAAAGCCCCATTGGTCGGTAACTTTTGAGAGAGCCGACCAATCTCAGGGCCGAAACTCTCCGTTTCGATCAAGTGATTCTCGCGATCATGACGTAGCCAACCTGCGCCCATAAATTTGTCGCCAACCGTCAGGTGAACCTGAAGATGCTTGGGTACTCGGTTCGCATCCAGGGAGTAGACGATATCGCGCACGACGGTCGGGCTCGGCTCTTCAATCTCACAATAAGCGCGCATGACCGTGCTGCCGTCCTCATGATGCGTGAACCGGAAAGTCTCCATGCCTCGAGTCTGATCCATGAGCTCGGGTTTTTTGGATGTATACCGAATTTTGCCGACAACGCTGCGATGGTGCATGGATAAACCCCTTTTGAATATGCTCATATGTTAGCAGAACGCGCACGCGCTTGGCGTAACTGTCTTGCCAATGAGATAATCACCGCATGAGTTCAGATACCGACCATGAGTTTTTCATGCAGCAGGCACTAGCGCTTGCTGTGCTTGCCGGAAAAAACGATGAAGTGCCCGTCGGTTGTGTCGTGGTGATCGGTGACCAGGTTGTTGGAAGAGGTGCGAATGCACCCTTACAAACCCACGATCCAAGCGCTCATGCGGAAGTCATCGCGATCAGGGACGCGGGGCAGGCGCTCAATAATTATCGGCTCTCGGGCGCAACACTCTATGTGACCCTGGAACCTTGCATGATGTGCGCAGGTGCGATCGTGCACGCCCGAATCGGTACGGTGGTATTCGGCGCCAGTGATCCCAAGAGTGGTGTGCTCGGCGGTGCAGTGGATGTGTCTATGAGTGCGGCGTCGAATCATCGGTTTGAGGTTGTCGGCGGTGTTTGCCAGGATGAATCGGCCGACTTGTTGCGCACATTCTTCAGACAAAAACGACTAAAAGGGAATGTATAAATGACGCCAAGCACAAACATCGCGGATGGAGCCAAAGAGCATGAGCCGGCCATTCTGGCGTTGCTGCCGCAGTTAGCCGATTTTCCGTTGCCACCAGGGCGTAATCCTGATGATTTGTGGCAGAGCGATGCGGATCTGCTGAAGTCGCATTTCAATGGAGCCTCAAGTAACACTATCTTGTTGGTCGCAACATCGGCTTCGACACCCGAAAACGTTCTGGGTTTTGCCTTGACGTCATTGAAGCCGGAGCTTTTGAGTCACGAGCCGAGTGCTCACTTAGAAGCAATCGTTGTCGCTGCGCAAGCGCGCGGGCTGGGACTCGGCCGACAGCTTTTGGTCCAGACGGAACAGCGTGTCGTGAGCGCTGGCGCAAAGTCACTAACATTGCATGCGTTTGCACGCAATGAGCGTGCACGTGGTCTTTATGAGTCGTTCGGTTTTGACGGCGAACTCATTCGTTACAGCAAATCGCTCACCGGCTAGGCTCGTTTTCCAAACATTCTGTCGGCTAATTAGCTAGCGGCCATAGCCATGCAAATACACCCGCAGCTAGCAGCCCGTAGATTAACCCATCGATTAGGTATTTGACGGTCGTCGTCCAAAGATGTCCATACCAAATAGACATCGGAATTTGCGCCCAACCAAAGGCCAGGAAACCGATGGAAGAAACGATTCTGAAGACATCTAGGTAGTCGGAGCCAGGCGCGAGTGCCAAGGTCGCGCAATAGGCAATGAGCGCCATGCCGAACAAGAAGTACAGAACTTGTTGCAAGATGAGCTTACCCATCGGTGGCATGCCGTTGTCGAAGATGGTTACAAAGGCAACTGGGCCCTGCTTGAATTTCGCTTGCATCTCCGATGTACCCATCAATTTCATATCGGTGCAATACGGCATGCTGTGTATGCCTTTTTTCAACGCTCCATCGCGCAGCGTTGCAGCGACATCGGCTTCGTTCGAAAGCTCTTGATAATCACTGTCATGGAACTTGACGATCATGTGCATGGCAACGCTTGCGAGCCATGCGGCAAGCGTTGCTAGCAGAATAGGCAGCCAAAGTTCGGTCATTGAAACAAGCATGTTGATATCCCCCCGGATCTTGATCTCAACAGTAAGATATCGCGTTGTTTTACGAAACTACAAATCGACAGTCCGCTTTGAAGCTGGCACGCTTGCGGTGAATCGTGATCAAAAAGCACGCGTATCCAGCAATCGGGTTTATGATGAGTCGGTATTCAATTGTTTAACGGGGAGGTCGCCTTTGAAAATTGCTGTTGTCCAGTTCCGACCAGTCGCCGGGGATATTGAACAAAACATCGCTTTGCATTTAATGTGGTTGCGTCTGGCGGCCACGAGGTCGGTTAACTTGGTTTGCTTTCCCGAACTATCGTTGACCGGGTATGAACCTGCGTTAGCGGAGTCGCTATCGTTAGCAGCCGATGATGCGCGTTTGCGTGTCTTTGACGAATTCTGTCTGGGACATCAGCTTCATGCTGGTATTGGTTTGCCGCTGACATCGCGACAGGGCGTGCAAATCGCGCAGGTTTACTTTGGTGCGGATGGCGTACGGCGCCCTTATGCGAAGCAGTATTTGCACGCTGATGAGCAATCTTTTTTTGTGCGCGGTAGTCGTGCTATGAGGATAGGGATCAGCGACGATTGTATCGTTCCGGCGATTTGTTATGAGGCGCTCTTGCAAGACAAGGTTCAACAAGCCGTGTCGATGAAGGCGTCCGTTTACCTGGCCAGCGTTGCCAAGTCAGTTGATGATGTTGACCGCGCTCACGGTTTTTTCTCGGCGACTGCAAGGCAGCATGGATTGTGGGTGTTGATGTCCAATGCCGTTGGTCCTTGCGACAACTTCGTTGCTGCGGGTGGGACTGGTGTATGGCGCCCGGACGGTCGCGCGCTTGCGATACTCGGCAAAGGCGCAATGGGTATGATCATTATCGATACGGTCACGGGCGAGACCGAATTGATTGACGTTAACGGTGTCAGCGAGGAAGCGCACAATGACAAGACGATGCGTTG
Organism: Woeseiaceae bacterium; assembly: GCA_045110335.1. Taxonomy (GTDB): domain Bacteria; phylum Pseudomonadota; class Gammaproteobacteria; order Steroidobacterales; family Woeseiaceae; genus CALBPI01. Next base: position 219,469 of record JBGCGB010000024.1, read on the forward strand.
ATTCTGTTGTGATCATTTTGTTTTCGTTGGCAATGACGGGTTGCGCGACCTCCGAAGAAGCAAGCATTCTGGGTGATCTTGCTGCAATGATGGAGGGCGATTTCATTTCGACCACATCCGGCGACGAAAGTCAGTTCATCGATCGGCGCCGACGATTGGTGGCGCTCGGTGACGGTGAATGGATCTATTGGCAAGTGAACACCGGTACGGACCGGAAATTGTACCGCCAACGTGTACTGCAGCTCACTACTGATTCAACTGGGCGCATCGAACAAACCACATTTTCGCTGGCGGCCAAAAAAGATCACCGAGACTTGATTGCAGATGCTGACCGGTTGGCCTCAATCACTGTTGGCGATTTGACGACCTCGTTGAACAATGGCTGCCAACTGTTCTGGACGCGCTCGCAGGATACCGAAGAGATTCTTTGGCGTGGCATCGTGTCACCCGATCAATGTGTGATTTCCTCAAAACGTCGCGGGCAAGATATTCGCATTGGTGCTGAGAGCGTATTGAGCGGACGTGAACTCTGGCAGGCGGAACGGGGATTTGATTTGGCCGGGCAATTACTGTGGGGTACGCCGCCTGGAGAATTTAATCGGTTAACGCGTGTGCCAGAATAGCTTAGCGGCCAGGCGCAAAAGGAGCGACCGGCCGCAGCTTGATTTGAGTAGTATTTTACTTGGCGAATTTGATGAGACGTCTCCGCAGTAACAGGGTGCCGAGCAGTGCGAGCATTATTGGGGTTGTGCTGCCACCACCACCTTCATTGCTAATGACGACGATAGTTTCGTTAGCGCTGTCATTCGATTGGCTTTCGATGGGTAAGTCAAACAATTCAGCTGAATCGTCTGGTCCGAAGGTCGCGACAAGGCGACCATCAAAATCGTCGTAGAGATCAATCAAGACGTCGTAGTAGCCCGTCGGAAAACCAGTGACCAAGTCACTGTCGAAGAAGTATTCGTCGTTGCCGCTCGTGCCGTAGATTTCAAAAATGTCGGTACTGCCGTATTCGACCCAGTCACCGCCTTCGAGGCTTAGATAAAGAACGGCATAAACATTCGCGCCCTCAAATACCGTATCGGCGTCAAAGGTGAGTTCTAGGCGAGAGAAGAAACCATCACGATCGAAGTCGTCGCGCAGCACCGTTTGCGCATCGAATATCCAAAAGTCCTGATTGACGGCTGCACTAGCGTCGCGTTGTGCAGGGGTCTTACGATTGCTGCGGTCGCCTAGCGCACCTTTCATCGCAGGTGCATCAGTTTCTGATTTAAAAGCAGGCGACGGATCTGAGACGTTTCGTTCTGATGTCAGCCCCTGAGTGCTTGACGTTTCCCGAACGTCAGCAGCGATCGCCGAATGGGTAAGCGCAAAAGCGCCAAGCAAGATTGCTGTAAAGATTGACTGTTTCATAGCCTCAGTTCCTTTTTCCGTTGTCGGGAACTATTTAACGATAGTGAGGCTGAACGGAGTCTGAACCGGCTAGATCATGTGGTTGTTGGTGTTTCTACGCTTGTACTACTGGGACCTTCGGGTTCGTTCTCGGCGTCTGTTGCCGCTGGCGTTCGGCGAGATTCCAGCCAGTTCAGGATATCCCGGTAATTGCGGATGTTTTCTACATAGGCCACCGGCTCCCAGCCGCGAGCGTATCCGTAGGGAAGTTGGCTATACCATTTACGCTGCGCCAATAACGGTAGCGCATCGCGTACATCGACCCATCGGTTCGGGTTGCCGTTCTGGAGTTCAACGATCTTGCGAGCATCTTTGAGGTGATAAAATCCGACGTTGTAAGCGGCCAGCGCCATCCAGGTTCGGTCAGGTTCGGGAATCTCATCGCCAAGTCTGGCCTTCAAGCGCGCATAGAATCGCGCGCCACCGCGGATGCTGGTCTCAGGGTCCTCGCGATCATCAATGTCCAGATAGTCGGCTGTGGCCTCGGTCAACATCATGATGCCGCGCACGCCAGTGGGCGAGACGGCAGTGCTGCGCCAATGAGACTCCTGATAGCCGATCGCTGCGAGCAAGCGCCAATCTAATTGGTTCTTATCGGCAGCGGCTTCAAAAAAGTCGCGGTAGCGTGGCAAACGGGAGTCATAGTGGCGGATGAAACTGCGCGTTCCAACATAGTCAAAGTCGTCATTGTGTCCGTAGTATCGATCCAGAACTCGCGTGAGCTCGCCATTACGCCGGATTTTCTGCAGGTATTGATTGGCGCGTTTGACCAACGATTGATCGGCGTCGGCCGGGAACGCCCACGCGATTGAATCGGCGACTTCTAGGTCCAGCGCAATCCGCAGCTCTGGGTGGAAGTTACGATTGATGTTGAAGTCGGTTGAGTCGGCGACGGTATAGTCAAAGTCACCGTTCGCCAGTTCGCTCAGGAGGTCGGCGGACTCGGCTTCCGGATCTTCAGTCCATTGCAGTAACGGCAGTTCATCGCCCAGTGCACGCATCGTTTCGGCATGGCTCGATCCTGCCATAACGACGATGTCAGACTCCTGAATCTGCGCGAGTTCTCTAGGTTTGCCGGTGCCACGCCGGTAGATTAAGTGTTGTTCGACCTGCTGATAGGGTTGGCTAAACACCACCTGATCGAGTCGTTGCTCTGTGATCGACAATCCGGCTGCGGCCATATGAACATTGCCAGAAGCCACCGTGGGTACGATTTCCGCGAGGGTATCGACGGGGTCCATAACGAGGTTGACGCCCAGTGAATCTGCAAACCCGCGGGCAAGATCGTATTCGGGACCTGTGGGTCCGCTGCTGCCCAGATAGTACGCACTGGGCGCATTCCTGGTGATCACGCGCAATTCACCCAGCTCTAACACCTGATCCAGCATGGGTGGTGGATGGTGAGGTGAGCTCAGTAAGAAGGCGGTAATGACAGCAATTACAGCGCGCATAGGATCCGGATCGATGCCCTTGGATGAGAAACCAACGTATTGAGTATATCAATTTAAGATTTAAGGATGAATCCAACGGCAAGCCCTGAGATAATACCCGCTGGCTCGTGTCGGCTGCCTCGCGACGGTCAGCCGTGAACCCCGTCAGGCCCGGAAGGGAGCAGCGGCAGCGGTCACACCGGGTGCCGGGGATTAGCTGGCGCGAGCCTCTTTTTTTTGATGATGTAATCCCAAGCCAGGGCCGCTTTTTCTATGAGTTATCTCGTTCTCGCGCGCAAATGGCGCCCCCAGACTTTCGCCGATGTAGTCGGTCAGCAACACGTCTTAAAGGCGCTGTCGCACTCTCTGGACAACGAGCGCTTGCACCATGCCTATCTATTCGCGGGAACGCGGGGCGTCGGTAAAACGACCTTAGCCCGGATTCTCGCGAAAGCGCTTAACTGTGAACGGGGCATCAGCGCGACACCTTGCGGCGAATGCTCTGCATGCCATGAAATCGATGAAGGGCGTTTTGTCGACCTGATTGAAGTGGATGCTGCGTCGAGAACCAAAGTCGATGACACGCGAGAGCTACTGGATAACGTTCAATATGCACCCACACGGGGACGGTTCAAGGTTTACCTGATTGATGAGGTTCATATGTTGTCGACGCATTCCTTCAATGCGTTGTTGAAGACGCTGGAGGAGCCGCCCGAACACGTTAAATTCTTGCTCGCGACTACGGATCCGCAAAAATTGCCGGTAACGGTGCTTTCGCGTTGCTTGCAGTTCAATCTGAAGCGCATGACGCCAGGCCTGATTCAGGATCGCTTGGCCCACATTGCACAAGAAGAGGGCTTCTCCGCCGAGGCCGGGGCGTTGCAACTCATGGCGCGCGCTGCCGATGGCAGTCTTCGTGATGCGTTAAGCCTTATGGATCAAGCTGTAGCGTTTGGTGGCGGATCATTGCCGGAGGCAGCCGTTGCAGAAATGTTGGGCGCACTGGATCGCGGGCATGTTGTTGGTGTTTTGAATCAACTTGCCGCGGATGATCCGCAAGCATTACTTAGCGTCATTGCTGAGGCGGACGAGCAGTTTCCGGACTATCGACGTCTGTTGGATGAGCTAGCGGGCTTGTTGTCGCGGATCGCGATTTTTCAGGCGACCGGTGCCAGTGATCTTGATGAAGTCGAGTTGGCTGATGTCGAACGGTTGGCCGGGTTGATTGCTCCGGAAGATACGCAGCTTTGGTATCAGATTGCCTTAATCGGCAAACGCGATTTGCCGCTAGCACCGGATCCGCGTATTGGTGTCGAGATGACGCTACTGCGAATGCTGGCATTTCGCCCGCCGGCACCCGGGTCCGGGCAGTCGTCTGGTAACGACCAAAGCGCTCGTCCACGAAAGCTGACACCTGTCGGTAAGACAAAGAGCGCGGTTGAAACGCCGTCGACAGCGAAGTCAGCGGCGAAGCCCACGGTTGAAGTTGGTGCACCGCCCACAGCAGCAAGCGGCTTGGAAGACTGGAATCGCTTGGTTGGTCAGTTGAAACTAAGTGGCGTTGTTCGCTTATTAGCCGCGAATTGTGCGTATGTTTCGCGCGATGGCCAGTGCGTGCACCTAGCGTTAGATAAACGCAATAGCTCGATGCTCGCGGACAATCGCATTAAGGAACTGGCAGGTGCGCTATCCACCTATCTAGGTGATGACGTCACCGTCGAGGTGGCGGTGAGCGGCGAGGCTCAGCTGAACTCCCCGGTACGCAGCGCCGAAAGGGCGAAAGAAAAGAAAACGATCGATACGCGTGAAGCGGTCGCACAAGACCCCGGTGTCGCGGAGATGCAAAAGCTCTTCGATGCCAAAGTTGAAGATATCATTCCGTTGAGTGATGTATCAGGAGAAACACAATGAAAGGTGGTATTGGCCAATTAATGAAGCAGGCCAAACAGATGCAGGAAAACATGGCGAAGGCACAAGAGGAACTTGCGTCAACAGAAGTCTCAGGCGAGTCGGGCGCTGGTCTTGTTAAGGTAACGATGACTTGCAAACATGAAGTTCGCAGTATCCGCATCGACGACAGTTTGATTGGCGAAGATCGCGATATGTTGGAGGACTTACTGGCAGCAGGTTTTAATGACGCGTTGCGTAAGGCCGAAGCGGTAAGCCAGGAAAAAATGCAGGGTATGGCCGGCGGTCTGGATTTGCCTGCCGGTTTTAAGATGCCGTTCTAGGGACCCGATGTGGCGTTTACCCCTTTACTGACGGAATTGATTGACGCACTGCGGGTATTACCCGGAGTGGGGCAAAAGTCAGCCCAACGCATGGCGTTTGCATTGTTGGAGCGACACCGCGATGGTGCGAAACGATTAGCCGCGCAATTGGAGCTTGCTGTCGAGGGTATCGGTCAGTGTGATCGCTGCCAGATGTTTTCAGAAACCTCGTTGTGCCCGATTTGTGTCGACCCCGCGCGTGACGACACCAAACTTTGTATTGTCGAATCGCCTGCGGATGTACTCGCCCTCGATGCGGCGACCGGATTTCGCGGGCGATATTTTGTGCTGATGGGCCATCTGTCGCCATTGGATGGCATTGGGCCTGAAGAGCTCGGTCTTGATAAGTTGGTACGTTGGTTTGACGGCGGTCAGTTAAAAGAGGTCATCATTGCCACCAACCCTACGGTCGAGGGTGATGCGACGGCACATTTTGTTGCGGATATGGCGACCCGGAAAGATATCGGTGTGAGTCGAATCGCGCATGGTGTTCCTGTTGGCGGTGAGCTTGAGTTCGTTGACGGCGGTACGCTTTCACATGCCTTTACCGGTCGTCGGGCGATGTCATAACCGGAGTATCCAAATATGTCCGATTGTATTTTTTGCGCGATTGTTGATCGCAAAATCCCAGCCACTATTGTGTTCGAAAACGATGCGGTTATCGGATTCAAGGACCTGAGCCCACAGGCGCCGGTTCACGTGTTGTTTATACCGAAACAGCATTTCTCGACCGTCAATGATCTGGACGATGCGGATGCCGCTTTGGCCGGCCAACTATTGTTAGCAGCACGTGCCTACGCCGCTGAACAAGGTTTCGCAGACGATGGTTTCCGGTTAGTCATGAATTGCAACAAGCATGGCGGGCAAACGGTGTATCACATGCATTTGCATCTGTTGGCCGGTGCGGTGTTGCCAGCCGGATTCGGCGCAGGCTAGTAGCGGTCTTCGTTAAGCTGCCGGGTGAGTTGCACAAGTCTCAAGAAACTCTCGTAACGGCGTGGCTCAATCTCGCCAGCCTCAACTTTGGCTTTGACAGCACATTTAGGCTCGGCGCGATGCAGGCAATTCCCAAATTTACAGTCCATTGCCGCTTCCCGAATCTCTAAAAAGCCCTCGGCGACATGTGCTAACGATTCAATGCTGGGGGCGTAGTCGCGAACACCCGGTGAGTCGATGACTTCGATGTTATCTGCCAGGCTCAACATCTCGGCAGTCACCGTCGTATGTTTGCCTTCCTGACTGCTTTCGGAAATCAGTCCGGTGCGTTGCAGTCGGTCCTCGGCAATGGCGTTGATCAACGTAGATTTACCGACGCCGGATTGGCCAACAAAAATACTGCGCTCATGCGCCAGTGATTTCTTCAGTAGGGCTATCGATGACGGATCTGAGCTACTCGTCTCAATCAATGAATATCCGATGTTCTTCAGCGCCAACGCATCAGCGGGTGCTGGCGCCTGATCTGACTTGTTCCAGATCACAATCGCTTTACAGTGCATTTGAAGGGCGGCCGCCAGATAGCGGTCGACAATAAACCAATCCGCTTTAGGGGTTTGGCAGGCGACGACGGCGACCGTTGTGATGTTAGCGGCCAACACTTCACGCCGGCCCCTGAGGTCCGGACGGGAAAGCTCGTTATCTCGCGGTTCAATGGCCTGAATCAACCAATCGGATTCCCCTACCATCGGTGCGGCGGAAACGACATCGCCGCAGACCGGGCGCAACGATTTTCCCTTGGTGCGTGCTTGCGGCGAGCCGGCATCACCGGTCTCGTCGAGCAGTCTGAAGCGTCGCCCGAAAGAGGCGCTTACACGCATTTTCCGGAACGTTGAGGAATCGATGGTTTGTTTAGAAGATTTGCTCACAACGACAGTATGCCAGCCGCGTTGAGTTTGTGCGTGGTCTGGTATAATCCGATGCATGGATACCGATGACAAGAAAGAAACCCGCCTGATTTGGATTGACTTGGAAATGACCGGATTGGATCCGGAATCCGACCGGATCATTGAAATCGCGACGATTGTCACCGATAGCGATTTGAATGAAGTCGCGGTGGGCCCGGTGCTTGCCATTCACCAATCGAAGCGACGAATGGCGGCGATGGATGAATGGAACACGCGTCAGCACGGTCAATCGGGTCTTGTGGAGCGTGTGCTCGAAAGTGATCACAGTGCTGCAGATGCCGAAACCGAGACTATCGGCTTTCTTGCCAAACATGTCGAAGCGGGTGCCTCTCCGATGTGCGGTAACAGTATTTGTCAGGATCGGCGTTTCATGGCGCGTTACATGCCGGATCTAGAAGCTTTCTTTCACTATCGGAATCTCGATGTCAGTACGTTAAAGATTCTCGCCGGCATGTGGCGCAAGGACGTTACGGCGGGATTTCGCAAGCAGTCGCAACATCTGGCGCTTGAAGATATTCGGGATTCCATTGCCGAGCTCGCGCACTACCGGCAACACTGGCTGATCGACAAGCCATAGCTGTCATGAGCATGTCGGTCGATCAAAGAAGAATTTCGCCGTCATCCGAACGCAATGTGGCGGCGATCGGCGATGTACTGGCGAAACACTTCAAAACAGCAAGCCGATTGCTGGAGATTGGTAGCGGGACTGGGCAACATGCCGCAGGCTGCATTGGTCGACTTCCCGGTCTGTCCTGGCAGCCAACTGACAAACTACCCGAATCGTCATCAATAGCAGCGTGGGCCGCCGAAACCGACCATGCCGAACGCATACTCGCCGCGCGTCGTTTGGATGTTTCCAACGTCAACGACTGGAAGCAGCTGACCAATTTCGACGCTGCATTCACTGCCAACACACTGCACATCATGTCGAGGTCAAGCGGGCAACAAATGTTTCAGGGGTTGTCGAAAGCGATGGTCCACCACGGCGTGCTCGCCGTTTACGGGCCGTTTCATGATGCGGGAGAGCCGACCAGCGACGGTAATCGCAATTTCGATGCACAGTTACGAGCGGATGGTGGTGACATGGGCATCAGAGATTTGCAAGACGTACAAGCAGCGGCGGCACAGGCGGGCTTCCTGCAGATCGCCCATTTTGCGATGCCAGCTAACAATCAAATGATCATTTGGCGGCTGCACCGACAATGACTATCGGTTCACCAATAGCGGTGTCAGGCGGTTGTCACTGCGGGGCTGTCAGATACGCGGTAACTCTGCCGGCGGGGGCGCGCGCGCACGCTTGCAATTGTTCGGTTTGCGCAGCTAACGGCTTCATTGGCGTGATTGTTCCGGCTGCATTGTTTTCGTTAACGAAAGGCGAAGATGCGCTGACCGAATATCGGTTTAATACCGGCGTTGCTCGACATCGCTTTTGTTCGATTTGCGGGACAAAGTCTTTCTATCATCCGCGCTCGAATCCTGATGGTATTAGCGTCAACTTGAACTGCCTCGAACTGGACGGGACCATTGATGTTCCGGTTGACGCCTTCAATGGGCAGAACTGGGAGCAACATGCGCATACGCTGCGCCATTTATCGGAAAACGACTGATCGCTGTTGCCATCCTGCGACAGTGTACAAAATGCCCGTCAGGGCTTACCCTAACGCGTCTGTAAATCAACAAGCTACAAGAGCTTCTTTATGAGCACCATCAGCTATTTGAAAACCTGTTTTTTGACCGTCCTGGCGGTGTTCTCGCTACTGTGCGTTTCGCAACCGACACAGGCGCAAGGCCAAACTCGCTACGTGACGGATCAATTTGAAGTCACCATGCGTCGCGGGCCAAGCACCGACAATGCGATCGTACGGATGCTCTCTTCCGGCACTGCCTTGCAGGTAATCGACGCCGATCCGGCCAGTGGTTATACCCGCGTGAAACTGACGACCAGCAATACGGAAGGTTTCGTGTTGACGCGCTATCTGATGAGTGAACAAGACGCCCGCAGCCAACTCGCCGCATTGCAGGAGCGACTGGTCACATTGCGCGACCAAAGCGGCGATCGCGGTCGTGAGCTTGATGATCTGCGTCAGGCCAACGCGCAATCGACGCAGCGCATTGTGGGCCTTGAGCAGGAAAATCAACGCTTGCAAAGTGAGCTTTCAGCACTGCAAACAAAAGCGGCCAATGTCGTTAATATCGATCGCGAGAATACGACCCTGCGAAAGGAACTCACCGATACGCAAATTCAGTTGCAAAGTACTGAAGAAGAAAACCGTGAATTGTCGTCACGCCGTGTGATGCAGTGGTTCATTATCGGAGCCGTCGTTCTATTGGTCGGTATCGTGCTCGGCCTGATTCTTCCTGGCATGCGTCGCAGAAAACGCGGCGGCTACGGGGGCGGGGACCTGATCTAGTCGGTCTTCAGCGTTCCATAGTTAGGTTTTTGTCCTGTTCGTTGGTTAACTAATCAAAAAATCTGAGCAGTCCTATTCGACAAGCTGCGTCTTTGTGCAGTATGACGAACCGCCGTAGCGAAGGTTGCTGGCGCTCAATCAGACTTTCTGACCTGCCAAAAACATCCACGTCTCAATCACGGTATCCGGGTTCAGCGACATGCTTTCTATGCCCTGATCTAACAACCAACGGGCGAGCTCGGGGTGATCTGAAGGCCCTTGGCCGCAGATGCCGACATACTTGTTGGCTTTGCGGCATGCGCTGATCGTCATCTCTAGTAGCATTTTGACGGCTTCGTCGCGCTCGTCGAACAGATCTGCAATGAGGCCTGAATCTCTATCCAGTCCCAAGGCCAGCTGCGTCATATCGTTGGAGCCGATCGACATACCATCGAAATACTCCAGATACTGGTCGGCGAGCAATGCATTCGTCGGCAGCTCAGACATCATGATGACGCGTAATCCGTTTTCGCCGCGTGCCAGACCATTGGCGTTCAGCAAATCGGTGACTTCCTTCGCTTGTTTCACGGTGCGTACGAAAGGCACCATGACTTCAACATTGGTTAAACCCATGTCATTGCGAACACGCTTGATGGCTTGGCACTCTAGCTCAAAACATTTTTGGAAATCAGGATCGACGTAACGTGCAGCGCCGCGGAATCCCAACATCGGATTTTCTTCGTCGGGCTCATAGAGCTCGCCACCGATTAAATTTGCATACTCGTTGGATTTGAAATCAGACAGTCTGACAATAACGGGTTCTGGTGCGAACGCAGCTGCAATGGAGCTCACGCCCTCAGCCAGTTTGCTGACGAAAAACTCAATGGGGTCGGCATAGCCGGCCATCTGTTCGTCAATCATTTCTCGTGTGTCAGCATCGATTTTGTCATAGTCGAGCAGGGCTTGTGGATGTACACCGATCATCCGGTTGATGATGAATTCCAGTCGCGCCAAGCCAACACCTGAATTGGGAATCGATGCGAAATCAAACGCGCGGTCCGGGTTGCCGACATTCATCATGATCTTGACCGGAATATCTGGCAGCGCATCCAACTCAATCTGATGTTTTTCGAACTCAAGTAGCCCTTCGTAAATGAAGCCTTCATCGCCTTCGGCACAGGACACGGTCACTTCAACGCCATCGGCGATGGTTTCGGTCGCGTTACCGCATCCGACCACAGCCGGAATACCCAATTCACGCGCGATGATCGCGGCGTGGCAAGTTCGGCCGCCACGATTCGTCACAATAGCCGCTGCACGTTTCATGACTGGCTCCCAGTCCGGGTCGGTCATGTCGGCAATTAGGACATCGCCGCTTTGAACGCGTGCCATCTCGCTGATGTCATTGATGACCCGTGTTTTGCCGGAGCCGATTTTCTGACCGATACTGCGACCACGACAAATGACGTCTGATCGTGTCTTCAGCGAAAAGCGTTGTAGCGTTCTGCCGGTTCGGCTTTGAACGGTCTCGGGACGTGCTTGCAAGATGTAAAGCTTGCCGTCTTCACCGTCTTTGCCCCATTCGATATCCATTGGGCGCTTGTAATGCGCCTCGATGGTCATCGCGTATTTGGACAGTTGCAAAATATCGTCGTCTGTCAGTGAAAAACGGGCACAGTCAGCTTGGTCAACGTCGACAGTTTGTACACTTTTCCCAGCGGTCGCATCCTCGGTGAAGACCATCTTGATCGACTTGCTGCCCAGGTTGCGGCGCATGATAGGGAATTTACCGGATGCCAAAGCTGGCTTGTAGACATAAAATTCGTCGGGGTTTACAGCGCCCTGAACCACCGTTTCACCGAGCCCCCAGGACGACGTAATGAAGACCAGATCACGGAAGCCGGATTCTGTGTCCAACGTAAACATAACGCCTGCTGAACCGCGATCACTGCGAACCATGTGTTGAATGCCGGCAGAAAGCGCTACTTGCTCATGCGAGTAACCTTGATGTACACGATAGGCAATAGCGCGGTCGTTGAAGAGACTGGCGAATACTTCGCGCATCGCATTGATGACATTATCGAGACCACGAATGTTGAGAAAGGTCTCTTGCTGCCCGGCGAACGAGGCATCTGGCAGATCTTCCGCAGTGGCCGATGAGCGCACCGCTACCGCAATATCACGGCCATCAGACATTGTTGCCCAAGCCGTGGCCATGTCCTCGCGAAGCTTCTCCGGTAAAGGCGCGTCCATGATCCAGCCGCGAATATCGGCACCGACAGAGGTCAACGCCGCTATGTCGTCGACATCAAGGCCTTTCAGGCGTTCAGCGATTCGCACGTCCAGGCCATTGTCAGCCAGAAAGACCCGGTAGGCTTCGGCCGTGGTCGCGAATCCACCGGGGACGCTAACGCCCAGTCCGGCCAAGTTGCTGATCATCTCGCCCAGAGAAGCATTTTTGCCCCCCACGCGTTCCACATCATTCATGCCAAGTGCTTCAAACGGAATTACATAGGGGTTCACGGCGGACTCTCTTTTTTAGACTTTTGAAAAAGAACGACCTGATAATTCGGTCGCTTCCCGGTCAGCGGGGCATATTATAGCGATTGGCGAACGGAAACGCCCGCAGCGATCACATTTTATCGATGTCAAGACTGCAGAATGTCGATTATGTGCGCTATGGTGACAACTCGTGATTGTTGAAAGGCAGCCTTGGTATGGCAGAGCGCACAGTGTTCTTTATTTCCGATCAAACGGGGGTGACGGCTGAAACCTTGGGGCACAGTCTGCTGACCCAGTTCGTTAGCGCCGAGTTTGTGCAGGTCACGGTGCCTTTCGTCGATAGCGCCGAACGTGCTGAGGCGCTGAAAACCAAGATCAATAAAGCCGCCGTGGAGGACAATCACCGTCCCATCGTGTTCAGTTCATTGGTGCATGATCCGCTTCGCGAAATTCTGCAAACCTCCGATGGCTTGTATTTGGACATCTTCGATGCCTTTGTTGGTGTTTTGGAGGACGAGCTTAAGACGCCGGCCTCGCATGCTGCCGGGCGGGCTCATGGTATGTCGGATACCGATACCTATATGAAGCGCATTGAGGCAACGAACTACGCGCTAGCCAATGATGATGGCGGTATGACGCGCAACTATGAGCAGGCGGATGTCATTCTGGTCGGTGTGTCGAGATCTGGGAAAACACCGACATGCTTGTATTTGGCTTTGCAGTATGGCGTTTATGCAGCCAATTTCCCGTTGACGGATGACGAGTTCGAAAGCGGTACCTTGCCCGAGAAACTCACCAGTAATCGCAAGAAGCTGTTTGGTTTGACCATCAATCCGAAGCGATTGCAGCAGATTCGTCGTGAACGGCGTTCGGTCGGGCGTTACGCCAGCGCGCAGCAAGTCAGTTTTGAATTGCGGGCTGCTGATTCATTGTTTCGCAAGTACAAGATTCCTTTTGTCGATACAACGGAGTTTTCGATAGAAGAGATTGCGAGCCGCATTTTGGAAACGACAGGCGTCGAAAGGCGCGTGCGACCATGACCGGGTCTACCGGCGATCAAACCACGGGTGTCGACAGCTATCTGGTGCCAGAGACGCTGGTCAAACCGAGAAGCTTTACCGGCTTGATGAGTGTGTATGAAAGCAACTTTCTGCGGTTGAAGGCGCTGGTTCCTGATTTACCCACCATTCAGGGTGCGGCCTGTTCAACAGTGGAGAGCGACCTGCCGTTACACTTTGATCTTATTGAGCGCACGCGCTACACCTGCACGCTGACGATGACCTATCTCTTCGCTCGCGATCGCGACGCGCAAGAGGAGACCACGGATCGGTGCGGTGCCATTAGAGAGGATGGCATGTGGCTAGCTGATCCCGATTTGCGCGTACGCGTCTACTTTGACGGTCAGCTGGCCGAAGTGATGCATTTGGGAGATGTGCATCGACACCGGGTGTTGCGGCAGATAGCGGCGTCACATCGCGAAGAACTGGATTTGCGATGGCGGCGCAATGTGATGCTGAATAAGTGGTTGGAATTCTGCTTGGATGCCGGCCACAAGATAGAAAACTAGTTTCCTTTGCGATCTGTGCGCTGATTCAAGGAAATTAGCCGGTTAGACAGGCATCGTAGGTGATTATGTCACTTACAGGCTTTACGGTGTTGCATTGAGTTCGACCGTTTTCCCAAGCAATAATGAGTTGTCTTCCGAGGACAGCGAGGACCAACAGCGCCTCTTGGCGCTGTTTTCCAACCGTATTGCGCTGAAAAAGTCTTTTAAGGATGTCAGCGCAGAACGGCGGCTCTTAAGCGAACGCTTGGATGAGGCGCAAGAAGAAGTCGCGGACCTGTCGCGCAAGCTTGAGTATCTCGAGTCCCGTCTGACCGACGATAGCACGGCGGCCAGTACGATCCTTTTCTATCATCTCAGGGGCTTGTGGCGACGGCTCAGCTTTCGTTTGGAAGATCGAGCAGCATTGCTGTCACGCCGAATCGAAGGTAAGAAAAAGGTGGCGGCTATTGAGTCTTGGCAGCGCCGCCAGAAGAAACGTTTGAAGCATGTTGCCGACAAGATTGAATCCGAACGTGCGCTTCGTAAGCAAACCAAGCGTCGTTTAGCCGACAATGAGGCAAGCCTGCAAGCCAGTAGGCGTTTCTGGTGGTTTCTGCGGCGCAGGAAACTGAGAGTGCAGGCAGATGATCTGCTTGAAGAGCTAAGAGCCCGTACAGACAATCTCAGAGCGTTAGCGGAGCATCACAAAACGTTGCGTAGGTCCCGACCTCCGGTCGGGATTGGCCTTTCAGTTGATGACAAGCGAACGATCAACCTGAATGTCGTTGCGATGACCCAGTTTCTGCTCCGGTTATTCGGTAATGACGATTTGCTGAACCGCATGGAGAACGCTATCGAGCGCGAAGTCGGCGCGATCGATTACGGCGATGAAACCGTCATTGAGCAACAGTTGAGCCAAGCGAAGCGCGTTGAGCAAGCGTTGGTTTCGGAGGAGGCCGGTGAACACTTCGATGCATTGATCGCGCGACAAGCTGAGCATCTCGCCAGACTTGCCCAGTACACCAACAGTGAGAAGACGTTGCCAGACAGTTTCCTCGGTGTCGATTCAGAACACACCGAGCACAGCGACGTTCATGTCATATCGAATGCGTTTGAAATGCCGGCGAACGTGTTTTCGCGACAACCGTGGAGACTGGCCGAGATTCTCCTACGCTAACTTACCGTATTGTTTTGGGGCTGCTTGACGCCAGATGTTTGAGAACCAGTTTTTCATTTTGTCGAGGCCGATATAAACCATTGGCACGACGAATAAGGACACGATGGTAGAGAACGCGAGCCCGCCGATAATGGCTCTTGCCATTGGATAATAGGCAGGGCCACCACCACCCACTTTCGTGTCGCCGAATGCAAGTGGTGCGAGGCCAAGTACCGTGGTCGCAGCCGTCATCAGGATTGGCCGTAAACGGTCTTTGGCGCCATTGATGACCGCGTCATCGCGAGTCTGTCCTTCAGCACGCAAATTATTGATGTGATCGACCAGGACAATGCCATTATTAACCACGACTCCAATCAAGATCATTAGTCCGGTCATACCCATGAACGTGAGCGGCGTGCCCGTTAGTGCGAGGAACCAAACAACGCCGACAAATGAGTAAACCAATGACACCATAATCGAGAGCGGATAGAGCAGTGACTCAAACAACGCAGCCATCACTACAAGAATGAGCAGGATGCCTAGCAGAATATTCTCCATTAGGGTGTTTTGGGTTTCATCGGCACGATCAAAGCCGCGACCAAAACTCCACTCATAGCCCGCCGGGAGCTCAAGCTCCGACATCACCGCGTCTACTGTAGGTCGCACCTCGTCCATCGTAGCGCCGGATTTAATCGCGGCATTCAACGCCACCGATGTTCGTCGATTAGTACGTCTAATGTTTCTGGCACCCCGTTGCTCACGCAATTCAGCAATACGATAAAGCGGGACACCAATACGTTCTCCCGTTGCGCTGACGCTCGGAATGATCAGGTTGCCTAGTTGGTCGATGGATTGTTTGTCGTCATCCCGAAAGGCCAACCGCATTTCTACTTCGCCGTTCTCGCTGCGAAACTCTCTAAGCCTCTCGCCTCTCAATGCGACTGAAACTGCTTGCCCCACGGTACTGGCGGTTAACCCATAGCGCGCGGCTCGAACGCGATCGAGCCTAATCTGGACTTCGCGTTGTCCCGCCGTTAAGTCCGAACTGAAGTCTTCGAGGCCTTCCACATTCTGGAGGAGGGCATAGGTCGTATTCATGAGTTCAACGAGCCGATTGGTTGACTCGCCTGAGAGCACCACACTAAAGCCTTCACCACCACCTTGTTGCTGGCGTTGGAAGCTGGGTCTACCAACGGCAATGTCCGGTAGCTCGGCAAGGATCAAATCCATCACTTCACGTGAACCCAATTTCACGTCCTGTTTGTCCAGCAGAATGGTGGACTCGGCCCGCGTGCGATCCCAATAGGAATAGACGGCCGAAATATTCAGACGCTCTTGGTTCTCGAACAGGTAACCTTCGATGGTCTTAACCGCATCTTCCAGTACTTCCAGTGAGTAGATGTCATTGGTGTTGTATTGCAAGAACAAGCGACGCGATGGCTCCTCTGGAAAGACATCAACTTTGAACATGTTGGTTGCAATCGGAATGGCCGGCGACGCCAGGATAAGCAAAGCGAGCAAGGCGGGAATCAGGCGTTTTGCACGACGTGCTTTGACAATCCAGGTAAGGATGCGTCGATAGCGCTCAGAGAGCTTCGCCACAAAACCGCCGGTACGCTCGACCGGTATGCTTTTTACGCGACTCGCGAGTAGCGGGATCAGGGTCTGTGCAACGATCAACGAGCAGATAATGGCGATGGAAATGGTTATGCCGACATGGCGAAGGAAAACCATGATGTCGATCTGCTGACCGAAGACCAACGGCAAAAATACACAGACAGACGTTGCCGTACTAGCGATGACAGCAACACCAACTTCTTGTACGCCTTTCATCGTGGCGCCGTGCGGATCGTTCGGCATCAATTGGCGATATCGAAAAATACTTTCGGTCACAACGACAGAATTGTCGACCAACATGCCAACCGCCAACATTAATCCCATCAGGGTCAGAATATTGATGGAGAGACCAATGAAGTACATCGCCCCGAGCGTGATAACCAGCGACAGCGGCACCGATAGCGTTACGATGAGCGTTGAAACGAAATGCCGCAGGAAAAAATACAGAATGACGATGGCGAGGAATGCGCCGATGATGCCGGACATGATGAGATCGCGTAGCGATTGGCGAACAGAATCAGCTTGATTGTTTAGATCAAAAATCTGAATGCCCTTCATTTCCGGTAATTGGCCAATTTTGGCGATCTCTTCCTTAACGCGATCGGCAACGGCAACCATGTTGTAGCCACTCGCTCTGCTGACGCTTAAGCCAATGGCGTACTTGCCATCGAGATGCCGCCCGTAAGTGCGTTCACGGGGTAACTTGGTAACCTTACCGATGTCGCCGATGCGTAAGTTGCCGCCATCAATCACTAGCTGTTCAATGTCTTGCAGGGAGCGGTATTCAGCATTCGGTCGCAAAGTGAGCCGTTCGTTACCTGTGGTTATCTGACCGCCACTAATCGCGAAATTACTCCGCATCAGTAGCGACGAGAGTTGATTGAGGTCGATGTTATGCGCGGCAATTCTGCCGGAGTCGAGCTTGATTCGAACTTCGGGCGGTTCGACGCCTTCAAGATCGACTTTGGAAACGCCCTCTAGACGTTCAATGCGCCGTTTGATGACGCGATCTAGCAGCTCATAAGAGTTCTCAAGATTGCGTTGGCTCGAGATTCGCAGTTGCATGATGGGTTGGTCATTCAATGAGCCGCTAAAGACCTGGATACGTTCCAGATCGTTGGGCATCTGATCACGTACGGCATCGAGTTTGACGCGCGCTTCGACCGCCGCTGTTTGGGCATTGGAGTTAAAACCGTACTCGAGCCAGATCTGTGCGCCATCTTCAGTCGATGTCGAGTACATATTTTTCAGGCCGGGCAGGGTGGCCAAGGCTTCTTCGGCGGGTCGTGTAATCTGGCGCTCGGTTTCTTTGGGTGATGAGCCGTCGTATGGGATATTGACAAAAAAACCGGGCCATTCGATGTCCGGCATCTCTTCGAGCGGTAGCAGGCGAGACGAGATGAGACCAATCGCGGCAAGCGCCGCGAAAATCATGAAAATCGTGACAGGTCGTTTTAGGGAGAACTCTGTATGAATCATGTTGCTCTCGTCATCTTCGATCGTTGTCTAGCTGCCGCCTTCGCCTCAGCCTCTAGCTCATTCATCACTTTTCGGTCGAGCAGGCTATAGACGACGGGTATCACTAGCAATGTTAACAGCGTTGACGTGAGTAGTCCGCCGATGACGGTAATCGCCATGGGGGTTCTGACCTCGGCACCCTCTCCAAAGCCCAATGCCATTGGTAACAAGCCAAGCGCTGTGGTTAGTGTCGTCATCAAAATAGGGCGCAGTCTTGCTTGCGCAGCATCGCGGATCGCTTGTGCCTTTTCGATGCCGTTGCGTCGATTCTGGTTAATCGTATCGATCAATACAATCGCATTATTCACAACGATACCGGCCAGCATGATGATGCCTATAAATGCCACGACGTTGACCGTTGTACCGGTGACGTAGAGCGCGAGCACGGCACCGACCAACGCGAGCGGAATCGTAAACAGGATCACAAACGGGTGAACCAGAGATTCGAACTGGGATGCCATGACGAGGTAGACAAGGAAGACCGCCAGAATCAACGTGAACTGCATTGACGCCAGTGACTCCTGCATGTCTTCACTTTGTCCCTGAACCTCAGCGACGATACCGGGTGAAAGCGAAAGCCCTGCCAGTGTTTTTTCAACTTCTCCGGCTGCGGTGCCCAGATCGCCATATGCTATGCCGGCTGAAACAATCGCCACACGTTCTTGATCAAAACGACGGATCTCGGATGGCCCCGTCGCCATACTGATTCTCGCGACATCGGACAAACTCACCGGGCGTGCACTGCCGGGATTGACGATCAAGCGCCGAATATCTTCGATGGAGGCATTTTGCGAATCAACGCTCTTCACGGTGACATCGATCTTCTTGTCTCTCCATGAGTAGCGCGTGGCCACATTGCCTCTTACGCTGCTGACGACACTGTCCGCGATGTCTCTTACGACAAGCCCGAGTGACGCAGCACGTTCTTGATCAAACTCAATTTGAATCTCGGGGTTGCCGCCCTGAACATTGGTGCGAATATCGGTGTAGCGATCATCCGCATTTAGCAGATCGGCCATTTCGTCCGCATGGCGTTTAAGGTTGTCCAGATTGTAGCCTCGGAACACGACCTCTAACGGCGTGCTTAGCGATAGCAACGCCGGGCGTTCGAAGTCATACGACAGACCGGGTATCTGATTTAAACTATCGCGTAACTCGTTCATGACCCGATTTTCGTCCGTACGAGTGGTGCCTTCAGCCATTTGTATCGTCAATACACCGGTGTGTTCTCCCGCATCCACGGGATTGGCATCCAGTCGGTTGCCGGTGCCGCTGACAGAAAAGGTTCGGTTCAATCCGGAGAGACGCTCAGTCGCTTGCCATGCACGATTGACCACGCTGTCTGTTTGGGACAGTGGTGTGCCCGGGGCCAGTCGCAGATTGATCGAGAACTCGCCTTGTGCCAACTGCGGTATCAACTCGGTGCCCAGACGGGAAACGAGTGACATGCTACTGACGAACAAGATTACGGCAGCGGCGCACACCACCAACCGGTTGCGCAAAGACCAGCCGAGCAGCGGTCGGTAGATTTTGGCCAGCGCGTTGTATAAGCCGGAGAAAATCCAGACCAACGGCAAGGTTACGTAACCGAGTAGTTTTCCGATGAAGCGGAACGCGTGTTTAAAGCCGGCGAATAAACTGCGGGTGGGGCGCGCCGCGAAACCGAGCGGTTTGTTTTCGGCTTGTTCAGCGAAGCCGATGCGTGCACCACTCGACGCCATCATCGGGATGAGCAGAATGGCGAGTAGCAGTGAAAATATCAATGCGAACGTTACCGTTAACGATTGATCGCGGAATAGCTCGCCGGCTACACCGGTGACAAAAATCATCGGGAAGAAAACCGCGATGGTCGTCAATGTGGCAGCAAAGACGGCACCAGAAATTTCACTGGTCCCTTCCTG
This sequence comes from Woeseiaceae bacterium, assembly GCA_045110335.1. GTDB lineage: Bacteria > Pseudomonadota > Gammaproteobacteria > Steroidobacterales > Woeseiaceae > CALBPI01. Next base: position 239,152 of record JBGCGB010000024.1, read on the forward strand.
CGCCGCCTGCATCAACGGTAGGCCTTTCTCTTGCTTGCCGACAATGTTCTCAAGCACAACGATGGCGTTGTCTACCAACAAGCCAATTGCCAGTGCAATACCTCCCAGAGACATGATGTTCAGACTGAGATTGGTCAAGTGCATTAACGCGAATGTACCGATGACTGAGATCGGGATGGAAAGGCCGATGATGACGGTCGCCCGTGCATTCTTGAGGAATCCATACAAGACGATAATCGCCAGAATGCCACCATAGATGGCGGCCGATTTTACCTGATCGACCGCGGCACGGATAAAGCCCGACTGGTCGGCAATAATGGTTAGCTGTAAGCCCTCATCCAGTGACTCGGCTATTCTTGAGAGTCGCTGTTGAACATTGCCGGCGACCAAAACAGTGTTGCTGTCGCCTTCCTTATATAGGGCGATTTCGATCACTTCACTGCCATTCAAACGGGTAATGGCTTCACGTTCTTTGAAGCCACGAGTCACCGTAGCGACGTCACGCAAATAAACGGGCAGGTTATTAGGCGTAGCGATAATGGCATCGGAAAATTCGTCAACGCTATCAAACTCGTTAATAGTTCTGACCAAGAATCGCCGCAAACCTTGTTCCAGGCGACCACCCGCCAAATTGACGTTTTCCGCGCGCAAGCGCTCGGCGACATCGCCGATGGAAAGCCCGAGTTGCGACAATCGATCCTGATCCACCTGAACCTGAACTTCGTCTTCAAGGCCGCCGCTTACTTTTGCTGCCGCCACGCCGTCGATGCTTTCGAAATCATCTTTCAGGTCATCTTCAGCGTATTGTCGCCAAGTCTTCAGCGTCTCGTTGTTAATGGTTTCTTCCGCATCTTCCGTTAAGCCCAGTGCAAGACGAACAATCGGTTCGCTGGATGGGTCAAATCGGAGCAACAGCGGTCGACGAGATTCCAGCGGCAGCATTAGAACGTCGAGTTTTTCGCGAACGTCGACACTCGCGAGGTTCATGTCTGTGCCCCAATTGAACTCGACAGTCACATCAGACTGACCGGTTCTTGAAACCGAGCGTACTTGCCGAACGCCGCTGATGGTGCCAACGGCTTCTTCGACCGGTTTGGTGACCAGACTCTCTACCTCTTGCGGGGCAGCGCCGACCAGTTCAGTGCGAACCGTTAGTGTCGGGTACGAGAGGTCGGGCAGTAAATTGACGGCGAGTCTGCTTAACGAGACCCAACCAAACATGACGATCGCCAGGAACAACATCAGGATCGTGACGGGGCGCTCTGTGGCCATTCTCACGACCCACAGGGAGCGGCTACCGGATGGCTGGGTAGATTCTGGTTGCATCTTGCTTATTCCCGGAAACTAGCTGTCGCTATCTGAATTGTTATCGTCAGTCTCTGTGGTATTCGTTTCTTCGGCGGCGACCGGGTCACCGACGACTCTGACCTTGCTACCGTCTCTAAGGGCAGCCTGACCGACGGTGACGACACGTGCGTCTTCATCGAGACCGTCAAGAATAGCGACTTCATTGTTCCAGAAATAACCCGTGCTAACGTCAATGCGATTGGCGACGCCATCCTTGACGACGAAAACGCTGTTCTGTCGATCACTCTCCATCAACGCATCGCGCGGCAAGATCAACTCGTCGGTTTGTTGGTCATAAATAATCGCGAAGCGACCGAACATCCCCGGCTTTAACTTATCGCTTTGATCATTGACTTCGACGGTCGCCTTGAACGTACCAGACTCGGAGTCGACGGTTGGGCTGATACGTGCAATCACGCCATCGAACACTTGGTCGGGCAATGCATCGATCGTGAGTTTGACGTCCTGTTTGGATTGTATACGGCCGAACTCGCGTTCTGGAATAAACAAGTCAGCGATCAATGGATCGAGCGCAGTGACCGTAAAGGTCGGCGCATTGACGGCAATGGTATTGCCCACTTTGATATCGCGTCTCGATACGACGCCGGTAATCGGTGCACGGATCACCGTATATTCGTATTCCAGCTTGGCGAGGTTATAGGCAGCCTTCAGCGCATCAAGTTCATACTTGGTGGTTTCGAAGGCGCTAGCCGCCAGTAGGCCACGATCAGCGAGCTCGACATTTCGTTGATATTCTTGTTGAAGTTTGGCGAGGTTGGCTCTTGACTGTTCGAGTTGAAGTCGCAACCGATCACCGTCCAATCTCGCCAATATGGCGTTACGTTTCACGTATTGGCCTTCTTCGACAAGAATCTCGCGGACTTCTCCACCAACCTTGGCAACGACTTGTGCTTCATCGAACGCTTGAATTGACGCGGTGCCGGTATAGGCGGCGTAAACGTCACCGCGGCTGATGTTGACGACTTCAACAGGAATGACGATGTCGTCTTCGCCATCTTCATCCTCATTTTCTACGGCTTCGGTATCTTCGGTGTTATCCGCGCTCGCTTCCTGGGGTTCTCCGCCACAGGCGCTGAGTACCGCAAACAAAGTTGCTGCAATCAGCATGACTGCACGGTTGGCAAGTTTTGTTTTCAACATGTTTCTCATGTGTCCTCTAAATTAGGCTCAAAACCGTCGGCGAAGCGCGTTTTTGGCCGCATCGATGGAGCTGAAAGGGAAGGCGTGTTTTTCTTTGAGGTCTTGCACAATAGCGGCATCAAAAATGGGCACTGAAGCTTCAACAGCTGGCGGATTCATACCCGCCTGCGATGCGCTAACCGTGTCATCGCGGCTAAAAAGATGCAGTGGGATCGCAATGGTCAGCGCGATAAGGAGGGTCCTCTCAGCTAAATATAGTCGAGAATGATCAATTACTGATTTTTTGGTTAGGTTGCGCTTGGTGGCGATAGACATGTAATGCTATCCGTCTGATGTGCTGTTCTAGTGTTGTAGTAAGATATAACACCGATACATCACGTGCAACCCCGGCAATCAAAAAAAAAGCGGCCCCGGTCTATGCTGAGACCGGGGCCGCTGTTCTAACGTCGACAGAATTACTGCAGGTTTGCCTGTGCCGTTCTAGTCTCAGCGTCGAGTTTGTCGGTAGATCGCAAGACCACCATATCGGCAACGACGTCAGCCGCTTCGTTCAACACGATATCGGGCGTTTCTGCATCCTCTAGTGCTTCGAGCGAAGGCAACGGTTCCAAACCTGCCGCCTTGCGTCGTGCATTTTCTCGATCCAGGCGGGCGCCCCTGAACTGCTCACGTTCGGTCTTGCGAGTCTCGAGATTCAGCGAGACCGTGTCACGCGCACGGTTCTCTTTGATCGCCTTGAGGTCATTCAACAAAAACTGGTGATCGGGATCTTGCTCCATACGGGTTTGCAAGTTTTCCGCCAGATGCTCAATTTCCTGATCTAGCGGCGAACCGGCGCTGAAACGTGTTTGCCGGATTTGATCCCAGGGCAGGGCACGAGGACGCGTGCTCTCGCCGAATTCTGCCGTATCAATAAATGATGGCAACTCAATATCGGGCAGAACTCCTCTATTTTGCGTGCTGTCGCCTGTTACCCGGTAATACTTGCCGATGGTTAACGTCAATTGACCCAGGCCGTCTCCCTCACTGGGCGGTACAAACTGATCTAAGTTGTAGAGGTTTTGAACTGATCCCTTACCGAATGTCTGTTGACCAATAACAACGCCGCGTTCGTAGTCTTGAATGGCACCCGCGAAAATCTCAGATGCCGAAGCGCTGAAACGATCGACCAAAACAGCTAACGGGCCTTCATAAGCGAGACTCGGAATGGGATCTCGCAACACATCGACTTGTGATCGTGCATAGCGGAGTTGAACCACCGGTCCCTGGTCGATGAATAATCCGGACAACATGGTCGCTTCGGTGAGATGTCCGCCGCCGTTACCTCGGAGGTCCATGATGACCCCGTCAACGCCCTCGGCTTCCAGTTCGCCCAGAATCCGCTCAACGTCGCGCGTCGTGCTCTTGAAATCTTTGTCACCGGCTTGTTGTGCTTGATAGTCGCGGTAGAAACTCGGGACCTCAATAACCCCCACTCGGAGTGCGCGGCCGTCACGTTCAACGTCGATGATAGAGCTCTTGGCGGCCTGTTCTTCCAGTTTGACCTGGCCACGCGTGATTTCCAGAATGTTGACGGCATCACCCGGTAGTGCGCCGCCTGGTAGGACTTGAAGCCTGACCATCGTGTCCTTGGGTCCACGGATGAGCTGAACGACATCATCGAGGCGCCAACCAATGACATCCACAATTTCGCCGCTAGCGCCTTCGCCAACGCCAATGATGCGGTCGGCGGGCTGGAGCGTACCGTCGGTGGCTGCAGGACCGCCGGTGATGACATTCATGACTTTCACGTAGTCATCTTCGGTTTGCAGTGTAGCGCCAATTCCAAAATAGGAAAGGCTCATTTGAATCCGGTATTCCTCTGAATTGCGTGGCGACAAATAGCTTGAGTGAGGGTCGAGAGTTCTCGCGAACGCATTCATGAAGATTTCAAAGACGTCGTCGGAATTGACTTGGTCAATTTGCTTAACGAAGCGGTCATAACGCTTGTTGAGCTTAGTTTGCGTATCGTCCCATGTGGTGTCTGTGAGCAGTAAGTTAAGAGCATCGTTCTTGACGCGCTTTCTCCAGATTTGATTGAGTTCGTCCTTGTCGGAAGCCCAGTCGGCTTCCTCACGATCAAACTGAAAGGATTCGTCCGCCGTAAAATCGGGTTCTTGCTCCAGATTGGTCTTGGCGAATTTCCAACGTTCTCCAGCGCGTTCCTGATAGGTGCGAAAGATATCGAATACGGGTTCTAGCGATGCACCGACCACCATGTTGTCGATGCGATCCCGATAACGATTAAACCGCTTAATATCGCTTTCTAGGAAATAGAGCTTGTTGCCATCGAGCGCGTCGATATAGGTGTCTAGCACTTGACTAGATAGCGCATCATTAACGGGTGTTCTTGTGTAGTGCGATTTTTCAATGAATCGTGTAACCAGAGAACTGATCCGGTGATGTCTTGCTGATGGCTCGAGCGTTGTAATCTCATGCGCATCGCGCGCGGCGCCCAGCCCCGCGAGCAAAGCTAGCCCGAGAATCGCAACACTCTGCATCGTCCGTCGTTTGATTCGTCTCATAGTTGTCATCGATTTGTCGTCTCTCATTTCCGAAAGGATTGATCTCTGGGAGTATCGCTTTAGAATTGCAGGAAGCGTTAACCCGCAATACCGTTTGTAGCACCAATTAATGGCTAAAAGCTAGTGGCTAAGCCTACATTGCTGATTACCACTCGAAATCCCATCCCGTTGCTTAACTAAAGGCTGATTTTTGATGCGCCCATTGACCATAATCACTGGTGTTGTCCTTGGCTCCGCTGCATCCATTACATTGGGTCTGGCGGTCGTTATTGTCATCTTCTACTTCACAGGTTTGGACGAGCCGCGCGTTGCCGATGAGTTTGAGCCGCTTGCGGGTAGTGTTGGCCTGTTCGCTATTCTGACTGCGATCAGCGCGACAAGTTTCATCGGATTGCTCAAAGAGAAGGCGTGGCGCTGGTTATCACAGGCCGCTATGTGGGCATGCCTTTTACTCGTAGCAGGCTACTACTGGCCTTAGGTTTCCGTAGGGTCTCCTAGGGTTTCGCTTCTCCGTACTGAGTGATTGCATCGCGATAACAGTCGCGCAACAAAACGAGCAAGCTGCGTCTGGCATCGGCATCGTTCGCATTGACATCAACGGATTGATAGGCGTTCAGGGCGAGCTTCGCATGCTTGGGCAAGTGGCCCATCAAGCTCAGTGTTTGGTAGTCCTCGGCCAGATCATGGTATTGCGCTAACAATTCCCGCGATTGGGTTTGCTCTGCAGCGCGCAGTTCTTTGACTAGCCCTGCCTGTATTTGTTGTGCGATGGCCTGATACTTGGCAGGTATCGTTGCAGAACTCATCTATCTTCTAGCGTCACTCAGAACAATGAGAAAGGGGACTTGCCACTACTGCGCGTGCGTGAACGACGGCGGCGGCTGCCACTGCGACGGCGTCGCATGCGGGAATGTAACTCGGCGCGTCGGCCTTCCAACCATTCTTCGCGAGTGACTTCATCTTCGTCGCCGCGTTTCGTTTCTTCGCGATCCCGAAACGCACAGAAATCTTCGTAGGCCTCAATTTCGTGCTTGAGTTCACGGACGACAAGCTCAACCATGATCGCATCATCAAGAAAGCCGAGTCCGGGAATATGATCCGGGATCAGATCCTCCGGCTCACTGAAGTACGCGAGTGCGCTCAGGACCCGGTTAGTTTCCTCTTCAGGTAGCTGCCACTCGCTGTCACGCAGCATGCCAGTCATTACCTTGAGTTTGCTGAGTCGCTCAGTAATAAAATCCGGCACCGTAGACTCGCCCACCTCGACCATGAGCTCTTCGGCAGCTTTGATAATGTTGTCTTCGGACAGATTTTCAGCATTCTTGCGCGCCTGGCGCATGATCATTCGAAAGTGGTCAAGATCCTTGTCACTAAGATCGAACGCAATTCTGATGCTCATGTCTATCCCCGGTCACGAAAAGTTAATGAGAGCGAGCGTACTTGCCCGCCCCAACGTCGTCAACTAATCCGGGCTTTGGACTACTCTGCGAGCAAGCTTCTCAGCATCCATGCGTTCTTCTCGTGCGCGTGCATGCGTTGCGTTAACAGGTCTGCGGTAGGCTCATCGGATGCCTTATCAGCTAACGGCATCACTTCGCGAGCGGTGCGGGCTATCGCCTCTTGAGCTTCGACCAGTTGTTTGATCATTTCGACCGCCGAAGGTGTGCCGGTTTCTTCAGGAATCACCGACAATTCAGCAAACGCTTTATAGGAGCCCGGCGCCGGCATACCCAATGCCCTGATTCGTTCAGCGATTTCGTCAACGGCGGTCGCAAGTTCCATGTAGTGGGTTTCAAAGAGCGTGTGCAGCGTGGCAAACATCGGTCCGGTCACATTCCAATGAAAGTTGTGGGTCTTAAGATAAGTCGTGTAACTATCGGCGAGCAGGCGAGAGAGCCCATGGCCAATTTCACGACGATCTGATTCCGCAATACCAATATTGACTTCCATCATTTTAAACTCCTAAAAAGTGGTGAGCTGTATTCAGTCATTATGTGTATGCATAATATGCAGCCTGATGAGTAACAGCCAGTTGAAAAAAACAATGATGACCATTCAATCTTTCGATTTTTTGTTCCAAGGCACGCGGCGAACTGTCGCAGGCATCGTCTGCCTGTCAACCATGGCGTTGCTTGCCGCTTGTGGAGGAGATCAGTCGGCAAGTGTGCCGCCGCCGTCAGCGTCCGGCGAGAAGACGATCTCGATTGAGCGATTTCGAGCGGATGTTGAGGCGCTTTCTTCAGACCAGTTTGGTGGGCGCTTGCCCGCGACTGAAGGAGAGGATCTAACGGTTGCCTATTTGATCGATGGATTTCAGTCGGCAGGTCTTGTTGGCGGCAATGATGGTAGTTTTGTTCAGGAAGTTCCGCTTGTCGCGATAACGGCAACGGGAGTTTCTCCCTTGCGCTTCGCGACTGAAGGCAAAGCGTTGACGCTAGCGGGCGGCGAAGACGCTGTACTCTGGACCAAGCGTGTTGTTGAAAAAATCGAGCTAGAGAAAAGCCCGTTAGTGTTTGTCGGCTATGGGATTGTTGCGCCCGAGTATGGCTGGAATGACTACGCGGATGTTGACGTCGAAGGAAAGACGGTCGTTGTGCTGGTCAATGACCCGGGTTTTGCGACGGGCAACGATAGTCTGTTCACCGGACGAAGAATGACTTACTACGGTCGTTGGACCTACAAGTTTGAAGAGGCCGCACGACAAGGGGCAGCCGGCGTTATCGTGGTGCATGAGACTGAAGCAGCCGGCTATCCCTGGAGCGTCGTCACCGGCAGCTGGACTGGTGAGCAATTTGATTTGGACCCAGAAGATGGAAACGCTTCTCGCTCCGCGATAGAAAGCTGGATCAGTGAGCCTGCGGCCCGGCAGCTATTTGCTTTGTCAGGTCAGGATTACGCGGTGCTTCGTGATTCGGCCGCCAGCCAGCAGTTTCGCGCGATCGAATTGGGTAGCACCGTGAGTGCCTCATTGACCAATTCGATTGAGCGCTCCAAGTCGCGCAACGTCGTGGCGACGCTACCGGGCCGAGTGAAAGATGAGACCGTTGCGTTCAGTGCGCACTGGGATCATCTCGGTACGGTCGACAACGGTACCGAAGACGGTATTTATAATGGTGCAGTTGACAATGCGACGGGTACAGCCGCGTTGTTGGAGATGGCGCGTATTTTGGGTGCCAGCGAGCATCGGCGAAGCTATCTCTTCATCGCGGTTACCGCGGAAGAGCAGGGGCTGTTGGGATCAGCATGGTACGCCAACAACCCGACCGTATCTCTAGGCAAGATGGCCGGGCTTATCAATATAGATGCGATGAGTGTGATCGGTCCGACCAATGATGTTGCTGTTATCGGGTTTGGTAGCTCAAGCCTTGAAGATCTGCTGGCCGAGGCGGCGTCTAAACAAGATCGTCGTCTGGCGGCCGAGAGCTCACCGGAAAAAGGGTTTTTCTACCGGTCTGATCATTTCAACTTCGCCAAAAAGGGCGTGCCGGTGCTTTACGCAAAATCCGGCGTTGATCACATTGAAAAAGGTCGGGAATACGGCCTGGCGGCTGCTGCTAAGCATACAGCGGAGCGTTATCACCAACCTTCAGATGAAATCCACGACGGTTGGGATTTTGGCGGTATTGAGCAAGATCTCACGTTGTATCTGGAGGTCGCACGAACGCTAGGCAATAGTGAATCCTGGCCAGAGTGGCGTGAAGGAAATGAGTTTCGGGCAACGCGTGAATTGTCCGATGAAGAACGTCATTAGCCGTGCTTTGCATAAGCGTTGGCGCCGCTAATATAGATTAAGCAATAGCGGGGTGCCGTCAGCGTCTCGCCGCACGGGTTCTTTGGAGACCGCCAGGTAGGCTTGTTCCAGTGCCGTGAATGCGCGATGGTTTTCTCTGCGAGCTAACGTTCTAACCGGTAAGAAGTTGATGCCAGCAAAACCTCTTTCGCTGATGCCGAAGAAAAGGCAGCGGTCGCGCGTTTCATATAGGGTCAGCAGGGACAATCCTCGCCTGGATCGAATAGTATTCAAAAATGACTGACGGTTGGGTGTGTAATGATCGTCCAAATCCGTCAGTCGTGCGTAAGTGGTTGGATTGGCGTAGACCGGTGACAAAGCAACATGCTCATCCGAATAAACGTTCGAAATAGGTGTGGGACGATATCGAAAAGCCTGCGGTATCAGTGTGAGACCACCAATGGCTGCGATTGGTGAATTCGTTGTGGGTTCATCCGCTAATGCCGGTGCTTGTAAACAGGCGATAGCGATCGCTAACACGATTGCGATGTCACGGTACACTCGGCGGAATCGCGGTCGGATTAGCTGATTTGTTGGGACGATCGTCATGATATTGACGATACGGGGTTGGAAGCATCGCGTCGCTGAAGCGCGTCATGTTTTGACAGGCTAGTGGCGGCTTATGTTTAACGGCGCTTCAATTCATCCCATGTGGTCGTGGCTTGAAACGTATTGGAGTCATACGGGTTGAAGCCTTCCGTCGCCCTGAAGTCCTCTTCGGAGAGTGTCAACAATTCCTCGGTCTTATCGAGTGGGCTGTTCAGGGTGGTCTCGTGGTCGTTCTTCGACGTCACTGAACCTCTGAGTGATTGCACGGATTGCTGACCGTTAGGCGAAACGGGGCGTCGGACGCCAGGCGTGCCGGTCGGAATTTTCATGTCCGGAGGAGCGATGTCCGACTGATCGGAATCTCGATCAATCAAGCGTTTCATTTTGTCGAAGAGTTTGGACATGCGCGGTTAGTCGATGGCTGGGAATTCAATATTGCCCTAAGCTACTCGTGTTTCACGCTGGAAACCACCGTATTAACCATAATTTGTGAGGCAGGTCACAGACGTCGGAAAGTGAGCCAGCCCAGTCGCAATGTGCTGATTGCGAGTAACGGTGTCAGTAAGAAAAACCAGATAGCCATGCTGCCCGTGCCGAGCGCTGAGAAAAGGGATCCCAAGAAGGACATCAGGGATTCGCCGTTAGCGTACTCGCCCAGCGTAAGACCACCCACCCAATAGGTAAGCGGGAACACAACAACAATGGTTGCGACAAGAATAATCAACGCAATCAATAGTTCGCGCTTTAAGCTACGCATGAGTCATTTCTCGGCATCTAGATGCCGTAATGCTTGCCTATTGAGGTCCTATCGTCAAGACAAAAGCGTAGGATCACAGAAGCCGCTGGTTGTGATCGTTAGTGGCTGTTGCGTTGACGGTAGCGGAATCGTTTGACGAGAATGCTGGTACCGGCGTGCAAGCATAGCGCGGTGAACAGAACCCAGTGCGGCACCATCCAATACCAGGCATTTATGTAAAGCGTGGCAAACAACGCGGCGAACCCGGCCAGAATGTAAAAGTACGGTACGCATTCGTATACAACTTTCGGCAACCAAAATCTGCGGACGGCACTGCTGGCCGTGCTGGCTGGGATTTCCATGGAGTCATCAAGAGCTGGATGGGTCATGTGGGGTCCGTTCCGCGTTCTATTCAATCGAACTGCAGCGTATGGCAAAACTGGCGCAGGTTCCGTGAATGGACTCACAGATCAACGGATTGGTTCGTATTAGTGTGCTGCGACGGTGCGCGAGGCTGCCCAGTCACGCAGTCTTTCGACATTCTCGCGCATGACAACAGCGAGTGGCTGTGTGCGTGCAATTTCTTCCAGAAGATGTTGGGTCGACAGCGCTTGTTCATCGGCATCTGCTGAATAGAATGCGCTGACGACCAATTGTTCAAGCTCGGCGCCTGAAAAGTCGGGTGTTTGGTTAGCAACCTTGCTGATGTCGATCTGTTGCTCCGGTAAGCCGCGTCTTATCAGATGCAATCTGACGATCTCGGCACGCACTTTTTCGTCTGGAAGATCAACGAAGAAAATTTCGTCAAACCGGCCTTTTCGGATCAATTCCGGTGGTAGCCGTTCAATCTCGTTAGCAGTTGCGACAACGAAGACGCCCGGTTTTCGTTCGGCCATCCAGGTCAGGAATGCGCCCAAGACCCTTTGCGCTGTCCCCGTCGTGTCATCACGACCTGACAAACCTTTTTCGAGCTCATCGATCCAAAGCACGCAGGGAGCCATTGTTTCCGCCATAGCGAGCGATTCGCGGAGATTGCGTTCGGTTTCCCCATGGTACTTGTTGAATAGATTGCCAAACTCAAGTCGCAACAAAGGTGTGCCTAAGGCGCCTGCTGTTGCTTTGGCGGCAAGGCTTTTTCCGCAGCCCTGCACGCCAATCAGGATAACGCCTTTTGGCGGGTCGAGGCCGGGCCGGGCCGATTCACCGGAGAACACACGACGACGCTTGCTGATCCATTCCTTAAGAGAATGCATGCCGGCGACTTCTGCAAAATGCGACGTTTCGTACTCGTAAGACAGCAAACCATCCTTGTTCAATAATTTGTATTTGGCTTCCATGACATTTTGAATGTCATTGTGATCAATCACCCCATCATCCGCGATGGCATTGCGTGCCAGACGTTGAACATCGGCTACGGAAAGTCCGGACAGGTTTCTGACTAACAAACTGAGTGCTTTGCGATCCGATTTGACGGCTTTGCCGCCATTGCTGTCGCGCCAATCTCGTGCAATGTCATTGACGATTCTTGTTCGCCGGTTTTCATCCGGGAATTTCAAAGCGTAACGCGCGCTGTAGTGTTTCAAGTCATCGGGTAGCGATAATTTTGCGCTGATTAGGATCAGCTTGCTGCCCGTTCTTGAAAACGCGATACAAATGTCTTTTAGCTTTCTGACCAATAACGGGTCATTAAAATAAGGATGGAAATCGAGCAGGCAATAGAATGCGACTTTGTCGACAGCGCGAATGTGGCCTAGAACGTCTGCTGGCTCGCTGTTTAATGGTTGCGGCGCCAATTCGATATCAATGCGCTGCAACCCGTCTGTAACGCTCCATCGAAACAAGGGCCGATGTTGGCCAGCGCTGCCGCTGATGGCGATGTCGGTTAACAACTTTAGCACGGTCGGCTCATCGCGACTTTCGATACAAATGAGCGGGACGCAAGCGTTGAGTAGCAATCCTAGTTCGTGTTTATCGGGCATATTGGTGTTCGAATTGGCCTATGTCGGTGTCTTTTTGCGTGCCAACTACGTTCGCGGACGAGGTGACCATGACAAATAATGTCGCATACTGGCAGTCATCAAGCTGTGCGCTGTTCCGCGTTCTCAGTCATAGCCGGGCAGCTCACCTGATTGCAATGTTCGCGCGGGCTGGCCCAAAACTTCGCTGGCAGCATCTCGCAAAACATTAAGCGTGAGCGGGTCTTCGCTTAAATCGAGAATTCGCACCACGTCGTCTAATGTCTTGCGCTGTTTAGAGCTTTGTCGAATCTCCTGATCAAGTGTGGCAAAAACGGTCACAGCTCTTGCGGTGGTCGCGCCGGCGGAACGGCTCGCTTTGAGCGTTGTAGTCGGGCGTCCCCATTGCCTTAGTGTCGTGAGGGTAGCCAGATGACGCCTCTCAGTGACACTACCTGCCTCGAAAAGCCATTGTTGGCTATAGAACTCAGCTAGGCCTTCTACGATCCAATCGGCGCCGTCCGCGGCCGATCTGCTGAGGCCGGCATGAAAAAGCTCATGCAGTAACGTGCTGGTGCCGTTCCCACTCACCAAAGGTCGGTCGGTATGCAGGAACAACGAATTCGGTGCGGAAAGGCCGCCACGAAAAAACGGGTCACCTGCCATGGCGATCACAAAGCGATCAGGGAAATCGTCAAATAGCGCGTCTATCAGCGGCAGATGCCAGTTTAAGAAAGCCATGGCGTCAAGTCTTCTCGCGGACTGACCGCGGGGCGCGGCAATGGCAACCCGTATACCGGCAATGGTATCTCGTCGTACGCCAATATTACCCGCAAGTATCCAACCATCGGGTCGGTCAAAGCGTCTGCCTCGGTCTTCAACTGAAAAGTGCCCATTGTCACCTGGGTACGCCGTCACGATTGGCCAACCCGTTGGTGCCTTAATGTGCATACGGGTTCGGCTGTCCGCGCCCGGGGTTGTCACGCTCGCAATCGGCGGTAACACGTCTTCCACCCGAAACACGGCCCAATCCGCTCCGCCTTTTGCTGACCAGCTGCCGTCTTGGCGTTGCTGGTTTGCAGAGCCACGCCAGCTAATTTCGCCACCGTCGGTCGGTGTAATCCAAAGCAGACTGCCGTCAGGCTGTCGCTGTAGGTTTTCCGAGAAGGCAGTAAGGCCCTGGTCGACTGTTCGCAATGTCAGGCGCTTTAGTTGTCCCGCATTTTGATTGACCTTAAGAATGACATTGACGTTGCCGGCGTTGTCCAGTGTCAGGTCATACGTCAGTCCATAATCGCCGGACGCCGATTCATCGGCAATCGCACAACCGCTGCTGGCCAGCAGTAACCCCAGACAATAAATCAACAGAGAATTTCGCATGTGGTTTCGACATAATAGTGGGACGTTGCGATATGGTAGGCGAAACCAGTGGATCGGTCACGTTCAGGGCGGATTCAGTCATCGTATGATGTTATTGATGACAGGCAATGTCGGGATTGTAGTTATGCGTTCGTTTATTTGGATCATCATGTTTAGTGCGATAGCGGCGTGCTCGTGGGATACAGCGCCTACCGTACAATCGTCGCCGAAGACGGCAGTCACCAAAGTGCGATCGGCGCCGCCCGCGGTACCAACGACCGTCCGGCAGGCAACCCAGCTTGATAGCGTAGCCTGGGTGGCAGCAACGATTGCACAGGAACAGATGGGCGTGCCTTACCAATATGGCGGCGCAACCCCCGGTGGCTTCGATTGCAGCGGTCTCGTTTTTTACGCCTATGATCAAGCGGGGGTCCGTGTTCCTCGCACGACAGGGTCACTTTGGTCGCATGCACAGCCAGTAGCTCGTCATCAACTGCAGCCGGGTGATGTATTGTTCTTCAATTTCGACGGCAAACCGTCTCATGTCGGTTTGTATCTCGGGGACGACTATTTCGTCCATGCCCCTTCAACAGGCCGGCAGGTTTCCCGGGCAAGCCTGAAATCGCCATTCTACGCCGAGCGATTGATTCGAGGTGGCCGACTGATTCACTGACGGTTTGTCGCTGGGCTTGACCGCTGGTAAGCTCCACGGGAACGACCGTCGTATCTAAGGCGGTCCCATTTTGTGACTTAATCAGGGGAACTATCACATGAGCGTAGCACGAGTAACCGAGATCATTTCATCGTCAACCAAGAGTTTCGAAGATGCTGTCAAGAACGGTGTAAAGCGAGCTAATGAGACGCTGGATAACATCGAAGGGGCATGGGTAAAAGATCAAAAGGTCATCTGCGATGGCGGTAAAATCAAAGAGTTCCGCGTTGTTCTTAAAGTGACATTTGTACTTAAGTAACTGGATGCGGTGAAACAACGATTATCGATGGGGAGATAAGAAATTGGATTTATTCGGATTTGCAAAAGATGTCGGGCGTCGTCTGTTCAACACGGAAAACGACGCGGTAGACAAAATTAAAGAGCTGATCGAGCAGAACAATCCTGGCGTCAAGGATCTTGGTGTCGATTTTGACAACGGCATCGTTTCGCTGACCGGTGAATGTGCCTCGACAGCGGCTCGCCAAAAGTGTGCGCTGTTGGCGGGCAACGTTCAGGGCGTCAGCGATGTCTATGTGAATAAGATGACGTTGTCGCCGGCTGCTATGGCTGCGGCTGCCAAAGCGGTTGCCGAAAAGCAGGCAGTGGAAGCAGCAGCCGAAGCGGAAGCAGAGGCTGAAGAGCAAGTAGAGCTGTACGTTGTTAAAAGCGGCGACACGCTTGGGAAGATCGCTAAAGAGTTTTATGGCAAGGCAGGCGCCTACATGAAGATTTTTGAAGCGAATGCGGGGATTATCGATAATCCTGACAAAATCTATGTCGGGCAGACCATCCGCATCCCGAAAAACTAGCGACTAGCGTCGCGAGCATCAAGAGCCGACCGGTTAGTTCAGGTCGGCTTTTTTTGTGCCTCTGCATTGGTGATTGGTAGTGTTTTCATGGAGATCACAATCATGAGGTAGATGGCCGGAATCCAAGTCAGGGCTGTGATTAAAAGCGCGTTACTTAAGCCGATCGGAAACGAAATCGCGTCGAGCTTATGACCGGCCAAATACGATAACGGCGCCGCGAGACCCGCCATCAGTGCCCCGACCACCGGGCGCTTGCGCATCCAGCTCATGGATTGCGGGATAGTCAGTGAGAAGATGATCCACAGTCCCATGATCCATAGTGGGACGATTGGGCCGAGCGGCATGGCGTATTCGGCGATACCGAGCAATACATAGCTGCCATCGACAATAATCGAGCCGGCAAGACCGCAAAGCAGCATTAACGCGAGCCCTCGGCGATTTGAAGCGTGATAGAACTCCCAAGTCAGAAACATCATGCAAAGCAAGGCACCTGGCCAAATCATGTCCTTCGCGGCACCGGCAACTAACGCTAACCAGGTGACTTGGAAAAAGAGAAAGTTGGCGACAAGTTGGATCATGGATGCTCAGTTTAGCGTTCAAACACGTGCCCGAATTCGATCGCATACGTCATCCGGATGCAAAAATGGACAGTTGGGTGGCGGTTGCCAGTTACGGGGTTTGATCGCCGACGATGAAAGCCTTCAGTTGAACGGATAGATCGCGGCAAGCGGTTGCCTGAGTGCGTGCAATCATCGGAATCGGAATGACAATAGCCGGCATATAGGACGTTCCGGAGACTTCTGTTGCAATATTGCCGGCTTCCTTGCCGTCTTCGAGGTCCCAAACCACAGCGTCGTAGTCGGATACAGATTCCCACCAGGTAAAACCAAAGCAACCAGCACCACCCGGTCCGGCGGCGCAGGAAACACTGCCACCACCGTTCGGTTTGTCGGTATTGCCGTCGAGCCAGACAACATATCGGACCCCCGTTTCACGCATGCGCTGGGCGACGAGTTCATTGGACATCAGTTTTGGCAGGGCGCTGATGTTAACCGGTGCGGTTCTTGGTTCGAACCAAGGGTACATTTCATTCTGGAATTGGGCGCCCGACATGATGTTGATACCGTCACGGCCCGCATCAAGCCCCCGTACAACGCAGTCCGTGAAGTCGCGTTCGGTTTGGTTTCCGGTGTGGTAGCTGCGCGCCATAACCACGACGGATTCGCCTTCATAGACGGGCAATGGCGCTTCCCGGCTCATGTCGGTCCGACTGGTAGAGCAGGCAGCCATCACGCCGGCCACTATGCAAAGAAAAAGTCTGGCGAAACCGCTAGTCATAGGAATTGTTCTCCGGCGTTTGCTGAATCTTGTCCTGACTCAAGTTCTGGTTCGCTTTCTTGAGAGGGCGGTGAAGGCGAGTTCTGCTCGGCGACTGGCAGCGTGGCTATGTCTGCAAGTCCTAGCTGGGCTGCGGACAGCTCCGATTTTTCCGCGAATTTTGTGAGCAGCAATACCGATGCATCTCGCAACGCTCTTGTTGCCGCGGATTGCAGTGCCGTTCCCTGTCCGGTGATGATTGATTCTGCGGTCGCTTTTCCATAGGCGGAAACCGGGAACTCTCTTTGGATTTTTCCATTAGAATCATAAACTTTCATGGCAAACTTCATCCAAACTGCATAGTCTTTCGTCACGGTCTGTGAAGGCAAGGCAAACTCCAGTGCCTGAATGCTCGGTTCTATAAGTAGATCAACGACGCGGGGTATTGGTTCCCCTGATTTTAAAAAAGCGGTCCCTTCGAACATATTTTGGAACGTTTCCATCAACATGGATTGCGTGGCTTCGCCAATGTCTATTCGGTAACTTTCGCCGGTCGGCATGAGTTCTTCGTAGCTATAGTCCACGAGCGCGTCATCAAAGCGAATCGCAGCGTTGATCGGAAATGGTTGGACGAGCGCTTTGGGTAAAGGTTCGATGGGCACCTTGACGGTCGTGCTACACCCCGCGAGTGCGCCAAAGGCTGCAAGGAACACAACGGCCCGGAGGCGGTTGAAAGGGAACTGTCGGCTGACTCTTGCCATCGGGGAGAGGCCTCGCTTCTTGCTGGTGCCGGGTAACGTCAATGAACGATACCGATGCCCCGAATCTACCGCGGTCAGTGCCTACGAGCAAGCGGTTCCGGAGGCAGGGTACCGGGTTTCCGTTCGCTAAAGAAACCGTTCTTGCGGTCGCTAACTCAACATGAACCGTGTGCAGCAGGGGAAACGCCTGCCTTTAACAGAGATATCAATTTTGCCGGGACAACCTACAAAGATAACGTTATTGGTGGATGCAAACGCCGCCGCAAAGGCTCGTGCGGTGAGTGACTTGTTGAAAGCAGCGTCGAGTTTTGATGTCACAGAGTTGGCGCTGGATCAACGGAGCATTACCGAGCGGGACGAGTTCAACAGTGAATGCATGTTGGTCTTTCTCTCGGATATCGCCACGACCGAGGCCGATGCAATTTCCGCATACAGCGCGGCGATCGCTCCTACACCCATGTTGCTCGTCGCCGACGGCATTGCATCGATGGAATCCAGTTTTATGGCAACGGGCGTCGAAGACTGTCTTGATACCTTGGTGATGTCCCCTGAGGCCATTCTGCGGGCTACCCAACGTTGCATCGACCGAGCAGTGCAGCGGGTGCACGTTAGTACCGCCGAGCGTCGATATCAAGATCTCTTCGATAGTATGCCGGTCGCTGCGTTTCGGACGAATAGCGAAAGGCAAATAGTGATTGCCAATAGGGCATTTTTGCGACTGATGAATGCCGAGAAGGACGTGGAAATTACTGATATCGAGCTTAACGGACTCTTGACCGGCCTGTCAGCGTTGCAACGGAGCATTCCAGACAACACGCCGGAGTATAAAGACCAGCATATTTTCGATACTTTTGACGGCGAGCAAAAGCATGTGGTGGTATCGGCTCGCGCCGGGCGCACCAACGACGATGAACCGATCATGGATGTGTTTGTCACTGATGTAACCGAACAAGAGGAGCAAACGAGGCGGGTCGTGAAAGCCGAGAATCGGCTCCGAGACCTCTATGACAATGTTCCAGTCATGATGTTTGAGCTAGACCGAGAGTTTCAAATTCAACAGCCCAATCGAACCATGGTAAGTGATCTCGGCTACGCTGAGGAGCTACTTGTTGGGAAGGCATTAGCCTCTTTTCTTCATGATCAAACGGATTCTGCAGATATTGACCGGAGTGTCTCGGTACTCGCCGCCGGCAAGGCCGATGTAAACAGGCCACTAATACTAAAGAATGCCCGCGGTGACGTGATTGAATGCCTCTATACGGTCAAACCCGTGTTTCATGATAGCGTTGGCCTGGCTGGCGGGCATGCCATGCTTGTAGACGTCACCGCACAAAATCAGGCGCAGCGCGAGCGTGACGAATTACATGAACAGTTGCAGCTCACCCAGAAGCTAGAGTCAATAGGTGAGCTGGCGGCCGGTATTGCTCATGAGATCAATACACCCGCCCAGTATGTCAGTGACAATCTTTCGTTCCTGATGGAGTCTTTCGACGACTTGTTTGCTGTCCTTAACTTGTTGCCGGACACGGTGACCAAACTTCAATCCCTTAGTGGTGGTAACGAGCATGCGGAAGCACTTGGCAAAGCCATCGAGACCGCGGACGTGGAATACCTTACTGAGGAGATTCCAAGCGCGCTAAATCAAGGGCACGACGGGATCGGGAAAATTCGTGAAATCGTATTGGCACTGAAAGACTTTTCGCATCCGGGCAGTGGAACGATGGAGGCTTCGGATCTAAACAGAATCATTGAGAGTACCGTAACCGTTGCTAGAAATGAGTGGAAATATATCGCCAACATGGACTTTCAGCTGGATGAAACGCTTCCGGCTGTCCACTGTTTCCCCTCTGCTATTTCACAGGTGGTCTTGAATATTGTCGTAAACGCAGCGCATGCGATTGGCGATGCCCGCGAAGATGGTTCGGATGCGATGGGGCAGATTTCGATTGCCACTTCGATGGTTGATGATGAAACGGTACTGGTGCGAATTCGGGATGACGGTCCGGGAATTCCGGAAGACGTACGGCACAAGATTTTCGACCCCTTCTTTACAACCAAAGAAGTTGGCAGAGGGACCGGCCAAGGCTTAGCGATTAGCCGCAGCGTAATCACCGAACAACACGGTGGCTCTATCGGAGTCGAAACTGCCACAGGGAAAGGAACCGAGTTCAAGATAGAACTCCCCCTAAAAGGAAAGGTTGCGCAAAGCCTTAGCGAGGAAGCTGCATGAAAAAGATCATTTTCGTTGACGACGAACCCAATATTTTGCAAGGACTAAAACGCATGCTCAGACCGATGCGGCATGAGTGGGAAATGCAATTCGCCTTGAGTGCAGAAGAAGCTCTTGAAGCGATAGGCGATGATGGCATTGACGTCATTGTAAGTGATATGCGTATGCCCAAACATGATGGTGCATGGCTATTAGCGCAAGTAAGAGAGAAATTTCCAGCGGCAGCGAGGATCATATTATCGGGTCATGCTGAACAGGAAATGACCATTCGGTCCGTTGCGGCTACTCACCAGTTTTTGGCAAAGCCATGCGATGCAGAAACACTTCGTGAGACCGTGATTCGGACATGTCAGCTTCGCGATATGATGAGATCGGAGCGTTTGCAAAAAGTGACTGCGGAGATCGGCCAGTTGCCCAGTGTTCCCGAAATTTATCAAGAAATGAATGCGGAAATGGGCAAGGAAGAGTCTTCGATGAATGAAATCGCCAAAATCATATCGCGCGATCTTGGTATGAGCGCAAAAATACTGCAGCTCATCAATTCTGCATTCTTCGGCTTACGTCGAAACGTTGGCTCCATTGATCAAGCCGTCGCCTACTTGGGGATGGATGTCATTCGTGCGCTAGTACTTTCAGAGTCGGCCTTCAAGGCCTACGACAAAGCAACATCTGCGATTCCGGTTGATTCATTAATGCGAAAAGGTCAACTCGTCGCGGCTATTGCGAAGCAAATAGCTAAGCTTGAATCTGACAGCAAGGTCATTGCTGACGAAGTTTTTCAAGCTGGAATGATGCATGAGCTAGGCAAGTTGATTCTGGCGACAGAACTAGCTGACGAATACAAAGCGGTGATTAATCGAGTGCAAGCCGGTGAAAGTCAGACCGATGTTGAGCTAGAGTGCTTTGATGTCGCACAGGGTGAAGTCGGTGCTTATCTGCTCGGACTTTGGGGTCTGTCTGATGGCATTGTGGAAGCCATTGCCTATCATCGTCGGCCTTCAACAACTGAACTCACACAGTTCGCGCCGATTGCTGCATTGCATGCTGCCGCGGCTTTTGAAGCCGAACTTTCGGATCGCGATGGTCCAGAACTAGATGAGGCATGGTTAGCTTCTATCGGCTGTGGTGAGAAGGTTGAGGCATGGCGCGAAATCGCGCAGCAACAAGTAATGCAAAAGGATGCAGCATGAACAAGAGAGTCTTATTTGTCGATGATGAGCCTAATGTGCTTCAAGCAATCAAGCGTGCGATACGTAAAGAAGTGAGTGTCACGATTGCGGTGGGTCCCGAAGCAGGGTTAGAAATACTGTCTAAAGAACCTCCCTTCGCGATGATTTTCTCGGATATGAGAATGCCCGGGATGAGTGGTATTGAATTCTTAAAGGCAGCGCAGCAGCTTTCTCCAGATTCCGTACGTGTGATGCTGACGGGTAATAGTGATCAACAAACAGCAGTGGGTGCCGTCAATGATGGTCAAGTTTTTCGATTCTTGACGAAGCCATGTGACGTCACCATGTTGCGCCATGTGATCGCCCAGGGGTTGCGGCAATATGAGCTCGTCAATTCGGAACGAGATCTGTTAGAAAATACGGTAAAAGGTAGCTTGAGCGTTTTGACGGAGTTGCTCGCGATGGCATTGCCAGAAGCATTTGGCCGCACATGTCGCATCAAAGATCAGGTAATGGCTTTGATTGAAACTCAGCCTGATATGAGCGCTGATGATCGTTGGTCGATTGAAACAGCGACGATGCTTTCACAGCTTTGTTCCATCACCATGGATAACGCCGTCATTTCCAAAATTAACGCTGGACAGGAACTGGATAGTGGTGAGCAGGAGTCCTATCACGCGGCAACCAGCAGCGTATCTCGCTTGATTGAAAAAGTACCGCGCATGGAGAACGTCGCGCGAATTGTGGAATATCAACATAAGACTTATTCGGGAGATGGTTTTCCTAACAATGATATTCGCGCCGAGTCGATACCGTTTGGTGCTCGAGCCCTACACTTGGCCCTAGCAATTGATCGATTAAGATTGCAAGGAAAGGAAGATGATGAGGTCCATTTCGCACTGAGGCAACAGCGAGCTGACTTTGATCCGCGTTTGCTGGAGCAACTTTTTGATTTGGCCGATGTTAAACAGGAAGCGACTAAATCATTACTATCGATTGATCAAATCGATATTGGTATGCGCATCGAGCAAGATATCAAGACGGACTACGGTAGCTTGTTAGTCTGTGCCGGACAGCATGTAACGGCCGCGATACATGAGCATCTGTTGCGATTTCATGAGGAAGGCAAGCTGACCGGGAAATTTGAAGTGACGATACCGGCCGGGGTGAGCATAGCGTTACAGCAGACGGCCTAACTCTCTTCGCCGATAATTTGGAAAGTCACGCCGGCGTTGCGTTGGAGACGCTCAAGCAGAGCATCGCCAACTGCAGCGGCAGGCGTAGAAAATCCGCCTGGCTCATTGGTAGATTTGGCCGGTTGACGCGCGAGGCAAATGGCGGCTTCACCTAACATCTTGCTGGTACAACCATAGCCTGGATCTCTATCGCCGCGCACTTTCCCGCGAAGCAACTTGCCGTCAGCATCAATGCCAGCAAACTCAATATCGAAGAAGCCCTTCTCGCGAGCATCCGGGGCCGGGCCTTCACCGGGTGCCGGAAACGCGAACTTTCGCAACAGCGCTCTGGTCGGCGCGAATGCTGCGCCCAGCATGAGAGAAGCCATGCCTCCCGAAACAGCGGCCGCTTTCGCCATGCCTGTGATGCCGTCACCGGTTGCCATGAACTCGGCATAACGGAAGTCGCGTCCGTAAGCATTTCCCAGCAAAGCATTACTGCGTCTCACAATCCGTGTATTGATGCTGGCCATGAGAAATGGAGCGACCCATTCGTCGAGCAACTCATCACGCTTGAAGCCAAAGGCGTCGCGGCGGTCTGGCCCGGCGGCTTTATTGCGTGGGTTGAGGGCATAAGGGTTCATCAGTAATTTGGCGCAGCGCCGGTCTTTGCGTGCTTGCTCGACGACCTCCAGCATGCTGGCGGCCGTGCCGCCACTCATGCCTCCACTCGCGTTCTTTAAACAGAAGTGAATGCGCTGTAACGGTTGGCCGAACCGTGCCTGCGCTTCACGTTGCATGTACCAAACACCAATGTCTGATGGAATGGAATCGAAACCGCAACAATTCACAATGAGTGCGCCGGATCGCTTTGCCGTTCCATTGTGCGCATCGATCATTCGTCGGATCCATGGCACCTCGCCGGCAAGATCACAGTAATGCGTACCTAAGCGCGCGCAAGACGCAACGAGTTCGTTCCCATAGCGCGCGTAGGGTCCGACTGTTGTAGCAACAACTTTCGTCCGACTAACCATCGCATCAATGCTCTTCCTGTCCAAGCTATCGGCGATCAGTATAGGAAGGTCTTTACCGGCTTTGCCAAGTGAATCGCGGATGGATTCAAGTTTTTCTACATTACGCCCGCCGATCGCCCATCGAATACTGCCGGCCGCGCCATACGTATTCAATAGATGTTCTGCGACTAGCCTTCCGGTGAAGCCGGTGGCACCCCAAACAATAATGTCGAACTCTCTTTTCGTCATAGAACGTATCCAATCGCTATTAGGCGGTGCGGTTGACGTCGACCACAATCGACGTTGGCAAGATCAGCAAGCAATGGAGATCGAAGCTTATCGAAACTCAAAGCTAACGGTTAACAAGCGCCGCTATCTTTTCCCGAATCTTTGCAACATCCCGTCGAAGTTGATCTTCGTCAATCGTCAGTATTTGTTTATCCCGCATCAGCACGGCGCCTTCGACAACCGTTGTCACGACATCATGCTCGTCAGCGACATAGACCAAGTGCGATATCGGGTCATACATCGGCGCGAATGAAAGATCATGAGTGGACACCTGAATAAGGTCGGCTTTCTTACCAATTTCGAGTGTGCCGACTGTTTTACCGAGGCCGACCGCTTTCGCGCCAGATCGCGTTGCCATGTCTAACGCTTCGTGCGCAGGCAAGAATGTGGGGTCTTGGCCAAATCCTTTAGCGACAAATGCGGCCAATCGAATTTCTTCCCACATGTCGAGATCATTGTTGCTGGCAGCGCCGTCGGTACCGAGCCCAACGGTTACGCCGGCTTCGCGCATCGTGACGATTGGTGAAATGCCGGAAGCAAGCTTTAGATTGGACGTGGGGTTGTGTATCGCGCCAACGCCATCTCTTGCCATGCGTTGCCAATCTTCGTCTGAGCCGTAGATCACATGTGCGGCGATCAGGGTATCGTCCAGAAACCCGAGGTCGTCCAAGAGTTGTATCGGACTCTTTTGGTACTGATCATTCGTGACCGTCATTTCGAACTGTGATTCTGCGACGTGGATGCTGATCGGTAAGTCAGCGCCGTGAGCAGCGGCGACAATCTTTTTCAGCGCGGCTTCACCGACGGTATACACGGAATGTGCGCCCAAGGCGGGGATGATACGAGGATGTCGATCTTTCCAGTTGGCGGCGAAAGCAAGTGCTTGTTCTAGGGATTGCTCGAAGGTCTTCGCATCAGGGCTTTCCTGTTCAATCACGGAAGGCACCACAACTGCACGAAGGCCACAACTTTCAACCGTGCTCGCCACGGTTTCCGGGAAGAAATACATATCGATAAAAGTGGTAGTACCACCCCGAATCATTTCCCAGCAGGCGAGTTCTGTGCCGACACGAATGAACTCCGGATCGACCAGTTCGACCTCAGCCGGGAAAATATATTCGTTGAGCCATGTCATCAGTTCCAAATCATCGGCGATGCCACGCATCAATGTCATCGCGGCATGCGTATGGCCGTTCACGAGGCCCGGTAGGACAATGCGATCTTTACCGTCGATCTGCTCATCGGCGGTGTATTGATTGAGCATGCTTTCTGTGTCACCAATGGCAATGATGATGCCATCGTCGATAACAACGGCCTGATTTAGTGCGACGGTACTATCGGTCATCGTCAAGACATGATCGCCAAGCACGATCAGATCAACGGAATGCGCTGTCCGAGACGCTGGCGCTGGCGATGCGCTGCAGCCGCTAGCGAGAAAGCCGAGGCAGATGATCAAGAGGTGATGTTTTTTCATAAAAGCTCCATGGTAGGAATTTAGTCTTCCAGAGATCGGTACCCGGCGTCATCGAATCGGGGCATGCAGAGGCACTCAAAAATCAGATCGTCGGCACCGGTGTTTCGAATTTGCTGGGCGGTCCGCGCCGGGATGCTGACAATGTCGCCGGGCGCAACCGGATAGCCCGGGGCGTCACCGACAAACATCTCGCCTTCGCCGGATTGAATGACATACCACTCGTGAACGGATAGATCGTGCAGTTGGGTTAGGACGCCTGGCGAGACGCGACAACGGGCTAGGGAGGCATTTTGGTGATCGGTTGAGTTGATGAGCTCCTTGATATAGCAGCGCTCTCCGGTCAGTATTTCGTCGCTTTCTGTCGCCACTGCAGCTACTCCGTCGCTGGTACAGGTGGTGTATCATAGCGGGCGAATAGAACTACAGGCAAAAAACCATGGCCACAAAACACATGAATGCAGCGCCCGGCGACTTTGCGCCGAGCGTTTTGATGCCGGGAGACCCACTTCGCGCCAAATATATTGCCGAGACCTATCTCGATGATATTCGGCAGGTGACCGATGTCCGGAATATGTTGGGTTTTACGGGCAGCTACGAGGGCCATGCGGTGTCGGTGATGGCACATGGGATGGGCATCCCGTCTATTTCGATCTATGTCACCGAGCTGATCGAAAGCTACGACGTGAAGCGCATCATCCGTGTTGGCAGTTGTGGCACCGTGAATCCTCATACGGCGCTCCGCGACGTTATCATCGGTGCCGGCGCCTGCACAGACTCGTCGGTTAATCGGATGCGTTTTGGCGGTTACGATTATGCGCCAATTGCGAGCTTCGGATTGCTAAGTTCCGCCGTTAAACAAGCGAAAGCGCACGGCATTACGCATCATGTTGGCAATCTGTTTTCTGCCGATCTTTTCTATACGCCGGATCCAGGTATGTTTGACACAATGGAAAAGTACGACATCAAAGGTATCGAGATGGAAGCGGCGGGTCTTTACCCTATTTGCGCGGAGTTCGGCGTTGAGGCACTGGCTATCTGTACCGTCAGTGATGACATTAGAAGTGGTGCCGCGTTGACTTCTGATGAGCGGGCGTCAACATTTGATGAAATGATCAAGATGGCGCTGGATACGGTTGCAGAGCATGCCTGAACCGACGTTACCGGATATGGATAACACACCGACGGTCGATACCGTCGGGATTCAAGAGCGCGTGGCGCGATTCTGTAGTCGCTCAATCAAAAGCGAGGCCAAGATCGAAGGGCTGAAGCTTGCGCTTTCGATGATCGATCTGACCACTCTGGAAGGCGCTGACACCCCCGGAAAAGTGCGGCAATTGTGTGCGAAAGCCCAGCATCTGCATGATCGTTTAACCGGTTTGCCGACAGTGGCCGCTGTCTGTGTCTATCCGACGATGGTCGGTGTGGCTCGTGATGCCTTGGGCGATAGCCCAATTAATGTTGCATCGGTGGCAACAGCTTTTCCAAGTGGCCAGTCTTCGTTGGCGATAAAACTCGCCGATACGCGAATGGCCGTTGATGCAGGCGCCAGTGAAATAGACATGGTGATTTCGCGCGGTGCTTTCTTGGCTGGCGATTATCAATTGGTGTTTGATGAGATCGTTGCGGTGAAAGAAGCTTGTGGCGATGCGCATTTGAAAGTCATTCTTGAAACAGGTGAATTAGATTCGCTAGACCAGGTTAGGCGGGCCAGTATTCTGGCCATAGCTGCCGGTGCGGATTTCATCAAGACCTCGACTGGCAAAGTACAGCCGGCGGCAACAATGCCGGTGACTTTGGTCATGTTGCATGCCATACGAGACCATTTTGCGGCGACAGGACGGATGGTCGGGATGAAGCCCGCTGGCGGCATCTCAACCTCGAAGCTTGCCTTGCAGTATTTGGTCATGCTCAACGAAACACTGGGCATTCGCTGGATGAATAACCAATGGTTTAGGTTTGGTGCGAGCTCGCTCGCTAACGATCTATTAATGCAATTGATGAAACAGTCGACCGGGCATTATCAGTCCAGCGATTACTTCTCTAAAGATTGAGGCGGGAGCAAACTTAATGACAGAGCAATCCGGTTTGGCATTCGATAGCGGTTGGTCCTATGCACCGGCACCTGAAAGCACGGATCATGTGAGCCTGCAGGAATCGTATGGTTTGTTTATCGATGGCAAGTTCGTGCCGTCGGTGAGCGGAAAGAAGATGAAGACCGTGAATCCGTCAACGGAAGCTGTTTTGGCGACGGTTGCGCTAGCGGGCCAGCAAGATGTCGATAAGGCGGTTGCAGCTGCACGTCGCGCTTACGACAACGTTTGGTCGACGATGCCGGCGGCCGAACGCGGTAAGTATCTGTTCAGAATTGCGCGGGCGTTGGCCGAGCGGGCTCGCGAGTTTGCCGTTATCGAAAGCCTTGATGGTGGCAAGCCAATTCGCGAGTCGCGCGACATTGATGTGCCGTTGGCTTCCGCACATTTCTTTTATTACGCGGGCTGGGCAGACAAACTTGACTATGCGTTTCCCGGTACGAAGCCTTCAGCACTCGGTGTTGCAGGGCAGGTCATCCCGTGGAATTTTCCGCTGTTGATGGCGGCCTGGAAGATTGCGCCAGCGTTGGCTGCGGGGAATACCGTTGTTTTGAAACCGGCGGACACAACGCCACTGACAGCGCTAAAACTGGCGGAGCTGATGCAGGACGTGGGCTTGCCGGACGGTGTCGTCAACATCGTCACCGGGAACGGCGAGACCGGCGCGGCGGTCGTGGGGCACGAGGACATCAATAAAGTGGCTTTCACCGGGTCCACTGCCGTCGGTCGCGAAATCATGCGCAACCTGGCAGGCAAACAGATTCCCTATACGCTGGAACTCGGCGGCAAAGCGGCCAACATCGTTTTCGAAGACGCGGCGCTTGATCAAGCCGTCGAGGGCATCGTGAACGGCATCTTTTTCAATCAGGGACATGTGTGTTGCGCCGGGTCCCGGCTATTGGTCGCGGAGTCGATTAGTGAAGAACTGCTGTCCAGGCTGAAGCAACGAATCAATTCCCTAATCGTTGGTGACCCGCTCGACAAGAATACCGACATTGGTGCGATCAATTCGGCCAGTCAACTCAAGCGCATCCAAGATTATATTCAGTTGGGCAATGAAGAAGGCGCCACTTGTTGGCAGTCCAACGCTGTCATGCCGGAGCAGGGCTATTTCTGTCCACCAACATTGTTTACCGATGTGGCCCAGTCCAACCGGGTTGTTCAGGAAGAAATTTTCGGCCCGGTGTTAACCGTGCAAACCTTCAGGACGTTTAACGAAGCACGGGACAAAGCCAACAACACGCCTTATGGACTATCGGGCGGTGTTTGGACCGACAAAGGGGCTCGTATCTTTAAAATGACAGGCGCGCTGCGCGCGGGTGTCGTCTGGGCCAACACATTCAACAAGTTTGATCCGACATCGCCTTTTGGTGGTTACAAGGAAAGCGGGACGGGTCGAGAGGGCGGCCTGCACGGCCTGGCGGCCTATGTTGATCTAAACCATGGTGTTCAATAATGGCGACTAAGAAAAACGAACGTCTGGGCGTCAATAAAACCTACAAGTTATATATTGGCGGCAAGTTTCCTCGAACAGAGTCGGGCAGATTCATCGCGTTTGAAAATACGAAGAATGAGGTTGTCGCGAACGTTTGTCGCGCCAGTCGGAAAGATGCAAGGAATGCCGTCGTTGCGGCTCGAGCTGCCTGGTCGGGATGGGCGTCGACTAGTGGTTACCTGCGGGGCCAAATCCTCTATCGGATCGCCGAGATGCTGGAAGGGCGGCAAGCGCAGTTTATCAGTGAACTCCGCAGCGAAGGACTTTCTCCTGCCGCGGCGAAACGTAACGTGATCGGCGCTATCGATCGATTGATTTACTACGCAGGCTGGTCCGACAAGTTCACTCAAGTCCAGAGCAGCGTGAATCCCGTCGCATCATCACATTTCAATTTTTCGGTGCCTGAGTCGATGGGTGTTGTGGTTGTTACAGCACCTGTTGAAAGCGGGCTTATGGGTTTGGTGTCTGTGCTCGCGCCGGTCATTGTTGGTGGCAATACGGCCATTGCATTGGCATCGGAGCAGCATCCCTTGTCATCAATGAGTTTTGCAGAAGTCTTACATTCGTCAGATGTGCCTGCTGGCGTTGTGAACGTTTTGACAGGACAGCTGGAAGAGATGTTGCCGCCGCTTGCCTCGCATATGGACGTTAATGCACTGGCGCTGGCGGCGGGCAGTAACCAGACGCGTGAGGCAGCAGCAGTTTTGGCCGCAGAGAATCTCAAGCGGGTGGTCGATTTGTCCAGCAGCGACTTTTCGAAAGTGAACGCACAAGGCGTCTACCACATCGGCGCGTTCCAGGAGACCAAGACAACCTGGCATCCTGTCGCTAACTGATTTTCGACTAGCGCGGGCTTAGCCTAGCAAAGTAACCAGCGCTTCGGCGTTGGGCCGCGCACCGACTTGCGCAATCGTCAATGTCGCACAACGCGTTGCTAATTCTGCGCTTTTCGCGTGGGTCCAATCGTTCGCCACTCCGTACAAGAATCCTGCGACATAGGCATCGCCGGCGCCGGTCGCATCTTTGACGGCCTGCGACAGATCGGCAGACTGATCGTGCCTTTGGTCACCGTCAATAATGATTGATCCCCTTTCCGATCGGGTGATGACAAATAGCTTGCCACTGGCAGCCGCTTTGGCGACGGCATCATCCAGCGATGTGGTACGGAACAGTTGCAGAGTTTCTGCTTCGTTGCCAATAACGATATCTGCGTCCCCGGCCGCTAATGTCTCGTACGCTGCTTGATGGCGTTCAACGCAGAACGAGTCTGATAGAGACAGCGCAATTCGGGTACCCGTCGCCTTGGCAATAGCGATCGCTTTGCTCATCGAAGCGGGTCCTTCCGGAGTGTCCCAAACGTAACCCTCGAGCAGCATGATGTTGGGTTGACCAACCGTTTGTTCGGTGATGTCCGTTTCGGCGATTTCGACGCAAGCGCCCAGAAACGTTTGCATCGTGCGTTCGCCATCCGGCGTGATGAATACATGGCAGCGCGCGGTTGGTGCTTCGCGAGTTTCTGCCGGTAAGCGAAGATCGATACCCAAGGCGGACATATCCTGTGCGAACGTGTTACCCAGTGTGTCGTCGGCGACGCGGCCGATGTAGCTTGCTCTGCCGCCTAGGCTCGCGAAACAGGCAACGCTATTGGCGACAGACCCACCAGCGCTCTCGGTCGTGTCAGACATCAACTCATAGAGTTCCACAGCGCGCGCTTGGTCGATCAGTGTCATGGAGCCCGCCGGCGCACCCAGCTTTTCCAGTTCATCGAACGGGACTTCAGTGAGTACATCAACAATGGCGTTACTAATCCCTAATAGATCAGTTTTCTCGGTCATGGGGCGTCCTTCATGGCAAGTCGAACTGGCGCTTGATTCACCAGTCGATCAAATCAAATAGAGGTGGTGTGGAGTTCGGGTTACGGTTTTGGCAGGTATTCCGGGATTTCGTCGAGAATATCGGCGAGGACAGGCTTATGTTCGCGAATTTCTGCCTGTGTCAGTCCGGATAGCTCATAGGGTAGGACCATCCAGTCATGCGTTTCATGAACGTAAAAGTCGGGTGGACGCAGCGTTTGCGGGCTGGGGCGATACCAAAGCGACGCAATTCGAATATCCCGTGGCAAATTTCGTCTAGCCTTGCGACCCAGCTTGTCGATAACGGCTTGCGCGCTCGATCCCGTCGAAAAGACATCATCTACAATTAACAACGACTGGGACGAGCTTACGTTCTCCAGCAGGTAACGCAGTCCGTGAACACGAATAGCGGACTTCTTGTCGGCACGTTGACGATGATAGGCGTCGAATCCCGCATAGCTGGTGCGTACGGCGATATGGTCGGTATCAATACCGAGGTGCTCAAGGCCTTCCTGTACCGCGATACCGACGGCGCTGCCGCCGCGCCACAGGCCGACTAGAAAGTCGGGGCGAAAATCGCTTTCCGCAATCTGTACAGACAGTTTGAACGCATCCACCAGCATGGTGTTGGCGTCAACAAATGTTTTGTTCGGCGGCGCTGTGCCCATCGAGTGCCTCGGCATCGTTTCTGCGGTAGGATGCGAGTATACGTTTTCGAGTCGCTGACGTCAGCGCATTCTGGGATTCCAATCGACATGAAGAAAATCGTCCTTTCCGCACAGAGTTTGCTGGAAGACTCGCTCAAGCTGGGTGCCAACGTTTTACGCAGTGGCTTTCGACCGACGCTGATCATTGCCATTTGGCGCGGTGGCACCCCGGTGGGTATGGCGGTCCAGGAATTGTTGAGCTATTGCGGCTGTGACTCCGATCATATTGCCATCAGAACTTCGTCTTATCACGGCGTGGACCAACGCAGCAGCACCGTCAGTGTCCATGGGCTCGACTACATTGTGAACAAGATCAATGTCGAAGATCGCGTGCTGATTGTCGATGACGTCTTCGATACCGGTAATACGATTGCTGCTGTTATTGCCGAACTGGCCCGTCGATCCCGCGACAACATGGCAGAGGATGTACGTATTGCGGTGCCGTGGTTTAAGCCAACCCGCAACCAAACCACACTGACACCAGATTATTTTGTTCACGAAACCGACGAATGGCTGGTTTTTCCGCACGAGCTGGACGCATTGACGCCGGAAGAGCTCAAAGAACACCGCCCACGATTGTCGGATGTCATCGCACCGGCCAAAGCCCGTCAGGCTGGCTAGGGTCAAGAGCGCAGGTCGCAGGTTCAGGCGGAAACGCCACTCATCTCATAAGAAATAACAGTAGTTGTCGGGGGATTCCATGTCGGGTTCACTAATCAGTCTGGTTGGCATTGTCGTTTTGTTTGCGATCGCCATTGCGTTTTCATCGAACCGGGGTGCGATACGACCGCGAGTCGTCTTAAGCGCGTTCGCGCTGCAGGTGGTGATCGCACTGGTTGTGCTGTATCTGCCGATCGGCAAGAGCATGATCAATGGGATTAGCGGCGGCGTGCTAGCGGTCATTGGCTACGCTAGCGCCGGGATCGGCATGATTTTTGGTGATCTCTATGATCCGAATGGTCCCAATCCGTTTGCGGTCGGCGTATTGCCTGTCATCATTTTCTTCGCGTCCCTGATGGCTGTGCTTTATCACATCGGCATTATGCAATGGGTGGTCAGAATCGTCGGCGGCGGTTTACAACGCATTATTGGCACGCGGCCGGTGGAGTCGCTCAATGCGGCGGCCAATATTTTCGTCGGTCAGACCGAAGCGCCGCTGGTGGTGCGACCTTATTTGCTTAGCATTACGAAACCGCAGTTATTTACGATCATGGTCTCCGGCACGGCGTCGGTTGCCGGTACCGTTTTGGTGGCTTACCAGGGAATGGGCGCTGACCTTGAGTACTTGCTTGCCGCCAGTTTCATGGCTGCACCAGGTGGTCTGCTGATGGCAAAGTTGATGATGCCTGACGAGCCGGAGACGGCTGAAGAAAAGGCGGCACCGCTGACAGAGTCGGTCGTTATAGAGAAAGAGAAAAACGTTATTTTGGCAGCGGCAGCGGGCGCTCAGGATGGCGTGCGACTGGCCGTCATGATCGGCGCGATGCTGCTGGCTTTTGTTGCTTTGATTGCGCTTTGCAATGGTGTGATCGGTAGCTTGTTCGGTTTGGTGGGCATTGAGGATATGACGGTGGAGCGGATGCTCGGCTGGGTATTCTCTCCGCTGATGTGGCTGCTTAGTGTGCCGTGGGATGAGGCGCAGATTGCCGGTAGTCTTTTCGGCAAGAAGTTGATTCTGAATGAGTTTGTGGCGTTTTTTGATTTCGGCTTGGTGAAGGACACACTCAGTCCGCGTACTAACGCCGTTATCACTTTTTCGCTGTGTGGTTTCGCTAATCTGTCGTCCATTGCCATCTTATTGGGTGGCTTGGGTGTTTTGATCCCGGAGCAGCGCGAGTTGATCGGACAGTTTGGCATCAAGGCCGTTTTGGCGGGTTCGTTGTCGAACTTGATGAGTGCGGCGTTAGCCAGCCTGATGTTGGGTCTATAGCGAAAAACCACCGGGCAGCAAGTCGTCGATTGTGACGGATTGCCATTCATCGTCCTTGCCGATTAACCAGATTCTGGTGGTGCTATCGGCAAATTCGCGGATGCGTTGCCGGCAGCCACCACACGGTGAGCAGGGTCCGGGGGTCTGTTTGCCCCCAATGACCAATATCTCCCGGATGGCCAACTGGCCGCTCGATATCAGTCCGCCAATGGCCGATGTCTCGGCGCACTGACCTTCCGGATAGGCGGCGTTTTCGACATTGCAGCCGGCATGTATTGCGCCTTTGTCGTCTCGAATAGCAGCGCCGACTTTGTAATCAGAGTAGGGCGCATGGGCGTTTTCGCGTACCGCGAGCGCCGCTGCCAGTAAATCATCAGGTGGCGTGATCACATTGGTTACCATCGGCTAGGGTTTGGCATCACCGGGGGAAAACCGGTAGAGCGGCGCGCGTTCTCTTTCTGTCGAGATGAACAAATTGCCATCTGGGCCGAACGCCACTGTTTCCGGTTGCGGTAGGATCGGCATGCCGATTGGCCGGAGTTCGCCCGCAAAGGCTTCCATCCAGCTTTGCCCGGGTGCGAGCTTGATCAGATAAGTCTCGCCGTAAGTCATCAAGGCAATGGTCTGGCCGTCACGCGACAAATCCATGCTCGTCGGTTGATTCCTGTAGATGCCGTACTTCGGGAACAGTTTGAGTTCGAGCTCGGTCGGCGCAGGAATGGTCAACACGTCGCCGAGCCGCATTGGTCGAACCGAGGTTTTTGTACCGCTGCGCGCCTGCATCATGGCCTCTTTGAGACCCAACGAATAAAGTATTGGGGGCTTCGTGCGCTTGCTCAAGATGAAGATTGCATCCCGGCTTGCATCTACGGCAATGGCTTCAACATCCCGCGGCCCGTCGGGGTAGGTCATCGTGATGCTCATACTCTCGAGTTTGTCGCCATCCGACGGGGACTTTGGTTCCTTGACGAAAATGAGTCTGACTTCATCTCGTACCGCTTTGTTATCGCCAACGTCGGCGATGAGTAGCCATGGTTGTCCGTCGAGTTCGAATCCCGCCAGTTCTTCCCAATCGCGATTCTTTACCCCTTTTACTTTCAACACGTCATGTTGCATGTCGGTCGTGGAAACGGCAATCAAAGAGGCTGAGTTTCCCTGATCGTTGATAAACCAGATTCTATTTGAGTCGTAGTAGGAAACAGCCATACCCGACGCTTCCGGAAGTACGGAGAAATCGAGTTCGCCAAGAAAAGTGGGGCCTGCGTTCTCGGCTGTCTGTTGATCGACCGCACGCTGCTCTTGTCCGACGGAACAAGCAGAGGCCAGAAGCAGCGTTGTAGTGAGAAGAAATCGTTTCATCTATTCGGTTCCATAAAGGCGATCTCCGGCGTCGCCCAAGCCTGGGATGATGTACTTACGTTCATCCAATCGCTGATCGATAGCCGCTACGTAGACAGGCACATCTTCATGTTGCGCGCTGACGGCACTAAGGCCCTCTGGGCAAGTCACGATAGCGACGACTACAATACGTTTGGCACCGGCTTGTTTCAGGAGTTCAATCGTCGCATTGGTCGACCCGCCGGTCGCGAGCATCGGATCAATGACCAAATGGAAAGCAGATTCCGGGTTAGGCGGTAGCTTGCAGTAGTACTCGACGGGTTGTTTGGTCACTTCATCGCGATACAACCCCACGAAGCCAACCCGCGCATTGGGCACCAGCGCCAGAATGCCATCGAGCATGCCGATGCCGGCTCGAATGATTGGTGTCACGACGATGTCTTCGGCAAGCGTTTGCGCGTCGCACGATGCCAATGGTGTTTCGATGGTGACCGGTTGCAGCTTGGCGGTTTTTAGTGCCTCGTAGCTCACCAACTGGGTGATCTCCGAAACAAGCTCCCGGCATTGTTTGTGGCCAGTGTCAGCCGCTCGCAAGATCGCGAGTTTGTGTTGGATGCAGGGATGATTGACTTCGAAGTGCATAAACTTTTCCATGGCGCGGCTGCGGGCGTCGCGCTGATCGCTTATTATAGCGTGGCGCCGTTTTGAATGCCTAAATGGCACTGTATTTGGAGATTTCGCATTGGCCAAGCTTTATTTTTACTATTCCTCGATGAATGCCGGTAAATCCACGGCGTTGCTGCAGTCAAGTTACAACTACGTAGAGCGCGGTATGAATACGCTGGTGATGGCGCCTAAGCTGGATGATCGTTACGGTTCCGGAAAGGTGACCTCGCGCATTGGGATTGATGCGAATGCGGAGACTTTCGGGCGTGATGACGACTTGTATGCGGTGATTGGATCAAGACAATCGCGCGAGCAACTGCACTGCGTGCTAATCGATGAGGCGCAATTTCTAACGCGTGATCAAGTGTTCCAATTGGGTCGCGTCTGCGATCAACTCAACATTCCGGTCTTGGCTTACGGTCTGCGAACCGACTTTCAGGGCGAGCCATTCGAGGGCAGCAAGTACTTGCTTGCCTGGGCCGATAACCTGAACGAGATTAAAGCCATTTGTTATTGCGGTAGCAAAGCAACGATGGTGGTTCGTCAGGATGAATCGGGCGCGACCGTTACCGATGGATCGCAGGTCGAGATCGGCGGAAATGATCGTTACGTTTCGTTGTGTCGCGCGCATTTCAACCAGAGCTTTTACGAGTTACCGTCCAGAAAATAGGTAGTGCTGTCGCTATCGGCTAGTTGCAAGAACGGATTGGTTGCGATCGACGATTCGCAGACAATCAGGAATGGGTCATTCCGTCTGACGATTGAGCCGCCGCTGTGATCAAGCTGTCTGGCTAGAGGTTTTGCATCGACTGGCAGTTGCGCCAGGCAACTAAAACCTTCGGTGGTTGTCGCTACCGTTAGCTTTTCAGCGTACCCAGGTATTCGTCAATCGCCGCCTCGGTTACGACGTCGGCATACTTGGCCTGCATATCAAAAAGGTTAGCGTTGTGCGGGTCGGGATGACGATCACCACACGCATCAGAGACCACGATGGGAATAAAGCCGTGCGATACGCAGTCGACACAGGTTGCACGAATACAGCCACTGGTCGTCAAGCCGGTAATGATCAGGCTATCGATTCCTTGCGCGGTCAGCGTCGACGCGAGCGACGTGCCGAAGAAGGCACTGGGATACTGCTTGGAAATGACCAATTCGTCGTCGCCGGGTTCCAGACCGTTCGGCCAGTTAGCCATCGGATTGCCGGCCGAGAAGTTCGCGAGCGGCAAGGCTTTCTCGGCGAATCGCCCGCCGTTGACCATTGACGGATGATAGACCACGTTGGTGTAGATGACCGGAACGCCTGCATCGCGTGCCGCCTCACGTACACGAAGTGCGCTTGCCAGTTCATCGTCAACACCGGAAAATAACGCGTTGCCCGGTTCGAAATAAGCCTGAACAAAGTCGATCAAAATAAGGGCAGGGCGTTTGCCGAACCCTAGATTATTGTCGTAAGCTTTTTTGTAATTCTCGTCTGCGGATACGTTAGTCAAGATACACCTTTCCATCTTTCATGACGAAGCCCATTTCAAGCAGTGCTTTGATGTCTTCGAGGGGGGATACTTCTGTGGCAACGATGTCAGCATGCTTGCCAACTTCGATGGTGCCGATTTGGTCGGTCATGTCGATCAGATCTGCCGCATTGACTGTCGCCGAAATCAAAATGTCCATAGGCGTCATACCGGCGTTGTACATCAACACGGCTTCCTCGGCATTCGTACCGTGTGCCGAAACACCGCTGTCTGTGCCGTAGGCGATCTTGACGCCTGCTTTGTATGCTTTGCCGAAGTTACCGGCCATGTCGGCGCCAACGCGGATGGCTTTCTCTTTAATCGCAGGTGTCATAAAGTCCGAGTTCTCGGCCATGCGTTTGACGGTTTCACCGGCGATTAATGTTGGCACCAGATAAGCGCCAGTTTGTTTGAATAATTTGATCGCCCGTGGACCGGTATAGCTGCCATGCTCGATGCTATCCACGCCGGCTTCTAGTGCGGCGATAATGCCTTCCTCGGCATGCGCATGGCTCGCGACTTTACGGCCCATGCGTTGGGCTGCCTGAACGACTTCGCGAAGCTCGTCCATTTCCATCTGTTGCCCTGTGCCGGTGGCACGATCCGTTAAGACGCCGCCAGTCGATGTGATCTTGATAAGGTCGGCACCGTATTTGATCGCGTCGCGCGTCGCGCGTCTGCAATCAAAAGGACCGTCGCAGATTGTGCGCGCTGTGTAGAGCTCCATCAGGTCCGGTTTGACGCCGCTAATATCCGCATGACCGCCGGTGATGCCCACGCCGCCCGCGGCAATAATCCGCGGCCCGTCGATGTAGCCACGGTTAATCGCATCGCGGAGTGCGAACATGCCTTGGCCATCGTTGCCAACATCACGAACGGTTGTAAAACCGGCTCGCAACGTGCGCATGGCGTATTGAATGCTACGCATATGCACGAGCTCATCAGACAGCTTCAATGCGTCGCGCTCTTGATTGGGCCCCAGCTCGCCTTGTAAGTGAACATGCATGTCCATGAGCCCGGGCATGACGAACTGGTCTTTTAAATCGATGACCGTAGCGTCGGGATAGGCGCTGGCGTCGGCATAGCCGCCTTCAACGGCAGTGATTCTGCCATCGACAATGACAATGGTCTGTTCGTTCTGAGGGGCTTCACCCGGTACCGCTAACAACTGCCCTGCATGGATCAACGTGGTTTCTGCATGGAGCGTTGCGGTTAGCAGCGCCAGCGTCATTGCGAGTCCGAATATAAGCCGATTCATCATTATTATTGTCCTGCCTGCGTGGAAGTTATCGGCTTACTGTGCCATTCCGCGGGCACTTCTGCCAGCGGCGCGGAGCGTTCGGCAGAAACTGTCGCCTAAAGATTCGTAAAAGCGTTGAAAAATTACGCCAGAGTACATCGCTAGTATTTTGTATGGAGCAGCGACGAGACTGATAGATCAATACGCGTTTGTTCAAAAATCTTGCTGAGATCTTGAAAAAAAACGGGCTGATCCCATTTCTATACAGTGCCAAAGCGGGTCTCTGAGAGAACGTGGCGGTGCAAATTTTGTAAATGACATATTGCTTCTGTTGGAGGATATACAGATGAAAACGATTGATTTAACCCCGTTATACCGAAACAGCGTTGGTTTTGACCGTATGGCAAACCTGCTGGACAACGCCTTACGCACGGAAACTGCTGCCGGTTACCCGCCTTACAATATCGAAGTGACCGGTGAAGACCGTTATGCCGTGACGCTGGCTGTAGCTGGCTTCAAAGAAGACGAGCTGGATATCAGTGTGGAGAAGGGCGTGTTGGCCGTGCGCGGACGCAAGAACGATGAAGGCGAACGTAAGTTCTTGCATCAGGGCATTGCAAACCGCACGTTCGAGCGCAAGTTCAACCTCGCCGACTATGTCGAAGTGGTGAATGCATCACTGGATAGTGGTCTGCTGAGTATCAGCTTGAAGAAAGAAATTCCGGATGCGATGAAACCGCGTTCGATTGCGATCAACAGCAACAACGTGTTGTCGCATGACCAGAAAGACGATCAGGCAGCCTGATCGCACGATAGTCAGCACGCTCATCCCCCCTAGAGAGCGTTCGTGGATTTCCCCCCGATTTCCACAGAGCTGATGGTTCGGGAAGCCCCGGCGTCGGAGACGATGCCGGGGCTTTTTGTTGTTCGCGTTGGCGGTAAAGCCGGGCTGGTTAAACGTCCGGTCCGCATGCTAACTTCAGTTCTTTAGTTTTTGGCGTAATCCCAATGAATCAAAGACGTTCATTTCTCAAGGCTACGGTTGGCGGTGGCGCCGCGCTTTCGCTTAGCACGTTGCTCGGAACGCTACAGGGATGCAGTAGCAAACCCAAAGCACGTGCTGGTTTGAATTTGGTGGCTGATCCGGCGGGCATTTGCGATTTACCGGCCGGTTTCTCTTACAAGATAATCTCGCCATCCGGTGAAACGATGTCAGACGGTCACAAGGTTCCCGAGTATCAGGATGGCATGGGTTGTTTTGCGGCGCCGGACGGGCGCATGGCTCTCGTTAGGAATCATGAGATTTCGCGCTATTTTCCGATCAATCCAAAATCACCTGAGCCCGAACTCGCGTATGACCCTGATTCCAGCGGCGGGACGACAACCATTTGGTTGGATCAACAGCTCAATGTCGAAAAACACTATCTCAGCCTGACTGGCACCATTCGAAATTGCAGCGGGGGCGTAACGCCCTGGAACACATGGATCACCTGCGAGGAGGCCGGCGGTGATACTTGGGAGATGGGCCGTCGACATGGCTATGCGTTTGAAGTCGATCCGATGCAGCCACTTCGAAAAGCGATGCCATTGACCGCAATGGGGCGATTCAATCGCGAAGCGGTCGCCGTACATGCGAAGACGGGCAACATTTATCAGACCGAAGATCATCGGTCCGGTTGCCTGTACCGATTCATTCCAAAAGAACCGGGGCGACTGGCGGCGGGCGGGCAATTACAGGCATTGGCGCTCGTCGATAGCCCCGTCCATCATACGACCGAGAAGCCGTTGGACGTGGGTAGCCGGCATGCGTGCGAGTGGGTCGATATCGATGAGCCCGATCCCGAAAAAGATAATCTCCGCCTGCAGGCGCGTCAGAAAGGCGCGGCGGTGTTCGTCCGGGGCGAAGGCATCGTGGCACAAGGTGACGATTTCTTCTTTGCCTGCACCGATGGCGGCGCCAAAGGTATCGGCCAGATTTTTTGTTTCCATGCGGATGATGACGGTGGCGCTTTGGAGTTGGTGTATGAATCTGACGATGCATCAGTCATTGGTAATCCGGATAACCTGGCGGTTGCGCCTTGGGGTGATCTGATCGTTTGCGAAGATGGTGATCTCGACGTGCAGTGTTTGGCGGGGGTCACACCGACCGGCGATATTTATCACATTGCGTCGAACACGCGATCCGAATGGGCGGGTGCCTGTTTCTCTCCTGACGGTTCCGTATTGTTTGCCAATATTCAGAAAAACCCGGGTATGACGGTTGCGATTTCCGGTCCTTGGGAAACGCTGAGAAAGGCTTGATGTTCGAAAATCGGAAGTCGTGACGTTTGTGACAACGCGTCAGTCTAGATATCTTCTTATTTCGTTAATAAGCCCTTCCTCATCGAATCGTAAGATGAGGATCGTTCTGCCTTCATACTGTCTTAAGGTTTCGTTTCGGTAGTACTCGGAACGTTCATTGACGACAACAACGGCTGTGTTGCTACCGAGTATGATGGACTCAATGTCCTGAGCGATAGACACCATTGACGCCACTTTCTGTGGAATACCTTTTTTCAAATGCGCTGTGCCTTCGAACGATCGTGCATACGCGATATGGTGGTCAGTAACGTCATCCGCTAAGAATGCTAAAAAGGCATCAAGATCCTCGGTCGTCGCGGCCGGTTGTCGAGCTTGCTCCGACGCGGCAATGAAAGCGCTGACGAAGGCGGCTGACGGCTCGGCATGCACCGGTGCAGTGATTGTCAAGTTCGACACCACGATTAGAAGGGTTACGAATGCGTTTTTCATGAAGCCACCGGTTGCTATTGGCGAACAATCATCTTAACACCTTACCAATTCGGCCGAGCGCACGCGCCGCCATCACCAGTCTCAATGAAGTTCCGTATCGCAAGTGCACTTGCAATCACGATTCGGAAGCCCGCGCGGAACAGCATCCTTATGGGCTGATCATTGCTTGTAGCTTTGCCCGTGCTTTAGCGAATCGTGCTTCTAGTTTCGGCGTTTGAACTTCCCCATACGCATCGCGAATCTCGCGTTCCGCGGCATCGAGTGCGCTGATCAAATCACTCGCTGCGCTCGCACGTGCCGAGCTGTCCGTACTGCCGATCGTGTCAATCCAGATCGGTGAAGAATGCGCGAAGGGACGTGCGTGCATTGTTGGCCAGGCGTCCTCAGCGCGTGATGATGCGTAGGCACGCAACGCGACCCAGCCGCCCTCAGGTAGGGTGATTTCGCCCGTTAGTGTCTTCTGCTCGTTGGCCAAAACACCATCATGACGACTCACGACTTGACCGTTGATGATCAGCTCGACGACATCGATGGCGTTAGTGCTCGCCAATGTTGCTTGCCAGGTATGTGTGCCACTGCTGATGGTTTCGCCGGGTCTAATGTTGTCGCTCATGCTGAAGACGAGTGCGGGTCCGGTTGTGACGAAGCTTTTGCCGGCTGCCGCGGCGGCGAGAACCGATGATGAGGTGACATCACCGTCAACGCGAGCATAGGTTCGACCAGTGCCCACGGCCGGTGTGCGGTGGAAGTCTACCCAGGAGTCGGTGCCGGACATTGCTGCGATCGGTTGTCCAATGTTCAACAAGCGGTACCAAACATGCGCGTTGCCCAATGGGCTCGTCCATGCGCAAACCATCTCGATACCCATGCGCTTGGCCAAGACGCCGTCGGCGATCATTTCGAGCGGGATGGGGCTCTCGTCCAGTTGCTCGAACGGATCATCATCGTTCACGATCGGATGCACGTAGGTCGGGAACGCACCGGTGGCTTCGGCATAGGCCAGCACGTCGCCATTGGTCAGGTCCGGATCGCCCAGTGTCGGATTGTAAGGTCCGAAGAACCACGGCACAAACGGTTGCGTGACACCCGCTAAGCCAATGTGGCCATGGAAGTGTGAGCGAACCTCTTGTCCCTGACGCACGACGCGCCCGGCGGTCGCGGATTGCTCGCCAACCAAGGATTCGTCGATGCGTCGTTGCCAGCGATTCCATGACATCGGTGCCAGCGCATCGAGATCTTCGCCGGCCATGACGCGCAGCGCGTCTTTGTGTGTGGCGCGATGATGTCCGTCGCCATTCAAATGTACATGATGATCCGCGGAGGCATAGCCGGCCGCATTCGCATCCCAAAGCGGTTGCGGGCTGACGGTTGTGGTCGAGGCACGATTGGCGCGGACACGGATGGTTTCCTGAACGATTGGTGCCATAGGGCCACGTGCGATCGTGGCGGTGTATCGCCCGACCGGGAGCGAAAAGTCAGCGCTGCCTTCGACGTAGAAATAGTAGCGACCGGTTTGCGGATCAAAGTAAGTAGCGTCGGTCGGTGACGCTACCGGATGGCCGTCATCATTGGTCAGTGAAACGCGCGCTGTGACGGGTTGGTCATCGGTGTTGTTGATCTTCAGTGACAACATGCCGGTCGCTGTTTTTCGATTCCATTCACGGATAACCAGCGTTTCGGATGCGCCACCATAGGTCGCGATACGCTTTAAATGAAACTGACGCTGCTCGTCAGCTTCTACGTAGTAAATATGATTACCATCAGCGCTGAATGCCGGCGTCAAGGCAAAGCGAGCACCGTTGGTAATGCGATGGGTCACGTTAGGATCATTCAGATCCATTGTCCAAAGATGGTAGGCGTTATCGATCGGCGCGCTGTAAACGACGAGCTGCTGTGTAGGGTGGGCATCGGCGCTGAGATGATAGGTCAAAGTCTCACGATGCACGACGGCATCGGTGCCAGCAACGAAGTCCCGGACCCGCAGGACGCGATGAGCCCCCGCGCCATGCAGATAGAGCAGCCCTTTACCAGAAGCGAGGCGTCGCGCATTCCGCTCGACCTGGCGAAGGTCGGTCAGCTGCGCATCTACGCCGGACGACAAATGTCGTCGCCAAAGACTGAGCTTGTCACCGACGCCTGAGGTATAGAAGAGACTTTCGCCATCGGTAGAAAATTCGGGATCGAGCTCGATGGTCGGCGTGTTGATAACGGTCTCATCGCCACTCGCCAAATCCAACACGACAATCGAAGTGTCGCTGCCGTTGTCGCGAACAAACGCGATTTGCGAGCCATCCGGTGACCAGCGTGGCCGAGCATCGACATCAGCGCTATCGGTGATCTGCGTTGCAGTGCCGTTTTCAATATCCAACAGCCATAACCACCCTTGCGCCGCGAAAGCTAAAGCCTCGCCGTCTGGTGCCGGGGCGGGATCGGTCGGACCGTTCGCTAGGATAGGTAGCTCGTGTTGCTCGAGATAGACATGATGCCCAAAGTCGGACAATTTGGAATATCGATGTTCCCATTGTGCGAGTGCGGCGCTGCTTAGCAAACTCGTTGCGATGGCAAAGAAGACAAGTGTAAGACGTTCGAAGAGGTGCATCATGAGGTGACCTGAATCCCAATCGGTTTTAGTAAGACGGAGGATACCGCAGCACGATTGAGTTCACTATGCGGACTTGTTCTGTCGATCCCAATCGCATCGTCGCTACTGCGCTGAATGAGCCATCGCTTTGCTAGTAAAACCCTTTTCGTATCAGTTGGCTGAAGTCAATACGACTTTTGAGGACGCTATTGAGCGGCGACCTTTGTTACGATGTCGATGTTGGACACTCAGGCGTCAAATATGAAGTTCGTTGTGATTCTGGTTGGTATCGGTGCCGTTTTGATGCTGTTGCTTTCCCGTCGACAAAGCACTGCGGAGTCGCCGTCGTTGCCTATGCCAGCAGAGCCAATGTCCAGTGCGAAGCTTGAGGAATGGAAGTCAGTCCTTGACCAGCGTGCTTTGCCCGCAAAAAGGTTGCGGTTGACCGGCCAACCCGCAACATCGACCATCGCATCCAAGATTGGAGGCAAGCCTTATTGGACGGATGATTTAGCATACCCGGCATCGACTAAAGGCGAACCACTGCATTTCCTCGCACAGGTCAACTTCGGT
The DNA here is from genome assembly GCA_045110335.1 of Woeseiaceae bacterium. Lineage (GTDB taxonomy): Bacteria > Pseudomonadota > Gammaproteobacteria > Steroidobacterales > Woeseiaceae > CALBPI01. Next base: position 282,332 of record JBGCGB010000024.1, read on the forward strand.
GAGATAGATGATCGGCTTGAGCAGTTTCCCGATAGTGGTCTTTTGCAGTTTTTTATTGGTGCCGATGACTTGTATGGTTTTAACTTCGAGCAGCCGACGGCGGCAAATGCAAACAGTCGGAACTATGCGGTTGTGTTTCACGAGAAGCCGGACGTATCTAGGCACATTCCTACCGAGACCCCAGTGCCAAACGAAGAAGACTTGCTGCCTTTTCGCGGTGAGTCAGGCATTCGGTTCGAGAGCATGATGAGCAAAGCTTCACCTGTGGACTACCGATTTCAAACGCTGTTGCCCGACACGCAAGAGGTCAATGATGTGGCTTTCAATCAGTTGTACGAGTATGCAATCCAAGCGCCCTCCCACCAAATGGGGGGCTACGCCGTGTTCACTCAAGTGGATCCTCGCGAGTCGAACGATGTGACTGATGACTGGCAACTGCTATTTCAGATCGACAGCGAAAAGGTAGGCGGCTTTGACATCATGTGGGGGGATGTCGGTATCGCGAATTTCTTCATACGCACCGAAGATCTCGAGAAGCGCGATTTCAGTCGGGTTTGGTATAACTGGGATTGCCACTAAGAACATTAGGCGGCTTGTTTCAGCCTAGCGATCGCCGACTATCACGACTCTTGTCCGCTGCGCTGCGACAAGGCTATTGAGCTAAATCATGAACGCGGGAAAACGCAGTAAGCAAATTTTTCTCGGAATGTCTTTTCTGGTCATTCTATTTTCATTGGGCTGGTTTTGCAGTTTCTTATTGGAGACTTCAGAACTAGCCGAAGTATCGACAGCGAAAAAAAATGACCGAACCGATGTCGCCATGCAGATGGAAGCGGAGATCAATTCAGAGCCAGGAGCTCTGCAGACTGCAGACAAAACCTGCCCTTCCGATGCTGACCCTATGACTGAGGTTCAAGACCTTTCCAAGACCGATTGGGCAGAACTTCATGAATCGATCATCGAAACCGCCTTGCGCTCTAAGTCGATAGATCTCCTGTTGTTGGGCGCCTACACAACATCGGTATTTGAGCAATCCGATGAGCTTCTTGAGCTCGCGCTCGAGCAAAATCCGGAAGACCCTGAGGTGTTGTGGCATGCTGCTAACTTGTGCGCTAATGCACGCGATGGAGATGTTTGCGAGCGCCATGACTGGTGGGATCGGCTGGTGGAGGCGGATGGACAGAATGCACGTGCGTGGATGGGATATGCGACATTCTATTATCGCAAAGGCGATGCCAAAAAAGCATTACGCGGTCTTCAACAAGCAGCATCGATGCCCGAGGCGAACGGCTACTTTGTTGAAAGTATCCAATTGTACGAACGTGCTTATGCGGTCACTACTGACTGGTCGTTTCAACAACGAGTCGCTGGCGCATTCTCGATCTTAGCTGTCAAGATGCCACCGTTTACGCCGATTGTTAAGTTCTGCCAGGAGGCCGGAGAGCACTCAGTTGAGGTGGCCCGGTTATGCATGACTTACTGGCAAAAAATGTATCAGTCGCCGATGTCGAACGAACTCGAATCGTTACTTGCGCGGGACATGATTCCGGCTATGCTGGTCTTAATGGGTCGTGAGGCCGACGCCGAGGCGCTTCGTTCGGAAAACAAAAAATCTTACGGCGATCAAGAAAACGCGATTGTTGTTCAAAAAAGGATCGATCAGAGCGCAATCTTTGAGCGCTACGCTATAGCGACACCGGAGCGCTTTGCACGTTTTCTGGAGTTAACGCGTAGTCACGGGGAGCGTGGCGCGAGAATGCAAATGCTGGCAGAGCAGCAGGCCTTGATTGATCAGGGGCGCTTGGATCCTTGTTAGCGGCAAGCGATTGCGAGACATTCTCTTTGATAGACAATTGTTCTTGGCAATCGGGATCAGGCGACTCTTTGCGAAGCCCAACATATCCGGCACAAAAAAAGACCACCTTGCGGTGGTCTTTTTCCTTGCATTGGTGGAGGCGGCGGGAATTGAACCCGCGTCCGCAAGCCCTCTGCTTTGAGCTCTACATGCTTATTTCGTCTTTAAATCTTACTGCTGACAACTCGACGAACGGAGCGCATCAACAGCCAGTTTAGTAAAGGTTTTAACTATTGGGCCCCAAACATACCCGCCAGCGATCTTGTGTAAATAACTTTCGGGTCCGGACGCACAAGCACGAACCGGTCGAAAGGCAGTCTACTGGTGTTTAAGCAGCGATTGCGTAGTTGTCGTCGTTTGCAACTATAGTGTTACAGCTAGTTTTACGAGCTAATCTGTCACTCGGCATGCACCCAAAGGTTCGCGACCCACGTCGAAGCCATGTCGCCCCCTTTTGATGTCCTACTAATATGCGGTTAGATGTCGCTCGTTTCAATGGAGTAGGGCGCATACTTGAATGCGTGCGTTGGTCTTAGACTGCTCGCTATCCGTCAAGATTGATGAGATAGAGATTATAAGTAATTGAAAAATATTATTTTAGTAGATTTCAAAAGCGGGATTTGCTGGTGTTAGGACCCATCGCTATTTCAGCCAAAAATTGCGATTGTCACTGTCCATTAAACCTAATTTGAGTACACTTTTGACCCTACAGCGCAGTTTGCGCCTTTCAATCTACGATAGGAGATAGACAGCATGAAGCAATGGTTATTGGCAGGCGCCCTGGTCAGCCTGATGAGTGGTTGTGTCATTAGCGTCAACGATGACAGCGATGGTCCGCGTTATCGCAACGTTCAAATGACAGGTAATGCCAACAAGCCGTACTCGGATGCTGTTTATGCCGACGATTTCGTTTTCTTGTCCGGTGCTTTGGGGACATTGCCGACAACCGGTGAGTTAGCTGCTGGCGGGATCGGCCCTGAGACGCTGCAGGCGATGCAGAACATCTCGCGTACGCTTGCTGAGTTCAATCTGACGACCGATGATTTGGTCAAATGCACGGTGTTTCTCGCTGATATGAGTGAATGGTCCGCGATGAATGAGGTCTATACGACGTTCTTCCGCGAGCCACCCGCGCGCAGCGCCGTCGAAGTCAGCGGCTTGGGCTTGGACGCTCGCGTCGAAATTGAGTGTATTGCTTACGACGACTAAGACGATAGGGTCGCGGCTAGCCGCTTTTTAGGATTCTGGCTTTCTGGCGCTGCCAGTCGCGATCTTTCTTGTCCGCGCGCTTGTCGTGCAATTTCTTGCCTTTCGCATAGCCGACGGTCAGCTTGGCTTTGCCAGACTTCCAGTGCATATCGAGCGGCACAATCGTATAGCCCTTGCGCTCAACCGCACCCACCAGGCGATCCAGTTGGTCCCTGTGCAGTAACAGTTTGCGACTGCGGGTCGGCTCGGGCTTGATATGCGTCGACGCTGTGAGCAACGGCGTAATATGGGCGTTAAATAGCCAGGCCTCGTTCTTGCGCAGTTGCACGAAGGACTCGGTAATTTGGACCTTGCCTTCGCGAAGGCTTTTTACTTCCCAACCTTCCAGCACCAACCCCGCCTCGATCGTCTCTTCGATGGCGAAGTCGAATCGTGCTTTGCGGTTCTGCGCGATGTTATTCGCAGGTGTTTTGCTTTTCTTGGGCTTGGCCATGTGCCTGTTCAGTCACTCTTTAGGTGGCGGACGATCATATCCTAACGATCGATCTGGCGCTGCCAAATGCGTTATTCAAGCCGCGCTTGTTGTTACTTTGATGAAATTGCCGCAAAATTCGCGAAAAACACGAAGGCTTAGGGGAATATCGTGGCAAACACCAACGGCTCGCAGACAGGTCGTACATCACTACACGGACAATGGTCATCACGTTTCGCGTTCATCATGGCGGTAACGGGATCGGCGGTTGGTCTCGGTAATATCTGGAAATTCCCCTACGAAGCGGGTGCCAATGGTGGCAGTGCGTTCGTGCTGGTTTACCTGCTTTGCTGTTTGGTCGTTGGCCTGCCGGTCATGATGTCCGAGATTATTATCGGTCGACGCGGGCGCCGTAACCCGATTGAGACGATGACCCTGCTTGGTAAGGAAGAAGGCTCCAGCGGCAAGTGGGGCTGGGTTGGAGGCATGGGTGTTCTGGCCGGTGTGCTAATCCTTTCTTACTACAGTGTCATTGCTGGCTGGTCGCTGGACTATGTCATTCAGAGTTTGACCGGCTCGTTTCACAACGTTGATGCCGAGGGCATCAATAATGTGTTCAATGGATTGGTCGGCAGCTGGCAGCGTGTGTTGATGTGGCACACCATCTTTATGGGCCTGTCCATTTTCGTGGTCGCTCGTGGCGTCGAAAAAGGTCTCGAAAGTGCCGTTAAATTCATGGTCCCGGGTCTGTTGACGTTGATGATCGTCTTGCTCATTTATTCCATGACCACCGGCTATTTCGTACAAGGCCTTAAATTCTTGTTCACGCCAGACTTTTCGGCACTGACCCTAGAGTCATTGTTGGTTGCATTGGGGCAGGCGTTCTTCTCACTCAGCATTGGCATGGGCGCGATCATGGCCTACGGCGCTTACCTGCCGCAGGAGACATCAATCGCCAATGCATCGGTCACCGTCGTGATCGCAGATACCTCGATTGCTTTGCTGTCTGCGTTGGTGATTTTCCCGATTGTATTCGCCAACGACTTGAGTGCCGCCCAAGGCCCGGGTCTGGTTTTTGTTACCTTGCCATTGGCTTTTGGCAACATGGCCGGTGGCCTGATCTTTGGCACACTGTTTTTCGTGTTATTGAGCTTTGCGGCGCTAACCTCAGCCATCGGCTTGATGGAGCCCGCAGTTGCCTGGGTTGTAGAGCGTTTCGGTCTGACTCGTCGCGCAGCAGCATTCGTCATCGGTGGCGTGATTTGGTTTGTCGGCTTGGGCACGGCGTTCTCGTTCAATATTTTGAGCGATGCGACATTCGCCGCCGGTACCTGGTTCGATAATGTGGATTATCTGACGACCAAGATCATGCTGCCGCTCGGTGGCGTGTTGATTACGGTATTTGCCGGTTGGGTAATGTGCGGTAACTCGACATCATCGGAGCTCGGCACGCATGGCCCGGTGTTCAGAACGTGGCGGTTTATGGCGCGCTTTGTAGCGCCTCTGGGCGTTTTGCTGGTCTTAGCTAACGGAACGGGCCTCTGGGGCTGGATCATGGGGCAGGTGGCCTAGTGCGGCGAGTTCGCCGGACAGCGTTGGTCCCATTCAGCGCCGAGCAGATGTTTGATCTGGTTGATGATGTGTCAACATACCCCGAGTTTTTACCTTGGTGCTCCGACGCTGTTGAGCATGAGCGTGATGAAGCGCAGGTGCGTGCCACACTGGAACTTAGCAAAAGCGGCGTTAGCAAACGATTCACGACGCGCAACATCCGCGCACGCGGCGAGCAACTGGAAATGCAATTACTGGACGGTCCGTTTAGTCATTTGCACGGAGTTTGGAAATTCGAGTCTTTGGGTGAGCAGGGCAGTAAGGTCTCTTTGAACATCGACTTTGAGTTCGAAAACATGATGGTCGGTATGATGTTCGGCGGTTTCTTCGAGCAGACCTGCAACTCTTTGGTCGACGCGTTTATCCGCCGTGCCGAAGACGTCTTTAGCTAGCGATGGATCAACTGGCCGCTAAACGGCTGACGATAGAGATCGCGTATGCAACGGCTGAGCAACAGTTGATTAAGACCTTCGACGTCACACCGGGCACTCGTGTTCGCGAGGCCATCATCACTAGCGAATTCGATAGCTCATTCCCTGATATTGATTTGGCGAATTGCCCGGTGGGAATTTGGGGGCGCGTTGTAGGAGAGGATCAAGTGCTCTCTGAAGGTGACCGCATTGAAATCTATCGGACGCTGGCGCACAACCCGCGGGAGGCGCGTAGACGTCTGGCGCGCGATGGATTAACGATGGGTGGCGCGGCATCTGACGAGCAAGGCGACGGCTAGCATACAGTGGCCCAGTTGCTCATTGAGCAGTTAGCTGTTTTACGGGCCGAATAGGACTCCGCTATCCAGATTACTTTTTGGCAGCGGTAGCCGTGGCCGGATCGTTCTCTTTCGGCGGTAAGTCTTTCCGCTCAAGACGCGACACTTTGCCGTCTTCGAAATAAACCGTCATGAAATTTCGGGTTTGTGGTTCGTTGTGGCCGATCGTGGCCTGATAAACGTAATCCCAACGATCATCGTTGAAGGGGTCGTCAACCAATGGCGTGCCCAACAGAAAGCGTACTTGGCTGGGCGTCATGCCCACCTTGACTTGTTCGACGTCAGAAAGCTCAGCGATGTTGCCTTGCTGAATCGCCAGTCGATAGACGCAGCCGGTCTGCAGGCACATGGCGCTGAAGATAACCAAAATTGTAAGCATTCGTGCCAGGTTCATAGTTAGCCTTTGGGAGCTGTCGTTTTCGATATTCTGTGGGTTTCAGGGCAAATGGCCAATCGCACCAGCGCCGCGCGCATGATACCTTAACTGCCTACGTGTATGACAATTCGCGGCGCCGTTTGCTCCCGGATTTATTCACTTTCTTTGATTTTCTGCGATATTCGGCGGTTTATCGGCCGGCGATATCAGGAGAGCGCTCAAGATGGACTCCAAGATTCAACGTTCGGACTTGCGCAAAGCCGGCCTAAAAGTCACTTTGCCGCGGCTCAAGATCATTGAGATCCTAGAGGGCGCGGAGTCCCGCCACCTAACCGCTGAGGATATTTACCGTCAATTGCTCGAGTCTGGTGAGGATATAGGTTTAGCGACGGTGTACCGGGTTCTAACCCAATTTGAGAATGCGGGTCTCGTAACACGCCAGAATTTCGAGGGTGCCAGTTCGGTTTTTGAGCTGGATGATGGTGACCATCATGACCACATGGTCGACATCGATAGTGGTGAGGTAATCGAGTTCGTCAATGACGAAATTGAAAAACTGCAGCATGAGATCGCCGAAAAGTACGGCTTCGAACTTCACGACCATAGCCTCGTCTTGTATGTGAAGAAAAAAGGCAGTTAACGCCTGATTGAATGGCAGGAAGGCGAGACTGCCAAACTTAGGAGGCGGCTTTCAGCATTTCGCGTGCATGTTTGCGCGTCACATCGGTGATCGACTGACCACCTAGCATGCGGGCAATCTCCTCGACGCGAGACTTTTGGTTCAATGCAACAATTCCGGTGGTCGTCGCTTTGCCATCAGTTTGTTTGGTGACCTTGAAATGATGATGCGCTTGCCCAGCCACTTGCGCGAGATGCGTCACGGCCAAAACCTGGCACTGTTCCGCCAACAGGCGCATTTGTTGTCCGACCATTTCGGCCACGGCGCCGCCGACGCCGGCATCCACTTCATCAAAGATCATTGTGCTGACCGAGTCCTTGCGACCGGCAGCCACTTGTATCGCCAGACTGATACGCGAAAGCTCGCCGCCTGAGGCGACTTTCTGGATTGGCTTCAATGGCTGGCCGGGATTGGCGCTGACTAAAAACTGAACACGGTCGCTACCGTGTCTGGCGACGCTTTCCCTTGGCTCGCAAGCCACCTCGAAGCGACCATTGGGCATGCCAAGTTGTTGCATGCCGGCGTTGACCTCGTTGGCGAAAGGTTTGGCTGCCTTTAATCGTGCACGGGATAGTGTCGCTGCGGCTTTATCGAGCGCGGCGCGTGATTTTTCAACTTGTGCGATCAATGCATCAACCGCCGCATCGGCATTTTCCAGCGTGGCGAGCTCTTCGGTTAACGACACCGTTTTTCCAGGCAATGCGTCAGGCTCGACATTGTGTTTGCGGGCCAGGCTCTGGATGTCCGCTAACCGTTGTTCCACGAATTCTTGGCGGGCAGGGTCGATGTCGATGTCGCTGTGATAACGGCGTAACGCATCTGCTGCCTCACTGATGTTGACCTCGGCTTCGTCGATCATTTTGACGATGGGCCCGAGTGCAGGATCAAAGGCGGCAATATGGCTGAGCGCGCGTGCGGCATTCGCCAGTAAAGACTGCGCGTTACGTTGGTCGTCGTCAGAGATAGCGTCTAACGCTTCGCTACTGTGCGTAGCAAGTTGTTCGGCGTTCGCCAGTCTCAGGCGCTCGGGCTCCAGTGTCGAAACTTCGCCAGCCTGAAGATCTAGTGTTTGCAGGCCTTCCAGTTGAAATTTCAGATACGCGATACGGTCATCGCGCTGCGCGCGTTTCTCTTTCAGCGTGTCGAGTTCATGGGTGAGCGATTGCCAGCGGTCGAACGCTTTTTGCACGGCGACGACTGGCTTGGTGAGCCCCCCGCGAGCATCGAGCATCTGTCGCTGCGCATCGGTTTGTTGAAGTGTTTGGTGTTCATGCTGCCCATGAATATTCACGAGCAGTGCACCAATGGTTTTCAGGTGCTGGATCGGTACCGGGCTACCGTTGATAAAACCCTTGGAACGACCATCTTTATTCACGACGCGTCGTAAGTGGCATTCGTTGTCGCTGTCGACACTTTGCTCAACCAGCCAATCTTGTATGGCGGATTCCGGGGCGATGGCAAAACTGGCCGTCACTTCGGCGCGTTGCTCGCCGGCACGGATCACGTCCGCTGATGCGCGCTCGCCAAGAGCCAGGCCGAGCGCATCGACCAAAATCGATTTGCCAGCACCGGTCTCGCCAGTCAACACATTCATGCCTTGATCAAACTCGACGATGACTTCGTCGATGATGGCAAAGTTTCTAACGTGAATCTGGGTAAGCATGGTCTATTTATCGAGGCGAGGGCGTGCCCGTCGCGTGCTGATGCCCCAGTTGAGTTTCGAGCGCAGTAACTCAAAATAGTCATAGCCCGGGGGGTGGATAAGCGTTAAGCGCTGTGTGGAGGCTTGAATGGTAAGCGTATCGCCGGATTCGAGGGTCGCTAGAAACTGCCCATCTACGCTGATTTCGGCCGGGGTTTGATAACGCTCAGTTCGTTCGACTTCGATTAAGGCGTCAGCCGGTAAGACGACCGGCCGGTCGCTAAGTGTATGTGGGCAAACCGGTACGACTGCGATGGCATTGAGCCCCGGCTGGATAATCGGACCACCACACGACAATGCATAAGCCGTTGAGCCGGTTGGTGTGGCGACGATTAGTCCATCGCCGGCATGGTTATTCACAAAAACGCCGTTGACGCGGGTCTCGAAGTCCACCATTCGGCCGGTATCGCGGCGGCCTAGCACGACGTCATTCATCGCCAGCGCCGAGGCAATCCGTTCGCCGTCCCGCATGATCGCCGTATCCAAAAGCAAACGGCTTTCCGTGAGCGCCCGGTTCTCAAGAACCGCAGCCAATGAGCTTTCGGTCTCTTCCGGCGACACATCTGTCAGGAAACCTAATTTACCGAGATTGATGCCCAACAATGGGATGTCATGTCCGACGGCTTTGCGCGCTGCATAAAGCATCGTGCCGTCGCCGCCAATTGCGATAAACAGATCGGCCTCATCGGCAAGTTGCGCTTCCGGCCATCGAATCGCCGCAACACTGTCACTGGCCTCGGCGACGAGCACGCGGACATCAGCGGCGGCCAGCCAGTCGGCGACGCGCGCCATCTGCGCTTGCACGACCTCGTCATCGGGATGCCCAAATAGGGCAGCTGTGTTGATACGACTTGTCATAAAAGAGATCCGGGGGGCTTTCGCCAATAAAAACCGGTTAGTGGTTGACCGTTGTCCGCTAATCAGTATAACTAAACCGACAGTCTTGCTGTATGCGTTATACAGTCCGCCAATGCATCGACGGTACGAATCGGGTTAGATCAGTCATGACTACAGACAATAGCAAGCTAATGACGCCGCGCGCCCAAGAGCTGTTGCGCGCCCTGATAGAGCGCTACGCACAGGATGGGCAGCCTGTTGGTTCCCGAACGCTTGCCAAGGACGCGGGTCTGGAGTTAAGCCCGGCGACGATTCGAAATGTCATGTCGGACTTGGAAGAACTTGGCTTCGTCAGCGCGCCCCATACCTCGGCTGGCCGTATTCCGACGGAGCAAGGTTATCGGTTTTTTGTCGATACCCTGATGCGCGTGAAGCCGCTCAACTCAGCAGCGGTCAAGGAACTCGAGAGTCACTTGCAATCCGAGACGGGCGATACCGGTACGTTGGTTTCCACAGCATCGAGTGTTCTGTCCCAATTTACACAAATGGCTGGTGTCGTGACCGTACCTCGCGCCGAGCGGGTGACACTTCGTCAGATCGAGTTTTTGCCGCTATCGGATCGCCGCGTTTTGGCGATCATGGTGATTAATGAAAGCGAAGTGCAAAACCGTATCTTGCAGACTAATCGCGAGTACGGGCGTGATGAGCTCACCGTCGCCGCCAACTTCATCAACGCCAAATGCGCCGGCAAAGACCTTTCCCAGATTCGCACGGTCATTTTGGAAGAGATGGAGCGGGCCAGAACGACGATGAATCAGGCTATGATCGATATGGTTAGCGTCGCTCACACGGCGTTTTCAAGTGACGATAAGCCGACACGCGGGGAATATGTACTCGCTGGCGAGACCAACTTGATGGATTTTTCGGAGCTTTCGGATGTTGAAAAGCTGCGCCGGTTGTTTGATGCGTTCAACCAGAAACGGGATTTACTCGATTTGCTTGATCGCAGCATCGAAGCCAACGGCGTGCAGATTTTCATTGGCGAAGAATCCGGCTATCAAATCCTCGACGATTGCAGTGTCGTTGCCTCACCATACGTCGTCGATGACGAAGTGGTGGGGGTTCTGGGTGTGATCGGCCCCAAACGAATGGCCTATGATCGCGTCGTGCCCGTCGTCGATATGACGGCAAAATTATTAAGCACAATCTTGAATTCCAAATCTGAGACCCCATAGACCCTCCTAACCCGTCAGACAGCGTGTGTCTGACCTATGCATTCGGAGTGAATCTATGAGCGAGTCAGAAGGCCGGCCAGGCGAAAACGCCGACGAAAAGCCGATTGAATCTACTGATGATGTCGAAATATCCGCAGAAGGCACCGCGGCCGCGGATGCGGCCGCCAGCGAGGACCCGTTGGCGGCGGCAGAGGCTAAAGCCGCTGAGAATTGGGAAAAGTATGTCCGTGCCGTTGCGGAACTCGACAATGTCCGGAAACGGGCACGTCGGGATGTCGAAAATGCCCATAAGTACGGAATCGAGCGATTCGCTGGCGAATTGCTGGCCGTTAGCGACAGTCTGGAAGCCGGTCTATCTGCCAGTGATGGCGCTGATGCGGCGGCGCTTGTCGAAGGCAGTCAGGCAACATTGAAACTGTTCCAGACGACGATGGCCAAGTTCGGTGTGGAAACGCTTGATCCGCATGGCGAGCCGTTCGATCCCCAACAACACGAGGCAATGACGATGGTGCCGGCGCCCGATGCCGAGCCCAATACCGTTATTGACGTGATTCAGAAGGGCTATTCGCTGAATGGACGTCTGATCAGGCCAGCGCGGGTCGTTGTCGCGGCCTCTGCTTGAAAAACCGCACAGCGGCCACATCTAATACGCAACGAAATTGAGAATGAGATTCGCGAAGGCGCATCACAACACTTTGAGGAAATATCATGGGTAAGGTAATCGGTATCGACTTGGGAACGACCAACTCCTGCGTTGCCGTCATGGAAGGTGACACAGCGCGAGTCATTGAGAACAGTGAGGGTGATCGCACGACGCCATCCATTGTCGCATTCACGAAAGATGAAGAAGTGCTGGTAGGCCAGTCGGCGAAACGCCAGGCTGTGACAAATCCAACCAATACACTATTTGCGGTTAAGCGCCTTATCGGGCGTCGTTTTGAAGACGACGTCGTTCAGCGCGACATTGACATGGTGCCTTACACCATCGCGAAAGCGGATAACGGTGACGCGTGGGTTGAAGTGGATGGCAAGAAAATGGCGCCGCCTGAGGTGTCAGCGCGCGTGTTGATGAAAATGAAGAAAACCGCTGAGGACTATCTCGGTGAGACCGTCACGGAAGCTGTGATCACAGTGCCGGCTTACTTCAATGACTCGCAGCGCCAAGCCACGAAAGATGCCGGCAAGATCGCGGGGCTTGATGTGAAGCGAATCATCAATGAACCTACGGCCGCAGCGTTAGCTTACGGTATGGACAAGCAGCGCGGTGATCGCACCGTTGCGGTCTATGACCTTGGTGGTGGTACGTTCGATGTATCGATCATTGAAATCGCCGAAGTTGACGGTGAGCACCAGTTCGAAGTGCTGGCGACCAACGGCGACACGTTCCTCGGCGGTGAAGATTTCGACCTCAAGATCATTGAATACCTCGCCGCAGAATTCGAAAAAGAGTCCGGCGTCGATATCAAGAAAGATCCCTTGGCAATGCAACGTCTCAAGGAAGCTGGTGAGAAAGCCAAAATTGAACTGTCTTCCCAACAGCAGACCGAAGTCAATTTGCCTTACATCACAGCGGACGCCAGCGGACCAAAACATCTCAACATTAAACTGACACGTGCGAAGCTCGAGTCGTTGGTAGGTGATTTGATCAAGCGTACGATCGAGCCTTGCAAGGTTGCATTGAAAGATGCCGGTCTGAAAGTTTCTGACGTACAAGACGTGATCCTTGTCGGTGGCCAAACGCGTATGCCGAAGGTTGCTGAAGAAGTGCAAAACTTCTTCGGATCAGAGCCTCGCCGGGATGTAAACCCCGATGAAGCAGTAGCGATTGGCGCTGCGATTCAGGGCGGTGTTTTGTCCGGTGATGTGAAAGATGTTTTGTTGTTGGACGTAACGCCGTTGTCGCTCGGTATCGAGACGATGGGTAGCGTCATGACGAAGTTGATCGATAAGAACACAACGATTCCGGCAAATGCTGAGCAAGTGTTCTCAACGGCAGAAGATGGTCAAACTGCAGTAACCATTCATGTCCTGCAGGGCGAGCGTGAGCGCGCCGGTGATAACAAGTCGCTAGGCCGTTTCGATCTGTCAGATATCCCGCCGGCACCGCGTGGGCAGCCGCAAATTGAAGTGACGTTCGATATCGACGCTAATGGTATTTTGAACGTATCGGCGAAAGATAAAGCCACCGGCAAATCACAGAACATTGTGATTAAGGCATCGAGTGGTTTGTCGGATGACGAAATCGAGGCGATGGTTCAAGAAGCCGAGGCGCACGCAGAAGATGATCGGAAGTTCCGTGAGTTAGTTGATGTGCGTAATCAGGCGGATGGGCTGGTCCATGCAACCGAGAAGTCTCTCGAAGATCTCGGTGAGCAAGTTGAAGCTGGCGAGCGTGCGACGATTGAGTCAGCGATTAACGATCTGAAAGCAGCGTTGAAAGGCGACGATAAAGACGCGATTGAAGCGAAGTCTAAAGCACTGGCGGAAGCATCGGCGAGCATGGCTCAAAAAGCTTATGAGCAACAAGCGGGCGAAGCTTCAGAAGGTGGCGACGCACCGGAAGCCAAGGCTGCAGACGATGTAGTCGATGCTGAATTCGAAGAGGTCGATGACGACAAAAAGTCGGCCTAATTGAGGTGGGCTTGGAGAAGACCGCACGAGTGGCAGCAGCCTTCGTGCGGTTTTGTCCGTGTCGAGAGGCGGCTTACGCCTCTACATTTTAACTGATCAGGTCGGTTAGCGACCATGAATGGGTTTGAGACAAACAATGGCGAAACGTGACTATTACGAGGTTTTAGGTGTCGGCAAATCGGCAGAAGCAGCCGAACTGAAAAAAGCCTATCGTCGCTTGGCGATGAAGCATCATCCGGACCGAAACCCGGACGATGCGGAAGCCGAGGCACGTTTTAAAGAAGCCAAGGAAGCTTACGAAGTACTTTCCAGTGCCGAGAAACGCGCGGCCTATGATCAATTTGGTCATGCTGGCGTAAGCAATAGCGCTTCGGGCGGTCAGGGCGGCGGCTTTGGTGGTGCCGAGTCATTCAGCGACATGTTCGGTGATGTTTTCGGCGATATTTTCGGCGGCGGTGGCGGCCGACGTGGCGGTGGCGGCCGACAAGTTTATCGTGGTGCCGATCTTCGCTATGAGCTTGAGATGAGTCTCGAGGAAGCCGTCAGAGGTGAGAACAAAACACTCGAGATACCGACTTACGTGGGATGCGATACGTGTTCCGGCAGCGGCGCTGCAAAAGGCTCACAGCCTGAGACTTGCGATACTTGCGGTGGCGCGGGCCAGGTGCGGATGCAACAAGGGTTTTTCTCGGTACAACAAACCTGCCCGACTTGTCGCGGAGAAGGGAATACGATCAAGGATCCTTGTAAGTCATGCAACGGTGGCGGCCGTATTCGCAAGACGCGGAAGTTATCGGTCAAGATTCCTGCTGGGGTCGATAGTGGCGACCGCATCCGTCTGACGGGTGAGGGTGAAGCAGGCCGAAATGGCGGACCGTCCGGTGATCTTTATGTCGAGGTTCATCTCCAAGCCCACGAAATGTTCGAGCGCGATGGTCCGGATTTGCATTGCGATGTTCCATTAAATTTTGTTACCGCGGCCTTGGGCGGTACTGTGGAAGTGCCAACATTGGACGGACAGGTCAGTTTGAAGGTGCCGCAGGGTACACAAACCGGCAAGGTATTCAGGCTTCGCGGGAAAGGCGTGCCGACGGTGCGCATTCGCGAGCCTGGTGATCTGTATTGTCGCGTCTCGGTCGAGACGCCGGTTAACCTGACGGGTGATCAGAAAGACTTGCTGCGCAAGTTCGATGATGCTGTGGATCTTGGCGGCGACCGCCACAATCCTCGCACACGATCTTGGACGGACAGCGTCAAGCGTTTCTTTGACAATATTAGCGGTTGAGGTTTCGGACACTGACCGTTGGGGTTTTTGTATTGGATTGATCAGTTTTTTGATCCGATCGCTCTTTTCAACTTCCGTGAACTGGCGTAGACTATGTCAGGTCGTGGAGCAAAATCCTCTGACCTGCCAAAGCGGAAGCCCGTCCTGAACATTTGCTTCCGCTTTTGTGTATCTGCCTTTAGGTAACGCAACAGGGGTCAGCATGGTCAAACCGGCAATTCTCGCACTTGAAGATGGCACTGTATTCCGCGGGCTTTCCTGCGGCGCAGAAGGGTCTACTGTTGGTGAGGTCGTATTCAACACCTCAATGACGGGATATCAGGAGATCCTCACCGATCCATCCTACTGTCAACAAATCGTCACGTTAACCTATCCCCATATTGGCAACACCGGCATTAATAGCGAGGATTTTGAATCTTCGAAAGTGCATGCCTCCGGATTGATCATTCGCGACCGCTCGATCGTCACTTCAAACTGGCGTAGCGAACAAAATCTGGCTGATTTTCTGCGACGTGCCAACGTCGTTGCAATTGCCGATTTGGATACCCGCCAACTCACGCGTCACATCCGCGAACACGGTGCGCAGTCCGGCTGCATCATGGCTGCGGACGACGCCGTTAACGGGCAAGCACTCATCGATAAAGCATTGGCTGCAGCGCGCTCGGCGCCGGGTCTCGGTGGTACTGATTTGGCTAAAGTCGTTACCACTGATGAGACGTATCAATGGGCACAGGGCGAGTCCTGGAATAACCCCGATCCGGTGGTAACACGACGAATTGCACCCATCCATATCGTGGCATACGACTTTGGCATCAAACGCAATATCTTGCGCCTGTTGGTTGAGAATGATTGTCGAGTCACCGTGGTGCCGGCGACAACAACAGCGGAAGAGGCTTTGGCACTGAAGCCCGATGGCATCTTTTTGTCAAACGGTCCGGGCGACCCCGAGCCATGTGACTACGCGATCACGGCTATCCAAACCTTGCTTGAGCGGCAAATTCCGATGTTTGGTATTTGCCTCGGTCACCAATTGCTGGCGCTCGCTGCCGGTGCGAAAACCATGAAGATGAAGTTTGGCCATCATGGCGCCAATCATCCGGTGCAAGAGATGGATAGCGGCCGCGTCTTCATCACCAGCCAAAATCATGGTTTTGCGGTTGATGAGTCCTCTTTGCCGGAGCATCTTATCCCGACGCATCGGTCGCTGTTCGATGGTACGTTGCAGGGCATCGCGCACACCGAGGCGCCTGCATTTTCGTTCCAGGGTCACCCGGAAGCCAGTCCTGGACCGCAGGACTTGCGGCCATTGTTTTACGCCTTTTCGAAGATGGTCGTTGACCACGCCAATCTTCCAGCTATCACCCCCGAAACCGTCGCCTGAAAGTCGATGCTTAAGGTCTGTTGAACATTAATCACTGAAGGAGCCCAACTGCTGTGCCAAAACGCGACGATATCAAGAGTGTTCTGATTATTGGTGCAGGTCCGATCATTATTGGTCAGGCTTGTGAGTTCGATTACTCCGGCGCTCAAGCGTGTAAAGCGCTGCGTGAGGAAGGCTTTCGGGTGATTCTGATCAATTCGAACCCAGCCACGATCATGACCGATCCGGACATGGCTGACGCGGTTTACATCGAACCGGTGCATTGGACGGCCGTTGCGCGAATTATTGAAAAAGAAAAACCGGACGTGCTGTTGCCGACGATGGGCGGTCAGACAGCTCTAAACTGCGCGCTGGATTTGGTACGGGAAGGGGTTCTCGAGAAATTTGGCGTAGAGATGATTGGCGCTTCCCGCGAAGCCATCGATATGGCTGAAGATCGCGAGCAGTTTAAAGTCGCGATGGATGAGATTGGGCTCGAGTCTCCCGTCGCCGACGTCGCCCATGATCTTGAAGAAGCTTGGGCAGTTCAGAAGGAGATCGGTTTCCCGGCGATCATACGCCCGTCGTTCACGATG
Source organism: Woeseiaceae bacterium (assembly GCA_045110335.1). GTDB lineage: Bacteria > Pseudomonadota > Gammaproteobacteria > Steroidobacterales > Woeseiaceae > CALBPI01. The sequence continues at coordinate 298,949 of JBGCGB010000024.1, forward strand.
GGCGGCAGCGGTGGCGGGATCGCGTACAACAAAGAAGAGTTTGAAGCGATCGTCAGCAATGGCCTCGATATGTCACCAACCACTGAGGTGTTGATCGAAGAGTCCATTATTGGTTGGAAAGAATTCGAGATGGAAGTGGTGCGCGACAAAGCAGATAATTGCATCATCATTTGTGCTATCGAGAACGTCGATGCGATGGGTGTGCATACTGGTGATTCAATCACAGTGGCACCTGCCCAAACATTGACCGATCGCGAGTACCAACGAATGCGTAATGCTTCACTGGCGGTGCTCCGCAAAATTGGTGTGGAAACTGGTGGTTCGAATGTGCAGTTTGCCGTCAATCCGGATAACGGCCGGATGTTGGTAATCGAGATGAATCCGCGCGTGTCCAGATCGTCAGCTTTAGCATCCAAGGCAACCGGATTTCCGATCGCGCGTGTTGCTGCAAAACTGGCTTGCGGCTACACACTTGATGAATTGGCCAACGATATTACTGGCGGGCAAACACCGGCTTCTTTCGAGCCGACAATTGACTATGTGGTGACCAAGATTCCGCGTTTCACCTTTGAGAAATTCCCGGGTGCCGATTCCAGGTTAACGACCTCGATGAAGTCAGTTGGCGAGGTGATGGCGATTGGCAGAACATTCCAGGAGTCGCTGCAAAAGGCTTTACGAGGCCTGGAAACTGACCTTACCGGACTCGATTCCCAAATGCCGGACGATGTTAGCGACGAGACGCGTAACGAGACGGTAGAGACTCAGGTTCGCAAGCCAAGTTCGACGCGGCTGCTTTGGGTCGCGGATGCGTTCCGGATTGGCCTGAGTATTAACGACGTTCAGAAAATGTCGGGAATCGATCCATGGTTCCTTGGTCAGATTCTCGATTTGATTCGGGTTGAAAAGGGCATCGCAAACCTCGGTGAAGCGGTCTTCAAACCGGCGAACATGCGCGAGCTTAAGCGTCGTGGTTTCGGCGACGCACGTATTGCGGCACTGTCGGGCCACAACATGAATGAGGTTCGCGCAAAGCGTATTGAAGCTGGGGTCTTACCGGTCTACAAGAGAGTGGATTCATGCGCGGCGGAGTTTTCATCCGATACGGCTTACATGTATTCGACCTATGAGCGTTATTGCGAAGCCAATCCGAGCGACAAGAAAAAGATCATGATCCTAGGTGGCGGGCCCAACCGCATTGGCCAGGGGATCGAGTTTGATTATTGCTGTGTGCACGCATCGTTAGCGCTGCGCGAAGCGGGGTTTGAGACGATCATGGTCAATTGTAATCCGGAAACTGTTTCGACGGATCCGGATACATCAGACCGATTGTATTTCGAGCCGCTAACGTTCGAAGACGTCATGAGCATCGTGGATCTGGAAAAGCCGGTAGGGGTGATTGTTCAATTCGGTGGCCAAACGCCATTGAAATTGGCCGACGCACTTGAGGCTGCGGGCGCGCCAGTTATCGGCACGTCGCCAGACTCGATTGATTTGGCCGAAGACCGGGAACGATTCCAGAAAGTTATTGAAGAACTCGCTTTGGCACAACCGCCGAACTGTATTGCTCGCAACACGGATGAAGCGTTGGAACGTGCCGGTGAAGTCGGTTATCCACTCGTTGTGCGGCCCAGTTATGTTCTGGGTGGGCGCGCGATGGAAATCGTCTACAACGACGACGAGCTGCGGGGCTACATGCGCGAGGCAGTATCCGTATCGAACGACAGTCCGGTCTTGTTGGACCGTTTTCTAGATCACGCTGTTGAAGTTGACGTGGACATCATTTGCGATGGCACTGATGTGCTGGTCGGCGGGATCATGGAGCACATAGAGCAGGCTGGCGTTCACTCGGGCGATTCAGGCTGTGTACTGCCACCGACGTCTCTATCGGAGTCGGTGCAAGCCGAACTGATTGACCAAGTCACCAAACTTGCCAAGGCACTAAAAGTGATTGGACTGATGAACACGCAGTTTGCGATCAAGGATGAGACGATCTATCTACTGGAGGTAAATCCGCGCGCATCCCGGACTGTGCCTTTTGTATCGAAAGCAACTGGCGTGCCTTTGGCGAAGTTAGCGGCCCGCGTGATGGCGGGTGCGACGCTTGCGGAGCTTGCGGCGACCGACCAGGTGACGCCCGAGTTTTACTCGGTGAAAGAAGCGGTGTTCCCGTTTGCAAGATTCCCATTATCCGATCCGATTTTAGGTCCGGAAATGAAATCGACCGGCGAGGTGATGGGTACCGGAAAGTCATTCGGTGAGGCTTATGCGAAAGCACAACTGGCGTCGGGCGTGACATTGCCGCGCGGCGGCACGGCGATTATTTCGGTCCGGGATCGTGACAAGAAGGATGCCGTTGAGCTGGCAGAGATGTTGATCGAGCTCGGATTTGATATCGTAGCGACCCAAGGGACGGCGACTATCCTGAATGAAGCGGGGGTCGCCTGTCTCCGAGCGAACAAAGTGAATGAAGGCCGGCCTCATTTGGTTGATATGATCAAGAACGGTGAGATTTCGCTTATCATCAACACGACGGAAGGCAAGAAAGCCATTCGTGATTCGCAGACGATTCGTGGCGAGGCGGTTGCCCGTGCGGTGACCTATTACACGACATTATCGGCGGCACGCGCGACCTGTGTCGCGATGAAACATTTGGCGGATGATACGGTCAATTGTCTTCAGGATTTACATGCCTTGAATGCAGCTTAACGGTCGCATCTGTCGGGCAAGACTATTTTTTTAAGGAAGCACAGTGAACAAAGTGCCATTGACCGCGCGTGGCGCGGAGCAATTACAGGTTGAATTGAAACAGCTCAAGTCCGTTGATCGACCACGGATCATTCAGGCGATTGCGGAAGCTCGTGAACACGGTGATTTGAAAGAGAATGCCGAGTATCACGCCGCGCGCGAGCAACAGAGTTTCGCTGAGGGGCGGATTCAGGAGATCGAAGCCAAACTTTCCAATGCTCAAGTGATCGACGTCACCAAACTGGATGCCAAAGGCAAAGTGGTTTTCGGCGCGACGGTTGAGCTCGTCGATCTAGCGAACGACCAAACGACGACCTACCAGATCGTCGGCGACGATGAGGCTGATATCAAGAAAGGTATGATTTCGATCAGTTCGCCGATTGCACGTGCACTCATAGGCAAGAGCGAGGGCGATGATGTGACCGTTGCCGCACCAGCCGGCGACCGTGATTATGAGATCGTGGAAGTGCGCTACGTTTAGCGGCTACCGAGCACAATCTTAGGCTTTTTGGGATTACGACGAAACAGCAGAGCGATGTTGCCGGTTCGTTGGACGAGCGATGCACCGGTGCTGTCGCAAATCTCTTTCAGCCAGCTATCGCGAATCTCCCGGTCGCCGACCCGGATACTCACTTTGATCAATTCATGGAAATCCAGCGCTTGCTCAATCTCATGACCCACATTCTCGCTGACCCCTTTATCGGCCAGCATCACGACAGGCTTCAGGTGATGACCCAATCCACGAAGTGTTTTTTTCTGTCGTTCTGTCAATTCCATGAAGCGGTTCATCCGGTCAGTATTAAGCCGGATATTATCCGGCAAAAGCTGCGTGCCGTCACGCTTTCATCAGTGTCTCCATGAGTGGTCCGCGGCGTTCCTCGGGGTCTTGGCGTGAACGCCAGGAGAAGGATGTTTGGGTGCAGAAGGCCCGAAACGAAGGCTATCGCTCCCGTGCTGTCTACAAGTTGGATGAACTGTGCGAGAAAGCAAAGCTGTTGCGGCCCAACATGACGGTTGTCGATCTTGGTGCGGCGCCCGGTGGCTGGAGTCAATACGTCGCGCGCAAACTCAACGAGAAATGCGAGATTTATGCGCTGGACCTTCTTGAAATGGACAGTTTGCCGGGCGTGACCTTTATTCAGGGCGATTTTAGGGAAAATGAAATTCTGGATCAGTTGACTGAGCTGTTGGATGGCAAGCGCGTAGACCTTGTAATGAGTGATATGGCACCCAATATCAGTGGGGTGAAGGCGGTAGATCAGCCAAGAGCAATGTATTTGGCTGAACTGGCGCTCGACTTCGCGACACGGATGATTCACCCGAAAGGGGCATTCATTTGCAAAGTTTTTCAGGGCGAGGGTTTTGATGATTATGTTCGAACGCTTAGACAACAGTTCGCCAGCGTCAAAATCCGTAAGCCAAAGGCTTCGAGGCCCAGTAGTACTGAGGTCTACGTGCTAGCGAGAAACTATCGCTTAGTGTAGTGTCGTTAACTATATTCTGGCAGTTGTTTAATAGCTAAGTTATTGATTTTCTGTCCCGCTCTCTGACGCTTGGCGCATAAAAGGGCGGTCACCTGATCCCAGGCGTTGGCGTCTGCGATCGCAACACGAGGCGTTCCTGTGAACGATTCAGCAAAAAACATACTTATTTTTATCGCGATAGTGCTGGTCTTGTTGACCGTTGTGCAGAGCTTTCAGCAGAACAGCTTCGGCGGTGCAACGACCGAGCCATATTCTCAGTTTCTACAAAGAGTGGATAACGGCAGCATCAAAGCAGTCACCTTTGATGGTCCGGAGTTGCAGTACGAGACGAAAGACGGCAATCGCTACATTGCTTACAACCCCGAGACTGATACGACCCCGTTGATCGGTGAGCTAGAGTCTCGCGGCGATATCATTTTTGATCGACCAGAGCCCAAAGAGCCTAACCTTCTGATGAACCTTTTCATCAGTTCGTTCCCAATCATCTTGTTGATCGGCGTATGGATTTATTTCATGCGACAAATGCAAGGCGGGGGCGCCGGTGGGCGTGGCGCGATGAGCTTCGGTAAGAGCAAGGCGCGACTGCTGGGTGAAGACCAGGTAGGTGTCACGTTCGCTGATGTCGCCGGCGTAGAAGAAGCAAAAGAGGAAGTGGTCGAGATCGTCGACTTCCTAAAGGATCCCAGCAAGTTTCAGCGATTGGGCGGCCAAATCCCGAAAGGGGTCTTGATGGTCGGCTCACCGGGTACCGGTAAGACATTGCTAGCGCGTGCCATCGCTGGAGAGGCGAAAGTGCCTTTCTTCACGATTTCCGGTTCGGATTTTGTTGAAATGTTCGTCGGTGTTGGTGCGTCGCGCGTACGGGATATGTTTGAACAAGCCAAGAAACATTCGCCTTGCATCATCTTCATCGATGAGATCGATGCCGTCGGCCGTCATCGCGGTGCTGGTTTGGGCGGTGGTCATGACGAACGCGAACAAACACTGAATCAGCTGCTGGTCGAAATGGACGGCTTTGAAGGCAATGAAGGGATCATCGTGATTGCTGCGACCAACCGCCCGGACGTACTCGACCCTGCGTTGCTGCGACCAGGACGCTTTGACCGTCAAGTTGTTGTGCCATTGCCGGACGTTCGTGGCCGTGAACAGATCCTTCGTGTACACATGCGTAAAGTGCCTATTGGCGATGATGTGAAGCCGGGTATTATTGCCAGAGGCACGCCCGGATTTTCAGGTGCGGATTTAGCCAATTTGGTGAATGAGGCGGCGCTGTTTGCTGCTAGGGCAAATCGACGCACCGTTGGCATGGATGAGTTCGAAAAAGCCAAAGATAAAATCATGATGGGTGCAGAGCGCCGATCGATGGTGATGAGCGAATCCGAGAAAGAGCTGACCGCTTATCATGAGGCAGGCCACGCCATTGTGGGTTTGACGGTTCCTGATCATGACCCCGTCTATAAAGTTTCGATTATTCCTCGCGGGCGCGCGCTGGGCGTCACCATGTTCCTGCCGGAAGAGGATCGATACAGTTACTCGAAGCAGCGCCTGAATAGCCAGATTTCCAGTTTGTTTGGTGGGCGAATCGCTGAGGAGATTATTTTCGGTGCGGATAGCGTCACGACAGGTGCTTCCAATGACATTGAGCGTGCGACGGATATCGCCCGCAATATGGTCACCAAGTGGGGTCTGTCGGATCGTCTTGGGCCGCTAAGCTATAGCGAAGAGGAAGGCGAGGTTTTCCTCGGTCGCTCGATGACACAAACCAAGCAGGTGTCCGATGTCACCGTTCATGCTATTGACGAAGAAGTACGCCTGATTATCGATCGTAACTATGATCGCGCGGAAACCATCCTTAAAGAAGAGATGGAAAAGCTGCATATGATGGCCAAGGCCCTGATCAAGTACGAGACGATTGATACGGATCAGATCAAGGACATCATGGAAGGCAAGGATCCGCGGCCACCGGCAGATTGGACCGATGGCGGCCAACCACCGACTGGCAAGGTCGTTGATAGTGACGCAAAGCCGAAAAGTGAAGGCAAGATCGGCGGACCTGCTGGTCAGTCTGGATAGACGCGGAACAGGTTGTCGATCTGACGGCCATTGGTAACGGAAGCAAACGGCAGCCATAGCGCTGCCGTTTTCTGGTTCAGGAACTCAGTATGTTTGAGACGACAAATCGGGATCGAACGTCGTTTGATCCCGCTTCGCTTGGGAAGGGTTGCGCGGCCATTATGGGGGTGCTCAACGTGACCCCGGATTCTTTTTCTGATGGTGGGCAATTCATCACACCGGACCTTGCCGCTGAACATGCGGCAAAAATGGTCGCGATGGGCGCCGACATCATCGATATCGGTGGTGAATCTACCCGGCCGGGTGCAGATGCGGTTTCCGAGACGGAAGAACTTGATCGGGTCATACCCGTTGTTGAACGAATTGTTGGCCAAAATCTGGCGCCCGTTTCTGTTGATACGAGCAAGCCTGCGGTCATGCGTGAAGCAGTCCGAGTCGGCGCGGCAATGATCAACGATGTTCGTGCGCTTCAATCAGATGATGCACTCGAAGCCGTCGCCGATCTGGCTGTGCCGGTTTGCTTAATGCACATGCAGGGGCAGCCTAAGAACATGCAGGATTCGCCGAATTACAGGGATGTCGTCTCCGATGTCGTCGGGTTCTTGAAGTCGCGAGTCGCGGCCTGTTTGTCAGTCGGTATCTCACCTGAGCGCATCGTGCTCGATCCGGGTTTTGGATTCGGCAAGCGGCTAGGCGATAATCTGGCGTTGCTGAATGCGCTGCCGGAATTGGTGGCCATGGGCTATCCGGTTCTCGCGGGACTATCGCGGAAGTCGATGATTGGCGAAATGACCGGGCAGCCGGCGCACCGTCGATTAATTGGTAGTGTTGTTTTGGCGCTGAAAGCTGCGGAACATGGTGCCGCCATTGTGCGGGTGCATGATGTCTCAGAGACACGGGAAGCATTGGCGATTTTGCAAGCGATAAGAGAACAAGAAAAGACTGAAATAGGGGAGTCTTCATGAGCCGCAAGTTTTTTGGTACCGACGGTGTTCGTGGTCGCGTTGGCGAGTTGCCGATGACGGCCGAGTTCGCGATGCGATTGGCTGGGGCCGCCGCCCGCGTTCTGGTGCCTGATGGTGGCACTGTTGTCATTGGTAAAGATACGCGAATTTCCGGGTATATGTTTGAAGCGGCATTGGAGGCCGGGTTCACGGCTGCCGGTGTCGATGTGTTGATGCTTGGTCCATTACCGACGCCGGGTGTTGCCAACATTACCCGAAGCTTCAACGCAGATCTGGGTGTCATGATTAGCGCCTCCCATAACCCCTATCACGACAATGGCATCAAGTTTTTTGATCGCGATGGCAGCAAGCTGTCCGATGAGCTTGAATTGCGAATAGAGGCACTTTTGCAGGCACCGGCCGTGACGCGCGACTCGGCTGAGCTCGGGTTCGCCAGGCGGATAGATTCTGCACGCGAGCGTTATCGAGACTATTGCCTGGGAACGATCGACCCCGATATCCGCTTGGACGGTATGAAGATCGTGCTTGACTGCTCCAATGGCGCGGCCTTCAAGATTGCGCCAAGAGTGCTCGCCAGTTTGGGTGCAAACGTTATTCCGATCGGTTGTTCGCCCAATGGAAAGAATATCAATGAAGGCTGCGGCTCAACGCAACCGGAACTGCTACAACAAACGGTAACCGGTGTCGGCGCCGATCTTGGTATCGCATTGGACGGTGATGGCGATCGAGTGCTGATGGTCGACAGCGTTGGTAACATCGTGGACGGCGACCAGTTGATCTACATCGTCGCGATGGGTAGACATCGTGCCGGTAAATTGCGGGGTCCTGTTGTCGGCACCGTGATGAGTAATCTCGGTCTTGAAAGGAAGCTTGACGAGCGCGACATACCTTTTGTTCGTGCGAAGGTCGGCGACCGCTATGTGATGGAGGAGCTAAAAAAATATGGTGGGCTCATCGGCGGCGAGTCTTCCGGACACATTATTTGCCTCGACAAAGCGACGACCGGTGATGGCATGGTCAGTGCGCTCCAGCTGCTGGAGATCATTCAAGCTACAGGTCAGACGCTAAGCGAATTGGCCTCCGAGATGCCGTTGTATCCCCAGATTCTCATCAATGTGAAGGTGGCGGAACGGTTTGATGTGAATCAACAGCCCGATTTAGTTGCGGAAAAAGCTCGCCTTGAGGCGATGTTGGGTGATCGCGGCCGTATTGTCTTGCGAGCTTCGGGAACCGAACCGCTAATCCGGGTGATGGTCGAGGGGATCGATGAAGCGGAAGTGCAGGCGGCGGCTGAGTCTTTGGCCGAAGTGGTGCGTGGTATTTCCGTGTGAGAAAGCCATGGATACAGTAGGTGGCCATTGCGTATCCTGCCATAGCCGGTTATCCTCGCCGGCTTTCGAGCGTTCCGTTACGGGAATTTTTTGCGCATGAGTGTTAATAGTCGACAGTATCTAATTGCAGGCAATTGGAAGATGAACGGCAGCCTGGCGTCCAACGCCGAGCTTGTTGATGGCATCACACGCGCGCTGGATAGTGCCCCGGGCGTTGAATTCCTCGTTTGTCCGCCTGCAGCCTATTTAGATAGCACGCGCGCTCAGATGGGATCATCGACGCTGCAATTAGGTGCGCAAAGTGTTTCCGAGTATCAATCCGGGGCTTACACGGGCGAAGTTTCAGCCAGCATGCTGGTCGAACTCGGGTGTCGCTATGTATTGGTTGGGCACTCGGAGCGTCGATCTTTGTTCGCGGAACTCAACGAGCAAGTCGCAGAGAAGTTCGCCGCGGCCGTTGAGGCCGGATTGCGCCCCGTTCTATGCGTAGGCGAGACATTGGCGCAACGCGAGGCTTCCGAAACCGAAGCTGTTGTTGGGCGACAATTGAGTGCCGTCACTGATTTGGTCGGCGTCGCCGGATTTGAACGGGCCGTAGTTGCCTACGAGCCGGTTTGGGCAATTGGTACAGGGCAAACTGCCTCTCCCGAACAGGCTCAAGCGGTGCACGCATTTATTCGCCAGGAACTGGCAACGCTGGATGTTGATTTGGCACAATCCACCCGCATTCTCTATGGCGGCAGCATGAAAGCGGCCAATGCCGGCGGTCTACTGGCTATGCCCGATATTGACGGTGGTTTGATTGGCGGTGCGGCGTTGATCGCCGATGAATTTATGGCGATTGGTCGTGCGGCGGCCAGCGTTTCCTAACAAGGTTGATGTAGAAAATTATGAGTACGATGACTATCGTTTTGACGATTGCCCATTTCTTTATTTCCGTTGGTATCATCGTTTTGGTGCTCTTACAGCGAGGAAAAGGGGCTGATGCGGGTGCCGCATTCGGTTCGGGCGCTTCCGGTACCGTCTTTGGTGCGCGAGGCTCAGCTAATTTCCTGTCGCGAGCGACCGCTGTTCTCGCGGCTGCGTTCTTCATTAACAGCTTGACGCTCGCCTATCTAGCGACACAGAAGACAGGCGGAACCAGTCTTATCGACCGGGTTGAACTGACCGAAGACGATGCGACACCCGTCGAAAATGTCGATCCCGCCATGGTGATCGATGAAATTCCGGCGTTGGACGATGCAGCGACATCTGCTGAGGACGCTGTGGAAAGTGTACTCGACGAAGTTCCCGACTTTGCAGATGAGCCTCCGGCGGCAGATGCCGACAATTCAGCTGACGACAGCGAATAAGCGGAGTACGAATTAACGAATTGCCGATGTGGTGGAATTGGTAGACACGCTGTCTTGAGGGGGCAGTGGCGCAAGCTGTGCCGGTTCGAGTCCGGCCATCGGCACCAATTCGTTAATCTAACCGAAGCTTGACGGGTTTTAGGCACCGCCAATCCCGTTGGTCGTCGCTATAAACTCAAGATTCTGCGTCTAAGGGATCCCGAAAATCGGCCGCTAAGGACTATTCCAGCGAAGCCCTGACCTGTTACAATAGCGGGCGAACTGGGCGGGCAACTTGCCTGTTATCACAACTCTATTGGTAGATATTCGTCGCTCGGGGACCTTTGCGGCGATTGTCAGCCAGGGATGCGCTGCATGCTTCAAAACTATTTACCTGTGCTTATTTTCCTGGGCGTTGCTGCTGGTCTGGGCATCGTGCTAATGACGCTGGGCTTTCTATTCGGACGGGGCAGTAAAGACGCCGAAAAACTATCGCCTTACGAGTGCGGCTTCGAAGCATTTGAGGACAGTCGAATGAAGTTCGATGTTCGGTACTATCTCGTCGCCATTCTCTTCATTATTTTTGACTTGGAAATTGCTTTCCTGTTCCCGTGGGCGGTTTCCCTGGACAGCATCGGCGGTTTCGGCTTGTTGGCAATGGCATTGTTTTTAACAGTGCTGGTCGTTGGATTCATTTATGAATGGAAGAAAGGGGCGCTAGAGTGGGATTAAGCGCAAAAGATGTGCCGGCTGTTGACGGTGAGTTCGAGTTACCGCCTGGCAGTATCCAGAAAAAAGGGATGGTCGTTACAAGCATCGATACCGTCGTCAATTGGGCGCGTACGGGATCGATGTGGCCGATGACGTTCGGCTTGGCCTGCTGTGCTGTCGAAATGATGCATGCTGGCGCCGCCCGTTACGACCTCGACCGGTTTGGTGTCATTTTTCGCCCTAGCCCGCGTCAGTCGGATGTCATGATCGTCGCTGGTACCCTAGTCAACAAGATGGCACCAGCGCTCCGCAAGGTCTATGACCAGATGCCGGAGCCACGCTGGGTCATTTCCATGGGTTCCTGCGCTAACGGTGGCGGTTACTACCATTATTCTTACGCCGTGGTGCGCGGCTGCGACCGGGTCGTGCCGGTCGATGTCTATGTACCTGGCTGTCCACCGACTGCTGAGGCGTTGATGTACGGTATTTTGCAATTGCAAAAGAAAATCCGTCGCACGAGTACGATCGCACGATGACTGACAATGCAAAAACCAGTCGCGCCGATGTGCTGGCTGCCGAGCTGCGGGAACGCTTTCCAGAAATTTCAGTCACGGTTAGTGCCGAACGCGAAGTTGCCATGCAGGTGGCTCGCGAGCAGCTGATCGAGGTTGCCACCATTCTTCGTGACGATCCGGCATTCGCTTTTACCACCATGATCGATTTGTGCGGCGTCGACTACCTGACGTATGGCGACGACGAATGGAAAACCAATAGTGCGACCGATTCGGGTTATTCGCGAGGTGTGCAACGGGACGTCATCATTGATGACTCCGATACCTTTGCTGCGGACCGTTTCGCCTCTGTCGTTCATTTGTTGTCAATCACGCACAACCGGCGCTTGCGGTTAAAAGTTTTTACATCTGCCGAGAATCCGCCGCGTGTACCTTCGCTGATAGAGGTCTGGCGGTCTGCGGATTGGTATGAACGCGAAGCTTTCGATTTGTTTGGCATTATTTATGAAGGTCATCCGGATTTGCGTCGGTTACTGACCGACTACGGGTTTATCGGTCATCCTTTCAGGAAGGATTTTCCGCTGTCCGGCAATGTGGAAGTCCGCTATGACGCCGAGAAAGGGCGCGTAGCTTACCAGCCAGTTTCTATTGAGCCGCGCACTTTGGTGCCACGGGTTATCCGTGATGACAATCGTTATGACGCGGCGTTGAAAGAGTCACCTGATGTCTGAGATACAGAACTTTACGTTGAATTTTGGGCCGCAGCATCCTGCGGCGCATGGTGTCTTGCGTCTTATTCTCGAGATGGATGGTGAGACCATCCAACGTGCAGATCCACACGTCGGTTTGTTGCATCGGGGTACAGAGAAGCTCGCCGAATCAAAACCTTTTAACCAGTCTATTGGTTACATGGATCGCCTCGACTACGTGTCGATGATGTGCAACGAGCATGGCTATGTATTGGCGATCGAAAAGTTACTCGGCGTTGAAGCCCCGATTCGGGCCCAGTATATCCGGGTTATGTTCGACGAAGTCACCCGTATCCTGAATCATCTGATGTGGCTAGGTGCGCACGGTCTCGATATTGGTGCAATGACCATGTTCTTGTACTGCTTCCGTGAACGTGAAGACCTGATGGACTGTTATGAAGCTGTTTCCGGCACGCGCATGCATGCGACGTATTATCGTCCCGGCGGCGTTTATCGTGATCTTCCGGAAACCATGCCTAAGTATGAAGCCTCTAAGTGGCGCTCTGAAAAGGACGCGGGTCGGCTTAACGAAAGTCGACGGGGCAGTTTGCTCGATTTCTTGGAAGACTTTACCAATCGTTTTCCGAAGTGTGTCGATGAGTACGAGACACTGCTGACTGACAACCGAATCTGGAAGCAGCGTACGGTCAATATCGGTGTGGTGACGCCCGAGCGCGCTCAACAGTTAGGCTTCACCGGTCCGATGTTGCGAGGCTCCGGTATCGCATGGGACCTGCGCAAGAAACAACCGTACGAAGTCTATGACCTGATGGATTTTGATATTCCTGTTGGCGTCAATGGTGACTGCTATGACCGCTATCTCGTGCGTGTCGAGGAGATGCGTCAGTCGAACAGAATCATCAAGCAATGCATCGATTGGTTGCGTGGAAATCCTGGTCCGGTGATGTTGGACGATCGCAAAATCTCGCCACCGAAACGGGTTGAGATGAAGGGTGATATGGAATCGCTAATTCATCACTTCAAGTTGTTCACAGAGGGATACAGCGTGCCGGCAGGAGAGTCGTATGCCGCCATCGAGCATCCCAAAGGCGAGTTTGGCGTCTACATCGTTTCGGATGGTGCTAACAAGCCTTACCGTGTCAAAGTTCGGGCACCGGGTTTTGCACATCTTTCAGCGATGAACGAAATGGTATCCGGTCATATGTTGGCGGATGTCGTGGCTGTGATCGGAACGCAGGATATCGTTTTTGGCGAGATCGACAGATAAGCGGTTGCTTGATCTGATTGAAGCATATTCGAGATTTTATGATGAACGAGACAACACCAAAGAACGATAGCTCGATTTTGTCAGCGCATGTTCTAGAAGAAATTGATGCGTGGCGTCAGCGCTTTCCGGAAGATCGCGCGCGCTCGGCAGTGATCGGTGCGTTGCATGCCGTGCAACATGAGAATCACGGTTTTGTGACGACACCACAAATGGACGCCGTCGCGGCTTATCTTGATTTGGAACCGATCAAGGTTTACGAGGTGGCGACTTTTTACTCCATGTTTGAAACGAAACCTGTTGGTCGCCACAACGTCGCGATTTGCACGAATGTGTCTTGCATGTTGCGAGGCGGTGAAGAACTGGTTGCTGCTGCGGAGAAAAAACTCGGCATCAAACTGGGTGAGAGCACCGAAGACGGGCGGATTTATCTAAAACGTGAAGAGGAGTGCCTCGCAGCCTGCTGTGGCGCACCGATGATGATGGTGGATCACGTCTATCACGAGAACCTGACGCCAGACGCCATGCTCGGCATTCTGGATGAGTTGGACTAACCTTATGGAACAGAATACGGTTTGTTACGCCACCCTGGACAAAGATGCCCCCTGGTCGATCGACGCTTATCGCGCGACGGGTGGTTATGAGTCTTGGGAGCGCATCATTAAGGGCGAACTTTCTCCAGATGAGGTCATTGATATCGTCAAGGCTTCGGGTCTTCGCGGTCGTGGCGGCGCCGGTTTCCCTACCGGCCTGAAGTGGAGTTTTATGCCGCGTTCGGCACCGGTCCAGAAGTACCTGGTATGCAATTCGGATGAGAGTGAGCCCGGCACTTGCCATGATCGGGAGATCCTTCGCGGCAATCCACATTCGTTAGTGGAAGGCATGGCAATCGCGGCCTACGCGATGGGCGCAACAGTCGCTTACAATTACATTCGCGGCGAGTTCATCGAAGAGCCCGTGCCACGTTTTGAGGCGGCCGTGAAAGAAGCATACGACGCAGGCTTGTTGGGCGCGAATATTCGAGGCTCCGGTATCGATTTTGATCTGCAGACGTTTGTTGGCGCAGGCGCCTATATTTGCGGTGAAGAAACCGCCTTGCTGGAATCGCTCGAAGGCAAGCAAGGCAAGCCGCGGTTTAAGCCGCCGTTTCCGGCAAACTTCGGTTTGTATGGCAAGCCTACAACAATCAACAACACGCAATCGTTGGCCAGTGTGCCGACCATTATCCGAAAGGGTGCGGATTGGTTTAAAGAGTTGGGCGTGGAGAACTCCGGTGGAACGGCGATTTTCTCGGTCTCTGGCCATATCGAAAAACCAATGAACGTGGAATTGCCGATGGGTATTCCATTCCGTGAGTTGCTGGATATGTGCGGTGGTGTTTGGAAGGGCCGAAAACTCAAGGCCGTTATTCCAGGTGGGTCATCCGTCCCGGTTGTGCCGGCCGAGATCATGATGGATTGCACAATGGATTACGACTCGCTGAAAGAAGCCGGATCTTCGTTCGGAACGGGTGCGGTCATGGTGATGGACGAGACGACCTGCATGGTTCGTGTACTGCGTCGCATCTCGCGTTTCTATATGGCCGAATCTTGTGGTCAATGCACGCCTTGCCGTGAAGGCACGGGCTGGATGTATCGCATGCTGACCGGCTTTCTGGAAGGGCGCGGTACAGAAGCCGATTTGGATCGTCTGCTCGACGTCGCCAACAAGATTGAAGGGCATACAATTTGTGCGCTTGGTGATGCAGCGGCTTGGCCCGTACAGAGTTTCTTGAAGCACTACCGGCATGAGTTCGAATTCATGGTAGCGAACGGCGGGCGAAGTATTGTCGATGCCGATGCCGGCAAGGCGGCTTAAAACAAATTTTACGATGGTTAGAACACCATCATGATAAGGATGAATGAAACGTCATGAGTGACGCCGATCAACAAGACGATATGGTCAATCTTGAGATTGATGGCCAGGCAGTGAAAGCACGCAAAGGTCAAATGATCATTGAGGCGACGGACGCGGCCAAGGCCTACGTCCCTAGATTCTGTTATCACGAGAAATTGTCGGTAGCGGCAAACTGCCGCATGTGTCTGGTCGAGGTCGAACGGGCACCAAAACCATTGCCGGCGTGCGCGACGCCGGTTGCTGAAGGCATGAAGATTTCGACGAAGTCGGCCTATGCGATCAAAGCGCAACGCGCAACCATGGAATTCCTGCTAATCAATCACCCGCTTGATTGCCCGATCTGTGATCAAGGCGGCGAATGCGAGTTGCAAGATTTGGCGATGGGATATGGCCGTGATGTTTCACGCTATACCGAACGCAAGCGCGTTGTAAAAGACAAGAATATCGGACCACTAGTGTCCACCGACATGACGCGTTGTATTCACTGCACGCGTTGCGTCCGTTTCGGTAAAGAAGTCCAGGGTATTCAGGAATTGGGTACGACCGGTCGCGGTGAGCAGATGCAGATTGGTACCTACATAGAAAACAATGTCGACCATGAATTGTCTGGCAATATCATCGACCTTTGTCCGGTCGGAGCATTGAACAACAAACCCTATCGATACAGCGCTCGTGCTTGGGAAATGGTCCAGAAGCCCATGATCGGCGCCCATGACTGTGTGGGTTCGAATGTATTCGCACATACCTTGCGTGGTCGTATCAAGCGGGTTGTACCGAAGCCGAATGAGGCGATCAATGAAACCTGGATTTCAGATCGTGATCGTTTTTCCTACGAAGGCATTTATTCTGACGATCGCTTGCAAACGCCGAAACTGAAGATTGATGGTGAGTGGCAGGATGTGAGTTGGCAGCAAGCGATCGAAGTGGCCGCGAAGTCGCTTCGGGATGCCGGCGAGGACTTAGGTTTTCTGGTTTCGCCTTCTGCGACCGTCGAAGAGGGCTTTTTACTTCAGCGGATTGCCGAACACTTAGGTACGGCTAACATTGATCATCGTTTGTCGCGACGTGACTTTACCGATCAAGCAAGTGACCCATCGTTTGCCTATTTGGGACAGTCTCTAGAATCACTAGATGAGCTCGACGGTGCGCTGGTTGTTGGGTCGAATTTGCGGCAAGAGGCGCCCATCATCGCGCATCGTTTACGTAAGGCAGCCGTGAACAATCAGGCTCGGGTAGCGAGCATTGATGCCGAGAAAAATGCCTATCATTTTCCAATGATCGCTCAGGTCGAAGATGGTTTAGTGGCCGGTTTGGCGGCGACGCTTTCGGCGGCTGCCGACCAAACCGGTAAACCGGTTCCAGCGTCGGTCGCAAGTTTCGCCAGCAGTGTCGATGTTAATGAATCTCATCGACGAGCGGCTAGTGCATTGGTTGAGTCCGAGAATGCAATGTTGTTGCTGGGTTTGGTGGCTGTCTCGCATGCGGCGTTTAGTGAGCTACGGTTATTGGCGGTGGCGCTTGCCGACATGACCAACGCAACATTGGGTTACGTTTCTGAGGGAGCGAACAGTGCCGGTTTGGCGCTTGCCGGGGTCCTCCCGCATCGCAGCTTGGGCGGCCTGGCACGCAGCGCGACCGGCGCCTCAGTTGTCGATATGTTGGCTAGTCCACCTGCTTGTACCGTGCTTTGGAATGTAGAGCCAAACTCGGACCTGGGCGCGGTCAGTGATGCATCCGAAAAACTACAAGCATCGGAAATCGTCATTTCAATGTCGCCGTATTTTGACGCAGCCACGGCCGAATATGCCGATATCGCGTTGCCGATCGGAACGTTTGCGGAAACGGCGGGTACCTTCGTGAACATCGAGGGGCGGGCGCAATCTTGGCATGGTGTTGCAACGCCGGTCGGCGAATCTCGTCCTGGCTGGAAAGTGCTTCGTGTGTTGGGTAATGCGCTGGAACTTCCGAATTGCGACTACACCGACGCAGCCGAGCTAGCGGCGGAAGCCATGACCGCGATCGGTGTTGTGAAGGGTAGCAATGCTTACGCGGGCAATTTCGAGCCCCGACATGTCAACGGCGAGGACGCCGCTGTTTCGATGTATGCCAAGCCAATCTATGAAGTGGATTCTGTCGTCCGACGTGCTCAGGCGTTGCAATTGACCGGTGCTGGCATTACCGGCAGTGCGGACCGTCGGGAGCATAACGCATGAACAGGAAATGGTTGCTTGGTTTAGTTGCGCTCTTGATGCCGTTGACGGCGGCAGCTGAGACCGAAACTTTCTGGTTATCATTGCCGGAACCATTGCGCTTGACGATCTGGACTACCGCCCAGATTTTGATGGTCACTGTTGGTCTAATCTTGTGCGTTGCTTACATGACGTTGGCGGAACGCAAGATCATCGGTTTTATCCAGAATCGGGTTGGGCCAAACCGCGTCGGGTTTAAGGGCTTGTTACAACCGTTCGCCGACGTCTTTAAGTTGCTTTTCAAAGAAGTGGTTATCCCGAGCAGCTCGAATAAGTTCCTGTTCATCATTGCACCGTTGCTCGCCATTACGCCGGCGTTTGCGACGTGGGCAGTTATGCCCATTACCGATGACTTCGTGCTCGCCGATATCGATGCCGGTCTTTTGTATGTGCTTGCGCTCACCTCTATGGGCGTCTACGGCGTTATTCTGGCGGGATGGGCGACCAACTCAAAGTATGCGTTGCTCGGTGCGATGCGGTCGGCGGCTCAGATTGTCGCTTATGAGATTGCGATGGGTTTTGCGCTCGTTGGTGTTCTGATGGCGGCGGGTAGCCTTAATCTCGGCGAAATTATTCTCGCGCAGCAGGGCGGCATGAGTCATTGGTTCTTCCTTTGGTTAGCACCGCTGTTCGTCGTTTATTTTATTTCGGGCGTCGCTGAAACAAACCGGGCGCCTTTTGATGTCGCCGAGGGCGAGTCCGAAATTGTTGCGGGCTTCCATGTTGAATACTCAGGCGTCGCTTTCGCCGTGTTCTTCCTGGCGGAATACGCAAACATGATTCTGATCGCGGCACTGACTGTAATTTTCTTCTTGGGCGGATGGCTTTCTCCGTTTGAGGGACTGCTAGGTTCCGACTCACTGCTTGGTCAGCCTAGTTTCTTCTGGTTCGCATTAAAAACGTCTTTCTTCCTTTTCTGTTTTCTATGGTTCCGCGCCACGTTCCCGCGTTATCGCTATGACCAGATCATGCGGTTGGGTTGGAAGGTATTTATTCCGGTGACCATCGTATGGATTGCCGTAGAGGGCGTGATGGTATGGCAGCAATGGGGGCCGTGGGCGCGTTTTGCGACCAATGGATAATGAGTAAGCGACATGCGTAATTTACTAAAAACCTTTTTCCTCGCTGAGCTTTGGCAAGGCCTCATGTTGACGGGGCGCAATCTTTTCAAGAAAAAGGTCACGCTGAACTATCCTGAAGAAAAAACGCCCCAGTCTCCGCGTTTCCGCGGACTGCACGCTTTGCGTCGCTATCCCAACGGAGAAGAACGCTGTATTGCCTGCAAACTGTGCGAGGCGGTTTGTCCGGCGTTGGCGATCACGATTGAGTCAGACGTCAGTGCGGACGGTACACGTCGTACGACGCGCTACGACATTGATTTATTTAAGTGCATCTATTGCGGGTTTTGTGAAGAAGCCTGTCCTGTTGATGCCATTGTTGAGTCTCGTATTCATGAATATCACATGGAAAATCGTGGCGAGAACATCATGACGAAAGACAAGCTTCTGGCTATTGGCGATCGCTACGAAGCCATGATTTCAGCGGACAAGGCATCTGATGCGAACTACCGCTAGTTTTTTTGAGTTTCAACCATTGAGTAGTGCAGCTATGAACTGCAATTGGGGAACACTGTGTTGATAAATTTGCTGTTCTACACGTTTAGCGCAGTATTGATTGGGGCCGCACTCGGGGTGATTTTTTCACGTAACCCGATGCACTCGGTCATGTTTCTGGTTTTGGCATTTTTTAACAGCGCCGTCTTGTGGCTGTTGTTGCAAGCGGAGTTTCTGGCGATCGCGCTTGTGCTCGTTTATGTCGGTGCCGTTATGGTGTTGTTCTTGTTCGTCGTCATGATGCTTGATGTCAATGTCGAAAAACTTCGCGATGGATTTACGCGATATGCACCGGTTGGCTTGCTAGTCGCGGTCATTATGGTCATCGAGTTGACGCAGGTCATTTGGGTGCGTAGTTGGGGAATCATCAGCTTGACAGATGCCCCGCCATTGCCAGCCGACTACAGCAACACCAAAGCGCTTGGCAGCATTCTTTACACCGAGCACGTCTATGCATTTGAGCTAGCTTCCGTCATTCTCCTGCTTGCGATTGTTGCGGCAATCACGCTCACGATGCGTAAACGACCAGGCCTCAAGGTTCAGGATATCAACAAGCAAGTGTCCGTTAGCGCCAAGGACCGGGTCCGCCTGGTCAGCATGGACGCGGAGGAACGGCAATGACGATCGGTCTACAACACTATCTGACATTGTCCGCGATTCTTTTTTCAGTCAGTGTCGCCGGCATTTTTATCAATCGCCGTAACATCATTCTATTGTTGATGTGCATCGAACTTATGTTGCTGTCGGTGAATTTCAATTTCGTTGCGTTTTCGCGTTATCTCGGAGACGAAACGGGGCAAGTGTTCGTCTTCTTCATATTGACAGTTGCTGCTGCTGAGGCTGCGATCGGGTTGGCCATCCTCGTGGTGCTATTCCGAAATCAACGCAGCATCAATGTTGACGAACTCAACGAGATGAAGGGATGACCATGCAGTCAACGCATCTGACGGTGGTGCTCGCGCCATTGTTCGCCGCTCTCGTGGCAGGCTTGTTCGGCAAGCAAGTGGGTCGAGTCGGCAGCCATCTGGTCACCATCCTTGGTGTGGGGGTTTCGTTTGTCTTGTCCTGCAAGGTCTTCTTACATGTAGGCGCGGGCGGCCTTGCTGAGAACTATAGCGTTTATACGTGGGCTGTCACTGACGGACTGCGGATGGAGGTAGGATTCCTGGTTGATCGACTGACTGCGATGATGATGGTTGTTGTCACGTTCGTATCGCTCATGGTGCATATCTACACCATCGGTTACATGAAAGACGATCCAGGTTATCAACGGTTCTTCAGCTACATCTCTTTGTTTACCTTTGCGATGTTGATGCTGGTCATGTCGAACAATTTCCTGCAACTGTTCTTTGGCTGGGAGTTGGTGGGCTTGGTGTCTTATCTGTTGATCGGTTTTTGGTACAAAAAGCCGACGGCCATTTTCGCGAACATGAAAGCGTTCCTGGTCAATCGGGTAGGAGACTTCGGATTCCTGCTCGGGATTGCGGGCATTGTTGCGTTTACCGGATCACTGGACTACCAGTTCGCATTTGATTCGGCGCCGGCGTTGGCCGAAGAGTCGATTGAGATATTTTCCGGCAAGCCGTGGAACGCGGTGACTGTTATTTGTATCTTGCTGTTCATTGGTGCAATGGGTAAGTCTGCTCAGGCACCACTGCATGTCTGGTTGCCGGATTCTATGGAAGGCCCTACACCGATCTCGGCCTTGATTCATGCTGCGACGATGGTGACGGCTGGCATCTTTATGGTGGCTAGAATGTCTCCATTGTTTGAGCTATCAGCAACTGCGCTGAATTTCATCCTGGTTATCGGTGCCTTTACGGCCTTCTTTATGGGCTTGTTGGGTGTTATTCAAAACGACATTAAGCGTGTCGTCGCTTACTCAACCTTATCGCAGCTCGGTTACATGACCGTAGCGCTCGGAGCGTCAGCGTATGCCGCAGGCGTTTTTCACCTGATGACGCATGCGTTCTTTAAGGCGTTGTTATTCCTTGCGGCGGGCTCCGTCATCATCGCTATGCATCACGAACAAGACATTCGCAAGATGGGCGGTCTCCGCAAGTACCTGCCGATTACCTACTGGACATCACTGGCGGGTTCATTGGCATTGATTGGATTTCCATTCACGTCGGGTTTCTTCTCGAAAGATGCACTGATCGAAGCGGTGGGGGAGACGGCGCACTTACAACACGGACTGCCGCAAACGCTCGCCTACTGGAGTGTTCTTGCGGGTGTTTTTATCACCGCGCTGTATTCGTTCCGGATGTTCTTCCTGGTGTTCCACGGTGAGCCGCGAATGGATGCCCATACGCGAGAGCATCTCAAGGAAAGCCCGCTGGTTGTGACTATCCCGCTCATTCTTCTGGCAATTCCGTCTCTGGCTATTGGTTGGTTTACGATTCAGCCAATGCTATTCGGATATTTCTTTGACGGTGCCATTACGCCGAATGCAGCCACCGATCCGCTGTTGGTGCTGGGCAATGAGTGGCATGGGCAGTTGGCCTTTGTCATTCACGCTTTGCAAGGCCCGGCGTTTTGGCTATCGACTGCCGGTTTGGTGACCGCTTGGTTTATCTGGCTGCGCCGCCCGGAGATTGCAGCGACTGCGGCAACACGACTGTCTGGCGTCAAGCGGCTGCTTGAAAATAAGTACTACTTCGATGACCTCTGGATCAAAGGCTTTGCCGGCAGTGGGCGCTTGCTGGGTAAAGGGCTTTGGAAAGTCGGTGACGAAGCAATCATTGACGGCACAATGGTCAATGGAACGGCGGGCCTCATAGGTTGGTCATCAGGCATTTTACGAAAAGTGCAGGGCGGATATTTATATGTCTATGCTTTTGCAATGGTACTCGGATTAACCGGAATTCTTGGCTGGCTGTTGCTCAAGTCCTGATTCCTGATAGCTGATAAGAATAACTAAACATGACTTTTCAGAATTTACTAAGTCTGCTGATCTGGTTACCGATACTCGGTGGCGCGTTGGTGCTGTTGATCGGTGATGGAGGCGATAGCCAGTCATCGCGTGCCAATGCGATGCGGTGGTTTGCGCTGGTGATCTCGATTGCCATGCTGATCTTGTCGGTGCCGCTGTATACGCAGTTCGATGCCAGTACTTCTGCTATGCAGTTCGTTGAGCGCATGAGCTGGGTTCCACGCTTCAACGCGTTCTATTATCTCGGCGTTGATGGGTTGTCAGCGCCCTTGATACTGCTGACGACGTTTATCACACCGTTGGTGATTATTGCCGGTTGGCGTGTGATCAAGAAACGCAGTGCCCAGTACTTCGCAGCATTCCTGTTTTTAGAAGGACTCATGATCGGCGTGTTCTGCGCGTTGGACGCCATGTTGTTCTATATTTTCTGGGAAGCGATGTTGGTGCCAATGTTCCTGATCATTGGTATTTGGGGGGGCGAGCGTCGGATTTACGCGACGATCAAGTTCTTCTTGTATACGTTCCTCGGCTCAGTATTCATGCTGATCTCGCTCGTTTATCTCTACACGAAGACGGGCTCATACGATTTACTGGAATTCCATGCATTGCCACTAACGCTCACTGAGCAAACCTGGATTTTCTTGGCGTTCCTTGCTGCATTTGCGGTCAAAGTGCCGATGTGGCCAGTGCATACCTGGTTGCCCGACGCTCACGTAGAAGCGCCTACCGGGGGCTCCGTGGTTCTGGCGGCAATCATGTTGAAAATGGGCGGCTATGGTTTTGTCAGACTATCACTGCCGATCGTGCCTGACGCCAGTGGCACGCTGTCGACGCTGATGATCGTACTATCGTTGATTGGTGTTGTTTACATCGGCTTTGTCGCGTTGGTGCAAACTGACATGAAGAAACTGATCGCATACTCGTCCATCGCCCACATGGGCTTCGTGACGTTGGGTTTCTTTCTCTTCTGGCCAATCCTCACCAATATGAATGGCGTGACAGACGGTGCGTCGCTGGGTGTGACCGGCGCGATGGTGCAGATGATTTCGCATGGATTGATCAGTGGCGCTATGTTCCTCTGCGTAGGTGTCATGTACGACCGAATGCATAGTCGGGCAATCGCCGATTACGGCGGTGTTATCAACACCATGCCGAAGTTCGCGGCGTTTATGGTGCTGTTCGCGATGGCGAATGCAGGATTACCGGGAACGTCCGGTTTTGTTGGCGAGTTCATGGTGATCTTAGCCAGCTTCCGGGCTGATTTTTGGATCGCATTCCTGGCAGCGACGACGTTGGTGCTCGGTGCTTCCTATACGCTCTGGATGGTTAAGCGAGTCCTGTTCGGCGAAGTGGCGAATGACAATGTCGCCGCTTTGGAAGATTTGAACCGAAGAGAGTTTTTAGTGTTGTCGATTCTTGCGATCGGCGTTCTTGCGCTGGGTATCTGGCCGCAACCACTCGTGGAAATGATGCAAGCCAGTGTCGACGGTCTCGTTGAGCACATTGGCCGCAGCAAGCTGTAGTAAGGGAACGATTTACCATGCCATTTGTTATGCCTGAGTTCATGCTTGCGCTTCCAGAGATTGTCTTGCTGGGACTGATCTCGTTCGTTCTGATTGCCGATCTGTTTGTCAGTGACGAAAAACGTGTCATCACGTTTTGGCTGGCGATGGCGTCGCTTGCTGTCACCTTGGTGTCGGTTGTTGTGTCGCAGCCAGATTTCAAGATGTTGACATTCTCCGGTAGCTACGTGGCGGATCCGCTGGCAAGCGTTTTGAAAATTGCTGCGACGATATGTCTGGCGCTGGTCTTTATTTATTCCCGCGATTACCTGATGCGAAATCACCTCAGGAAGGGCGAGTTTTACCTGCTTTCCTTGTTTGGACTGCTCGGTATTTTCGTGATGATTTCGGCGAACAGTTTATTGACCCTTTATCTTGGTCTTGAAACTTTGTCGCTGTCTCTTTACGCCCTGGTTGCATTTGATCGCAATTCCCGTGTTTGTGCCGAAGCGGCGATGAAGTATTTCGTTTTAGGTGCGATCGCGTCCGGTGCCTTCCTTTACGGCGTTTCATTGATCTATGGCGTGACCGGAACGATCCAGTTTGATGTTTTGGCTACCGCGGTGGTGGATACTGGCACCGACGATATGGCGCTCTGGTTTGGTCTTGCGTTCCTGATCGTTGGAATGGTCTTCAAGTTTGGTGGCGTTCCATTTCATATGTGGCTGCCGGATGTGTACCAAGGCGCGCGCACGCCGGTCACGATTTATCTGGGGTCATTGTCGAAGATTGCGTCTTTCGCGCTGACAGCCCGCATTCTGATCGATGGTTTACCTTTGCTTTATGAGCAATGGCATCAAATGTTGATGGTAGTGGCGATCCTGTCTTTGGCGTTAGGGAATATCGTCGCGATTGCACAGACCAATATCAAACGTATGCTGGCCTATTCCACGATTTCTCACGTCGGCTTTATTCTATTGGGCTTCTTTGCTGGCAGTTCAGAAGGTTATCAGGCGGCGCTGTTCTATACGTTGACGTATGTGTTCACGGCAGCCGGTGCGTTTGGCATGATCGTCCTGTTGTCGCGGGTCGGGCATGAAGCTGACCAGTTGGATGATTTTCGAGGCCTTAATGCGAGAAGCCCCTGGATGGCAGCGATGATGTCATGCTTTATGTTAGGTATGGCGGGAATTCCGCCGTGGGTGGGTTTTTGGGCGAAGCTACATGTCATAGAGGCCGTCCTCGATGCCGGGCGCGTAGCGGGCGATAGCGCAACACTTTTCCTGGCGGTAGCGATCATCATGGTGCTGTTCTCCGTGGTTGGTGCTTACTACTATCTAAGAGTCCTCAAGTTTATGTACTTCGATGAGCCAAAGGACGCAGAGGCGATTGAAGCAAGCTTCGATATGCGGGCCGCACTCAGTGTTAATGGCTTGGCGGTGCTTGGTCTGGGCATCGCACCGGGTGGTTTATTGGCGCTTTGTGCGCTGGTTATAGGCTAGTCGAGAAGACCTTGGGAAAAAAAACGCTAAGGGTGTTGCAGACCCGATAGCTGACCGGTATAGTCCGTCCTCCAGTTGCGGGGTGGAGCAGTCTGGCAGCTCGTCGGGCTCATAACCCGAAGGTCGCAGGTTCGAATCCTGCCCCCGCTACCAGAACAACAAACGGACCCTCACGGGTCCGTTTTTGTTTGCGGGCTAGTTAGAAGGGGTTAAGCGTAAACCCGTCTTGTTGTAGCAAAGCATGCGCTGTCATCGCCGATGGCAAGACTTCGATG
>JBGCGB010000025.1:0-23991 GCA_045110335.1 Woeseiaceae bacterium
AAAAGGCGCCGCAGATGGCGTGTTATGCGCCGGCAAAAGGCGCTTCAAGGAAGGAACCAATGCAGCAAGCCGAACCAAAGAACGCCGGTATGTGTCAAAATCAGTTTCGTCTGCATAAAGCCAAATGGGTCCCGCGTAAAAACTGTCGCCTGTCCATAGCAAGCCGGCTTGCCGATCGAGCATTGCGATAGAGTCTGTCGTATGGCCGGGTATTAGCAAGACTTCGAGCAACCGACCACCGATATCGATGGTGTCACCGTCAGCAATGACATCTGAAATAGTGAACGGTTTGATTCTATAGTCTTCGGCCTTTAAGCCATCGGGCAACCCCTTACACAATGCCGCGGCCGAGACTTCCTCGGCGACCTGTTCATGCGACATACCCTTTCGCCGAACTTTCGAAAAAGCGGCGTCGACCGAACGGATATCGTCAAACGCATAGTTTCCGCCAACATGGTCTGTGTGACTATGAGAATTCAGCACGATAATCGGCAAGTCAGTCAAACGAGCTACTACAGCCGCGATGTCCGACATCCCGTTACCCGTATCAAACAGTACCGCAGAACGTTCGCCCACAATCAGATAGGAAATGACCTCTTGCCATTGAAAGGGTTCATACAATGCGAAAACATTCGGCTCAATCTCGTAAACCTCAAACCAATCAGTACTCGCTGGATGTTTTTGGAAAATCGAATACGCACTGCGGGGCAGCCGATCACAGAATGACTCCAGACTATCTGCCTTTGCAGGCGCCGTGATCAGCGATAGACAGCATGCCATCGCCGTCGTCCATAGCGCTGTTCGACCGTTAGGACGCATTGACTTGGCCCTCAACCGTCAGTGCATGAACCAGTTGTTCACTAGAGAATGGTTTATGAATCATTCGGACACTATCGCGCTGCCGATTGCTGTCTGTAAATCCGGTCATCAATACAACGGTCAAACCTGGTCGATGTTGGGCCACCCAATCATGCAAACCGAAGCCGTCATGTTGCCCCGGCATTCGGATGTCCGACAAAATCGCATCGTATTCCCCTGCGCCGGATAATCCCTCGATGGCATCATCAGCCGATTGGAAATGAGTGACCTCAGCGCCGAGATGCCGGAGCATCGCTTCGAGTGTAGACGCCAACGACGGGTTGTCCTCGACAAGCAAGATACACAAACCGTCGAGTCGACCCGTATTCGGTTTCTCGATGACAATCTCCTCGCCGTCAGCCTCGCTGCATGGCAGCAATAAACCGATCTCCGTGCCGTCAGCACCGGACGCAAGTATTCGCACATCTCCACCTGACTGTCTTGCAAAGCCTTTTACGGAGCTAAGCCCCAAACCCGTCCCGGCTTGGTCGCCTTTAGTCGTAAAAAACGGCTCGAACGCACTATCCTGAATTTCACCACTCATGCCGGCGCCCTGATCTTGAACACCCAACAAGATGTAATCGCCAGGGATCACGTTTGCCCATTCGTCACCAGCGTGTACCTGATAATTTTCCGAAACCAGACGAATCGTGCCGCTATCCGACATCGCATCACGCGCGTTCGCCAAAAGGTTAAGCAGTGCCGTCACTAATTGGCTAGGGTCAACGCGCACGGCATGGTCAAGACTATTGTCTACCACGTCCAATCGAATCTGCCGCCCAACAGCCGTTTCGAACAAAGGTAAAGAATCTTCCAAGAGATCCGAAAATGTCATTGACCTGACTTCAAGTGTTTGTCGACGTGCAAAAGCCAGCAACTGACGAATCATTGACGCAGCATGGTCTAAGGCATCGTTTGAACCCTTCAAAAAAGCATGCTGAGAGGAAGACAACTCACCGGTCGCAAACTGCTCATTGGCCACACGAACAATCTGCATTAGGTTGTTAAAGTCATGCGCAACGTTCCCCGTCAACTGACCGATTGCCTCAGTTTGGGCAGATCGTGCCAGTGCCCGTTCCAATCGATTTTGTTCACCCAATTGCGCCACCAATGCCGCGGACTTCTCTTCAACCTGGCGTGACAAGGACTCGTTGAGCTCAGACTCTTTCTCGCGTAGCTGCCGTTCAAATCGACGTTGCGTATGGAAATAAAGGATGGCAGCCCCGGCCAAGGACAGTCCGACAATGCCGATAATAAGCAACAAGCGAATCTGATTAGACCGATTCGCCAATTGCAGGAGCGTGTCCTTCCGAGCCTCTAGCGCCGTCGACTGCTCTTTGATCCGGTCAATTTCTGACTGCTGACGCAGCGTGGTTAACTTGGCTTCATAGTATTGCCGGCTCTGCTCGCTAGACTGTCTCGCCAAGCTCGCTCGGGTTTCGTTGAGATCCTGAAAACGTTTACGTGCCATTGCAACGTCTCCGAGCTCAAGATACGCCCGCACACTGAGCTGATGCCAGCGCTCGGTACGTAGATCTGTGCGCGCACTCGCCGAACTCACCGCTTGTAGCTGAGCCAATGCCTTCTTCGGCTCATTGTTCAGCAACAGCGATTCGGCTAGCGAGAAACGTGCCTCAAAGTTCTCGAGCGGTAGCGCTTGCAACATTTCAACCGCGATCTCAGCCGCTTCAATCGATTCCTTAATCTTGCCAAGATCGCGATAAGCGTCGGCCATGAACTCATAAGCATTTCCGACGAAGGCCGGTGAGTCAGCGGGTCGATCAGTCACATACGCTTTCAAAAATTTGATCGCTTGCTCTGGCTCACCCAGACGATGCATCAATTGCAGCTCATGCAGCTCCAATGAAGAACGCACAAAACCCAGCTCGGCGCGTTCGGTGACCGGTCGTACGCGTGCCAACACATCTGCCGCCGTCTGGAAATCACCCTGGTCAATCAAGGCGACGATATAATTATTCGCGATACCCATTGACAAGAGATCGGTGCCCGCGTCCAGCGAAACGCTAAACGCTTCTTGATATTGGTCCCGTGCGGCCAATAGCTGTCCGTTTTCGGCTAACGCAGCGGCGTAATAGGTTTTCGCGCGCAAACGTTCAAGCGGATCAACATCGAGGTTCGGATTGCTGACTATTTCACGCAACAAGGTCAGACTTTCTTGCGGCCTGTCCTCAGCTAGTAGAAGCGCCGCCCGAAAAGCCTTGATGCGAAAGAACACCGTTGGCGCGCGCGCGTTCTCCGGATCGGCGATACAGTCAGCGAGCTTGGCCAACGCGCGATCTACCTCATCGGCCAGATAACTGGCTCGACCGACCGCGAGACACGCATTCGCATAGAGCTGGGGATCTCGCGGTTGGGCCCTGGCTCTCATCGCGGCTTCCGCTTCAGCAGCGAACGATCTCAATTCAACAATCGAGTAATCTTGGGATTGCAGGACGCGCTGAATGCGCTCCATTACCGCCGCATCGTCCAGCGGCGTCTCGGCAGATAAAACAGGCGACATCGCCACGAAGAGCCATAAGATAACGAACGGTGCGATCGATCCAA
Organism: Woeseiaceae bacterium; assembly: GCA_045110335.1. Taxonomy (GTDB): domain Bacteria; phylum Pseudomonadota; class Gammaproteobacteria; order Steroidobacterales; family Woeseiaceae; genus CALBPI01. The sequence continues at coordinate 3,424 of JBGCGB010000025.1, forward strand.
ACCACCTGAAGCCGTGATGTAGACCGTCGGTGACAACGCGAAAACCGACGCGCGAGCGACTACAGCAGATCATAGACAACCGTTCTTAACTCCCCAAGTGGAGCGAGTGTAACCCGACTGACGCCTTGCCGACATCGGCAAAACCACTGATTTGCTGTGATCAAGTGGCCTTTTAATGCGAAAAACTGTCTTTTTGTCACGAAATTGGCATAAAAAAATGATAGGTTTAAGTTGTCAAAGCGTACATGAGATCGCGTGTCTACTTTGGACAGCAAACAAGTGTTATCGGGACAAGGAACCCCGAAGGAGTATTGCAATGATTCAGAAAACCCCCATTTTACTCATTACAATGATTGTGCTCGCCCTCGCTGCCAGTCACAACGTGGCATTCGCCAGCAATCAATTGGCTTTTCCGGGTGAAGTCCCCAAGAAGTCAGCCCTGAACGCCCAGAAGAAGGCAGAAACAGCCTATGCAGAGGGCGATTTTAGAAGCGCCTATTGGTATTACCGTAAAGAGCTCGCACCGATTGGCGACAAGTACGCCCAGTATATGGTCGGCTATATGCTCGAGAACGGTGAAGGGGTACAGAAAGACCCCAAAGCTGCCGCTGCCTGGTACATGCTGGCGGCCGAACGCGGCCATGAGAAAATTGTCGCCGTCAGCACCGCTTATCAACGTGAACTTTCGCCAGAACAGCTAAAGTCAGTTCGGCGGGATGCTGTTCTACTGCAAACGGAAATAGGTGATCGCGCTTTAGTCGAGCGACTCATTAGGCGCGATCAGGACCGCTTGAACAATATCACCGGCTCCAGACTAGCTGCAGGCCGCGGTGGTTGCGGGCGAATCACTCGCGTCTACAGCCCGAATGATGTCGGCGGCTCAATGAGCGTCGAGCGCTTCTGCAAAACGCTCAATGCACGTATCGAGAAACGCATGGCTTACATTGGCGGCTATGTAGAGTTCGGCGAGCTCGAGTTGTTGCCAGACGAAGCACTGGAAGAATCGCGTAAAGAGAAATAGAACGATTGTTCTAGCCGAACCTATCAGGTTTGGTCATCGATAAAGACAATGCCGTTTGGTTGAGCCTCAGCGCTCAACCAAACGGTTTATCGATGGACGGTGACAAAGGCGAGAATAGTTGCGGCCCGTCATCGGTCATGTACAGGCAATCTTCCAGCCTGACGCCAAACTCACCTGGCAAGTAAATACCCGGCTCATTCGAAAAACACATACCGGCTGCTAACGGCACGGTCTCATTGCCGACAAAATTGATCGGTTCGTGGCCATCGAGGCCGATGCCGTGCCCCAATCGATGCGTCAGGCCCGGTGTTTCATAACCAGGTCCGAATCCGCGTGATTCATAGAACTTTCGTACCGTCTGATCGATAAGACCGGCCGGCGTACCCAAGCGCATCGTATCCAGCGCCAGTGATTGGCCATCCTTAACGGTCTGCCAAACACGGCGCTCTTCGCGGCCGGCCTTGCCCATAAACCATGTTCTCGAAATATCCGATTGGTAGCCGAACACGTGACACCCGCAATCCATTAACACGGCTTCACCTTTTCGAACTTGTTGGGGTTGCGACGTCCCATGGGGATAGGCACTAGCCGGACCCAACAAGACGAGCGAAAACTCGGGCGTGCCGCCTAGGGCACTCGTCGCTTGATTCATCATCGCGGAAATCTCAGACGGCAACATACCGGGTTTCACACGGGGATAGACGTACTCGTAAGCCGCTAACGTAACGTCGTTAGCTATCTGCATGAGCGCTAACTCTGCTGGAGACTTGATCATCCTGCACCCTCGCGTGACCGGCGCGGCATTCACCAAAGCTACTTTCGGCATCAGTCGCCGAATACCATCCGCGATGAAGAAACGGGCTGTTTCTTCAATGCCGATGGCGCCAGTTACATCAGATTCATTCACAAAATCGGCAATCAGTGCAAACGGATCTTCATCTTCGTGCCAGGTCCTGACGTCTTGACCAAACTGCATCTGTTCGCGAATCGAAGGGCCTTCAAAGAATGGGGTAATGACACACCACTGACCATCGGCGCGCAATACCAGACCGGTGAATCGTTCCGACCGCCACCAGCGGATACCTGAGAAATAGTTCAGTGCACTACCGGCTTCGATGACAATCGCTCGCATACCAGCATCGTTCATGAGTTGTGTCGCCCGCCGCAACCTCGACTGTCGCTCGCTCACAGTGATGGGAACGGCACCAGCGGTCATTGATTGCAGAGACCCGATATCACCGTCCGATGAAGCAGCCAGCGCTGCGGCAAACATGGAATTACCCGCAAAACATGCGGCCGTGCCAGCCAAAAATTCACGTTTGGTTACTTTCATCGACAAGCCCTACCTTTTGATCATCAGTACAGACCGAAGATAGTAACGCGATCGAATGACCAAGAACCGGGTTATTGCACCTGCGCGTTGAAGCGAATCTGGAAAGACGGCACGCCTGCTACGGTGTTTGGGTTCATCTCGCCGCTGAGTAAAAGGCGAATACCCGTTACCGTGGGGTCCACGCCACTACCATCCGGGGTCGGCGTATAGCCGTACGGCGGCCCACCGCCAGGTTGATTGCTATAGGTCACACCGGTGAACGGGTCAAAACTCAGACCACTAGGGACCGGGCCATCGACAAACACGAAGGCCGGACTGCCACCATCATCGACCAGCAGTGCGATGTCACTGTCGAGCGCATCGGTAATCACCAACGAGTCACTATCAACATTACCGGTACCGTTGTTTTCGACGCTCAGCTGGTACTGAACGAAAGCCCCGGGTATGGCAAGAGGATTCGTTGTCCCGTTGAGTGGATCAGAGATCGTCGAGACGACCTTGCTAATCGACAGCGCTGGCAAGTTCCGGGTATCCAAACAGACATCATCGACATGCCAAAAATCGAAGTTCGGCCCAGAGCCGCTTAGTTGTCTAAAGCGAACACGAAACCCTGCGTGACGACCATTGGCCGGTATCGCATACTCCCTCGAGAAAATTTGGCCTGGTGTGCCACTACCGGCAAAGCTCTCCAAAAGTTCCCAGCCACCAATGTCATTAAGGTACTCGACAACGAAGTTTTCATTGCCGTCGGGGTTTTCGCTGAACGCATCGGCACCGCGCCGGATCCACATCGACAACACATCAAAAGCCGGCGATGTCGTATCGATCCCGTTTGAGGTCACCGTGACCGCAGCACCGTTGGTAAACATCGCGAGCGTCGGGGACTGAAACGTCGCGCTGTTGGTACCGGCCGAGCCGCCACCAGAGTCAACGGACCAATTAGTCGCAAGACCTGCCGAGAAATCGTCACAACTGCCGACCGCCAGCTCACCCGCTGGTGCTCTTTCGGTAACGCGGACGTCATCAAAGTGGTAATAGTCAAAGTTGGAATTCGAGCCACGCGTTTGGCGCAGCCGCAGCGCAGCGCTCCCGTGTAAAGCATCCGGCGGCAAGAACAAACTGTCGTTAAAGATTTCGCCTTCCGGACCACCGCCCGGGTAGCTTTTCAGAATACCGAAACTACCGTCAATGCGACGATACTCAAGCAGCAGGTCTTCCCCGCCGTCCGGATACTCGCTGAAAGCATCACTGCCACGCCGTACCCAAATAGCCACTTCAGCGGCCGGGACCGACGCATTAAACGTAGGACTGACTACGCTAACCGTGTTGAAACGCGTGAAAGCACCGCGAGTGCCACCATTCGACACTTGTGCGCCTGTAGCAATGCCGGAGCGTGTCGTATTCGTCGTGGTCCACGGCGCCAGCGCGGCGCGCTCGAAACCATCAGAGAATAGGACATCGCCCGGCGCAGCGCTCGCTGTCCGCGTGAGTAGTCCACCAGCCAATGCAATCATTGCAATGGCTCCCAAAAATTGTGTGATCCGCGTCGGCATTCATTACTTAGCTAGTCACTATATCGACAACATGGTAGTGAATGACGATAATCGGCGCGCCGAAACACGTCACATTATGCAAAGCCTGAACGAGACTCCCGCGCCGCTAAACTGCGTCTAAACCAGAACATACAACGCCATAACAGCAAGGTGGCACCCACGTGGGCGAGACCTGTTGTCGTCAACAACGAATAACGAATCCCGGCTTGTCCATAATCCCTGGCGTCGAAAACAAAATCCGTCATTAGCGCGAGCACCAACGGACCGATCGCCAGTCCAATCAGGTTGATCACGAATAGATAGATCGCAGAAGTTTGGCCGCGCAGATTGTTGGGCATCAGTTCAGCGATAGCGGCTGGCGCTACCCCAAATGGCATCGCCGCAAAAAAAACAGTGGGTGCCACCAGAACCATCGCTATAACATCGTTGGTCACCAACGGAAACAGAATACCGGTCGGAAACCAAATCCACGCTGCAATGAAACCTACACGAATTTTTGCATCCCGATAGCCGCGCTGTGACAACCAATCGGCAATAAACCCGCCAGACAAAACACCGGCGCTGCCACAAAGAATCACGATCAGGCCATATACCAAACCGAAATCAGCCGACCCCCAACCATGGACACGCTTAAAGACTTCCGGCAACCAGGCGGAGGTGCCGTAGCTTGAAAACGCGAGTAGCGCGAAGCCAACGTTATGCGTTGCGATAGTGCGCCACTCGGTTCGCAAGTAAGCGAACACCTGAGAGAACGGCAACCCTTTTTCAGCCGGTTGCCCTGTTTTTAGCAAGCCCCGCCGGCGCGGTTCCCGTATCGTTAACCAAAGTAAAGGCAGCAAGACGAGCCCCGGCAATCCGACAATCAAGAAGACTTTTTGCCAGGGAGCGACAACCCCAACAGAGGGAATGACCCACGGCGCTGAATCCCGGACCATCGCGACGACGCGCCCGCCGATGAGGTAGGCCATACCGCCACCGAGGTAGATGCCCATGCCATAAAAAGCAATAGCCCGGGCCATTCTATTAGGCGGAAAATAATCGGCGATGATGGAGTAAGCCGAAGGAGACAAAGAAGCTTCGCCGGAACCGACACCGACGCGCAACAACGCCATCGTCGTAAAATTCTTGGCAAAACCGCAAGCAGCCGTCATCAGACTCCAGACGGTCAATCCGAAAGCAATGAGCCCTTTGCGACTGACACGATCCGCAAGACGTCCAAACGGTATACCAAACAAGGTATAGAAAATGGCAAAGGCGGGACCCATCAAGAAGCCGACTTGCCAATCATGTTCGAGATTCAGTCCGGTTTTCAGGTCGGACACCATCAAGCTTAGTATCTGTCGATCGATGTAAGAAAAAACATAGATGATGGTAAGAACGACAACGACATACCATGAGTACAGGCGCGATGGATAAGGCGCCGATACAGGCGCATCGATTTTGCCGCGCTCAGTCATGCTTGGTCTCTCAAACGACACCCCATGTCGCTCTCTTTCCGAACTACGATCATCAAGAGCCCCCTCTTCGCCGGTCGCCGTTACTGCACAAAGATCATAGCACTCTCAGAACCCGACGCATTGAATTCCAGAAAGGCATAAAAAAAGCGCCGACAGATTGCTCTGTCGACGCTCTTCTAGATCAGATTCAAAAAGTCTTAGAAGACTTTGCGAATTGACAAACCGTAGGTGCGTGGCGGGTTCGGGTAGCCGTTAAAGCTTCCGGCCTGCGCAACCGTCGGGAAGGTGCTGATCAGGTACGTTTCATTGTTGAGGTTACGCGCCCAAAGCGTGAAATCCCAACCTGATACGAGGCGATAGCCCATGCTTGCATTAATCATGCTGACTTCACGAGCCGCAATATCTTCCGGCACGTTGTCGACAATTTGATGTCTGCTTTCATAAACATGCTCAGCGCGAATGAACGCGTTGCTACCGTTAGCGAAGTCCCAGCGATACGTTGCCGTCGTTGCTGAAGCAAACTCGGGAATACCGGAAGGTGTTGCGCCAGTCAGATCACCTTGACCACTGTTCGGGAACGAATCGTATTTAGCATCCAGCAAGGTTGCTGCGAAGGTCAGCTCCAAAGCATCTGTCGGATACAAAGACATATCGAACTCAAGACCTTTCGTAGACTGCTCGCCCGCATTCACGAGGTCAAAGCCTGTGCCGTTGAAGACATTCGACTGGAAGCCTTCGATGCTTTGGTTGAAGACGGCTACGTTGAATGCACCGCGATCAAACTGGCCTTTCAAGCCAAGCTCGATGACTTCCGCTTCTTCCGGATCTGCAAACCGGAAACCGGTTGTCAGGTTCGGCACGGTCAGACCCGCAGCCGTGAGCGCCGGCAAATCTGCAGCGAAAGGACGTGCATCGCGTGACAGGTTCCAGGACGAAGCTTTGAAGCCCGTTGCTGCGCTGATGTAGGCGTTCAATGAATCATTGACGTCATAAGCGAAGCGAACGGTGTACGTGGTTTTACTGTCGTCAGTTTCACCATTCTCAACCGCGTTCGGGTAACCGAGGAACGGTGGCAAGAATTGTAACGGTTGCAGACCAAGCAGCTGGTTACAGCCCGGAGGCGGGTTGGCCGCCGAACATGCTGTGGTGCTAATCGCTTGCGCTTGAGCGAACTGAGCCGGGAACAGCGCGAAGTTAGCTGGCGTTGGCGCTTGGCCGCCGGTCAGTGCCTGGAAGGCACCGGCGAAGCCGACCTGAACAAAATCCAGTTGCGAGAACGTATCGGTGTTGACCTGATTCGCAAACGCTTCTTTTTCGTTCGATGTGTAGTTCAGACCAAGCGTCAATGTCGCGCGATCTGTCATGTACCAATCGTAAGTACCGAAGATTGAGAGCGCCGTATCGTCTTGACCGGCCGTATCAACGATACCTGTGCCTGGCGCGAAGAACGTACCCGCTGGTAGACCCAGCGCGCCTTCTGTCGCGGTGACCGCACCGGCTGACAACAAATCTGCATAACCACGGAACGCCGTGCCATATTGCAAACCGCTGTTGTACTCGACTTCTTCACTGAAGTAGAAGCCGCCGATCATCCAGTCAGCAGAATCACCAAAAGTGCCTTGCAGACGAATCTCTTGTGTGACGGTATCGATGTCCCAATCGTTCTGGTTGTTAGCGACCAGGTCAGCACTGGTGAAATCGACGTCGCCGTCAGAAACCAGTGACTGGGTGCGGAACGACGTAATAGAAACCAATGAGAAGTTCTCAAAGTCCCAATCGGCCTGCATCGAAATACCGCTGTTTTCAATTTCGTTAGTTGGCGCCGTATTCAGTGCGGTTTGATAAGCAAACGCATCCTCCGGAACCAATGCACCGCCAAGTGCGAAGATCGCGCCACCGGTCGGGCCGTTAACGAGGTTCGAGGTACCACAGCAGGTCTCGTCGATTTCGTCGATGTCAGCGATGAAGCGCAATGAGAAGCTGTCGCTAGGCTGGAACAACAACTGACCGCGAACGCCATAACGGTCGCGTTGGTTCACTTCTGAACCGTCAGCGATGTTATCGAAGTAACCGTCACGTGAGTTGTAGTTGGCTGCGAGACTGAAAGCGACACTGTCACTCAATGGCCCGGTGATGTCGGCTTTGACGACGGTCTGACCAAAGTTACCGAAGATCACTTCAGCAGAACCTTCGCGTTCAAACTGCGGTGCACGTGTCACGACACTGATCACACCAGCCGACGCGTTCTTACCGAACAACGTGCTTTGCGGACCGCGAAGGACTTCTACACGCTCCAGGTTCGGCAGGTCAGCCAAAGCTGATGCTGAACGTGAACGATAGACGCCATCGATGAAGACACCAACCGAAGGCTCAATGCCCGGGTTGTTTGCGCCATTACCGAATCCGCGAATGACGAAGTTCGTATTTTGAGATGACTGAAGCTGGTCAACCCGCAATGAAGGGATAACCGATTGTAGATCCAGTACATCAAGAATTTTGGCATTGTCGATCGTTTCTGCGCTGGTCACAGAAACCGCAATGGGTACTTCTTGCAACGTTTGTTCACGCTTTGTTGCGGTGACGACAATCTCTTCCAAAAATGGCTCTGATTGCGCAACGGCTTGACCTGCAAACATGCTCGCACTAACTGCACACGCTAGTGCAACTGCACGTCTTAACATCTTGTTAATCCGCATAATTTCCCCCGGGGGTACGAGTAAAAAAAGATTAAGTAATCGGACACCAATTACTCAGAGAAGACCGAATTATAGGGCACACTTCGCAAATTACCAACCATAGTTTGCATAAGTCCCTAAATTTTCACCGAAAATTGTCGGGAAAAAACCACAAGTTATTGGCTTTGATTCGACAATTGTCCCGCGGTCAATGTCATACAAGTTGAATCCAGTTCAGCAACCAGACCTAGCTCAGTGATCGCTTTCGGCAGCTCATAACGATAGAAGAACTGACAGGCGAGCCGCTTGCCGGTCGCAAAATCATCGTCTTGATCGTTCGACACGGCAATTGCCTGCCACAACCACAGCCATCCGACGACCACATGACCGAAGGCATCAAGGAACAGGGTTGCATTCGCAAGCCCTAAGTCCTTGTCGTCTGCAGCAACAACGATATCCACAGTCTCACGAACTTTTTGCCATGCGGCCATCAGCGATTCGGCAAATGGTTTCAAGTCTTCACTAGCTAGCGCCTGGTCAATCGTTACCTGCATTTCGGCATGTAACAGATCCATCGCCGCGCCGTTCGCCAACCTGACTTTTCGCCCCAGAATGTCGAGCCCATGAATGGCATGCGTACCTTCGTGGATGTGATTCAAGCGGTTGTCGCGATAAAGTCGCTCAACCGGGTAGTCGCGCGTGTAGCCATAACCACCGAGAACCTGAATCGCCAACTTGTTCGCTTCGAGGCAATATTCCGACGGCCAGGATTTGGCCACCGGCGTCATCAACTCCAACAACAAGTCGATGCGCTGCGCCTCTTCTTTGGACGTAGCAACGGCTTTGCGGTCAAGCAAACTACTGCAGTAATAAATGAGTGCCTGCCCTCCCTCAACGAAGACTTTCTGTGTCATCAACAAGCGCTTCACATCGGTGTGCTCAATGATCGGCACTTGCGGCAGTTCAGGACTCTTGGCCGATGCTTTGCGACCTTGCAGCCGCTCCGTTGCGTAATCCAGCGAATACAGAAACCCTCCTAGCGCACTCATAACGGCCGATAAACCGACGCCAATTCTTGCGTCATTCATCATATGGAACATATTGGCGAGGCCCTGATTTTCTTCGCCCACGAGATACCCGATACTTTCACCGGTTTCTCCAAAGTTCAGCAAACAATTGGTCGTGCCACGGTGACCCATCTTGTGGTTAAGCCCCGCCAGCGCGATGTGATTCCATTCTCCGAGCGACCCATCCGCATTGACCCGGATTTTAGGCACCAGGAATAATGAAATGCCACGAACGCCTGGCGGTGCATCAGGCAGTCTGGCGAGTACCATATGAACAATATTCTCACTGATCGACTGCTCACCACCGGAGATCCACATCTTTGAACCCACGAGCGAATAACCACCATCTTCACGCGGCGTCGCCGAAGTTTTGATATCCGCTAGTGAGGAACCTGCTTGTGTTTCAGATAGGCACATCGTGCCAAACCACCGCCCCTCAAGCATCGGCGGCAGGAAACGCTCAATCAACTCGGGACTAGCGCAAGCCTGCAACATGCGGGCATTGGCTGAGGTCAGAAAAGCGTAGCTAGCCGCTGCGGTATTCGCGCAAGTAAACATAGCGCTCACCGCGTTATTGACCATCGTCGGCAGCTGCATACCACCGCTTTCCTGATCGAAACCGGCCGCGATAAATCCGGCTGCGGAAAATGCATCAAGCGCCGTCTTCACCTCCGGAATGATCTCTACCTTGCCATCGACGAAAATCGGCTCATTGGCATCCAGCTTTTGGGCGAACGGATAGAACAACTCCTCCGCCAGCTGCTGGGCACTATCCATTACGGCTTCGACCGTTTCGCGATCGTAGTCCGAGTAGCGCTCATGACCGAGTAATCGGTCCAAGCCAAACATGTCGTAAAAATAGAAATCTATATCGCGGCGATTGACGATCATCGACATCAGCGTTTTCCCAGCAAAAAGAAAACCAGTATGGCAGCGAACACGAGAATCGTCATCCGGAAAACACGACCTGAATCCGGGTCACATTTTCGATCATTATCAATTGACGTTAACGTAAACGTAAGCTAGCATCCCGAGCCATGAAAACAGCCACGTTAAACCGCGAGTATTCAATCAGTGATCTGTCATCCGAGTTTGATGTCACCACGCGTACGCTTCGCTTCTATGAAGAGAAAGGCCTATTGTCGCCCCGCCGAATCGGACGCGTCCGGTATTTCAGCAGTGAGGATCGCGTTCGCCTTCGACTCATCCTGCGCGGAAAACGGCTGGGGCTAACGCTGACGCAGAGCGCCGAAATCATTGACCTATACAACGCACCGGAAGGCAGCAAGCGCCAGCTGCGTGTCTTGCTTCAGACACTGGCGGAACGCCGTCAGCAATTGGAGCAGCAGGCAGCTGACCTGAAAGCGACGCTGTCGGATCTGGCAAGCGTGGAACAATCCTGCCGCCATGCGCTAGAGGAAAAATCATGACACCAGTCTTAGCGTCACAATGCAATCCGCAATCCGATGAATTCAAAGCGAATCACCTGGCGATGAAAGCACTTGTTTCGGACTTGAGAAACACGCTGGAGACTATTCGTCTCGGTGGCGGCGAAGCACGCCAAGCGCGCCATCAATCGCGCGGCAAGCTATTGGTCAGAGACCGTATCGATCGCTTGATTGATCCTGGTACGGCATTTCTGGAATTCAGCCAATTAGCGGCAATAGACGTCTACGATGATGCCGTCCCTGCCGCCGGCATCATCACGGGCATTGGCCAGGTGAGCGGCGTCGAATGCGTCATCATCGCCAACGATGCCACGGTAAAAGGTGGAACTTATTATCCGCTAACCGGCAAGAAGCATTTACGAGCTCAGGATATCGCTGCGGAAAATCAGTTGCCGTGCATTTATCTGGTCGATTCAGGCGGCGCATTCCTGCCCATGCAGGATGAGATTTTCCCTGATCGACTTCACTTCGGGCGCTGCTTTTTCAACCAGGCGAGAATGTCAGCAGCAGGCATTGCACAAATCGCCGTCGTAATGGGCTCTTGCACAGCGGGGGGCGCCTATGTGCCCGCGATGGCCGATGAGTCGATCATCGTCGCTAATCAAGGCACTATTTTTCTGGGCGGGCCGCCTTTGGTAAAAGCGGCGACTGGCGAAGAAGTCACATCGGAAGAACTCGGCGGTGCCGATGTTCACTGCCGGGAATCCGGTGTTACCGATCACTACGCGAGAAACGATGAGCATGCATTGCAGCTTGCCCGGGAATCGATCGCTCGACTCAACAAAACCAAACCCAACGTTGTCGCCAAACGCCCCGTGTTACCGCCTCGGTTCTCAAAGGACAGTCTTTACGGTGTCGTCCCGTCAGATTTGAAAACACCCTACGATGTGCGCGAAGTGATCGCACGAATCGTCGACGATTCTGCTTTCCACGAGTTTAAGCCCTTGTATGGTACGACACTGGTTTGCGGATTCGCCCATCTGCATGGCTACCCCGTCGGCATCATTGCAAACAATGGCATCTTGTTCAGTGAATCATCACTTAAAGGCGCACACTTTATTGAACTCTGCTGCCAGCGAAAGATCCCGCTGATTTTTCTGCAAAACATCACGGGGTTCATGGTCGGCAAACAATATGAGGCTGGCGGCATCGCGAAAGATGGCGCCAAATTAGTCAATGCGGTGGCCTGTGCAGCAGTGCCAAAACTAACCGTGATCATCGGCGGGTCATTTGGCGCCGGCAACTATGGCATGGCGGGACGCGCATACGATCCCCGGTTCCTGTTTATGTGGCCTAACGCCCGAATCTCGGTCATGGGCGGCCCACAAGCGGCGAGCGTACTGGCACAAGTTAAGCGTGACCAAAAAGATCGCCAAGGTGAATCCTGGAGCGAAAGCGACGAGCAAGCGTTCAAGCAACCTATTGTTGATGGCTACGAAGAACAGGGACACCCCTACTACGCCTCGGCACGACTCTGGGACGATGGCGTCATTGATCCCGCCGATACCCGAGACGTTCTTGGTCTCGCATTATCCGCTAGTTTGAATAAGCCGATTGACGACACACGCTTCGGCGTTTTCCGGATGTAATGATGAGACGACTAATGATTGCCAATCGCGGCGAGATCGCCTGCCGCATTATGCGTACCGCTCAATCCGAAGGCATTGAATGCGTCGCGGTGTATAGCGACATCGACGCCAATGCGATGCATGTCACGATGGCGGATACCTCAATTTCACTGGGCGGAAGTGATGCGGCTTCAAACTATCTGGACGTCGACAAGATCATTGCTGCCGCTTTGGAAACCGGCTCGGATGCCATCCACCCCGGCTACGGATTTCTTAGCGAGAATGCGGCGTTCGCAGACGCTTGCGAGAAAAATGATATTCGGTTTGTCGGACCGCGAAGTCACTCCATCAAAGCGATGGGTTCCAAATCCGCTGCAAAAGCGATCATGTCAAAGGCCGGCGTACCGTTATTGCCGGGCTATCACGGCGATGATCAATCGCCATCCATTCTGAGCGAAGCCGCGAAGGACATTGGTTACCCGGTCTTGTTGAAGGCTGCGGCCGGTGGCGGTGGTAAAGGTATGCGCGTTGTCGCCAGCGCCGACGATTTCACGCAAGCGTTAGCCGCCGCCAAACGTGAGGCGATGGCGAGCTTCGGCGACGATCATATGCTCGTGGAAAAGTACCTGACATCGCCACGTCATATTGAATTGCAGGTGTTCGCCGATACGCATGGCAATACGGTGCACTTGTTTGATCGTGATTGCTCGATACAACGCAGACACCAGAAGATCATCGAGGAAGCACCTGCGCCGGGTCTATCCCCGGAGGTCCGGGCTGCCATGGCCGATGCCGCGATCGCTGCCGCCAAAGCCATCGACTATGTGGGCGCCGGAACCGTCGAATTCCTTTTGGACGAAGATCAGCAGTTCTACTTCATGGAAATGAACACAAGACTCCAAGTCGAACACCCTGTCACGGAGATGATCACCAATGAGGATCTCGTCTCATGGCAACTCAAGGTCGCCGACGGCCAACCGCTACCGAAGTCACAAGCGGACATCCAACGACATGGCCATGCACTGGAATGTCGGATTTATGCCGAAGATCCGGATAATGAGTTTTTGCCAGATAGCGGCCAAATTGCATCACTTAGTTTTCCTAAGACAAGCCAAGATCTTCGCGTCGAAACCGGCGTTCGCAGCGGTGATCTGATTAGTGTCTTTTATGACCCGATGATCGCGAAGCTCGTCGTTCATGCTGTGGACCGGGCATCTGCTATTCGCGATATGCACATGGCACTGGCTCAAAGCCAGTTACTCGGACCAAAGAACAACATCGACTTCTTGATGCGTATTTTCCGTGAACCCGACTTCTCTCAGGACATACCGACGACGGCATACATTCCGTTACATGAAGCTGCTTTGAGACCGGAGGCGCCGACCGCAATCGAGTGGATTCACGCCGCCGTCGCGATCGACGCGCGAAGGAGAAAAGCGTCGCCGGAAAATAGTCTTTGGGCGCAATTTAGCGGTTGGAGAATGAATGCTACAGCGACGATCCCGATGGCGATCGAACACAATGACGAACAACAGCAGATCACACTACGGCTGGAAGACCACAAGATCACTTGTGTTGACGTCGGAACTGAACGTCACGATCTCGTGTGTCGGCAAGATAACAAATTGCTGATCAATGACCGCCAGTATTCCCGCCAAATCGTCAATACCGAAAATGCGGTTTTGGTGTCGGGACTCAATGGACATTTTCTGTTCAAAGAAGTCATTGCAGACACCGGCGCATCCGAAGCCAAGACAGGTGATGGCAACATCCGTGCACCGATGACCGGGAAGATCGTCAAGATCGCCCAGGCGGTTGGCGCCAACGTGACACCGGACGACACCGTCATCATTGTTGAAGCAATGAAAATGGAGCATGCCATCAAGGCAGGCGTCCACGGCACGGTCTCGGAACAAATGAACCAGGAAGGCGATCTTGTCGATGGCGGCCAGATCTTGATGACCATTCAACCGAATGCGGAAGGATAACTATGTTGGACTTTTCTTTAGGCGATGATATCGACATGTTGCGTGAATCCGTTGCGCAGTTTGCCGCGGACGAAATCGCACCACTCGCGGCTGAGATCGATAGCAGCAATGAATTCCCGAACACACTGTGGGAAAAATTGGGTGATATGGGATTGCTCGGCATCACTGTCAGCGAAGAATACGGCGGCAGCGATCTTGGTTATCTGGCGCATGCTGTGGCGATGGAAGAAATTTCCAGAGCATCAGCTTCAGTGGGACTTTCGTACGGCGCCCATTCCAATCTGTGTGTGAATCAAATTTTCAGAAACGGTTCTGCAGAACAAAAAGCCCGCTATCTACCGAAGCTTTGTTCCGGCGAACACATCGGTGCATTGGCCATGTCGGAACCCGGTGCCGGGTCGGACGTTGTCAGCATGTCTCTGCGCGCGGTAGCGGACGGCGATGATTACGTCCTAAACGGCAACAAGATGTGGATCACCAATGGACCGGACGCCCAAACCTTCGTTATCTATGCAAAGACAGATCCCGCCGCTCACTCACACGGCATCACCGCCTTCATCGTAGACCGCGACACGCCCGGATTCAGCCGCGCCCAAAAACTGGACAAGCTAGGCATGCGAGGCTCCAATACCTGTGAACTGGTCTTTGAAGACTGCCGCGTCCCCGCCGACAACATTCTTGGCGAACTCAATGGCGGCGTACGAGTACTCATGTCCGGACTTGACTATGAGCGTGCCGTATTGGCCGGTGGCCCGGTCGGCATTATGCAAGCAGCATTGGATGTGGTGCTACCTTATATCCATGAACGAAAACAATTCGGTAAAGCGATTGGCGAGTTTCAATTGATGCAGGGAAAAATCGCTGATATGTATGCGGTCCTCAATGCCTCTCGTGGTTATTTGTATGCGGTTTGCAAAGCTTGTGACCTGGGCAAAACTAGCCGTGCCGATGCGGCTGCCGTTATCCTGTACACCGCTGAGCAAGCGACTCAAATTGCTTTGCAAGCGATTCAAGCGTTAGGGGGCAATGGTTATACGAACGAGTACCCCACCGGACGACTACTGCGCGATGCCAAACTCTATGAAATTGGCGCCGGCACCTCTGAAATTCGCCGCATGCTGATCGGTCGCGAACTTTTCGCCAACTCATAATCAAAGGGGAGTCGAGCCATGCCAGGACTACATTACGATGATACGTCGATTGGACAAACCATTCGCCACGGCTTACGTCGAACGGTGACCGAGTCCGACAATGTGTTGTTTTGTGCAATCACACATAACCCGCAGCCGCTTCATCTGGACGCCGAATATGCCAAACGCACCGAGTTTGGGCAGCGTGTCGTCAACAGCTTGTACACCGTGTCATTTGCAACGGGTGTCTCAGTCGAAGACACCACCCTCGGCACGCTAGTCGCGAATCTTGGATTTGGAGAGATGACATTCCCGAAACCGGTGTTTATCAACGATACCTTGCACGTAGAGACCGAAGTCATTGACCGACGCGAAAGTAAGTCGCGTCCCAATGCCGGCATCGTGACGTTCCTGCACCGGGTCTACAACCAAGATGACGTTCTTGTGTGCACGATTAAACGAACGGCAATGCTGGTCAAGCGCGCGGCCGCCTCATGAGTCAATTCCGATCATGGCTGTTTGTGCCCGGCGATAGCGAGAAGAAGATTCAGAAAGCGCTGACGTTGAATGCCGACGTCATCATTCTTGATCTTGAAGATGCCGTGTTACCCAATGCCCGGACGGAGGCACGCTTAATCGTTTCCAGCGTGGTAAAGCAACAAACATCGATCTGTGTTCGCATCAATCCCTGGCAGACTGATGATGCGAAACAGGATCTCGCCGCTTTGGCCTATAATTTGCCCGCCATCATTATGCAACCCAAGGTCATGGGCGCGAAAGATTTGTTTGACCTCGACGCTTACCTTTCGGACTTAGAGAACAAGGCGGGACGAGCAACGGGCAGCACCAAAGTCATCGCACTAGTCACGGAAACCGCGGCAATGACCGCCGCCTTGCCAACGCTCGACACCATCCCCGAACGTGTTATCGGGTTAACCTGGGGCGGCGAAGACCTGTCCGCAGAACTTGGCGCAACGACTAACAAGAACGAGCGCGGCGAGTGGCTACCTACGTTTGAGTTTGCCCGTACGCAAACCTTGTTGGCAGCAAAACGTCACGGCGTACTCGCCATAGACACATTATGCAGCGACTTCCGAAGTACAGAAATCATGACCACACACAACGAAGCGGCTGTGCGAGACGGTTTTGACGGCGTTCTCGCGATCCATCCTGCACAAGTGCCAATCATCCACGACGTTTATCACCCTAGCGATTCGATGCTGGCCCATGCCGAAGCCGTTTTAGCTGCGTTTGAAAAAGCACCAACAGCCGGTGCGGTTCAGCTTAACGGTCAAATGCTCGACCGGCCGCATCTCAAACAGGCCCGGAAAATCCTGGCGCGTAGAAGCTAACCGGAAAACACCACAGTCTTGCGACCGTTGAACAACACGCGACGTTCCAAATGCCAGCGGACGGCGCGTGCCAACACGCTACTTTCAATTTCCCGTCCGATCTCCGCCATTTCTTCGGCGCGCGTTGCGTGCGTTACGCGTCGCACATCCTGCTCAATGATCGGCCCCTCATCGAGATCATCGGTGACATAGTGCGCAGTCGCACCAATCAATTTGACGCCACGCTCATGCGCTTGGGCATAGGGTCGCGCACCTTTGAAACTGGGTAAGAACGAATGGTGAATATTAATGCAACGACCCGACAAGTCGGCCGAGAGTGCCGGTGACAGTATCTGCATGTAACGCGCTAGCACCACCAAATCAACTTGATGTTGTTCGATCAGCGCTCGCAACGAAGCCTCTTGCTCTGCCTTGGTGTCGGGTGTCACTGGCAGATGAACAAACTCGATCCCATGCCACTCCACTAGATCACGCGTGTCTTCGTGATTCGAAACCACCAATGGAATATCCGCATTGAACCGGCCTTTCCGAAAGCGCGTCAATAAATCGCTTAAGCAATGGTCGAATTTCGAAACAGCAATCATCACACGCTGTCGCTTCGATAACGCATGGAGCGTCCCGTTACCTTCGAAACGCGCCTGGGTCGCGAGCAGCGCTTGCCGCATTGAGGCCTCGTGACCGTGATTGGCAACCGCCAGATGAATCCGTAAAAAAAACTGTCCGGCATCATGATCACCGAAAGACGCGGCGTCACGAATATCACCGCCCGCGGAAGCGATTGCCGCCGCGACACCAGCAAGAATGCCGGGCTGATCGGGGGCGCTCATTAGAAAAATAAATTCCTGATTCAACGGATCAACTCCCCGCGCGTTAGATGCTGCTGTTCGATGTTCGGGATAACAAGGGTAACAATCAACGCCGACAAGAGGTGCATTCCAGCGACGATCACGAAAACCGGTGTGTAAGAAATGGTGTCAATCAAAAATCCGGTCCACTTGCCAAACAGCGCAGCACCGATACTGCCGGCGGCACCAAACAAACCCCAAATCGTCGCGACATCGCGCGCCGGAAATAAATCGGAAGGCAATGTAAACAAGTTGGCTTGCTTGAACTGAATGGCAAACATCGTGATGCAGATTAAAACGAAACAACCAATCGTCGATCCGGTTAGGGCGGCCGGTAGTGCCGCCGTGGCCATGATGGCGCCCAGCCATATCATCGTTTTTCGAGCACGATCAACTGACCACCCTGCCTGTACCAATTTGCTGGACGCCCATCCCCCGGCAAAACTGCCCACATCCGCGAATACAAATGGTAACCAGGCAAATACGGCAATCGCTTTCAGATCGAGACCACGTGCATCCATCAGATAGAGTGGCAGCCAGAATAGAATGAAATAAAAAGCGCCGTCGGCGACAAACCGACTCAGCATCAAACCCCAGGTCACTCGATATCGGAAAAAATCCTTCCAAGCCAATGCCGGACCATCGTTATCGTCTTGCCCTTGATGAATGTAGTGCTGCTCCACACTACTGACTAACCCATGCGAAGCCGGCGAACGATAAAAACGCCACCAAAAAATAAGCCAGACGAATCCGAGCAGCCCGGGAACAATGAAGGCGGTCTGCCAGCCAAAACTCAAGATTAGCCAGCCGACCAGGGGCGGCGTGACGATTGCACCGAAACCGACGCCCAATGTGACAAAACCAACCGCCAACGCACGTTCTTGTTTCGGAAACCATTCCGCGACCGCCTTGAATGCCGCCGGGAAATTGATGGCCTCGCCGATTCCCAGGAACACGCGTGCAGCTACGAAACTCCGGACGCCTTGACCGAATGCATGGGCGATGCCAGCAAGACTCCAAACAATGACGGCCCATGAGAACACCCGTCTCACACCAAATCGATCAACGATCCGGCCACCAATGATTTGACCAACGCCATAGGCCAGCAGGAAAGCCAGCGCAAATGTCCCGAAGTCCGAATTGGTAAATCCGAATACTTCCCGAAGCGAAGGCGCCGCGAACGCAAAGGCTTGCCGATCGATATAGTTAATCGTCGTGATCAGACACAACATGATCGCGATGCGCCATCGCCAAGCGCGCCAACCTTGTGGTGGCGAGGTGCTCTCTTCGTCAATCACTGCGCGGTCACGGCCAATTGGGCGTTCAAAAAACCGACCAGATCATTCATGAAGGGTTGATAAAACGCATCCGATTCCTCAAACAAGCAATGCTTTGCCCCTTCATAAGTTTGCGGCTGACAATCCGCCAGCATTGAACAGGCCTCCTCAGCGACGGCGTTATCCACAAAAACATCGGCGCTAGCTACCGGCATCCAAATGGGCATGGTGAGCTGTGACAGCACGGCATCGGAATGCGCGATGTCGGCCGAGTCCGCGAGCGCCAAAATGAATGCGCTCGTCATGCCGCCGACCTTAATGCTCGGATCGCGAACCATCGACGCCTGCCAAATTTGTGTACGCGGGTTCGGATGGCTGCAATCGCTTGCTTCTAAGTTGTAAACATCCATCTCGAATTGCCAGTCTCGGGAACCCGGGGCAAAACGCTGACCTAGGCCCATACGCCGTAACGCCGTCAAAACAAACCGGTCCGTCGCCGTAGGACGCCCTCCATAGATCGCGAACGCCGGTGTTATCAGGGCAGCAGCGTCAAACCGGTCCGGCGATTCGGCAGCTACGCGTGCGCCCAATTGGGCACCCATTGATAACCCGACCAAAAAATTCGACGCGCCTGGCTCAATCACTGCAGCGGACAACATCGCTGCCGCTTCAACATGGCCGTCCAACGAAACAGCATGGATCTTGGTGGGGTGTTGTGAGCCACGACTGGAACCGCCTTGGCCGGGCCAATCCATCGCAATCACCGAGTAGCCCTCGTCCCGAAAGCGACTGAAAGATTCGAAATAGACTTCGAGCGGTGCCGATAGACCCGTCAGAAAAAACACCGTCCCTTTCGGCGCTTCGGGATCTGTCCGTCCCCAGCGAATCTTCCCAGCCGGCGTGACGAACTCGTCCCATTGCCAACCGTCCGGAAGACCAAAAGCCGGGTTATCAAAAACCGCCAAGGTATCTGGTGGCGGCACAACGGCCTTCACCGGAATCTCGCGGCCAATCCAAAGCAAACCGGCCAACGCAATGGCCGCCAGCACAAACACACCCGTCGTCAAGATTTTCATCGGTGAATACTATCGGGTTGTGTCACCGCATGCAGGACAAAAGCCGGATAACGTGAGCTTAGTTCGCGCGGTAAACAGGCGACCGGCCCATCAGCCATTCTCGCATCCGCTTCAGATTCCGTTTGAAGTCCAACAAGAGCAAATACAGCACCGGTACCAGAATCAGCGTAATCAGAGTAGCGAACAAAATGCCGAAGCTCAGTGATATCGCCATCGGGATCACAAATTGGGCTTGCGAGCTTTGCTCGAACATAATTGGCACCAAGCCTGCAGCCGTCGTAATCGACGTCAGGATGATTGCCCGGAATCGTGCCTTGCCCGATTCAATGACGGCATCTTGCGCCGACAAGCCGCGTCGCCGGGCCTTGTTGACGAAATCGATCATGATCAAACTGTCGTTTACCACGACGCCAGCCAGCGCCAGCAACCCGATCAACGAAAACATACTGACGGCTTTGCCGAGCAACAAGTGCCCAATCACCGCACCAATGAAACCGAAGGGGATCACGGACATGATGATGATGGGTTGTGAATACGAACGAAGCGGAATCGCAATCAACGCATAGATCAAGAACAGCGCAGCGAAGAACGCTAACGTGAAATTACGGATCAATTCTTGCTCGTCCTTGCTGGCACCCTCCAGTGAATAAGTGACGCCGGAATAACGCGCCAAAATCTCCGGAATGACATTCTCACCGATTTCCTTAATGACCTTACCTGGTTGAACCCGGGTGACATCAAGGTCAGAGGAAACCGTCACGGTTCGTTTACCGTTCTT
>JBGCGB010000026.1:0-3540 GCA_045110335.1 Woeseiaceae bacterium
TGCGGATTCAAACGGGCGGGTTTGCGGTCTGCGTTGCCAAAGACCGGATGGCGCGGTTGAAGATTTGGAATGTCGTGCCATGGTGCTTGCTTGTTGTGGTTTTGCAGGTAATCCCGAACTGGTGTCGAAGTACATTCCCGAGATCGCTGATGCAGAGTTTTTCGGGCACCCTGGCAACAAGGGTGAGGCGATAGACTGGGGTACAGAACTCGGCGCCGGAATCAAAGATATTCATGCCTATCAGGGACATGGCGGGCTTGCGGTCGGGCAAGGTGTGCCAATCCTTTGGCCGGTCATTATGGAAGGCGGTTTCCAGGTGAATATTAACGGCCAACGTTTTTCGAACGAGTCCAAAGGCTATTCAGAGCAGGCCGTCGAGGTTGTTGCACAGCCAGAGCATGTGGCGTGGACCATTTACGATGAGCGCTTGCATACGTTGATGCAAGAGTTTGACGACTATCGGGATGCGATGGCGCAGAAAGCGATTCGCCGCGGCGATAGTCTTGACGAGCTATGCGAGGCCACCCGGCTGCCGCCGCGTGCGTTGCAAGAGACGCTCGAGCGGGTCGCGGCTTTGACGGCGTCCGGCGAGGCTTGCGAATTTGGCAGAACATTTGCGGATCGGTCACCGCTATCGACCCCATACTATGCCGTGAAAGTGACCGGCGCGTTATTCCATACGCAAGGCGGACTGGATGTTGATGGGCACGGGCAGGTATTGCGCACGGACGGCTCCGCACTACCTAACTTGTTTGCCGGTGGTGGTGCCGCGCGCGGTGTGTCCGGCTCCGGTAGTTCGGGTTACATGGCGGGCAATGGTTTGTTGACGGCGACCACCTTCGGCCGGTTGGCCGGTACGCGTGCGGCCGGCTGCTAGTTAACGCTGTTTCTTAATCTCGTCGACAGACAGTGATGTTCGATGCGGTGCGCCTACGACGCGGGCGACGAGTCCGTCGCGATCGGCTAGCAGTTTTTCCGTGAGCGCTTCGGAGGGTTGATGTTGATCAATGGCATCTACTTCAATCACGCCAGATTCGCTGAGTAAGTGCTCCAGCACCAACACCCGGTCACGCAAAATCCAGAGTTCGGATAACAACTCGGTGTTCATACGAGCCAGTGCGTCAATTTCCTTGGCGCTGAAATAGGTTTCGTCAGGTAGCTTGGTATCGCGGGCCATTACGGGGTCTCCACCGACGGCTTGGTAGCTCTGGTCACCCACGGATAGTTGCTGTCCTGTAGGGCATATTCTTCGACATTGATGAAGCCAATATCAGTAAGCGCTTCAGCGAGATTGAAGATACAAGCATCGACGAAATAAGGCTCTGCCCGATGGGTGGTTTCCCACGCCAAAATGGCTGCCTGAAAAGGCGGCACTGCACGGAACGGGGGTGGGTCGGCAATAACGATATCGCCGCCCGGGGACAATATCCGATACATCTCTTTAAGAATATCGTAGCTGACCTCCGGCGGCAGTTCATGCTGCAAAGCATAGGAAATCACACCATCTACACCACCGTCTTTTTCGGCGGTGTGCCGCCCATCTTCCTGACGCAATTCGATGTTCCAGTTCATGCGCTCGCTGAATGCTAATCCACCCTTGAGCGCCGTCACAGATAGATCGCCGCCCACCAGCTCGGCATCGGGGAAACGTTCGCGGCACAAACCCAGCGTGCCGGTACCGCCGCATCCGACATCATAAATACGGTTGTAATGTGCTTTCGGGAATTGTGCGATCACGTCGCGGCGTTGTTGCAACAAATTATCGCCAGTTGCCACGGCGGCGAAGCCACCCCTTGCGAATACATGGGGAATAAAGCCCGCAAACGCCACAGGACCATTCAGGTCGTAACCATCCATGCCGCCGGGTTGAAGATGCCATTCGACGCCGTCGTAGTATTCCGGTACAGGCAGTTCCGGATCGAGCTTAAGGTTGCGCTCATCGACTTCGGGTTGAGCCGCTTGCAAGGTCTCAAAGTGTTCGCGATTTCGTTCTACACCACTAATTGATCGAACCCAGTTTTCCTCGGCGACATAGCGCTGGTAGAAGCGGTTAAATCGATAGGCTTCGGATCGCTCCGCGATGTCCGTGGCTTGATCTAGACGTTTCAACCATGTTGGCTTATCCGCCTTTTCGGCGAAACTTGCTTGCAACGCCGAACTCTCATTTTCGGCTTGAAAGTCATCGCGTGCTATCGGCAACAGTTCATCATAGGAAAAGGTTTGCAGGGACCCAAGGAACTGCAATCCGGCGCGTGCACGTTGGTCGATACTCATAGCGTTGTCTCCTTAGGATCGATTTCAGTCTGACCCGGTAAGGTATCCGGTAGTTTGTAACGCGTCAGTAGTAACAAGGCCAGAGTGTACATCGCAGCTGGTATCCAGACGATGCCGATGTAGACGGCGAGCTCCGCGCTCTCTGGTTGTTGATTCAGCGGTAGCGTCTTGTCAAAGCCCATTGAACTCAGCAACGCGCCAAGGGCTAATGGCCCGACGGAGTAGCCGAGTCGCTCAACAAAGACATAAATTGACGTGAACATACCTTCGCGATGCAAACCGGTTCGTCGATAGTCGTAGTCGATCGTATCCAGCCACATGGCCTGACTGTTCAGCAAGATGGCGGAGCCAAAAATGCCGGCGAGTATCGCGCGTGCCACTACGATCTCATAGGAAATTTCGGGGGTGGCAATCAGCCAAATCATGCTCGAGAGCACTTCGCCAATAATGCCGATGACGAAGCCGCGTAATTTCGTGATGTGATTGCTAATGCGTTTCCAAATGGGCACGGCGACGACGATGGTGGCGGTGACTGTGATGCCAAATACGGATAAGAGTTTGAAGTCCTGCTTCAGGACGACGGTGACATAAAACGCAATCGTGCTGGAAACCGCTGCGATGGCAATGAACTGTAGGATCTTGACGCCGATGAGCGTCATGAAAGGTTTGTTCTCAACAATGCTGCGCAGGTTGTCACTCAGTTTCTGGGTGGTCTTCTCATAGGGTGCTGCCCGCGCGCCCGATGTGCCCAGAAAAGCAATCAACATAAACAGAAAAATCACCCCGCCGGCGATCATCCCGGTCTGCTGAAACGCATTGGCACCGCCGCCAAGTTGATCGATGAGATAAGGTGCCCCGGCATTGCCTAACATGCCGCCGATCATCATGAAGACTACGCGATAGCCCATGATCTGAATGCGGGCAGTACGATCGGTCGTCATCTCGACGGGCATCGTGAGATAGGGCACGTTGAAAATGGTAAAAGCGATCGAGTAGAGGATCAGTACCAAACTGGCAATGACGGCAGCATTGCTACCATCCGTTAACACATGGATGGAATAAACCAGCGGTAACGTCAGACCGCAAGCGATAGCGCCAAGCAGTAGGTAAGGCCGACGTCGGCCAATGCGCGTCGACGTGCGATCGGTGATCCAGCCCATCAATGGATCGCAGAACGCATCAACGATACGCGCGCCAAACACGATCATGCCGGCAACGTAGGGCTCCAGCTTCACGATGCTGGTCAGGTAAACCAGAATGAGTGCT
>JBGCGB010000027.1:0-31960 GCA_045110335.1 Woeseiaceae bacterium
ACCACATTGTCAATCGAGTGACCGTCCGCACGAACTTTGGTGTAAATACTCTCGCCAATGATGATCGCATCGTCAACGACGATACCGAGCACGAGAATAAACCCGAAAACACTAATCACATTGATGGTCACCGGCCACGGTGTGTACGGCATCAACCATAGCGCACCGCAAAAAGTAACCGGAATACCGATGATGACCCAGAGTGCAAACTTCAATCGCAGGAACAACGTCAAAACGATAAAGACCAACACAGCACCCTGTAGCAGGTTGTCCATCATCATATCCAGACGCTGCTGCAAGTAACGCGACCGGTCAACCCAGGTTTCGATCTTGACGGATGCCGGCAAGCGTCGCTGAACATCGGCGACAAACTGCTTCACCAATGCCGCCGTCTTCAACTCACTCTGCTGACCACCGGCCAATACCCGGAGTGTAATCACCGCTTCTTTGTTGAATCGTCCAAACCCGTCGTTGTCCACAAAGCCGTCGTCAATTGACGCAATATCACCCAACGTCAAACGCGAACCATCTTCGAACGTCTGCAACGTCAAATCTGCGTACTCTTTCCCGAGATAGGCCTGCCCTTGCGTGCGAAGCAATATATCTCCGCCGACCGTCTCAATCGTGCCGCCCGGAATATCTCGTGACGCACTGCGAAGCGTGTTCGCTATCTGGGAGATTGTCAGCCCATACTGTTGCAAGGTGCTTTCCGACACCTCGATGCTGATCTCGTAGTCACGATCGCCCAGCAACTCGACATCATTCACTTCCGGAATCGCAATAAGTCCCTCGCGAATATCCCGCGACAAGGATTTTCTCGCGTACTCGTCGAGATCCCCGTAAACCGAAATGAAGATGACCGGAATCGGAATCTCTATTTTCTCGATGATCGGCTTCTCAGTCAGTTCGGGGAGACCGGATATAGCGTCAACGCGCGTCTTAACCTGACTGATCACCTGATTTAGATCGGCATCATTCGACACATCCAGCGTTAACGTGCCAGAGCCTTCACGGGCACTGGCGTTGATTTCGTCGATACCGGCAACGTCCTGAACGGCCTCTTCGACCTTAGTAATCACACCCTGCTCGACTTCTTGCGGCGCCGCACCCGGATAGGGAACGATGACCTGAATCGCATTGAGCTCAAACTCAGGCGTTGTTTGCTTGCGAATCTGAAACGCGGAAACCACGCCAAAAACGATGATCAATATCATCAACAAATTGGCAGCAACGCCATTGTTCGCGAACCACGCGATCAGTCCAGGTTGTGGCGACTCTGTGTTCATTATTTGTCTGTTCCCTGCGATGCGCCCTCGCCGGAGGATGTCTCAACCGTTTTTGGCGCCTTGTCCGCGACATCATCGCCGCTGCGCACCAGCATGCCGTTGAGTGGCGCTTCCAAACGAGTTGCCAGCAATAAGTTCTCGACGACCTGATCTGCGCTCACATACGCGTATTGTTCATCCGTACGAAGAATATTCAGATTACGAAAACGAAGTTTCGAATCTTCGTCGACGAAAATGACCTGATTGTTGGCACGAACCAACTCCCGCGGAATACGGATAAGGTCGGACACTTCAATGCCATTGATACGTGCCGTCACGAATGTGCCCATCGGTAATTCCGGTGCCACCGAGTCCTGACTAGATAAACCATACGGATCACGAACTCTTGCTACGACGAAGGTCATGCGGGTGCGTTCATCAACGACGCCTTCTGTTCTTGCAATGTCGGCGACCCATTCGGCTGCAGCACCCCGATGACTACCCGACAACGTGACTGAGGGACCGGCTTTTTCACTACCGATCGACGGCAACTCGATAAATGCCAAATCTGCGTCTGGCAGTGCCAGTCTTACTTCAGCAATATCCGTCGCAAAAATGGTTGCCAGCTCGGCACCTACGTTCACGAAATTACCCAGGTCCGTGCTTCTCGATCTCACCAAGCCGTCATACGGCGCTCGCACCACAGTCCGCTGCATGTCCTGCTTGGCCCGAACGACGTCTGCCTTGGCGGCTGCCAAAGCGGCTTTTGCCGATGACAATTCGGCCGTCGAACGGTAGCCCTGCTCACCCAGTCGTTTCGCGCCGTCATATTCTATTTGTCGCTGCGCCATCGTGGCTTCAGCACGCTCAACGGCTACTTCATAATTCACCGGATCAATGCGCAATAGAACGTCACCCGATGAAAATCGTCCGCCCGCAACCAGCGCATCCGACAAACCCACAATCGCACCGGACACTTCCGCACTTAACAGGGTTTCTGTCAGCGGCGCGACCACACCTTGGCTGTCTACAAAAAACTGGATGGTCTCTTCGATGACGGGCAGTGTCTCCACTAATGGCGCCGTCACATCTCTTGGCTTTTTAACCGGCGCCTTTTTGGACAGAATCAACCCGGCCATGACAAGCACGGCGAAGCCTAAAATGGCAAAAATCACCAGGTAGCGTTTCAAACGGTAGCCCGAATTTTTGGGTGTCTGGGTGTAAGGCGTGGTCACAGGCGGTGTCTCTAAAGCTTATTGCAAACTTTATTTTGCGCCTTGACTCACTAATACGCTACTGCCTTTAGTCATGGTCCCTGAATCAGAGCATTCGGCATGCCCAGTGATAATGAACTTGCCGCATCGGATCTTTTTTCACAACGTTTCGAGGTAGTCGAAGTAATTGCCGTTTCAAGGGACCACCAAAAAGGACCGATGGTCGTGCCAAACCGCTGAAAAGACGCAGCAAATTCGGTGATGTGATGCGTTAGGGTGACCATAAACAGGACGCTTTTGAGACGCTTTCTGGGCGCTACTGATCACGATCTTAGCGGAAGGATCCTCCGGCCAAAAAAAACCCCGCCGAAGCGGGGTTTTTTGGAAAGCCCGAAAGCTTAAAACGTAGCGTATGGCTTACGCACGTTTGCGCGCGAAACCAGCGCCAATCAGGCCAAGACCCAAAAGCGCCAATGTACCAGGAGCCGGTACTGCGGTAACACCGGTGACCATCACAACAAAGTCATTGTAGTCGCCATCACCATTGCTCATCGGGAGGTCTTCCCAAGCAAGAATGTGTGCGCCGCCAGTGAACAAAGTTGGGTAGCCGTAAGTGTCGATGTATTCGCTACCATTACCCTGGAAGGTGACCATATGGTCAGCATCGCCAGCGTTACGGTTGCTCTGTGAGAAAAAGATACCGCCCGGGCCTTGCAGGTAGAAACCGAATGCACGTGAAGCAAAAGTCGCTGCGCCGAAGGTGCCACCCGTGATGCCGAAAGCAGCAAACTGGTTGTTTGCACCCAAAACAACGGAAGCCGCGCCACTTGATGCCGCGCCGTTGAAGATCTCAAGGCGATTGCCAGTGTCGTAGATGTCGTAAATACCGAATGTATTGGCATTACGGTAGCCGGCGAATTCAAACAACAGGCGGCTGGTGCTGATGCTGGTATCGGACAGGGTCCAAATCTCGTCACCGGCGAGTTGGCCTTCGTTGACGTCGCGGAAGTCGGCATCTTCGCTGCCGTCATGCGAACCGTAAGTGATGTTGTCCAAGCCGTTCTGCAAGCCGTTACCGTTGATCGGCGTTGCGTTGGCTTGGGTCGCGATAAACAGGGCTGCAAACGCAGCAATTGTTTTCGTTAGTTTCATTGAGTTGACTCCAAAAGTAAAAAACCATTCATTCTTGGTTTATTACTAAGCAATCGGCATGCCAACTCAATGAATCCTTTTAAAACAATTACTTAAGAAGAATCCAATCAACTTGTCGTCGGAAGGTGTAACGTATCTCGACACCATATTTGGGCCAACTACCCCAAAAATGTGAACTGCGTCACACTATTGTTGCGCCGCCCGTTGCTCGATGAATTTGATCGCCTCATCACACCGCAGCAGCGTACGATCGCGTCCGACGAGAAAGAGCGTCACATCCAAACCGGGCGATGCCGCGCGACCCGTAACGGCAACCCGCGTCGGCTGACCCAACTTACCCATATTGATGCCATGCGCCTCGGCAACGCCGGCAACAACGTCGGCAAGCGCTTGTGGTTGCCAATCCGTGAGTTCAGCCAACGCCGTACGTAATGCACGGAACGGCTCGAGAATCACTGGTCGCAATTGCTTCTTCGCCGCACCCGGATCAACGCTCACTGCATCAATGAACAGATAGCCGCAATCCTCGGCCATCGCGGCCATCGTTACGGCACGCTCCCGGAAAGCATCAACGACCGCTTCCAACTCAGGACCGTTGGCCGCATCCAAATCAAGCGTTTTTAGATGCTCATTCAAAACAGGGGCCAGCGATGACGCGGGCTCATTCATGATGTATTGCTGATTCACCCATTCTAATTTTTCAGGGTTGAAGGTCGACGCCGATGTGTTCACATCACCGATATCAAACAGCTCAATCATTTCCTGCATCGAGAACAATTCCTGATCACCGTGCGACCAGCCCAGGCGAACCAGATAATTCAGCAACGCTTCCGGCAAATAACCGCTGGATCGATAGTCCAACACGTTCACGGCACCATGACGCTTGGACAGACGACCACCATCAGCGCCAAGAATCATCGGCAAGTGGGCATAAACAGGTTGCTCGGCACCGAGCGCCGCCAGCATGTTGATCTGCCGCGGTGTGTTATTGAGATGATCATCACCGCGAATCACGTGCGAAATGTTCATATCCGCATCATCGATCACGACCGTAAAATTGTAGGTCGGTGTGCCGTCGGAGCGCGCAATAATCAGGTCATCCAATTCCGCGTTCTCGATCACGACGCGACCTTTGACCGCATCATTGATCACCACATGCCCATCAACCGGATTCTTGAATCGGACCACCGGTTCGACGCCATCGC
Source organism: Woeseiaceae bacterium (assembly GCA_045110335.1). Lineage (GTDB taxonomy): Bacteria > Pseudomonadota > Gammaproteobacteria > Steroidobacterales > Woeseiaceae > CALBPI01. The sequence continues at coordinate 4,837 of JBGCGB010000027.1, forward strand.
GTGGCTCTGCTCGGGAACGACAACGTCCATCGTAACGTGGTTTTTCACCGGCCTCACGTTGTGCTTCGCGCCGCTCATCCAGCTCTTCTCTCGTGCAATAGCAATAATAAGCTTTGTCGTTGGCCAACCAGTCTTCCAGCACTTTGCGATATCGATCGAACCGATCAGTCTGGAAAATAGGCCCTTCATCGGCGTCTAGTCCGAGCCACTGCATGCCTTCGAGGATCGCATCGACAGAGGCCTGCGTGGAACGCTCGCGATCAGTATCTTCAACCCTCAGAACAAACTGGCCGCCGTGCTTTTTGGCATACAAATAGCTGAATAGCGCCGTTCGGACACCGCCAATATGCAAGACGCCGGTGGGACTCGGCGCAAAACGTGTTCTTACTGTCATTTGATTTTCCGATCTACTCAATAGTGTGCGGGGTTTACGGCAACGCGCTAACGACCTTTGAAAAACTCACGGCCGCGCTGCATGGTTTCTGCGAAAGCGCTTTCGTCATGTTCACTAACGCTGGTACGCAGGCTATCAACGGCGGCTGATAGAGAATCCAAAGATCGCGAACCGAAATCATTGAGCCGTTGAATTTCGTAATAAAGATGCGGATTTTCCTCAACAACTGTCTGACCCATGCTGAGCTGCGCATCGAATGTCGGACTGGACATCGCCAACAAGGCATCGGCATCGACACCGCTGTTGGCAATCGCATCCATGAACGCAATATTGGTTGCATGGGAAAGTCCGAGCACGAGTGAAATCATTTCATCATGCTGGTCAATACTCATATCCACACAGGTCGCCATCGTCGGCGCAAACAGTGCGCGTGCCGTATCGGTCGCGCCGGCGTCACCGACATCGACAAAGATCACTTGCTTACCCGCCAGCAACTGCGTGGACGGACCAAACATGGGATGGACGGAAGTCACGGAGACGCCCGCTGACCTCAGACGCTCAAGCGAATCTCGCAAAGGCGTTTTTAAAGAGCCCACATCAAAAACCAGTCCGCGTGGACGTCGCTCTGCCAGTGCCGTTAGGATTTCACCACTCAACGCAAGCGTTGTCGCGACAACAATGACATCGTAATCGAGGCCAGCGGCTTGCCAATCCGCATAGACATTGGGTTGCGACACATCGCCCGCGGGATCCGCTATCGATACGGCATAACCTTGCGAATGAAAAAAGTCGGAAAACCAGTGCCCCATGCGACCAGCACCGCCGATCACCAAGGCACTCTGACCGGACCCGGCACCACTGGCGACCACACGATCACGCTCTTGTTTTTCCAATGATGAGCGGATCATTTCGGTCAGAATGCGTTCGGCCAGAGATTCATCGATACCGGCACCGCGGGCGGCGTTGCGAGCTTTCTCAATGACGATACGCTCTCGCTTGAAGTCCCGAGTTTGGTGACCATGTGATGACTTGAGTCTGCCAATTTCTGCCACCAGATTCTGGCGTAGGGCTATGGTCTCAACCAGTCTTTGGTCGATATCGTCCAGCTCGTTGCGAAGCGCATCGAGGCCTTCGAATTTTATGTCTGTAGGTTGATCCGGCATCGCTTTGCTCAGCATTTTAGTGCGGCGGAATTATAACAGGGCTTGAAAATCAGCAGTATATAAATCAATCTCGCCGAACATTCGGATCCGACTCCAAACATGCCCAAGCTCCCTCGCGTCGTCTTAGCCATCAAAGTCCTAATTTGCCTCCTCGTGGTTGGGCATGGACTTTCGTTGCTTGGCCGTTACCACTTCATTTTCGACAATCTAACCAGTTTTCGAGTGCATTTTTTTGTCGGTTTTGTCATCACGACGATCGCGTGTGGTTGGGTTGAACGTAGCCGCTGGCTGCTATTGTCCAGCATGTTTGTCATCTTGTCCGCAGTGCCACTGACGCCATGGGTTCTGACGGAACGCGCCCAAAATAGCCCAGATAGCGATTTCTCCATCTTGTTTGTGAACTTGTTAGTCGGAAATGGCAACACGCGCCCATTGATTGCCATGGTCGACGACGAGCAACCAACCATCGTCGCGGTCGTCGAGTTAACGCCAAGGCATGCTCAGAGACTGGCCCCGATCCATGAGCGCTACCCGCATCGCTACATCGATCCGCGTTTCGCCTACGGCGGTATTGCGATCTACAGCCAGATACCACTGGTCGCCACCGAAGTGCTGCACACCAGTCGCGAAGCGCCTGTCGTCGCCACCAGCCTGATCACCGTGGCCGGCAAGCGGCTTCGACTGGTCGTCGCCCATCCACTGTCACCCACTTCTTTTGATGGCGCCGCGAGGCGAAATGAACAACTCGATGTGCTAGGCGATTATCTCGCAGACCAGGAATATCCTGTCGTGCTGGCCGGCGACTTAAACATCACAATGTGGAGCCCGTACTATGCTGACTTTGTCGCGCGTACGCAGTTAGTTAACGCACAATGGGGACGAATGATTGAAGGAACATGGCCCGCATGGTTCGGGCCCAAAGTGCCGATCGATCATGTCCTCGTATCGCCCGATCTATCCATAGCCCAGTTTGATGTGCTCGATGCTGTCGAGTCTGATCATCTACCCATCCGAGCAAAGATCAAAATAATGGGCGACTGAGCGCGGGTTCGGTTAGGGGTCAATGAGCGCGGCTAACTCACTATACTGCTGGTCCAGCAGCGTTCGATAGCGCTCTGACGAACTACGCACCATTTCGCTGGCTGACTGTCGCTCATCTACGAGTCGATCCAGCAGTGCCACAATCTCAGCAACACTGAATGTCTCGATCGGCACTTGGAAATCACCCAGGCCAACATCGGTAAGCAGATCGCCGATCTTGCGGTGATAGCAAATGCCAAGCGTGGGTTTGCCAGCGCGCACGGATAACACCGACCCATGAAATCGCGTGGGTACCGAGATATCAAGATTGGCAAGCACCTGTAACAACTGATCGACTGTTCTGGGCTGAGCAATCTTGACCGCCTCGCGCTCTGCTGAATCCAGTCGCGCTAATACATCACCAATCACGGCATTGTCCTGAATTTGCGTACTGTACAACGTGGCAGAGTGCCCTTGCGATATCACATGCCTGACCAATGCAACGAGCTTGCCGAGATAGTCTTCATAGAGATGATCATCACCGTCCGGCCAATAGCGTCGGTCGAAAACCGGCATCGGATTAATACCGATTTCCAGCACAGCGCGCGTGGCCGCTGTGTTGCAGGCTGGCATCTCAATGTTGCTGGCAACATCGGGATAGACCTTGCCTTTGAATGCAGGCCCACGTCCTTCAATCAACTGTCGCGAGGGCTCATCACGATAGGAAGCATGATGTGCCAATGACAAAGACCAGCGACAAAACCGTTTGCTCATCGTGCTTTTCAGTGGTCCCGCACCTAAACTCACCAGCGCCAGCTTACAACCCGCCAGGCGCGCCAGAATCGACCATTTCAAAACGGTATAAGGAAAGCCCCAAACGCCACCGAAGTTGTCGAGAAACTGGTTGGACCCGGTCACCATTAGTAAGTCAAAAGAACGCAGCAGGCGATAGTTTTTCCAGAGAAACCCTATCTCTGCTGGGAAATTGATCAAACTAGCCGCCATCGAACGTGACTTTTTCACCGCTGCCTTAAGGATCGGAATTCGCTTCAAGAAACCGCGCAGACCGGTGTCAGCGGCCACCGCAGGAGGCGTCGCAGTAGGCCCGTGAAAGTGGCTGACCGGGTAAGGCGCTTCACCATCCAATGGAAACGCTGTTAACTCACGAGATAGACGTCGTATAGGGTAAGCCGCCACTGAATGACGTTGACTAGAATCCACCGGATTGATGCTGAAGCAGGCGATTTCTGCCTTGGGGAGCTGACGCCGCAAGCTCTCCATTGTGGCTTGCACAATGGCTTCATCGCCTAAATTGGCGTTGCCATAGTGCCCAAAAACACCGATTTTCATTATTCTCTCCAGCTGTCATTTATTATTATTCTAGGTGCAGCCCAGCAGAACACTGTCCATGACTCGCTCCGCAATCGCAAGCGATGCCGTGATACCCGGCGACTCAATGCCGAAGAGATTCACCAATCCATCGCACCCATGATCCTCCGCTCCCTGAATCATGAAATCGGCCGCCGGCTGCCCGGGACCTGAGATTTTTGGCCGGATACCCGTGTATCCAGGCATCAACCGATCCGGATCCAAACCCGGGTAATAGCAACGAATCGCAGCGATGAAGGCCTCTTTGCGCGTCTCGTCAAACTGATAATCCACGCTATCGATCCATCTCACATCCGGGCCAAATCTCACCTGACCCGCAATATCCAGTGTGACATGAACGCCCAAACCGGCATTGGTTGCCGTCGGGTAAATCAGATGCTGAAACGGGGACTTCCCGGCCAGCGTAAAATAGTGCCCTACCGCATAGTGAGCATCTGGCACCAATGCCGCGTTCATCCCACCCACGCGCCGTGCACACGCCACCGCATCGAGCCCGGCAGAGTTGATTAGCATACGGCTGCTGACGCGTTCTTGCGCGCCTGCAATGGTCACTTGCCAATGGCCATGCACTTGTTCAGCCCGTTCGAATGCGGAATGACAAACGACGATTCCGCCCGCAGTTTCCAAATCACCCTGTAGAGCCAGCGCATAGGCATGCGTATCCAGAATACCGGTCGACGGTGACCACAACGCCGTATCGCAAATGATATCCGGCTCAACCGCGGCAACCTCATCGCGGCTGCGCCAAACCAAGTCCAGTACGCCGTTCTCTGCGGCTACCTGCTCATAGTGTTGCAGCTTCCCGACATCGTCCGCTGATGTCGCCACGATCAATTTGCCGATCCTGTTAAAAGGAACGCCCTTTTGCTCACAATACGCATACAGCAAGTGTTTGCCGCGGACACAGAGTGCCGCCTTTTCAGACCCGGGCGGATAGTAAATGCCGGCGTGAATGACTTCGGAATTGCGACTACTGGTTTGAGTCAACGGCGTCGCCTCAGACTCCAGAACGGCGACCTGTAAGCCGGCTAACGCCAGTTCTCGCGCGCAGGCGAGCCCGACGATCCCGGCGCCGATCACAATCGCATCAAAATCTGTAGCCGCCATACAATCCGCCTCACCCCTTGATAGCGTCGATGATAACGCCTTCTATGAGTCACTTTCATCGGCATGTTAGCTAGAGTGTGACAAGCATTTGGCCACCATGCCCATCAAACAGGTACTATCGAGCCGCCGATTTAGCCTACAGGAATCCATCGCTTGGAAAGTTTGACGAAGAAAACCGCGCTTGGTGCTGCGTGGATGATGTTCTCCAAGCTCGCGATCCGTTTTATCGGTCTGATCAGCACACTAATCCTCGTCCGGTTGTTGTCGCCCGAAGACTTTGGCATCGCGGCGATGGCCATGACCGTTGTCGCGATGGTCGAATTGTTAACGACGTTTGGTTTTGATATCGCGATCATCCAGAACCAAAACGCCAACGATGACGATTACAACACCGCCTGGACGATGAATGTCATTCTGGGTCTGAGTGCTGCGACACTCCTGATGCTGCTTGCCTATCCGGCCGCACAATTTTACGAGCGCCCCGAACTGGTACCGATCTATTTCGTATTGTCGCTGGCGACAATTTTTCAAGGACTACAAAATATTGGACTTGTCGATTTTCGAAAGAACCTAACCTTTGAAAAGGAATTCGCTTTTCTGGTCTCCGTCAAGATGGCCGCTTTCGTCATTACGTTGACCATTGCCTTCCTGTTACGATCCTATTGGGCGCTGGTGATCGGCATCGTCGTCTCCCGGTTTGCGGCAACCTGTTTAAGTTATTGGGCACATCCCTTCCGCCCGCGCTTCTCGCTCGCCGCGCTCGACAGAATCATGAACTTTTCGAAATGGTTGTTCCTGAACAACATGGTCAATATGTTTCGGCAAGTGGGCCCCGAATTAGTCATCGGACGTATTTCCGGTGCACGCGGCTTGGGACTTTTTCGGATTGCCTATGAAATTTCGAACCTTCCGACGACAGAGTTAATTGCGCCCGCCAATCGCGCCTTGTTACCAGGGTTCTCGAAAATCAGTCACGATATGGAACGCGCCGGCCGACAGTTCCTGAGGATCGCCGGGATTCTGTCGCTGCTGTCGCTACCCACGGGGTTCGGTATCGCTGTCACCGCCAGCCTCTTCACCCCGATTGTGTTGGGCGACGGCTGGCTATCGACCATTCCGTTGATTCAGGTGCTGGCGATATTCGGTGCAATTTCTGCCATCCAGTCACCCATCGCGACGGTGCTCATTGCCATCGGCAAACCCAAGTACGTCAGCCTGATGTCGTTGGCGCAACTTTTCGTCATGATGCCGCTGTTGGTCTACATGAACATGAAAGCCGGTGTCCTCGGCGCCGCCATCGCGTTGCTTCTGACCGCGTGTCTATCCATGCCCGTCTATTTTATCTTGGCAGCACGTCAGCTCAACATCCGACTGGGCGCTTTCGTTCGAGTTATTTGCAATCCGCTGCTTGCCACGCTGGTCATGTACATGGCGGTCACGCAAATGCTGCCGAAGCTCGACGCCAACATCCTCGATCTAACCCTGGCCAGTGCCTCCGGTGCACTGGTTTACATTGCCGGTGTGCTGATACTTTGGTTGGCCACGGGACGACGCAAAGATAGCGCCGAGTATGAAATCTTGACGGTTGGCTTGGGTCTCGCCCAAAAAGCGCGCAAGAAATTACTGCGTTCATCACCGGAATAAGTCGCGTAATGTGATGAATTCACTACCAGAACTAGCCTAGACTGACTATTCTGGTGGTAAATCAAGTGCGCAACACTGAACTGACGGTTCACATGACAACAACAACAGCACAATCCGAGCCTCTGATTAGCGTCGGCATGCCCGTCTACAACGGCGAACGGTATGTCGCCGATGCGATCGAATCTGTTTTGGCACAGACCGAAGGTAACTTCGAACTGATTATTGCCGATAATGCATCGACAGATAAGACCTATGAAATTTGCCAGCGTTATGCGGATCAAGATAGCCGCATTGTGCTTCATCGCAATCCAAAGAACGTCGGTGCGGCCGGTAACTACAACTTGTTAGTCGAAATGGCCAAAGCCCCTTACTTCCGTTGGTCTAATGCCGATGATTTGATCGCAGCCGATTCACATGCCGAGTGTTTGAAAGTGTTGGAAGCGCACCCCGAGGCTGTCATTAGTTTTGGGCAAACCATGTTCATGGATGAGCATGGCAAAGAGACCGGACTATTTGAAGATAACCTGGACATTCGTGACAACGAACCGTCAATACGATTCCGTCGGTTTTGTTCGCAATACAAGCTGACAAACGCGGTCTATGGGTTGATGCGCACCGATGCCGTTCGCCAAACCAACCTGTTTGGTGATGGTAGTTTGCCGGCAGCCGATATCAGTTTCATGGCCGAGCTCATTTTGTTGGGCAGCTTCCATGAAATCCCGAAGACGCTTTTCTATCGTCGAATGCATCCCGAGGCCAGCAGCCATGATCGTGACGACGACGAACGCCAACAGGCTTTTTGGTCGGCTAACGGTTCCGCATTCCGGCTGCCTGTGTTGCGCCAGACCAGTGCCTATTTGCGCTACGTCTGGCGCATCGACCTGCCGTTCAAAGAAAAGCTATCCACGTCGGCATTCCTCTTACGACGATTGGTTTGGAACCGCTCAGCGGTTGCCAAAGAACTCGTCAATTTGATCAAGCAATGAACGCCCTAACAAAAACCAAGAGCCAACGCTCTGGAGAATAATCAATGAAAGTCGTAATTTTTTGTGGCGGGCTCGGTACCCGGTTGCGCGAGAACTCTGAAACCACGCCCAAGCCGCTGGTTCACATCGGCTATCGCCCTATCGTTTGGCATTTGATGCGCTACTACGCTTATCACGGTCATAAAGATTTCATTCTCTGCCTGGGCTATCGCGGAGACATGCTGAAAGACTACTTCCTGAACTATCGTGAAACCGACTCCAATGACTTCACGATGCGCGAAGGGGGTAAAGTGATCGAACACCACGCAACGGATATCGATGACTGGAACATCACGTTCGCTGAAACGGGTTTGCACTCCAATTTAGGCCAGCGCCTGCTGGCCGTAAAGGACTTGGTGAAGGACGAAGAGATGTTCTTAGCCAACTACAGTGATGGACTTTCAGATATACCCATTAACGCCATGATCGATGAATTCAAAGCCAAAGATGCCGTAGCGAGCTTCGCCGCCGTTCGCACCTGGCAGAGCTTTCATGCCGCCAAGTTTGACGATGAGCAATACGTATCCAGCCTCGGGGAATTGACCGACAAAGACTTTTGGATCAATGGCGGCTTCTTCGTCATGAATAATGGCATTTTCGATGTACTGCATGACGGCGAGGAATTGGTTGAAGAACCCTTCGGACGTCTTATCGAGCAACGTAAACTGCTGGCCTATCCCCACAACGGTTATTGGCGGGCAATGGACACCTTCAAGGACAAGATTTCTTTCGAGCGTGACTATGCGCGTGGCAATGCGCCGTGGGAAATCTGGAACAAGCCATCCAACTAGGTGCTGGAAGACTAGAAAAACCATATAGATTACGGCCAGTTATCCAAGCCGGATAGCACAATCGCAGGTTCCGCCAAAATGTTAGTTCTGTCACAGTTCAAAACCCGACCTGAATCAACGTTTTTTGACGGTAGCGCTGTATAATTCCAGCGGATTATTAGCGCGCCAATTGACCAAGCGTCATACCGCCGCTTTTCAGGCATCAACACTAAGACGCACTGTGCCAATTGCATCGGCATGAAGGAAAAATGATGAAAGTTCTCGTCACTGGACATCAGGGTTACATTGGCACCGTTATGGTTCCCATGCTGTTAGCGGAAGGCTTTGATGTCGTTGGACTGGATTCAGACCTTTATCGTTATTGCACCTATGGCGATAACCCGGTTGAAGTGCCGACCATCCAAAAAGATGTTCGGGATGTCACTGCAGCCGATTTGGAAGGCATCGATGCCGTCGTGCACTTAGCCGCCCTGTCGAATGATCCGCTCGGCAATATCAACCCTGACCTCACTTACGACATCAACCATCATGCGTCGGTCAGCATTGCAAAGGCCGCGAAAGAAGCCGGCGCCAGTCGCTTCGTCTTTGCCTCGTCTTGCAGCATGTATGGCAAAGCTGGCGATGATGTTCTGGACGAAACCGCCGAGTTCAATCCGGTGACGGCCTACGCCAAATCGAAGGTACTTGTGGAACAGGAAGTCGCCAGTATGGCGAGCGACGATTTCAGCCCCACCTTCATGCGCAATGCCACAGCCTATGGTGTGTCACCTAGAATGCGTTTTGACCTGGTCATCAACAATCTGGTGGCGTGGGCGCTGACTACAGGCAAGATCTTCATGAAGAGTGATGGCACACCGTGGCGTCCGCTGGTTCATATCGAAGACATTTCGCTGGCCGTCATTTGCGCACTCAAAGCACCACGCGATGTGGCTCATAACCTCGCGGTGAACGTCGGCAGCAACACCGAAAACTATCAAATGCGCGACCTTGCTCAAATGGTCAAAGATACCGTGCCGAATTGCGAGATCGAGTATGCCGAAGGGGCCAGCGCCGATGAGCGCTGCTACCGCGTCAACTTCGATAAAATTCGCCAGGTATTTCCGGACTTCAAACCACAGTGGACGGCATTAAAAGGTGTGCAGCAATGCTACCAGTCCTACACACAACATGGTCTGAACAAAGACGATTACGAGGGCATCAAGTACAAGCGTATTGCTCACATCAAGCACTTGATCGCCGAAGGGGAGCTGTCAAACGAGTTACGGTGGCTGATTTAAAACCGCTGCCTTCGTGCGTTGATTAAGGCACTATGCTCACATGATCATCGTCGACACTGCGATACAAAAAAGACTCGACTCTGGTCGACCGATCCGAGTCGGCATGATTGGCGCCGGTTACAGCGCTCGCCATATTTGCGCCCAAATCTTGAGTTCCTTTCCGGTCATTCACCTGGCGGCTATCGCTAACCGGACTCCGACTCATGCCGTCGAGGTTTATCGAAACGCGGGCGCACAACAAACCAATTCCGTTGCGAGCGCCAGTGCATTGGATGCTTCCATCGCCAAGCAGGGCTATGCCGTGACAGACGATCCAACGGTTCTCTTTGAATGTGACCAGTTGGACGCCATCATCGAGACGACCGGAGAAGTGGAATTCGGCGCGTGGGCAGCACTGGAATCGATCAAAGCCGGCAAACATACCATCGTGCTCAATTGCGAGTTAGACGCGACTGTTGGCCCGCTGCTGAAAGCGCTCGCCGACGAGCAGGGCGTGGTCTATTCCAACACCGACGGCGATGAACCCGGCGTCGCATCGAATCTGGCCAGGTTCGTCAAGACGATTGGCTTGGAAGTGGTTGGCGCTGGCAATCTTAAAGGTTTCTATGACCCCTACCGTACGCCGGAAACCCAACAGGCTTTCGCCGAGGCCAACAACCAAAAACCTCGCATGGTCACGTCATTCGTGGATGGGACAAAACTCTCCATGGAGCTGACCGTACTCGCCAACAGTCTCGGCTTTGGTGTCAGCAAGCGTGGCATGCATGGCCCCGCGTGCGACGACGTTCGAACATGCCTTGACGCCTTCCCTGCCGACACATTCAAGCCCGGCCACGGCGTCGTAGATTTCTTACTGGGTGCATCACCGTATACCGGAGCCTTTGTCATTGGGCATTCCGAACAACCCATGAAACAGGACTACCTTCAGTATTTGAAGCTTGGCGATGGGCCGCTCTATGTGTTCTATACGCCTTTCCATTTGCCGCAACTTGAAATCCCGATTACCGTCTGTCGCGCCGTTCTTTTTGATGATGCAACAGTTGCGCCGAAAGGCAAGCCTTACTGCGATGCGATCGCGATCGCCAAGAGAGACCTGAAAGCTGGTGAGACGCTTGATGGTATTGGCGGCTTTGACACCTACACACTCATCGAGAACTTTGAAACCAGTCGACAGCAAAACTTTTTGCCGATGGGTGTCGCAGGCAATGCAGTACTGAAACGAGATGTGCCCATTGATACGCCGCTTTCTTACGACGATGTCGATTTGCCCAAGAACCGACAAATCGATCTCTTGCGCCAACAGATGATGGCGCGGTTTTTCTAGGAATATCACCGAATGCTCCCACTCCCGCTAAATACAAGAGCTGACCAGCCCTTCCGCCTTTTGTGCCTCGGCGCGCATTGCGATGATATTGAAATTGGGTGCGGCGCAACCATCCTTGCGTTAACCGAACGCTATGACAATATTGAGATCTATTGGCAGGTATTTACATCAACGCCAGAACGCAAAGTTGAAGCGGAAGCAGGTGCTAAACGCTTTTGCGAGCGCGCTAGCAACTTGACCTGCAAAGTTCTGGATTTTCGGGACGGTTTTTTACCCTACAACGGCACCTCCGTGAAAGAGGCCTTTGAGGCGATCAAACCCGTCTTCTCGCCGGATCTCATCTTGACGCACTACCGCGGTGACGCGCATCAAGACCACCGATTAGTTGGTGAGCTCACATGGAACACCTTTCGCAATCACCAAATTCTGGAATACGAAATCCCAAAATGGGATGGTGATATCGGCAATCCGAACAGCTACGTGGAGATCACTCGCGACCAGGCCGCAAAGAAAATTCGGTTGCTACAAGAAACCTACAATTCACAGCAAACCAAAGCATGGTTCACGGATGATTTGTTTCACGGGTTGATGCGTCTGCGCGGCATGGAATGTAACGCCGAACAACAACTCGCCGAAGCATTCTTCGCCAGTAAATTGAAACTCGTTTAAACGAGCACTACTTCAAAGCGCAAACGCTGTTTGGTGATGCAACGGTGGTCGCTGAGTACCGATTAAGCGGCATTGCTTGTCTAAAAGACTTCGACCGTCGGGATCGGCACCACAAACTGGCCGCCCCATTCACGGATGTAAGCCATCTGTTCGCTAATTTCATCCCGGAGATTCCACGGCAGAATCAACACGTAATCCGGCTTCGTCTTCGCAATCTCTTCCGGATCAAGGATCGGGATATGCGTACCCGGCGTATACGTCCCTTGTTTGTAGGGGTTGCGGTCAACCGTGTAATCCAAAAAATCCTCGCGAATGCCGCAATAGTTCAAGAGCGTGTTGCCCTTGCCCGGTGCACCATAACCGACGACCGTTTTCCCATTGGACTTAGCGTCCACCAGGAAGGAAAGCAAAGCCCGTTTGGTTTGTTTCACTTGATCGGTAAATGTCGTGTAACGCCCCAGATCATCAACGCCAAATTGTTTTTCCTGCGCTTCGAGTTCTAAGGCCGCAGCGGTTTTCTTGCCATCACCAGCGCCTTTGTGTCGACCGTAAATCCTCAACGAACCGCCATGAGTGTTCAATTGCTCCACATCAAAGAGCTCCATGCCATGCGCCTCAAAAATTCGCGATACGGTGAACCACGAAAGATATGAGAAATGCTCATGATAGATGGTGTCGAACTGATTCAGCTCCATCAGCTTAATCAAGTGTGGAAACTCCATCGTGACCGTGCCGGTTTCAGCGAGCAAAATTGAGATCCCGGAAACAAAGTCTTTGATGTCAGGCACATGCGCCAGCACGTTATTGCCGACCACAAGATCGGCCTTGCCGTACTCGGCAACCAGTTCTTTAGCCGACTGTTCTCCAAGGAACCGATTTTCAGTGCGCACGCCTTTTTCTCGGGCCACTTCGGCGACATTGGCCGCGGGCTCGATACCCAACACCGGGACATTATCGGCAACAAAGTGTTGTAACAGATAGCCATCGTTACTAGCGATTTCCATGACGAGACTGTCCGTGCCCAGATCCAGTCGCTGGGTGACTTTTTCACAGTAAGCCTTCGCATGGGCCACCCATGAGTCCGAGTAGGACGAAAAGTACGCATATTCAGTGAAGATGTTATCGGGTGTCACATACTCTTCGAGCTGCACCAGAAAACAGCTGCCACAGACATGAACCAACAGCGGGTAAAATGCCTCCATAGAATTCAGCTGCTCCGGCTGGATCTGGGTTTGGCATAAGGGCGACATCCCGAGGTCAACGAGGACGTGATCTAGGTCGCTATCGCAAAACCGGCATTGCGCTTTCTTCGATTGGGTCATAGTTCTGGTGCCTCAAATTCTTGTTGGTATTCTCAAATCCCACCCATGATAAACAGCATCCAGATTGAAAACCGCGATCTGTCTCTAAAAAGTGCGGATTCGTCTGCTAAATGGCGAACGGAACTCTCATATTTCCGATCCACCGCAAAATCCGCGGCCAAGGGGCTGTATAATTCCGCGAAGATTTGGAACCGCGCCTGACATTAGATTCAGCGCTGCGCATGACCATACGTTCAAAGGTCCCGGCAACATGAAAATTCTGCTACATCATCTCATCCTGCAAACCGCCATCGAAACACCCGATGGCTTGGCGCTGGTCGAAAAGAAGAGCCGGCTCAATTACGGCGAGCTTGCCGAGCGTACGAGCACCTTCGCAGATGGACTCTGTCATCTGGGTCTCCAAAAACAGGAGCGGGTTGCCATCTTCTTGCCAAAGAACGTCGATAATGTGATCGGCATGTTCGGTGCGACGGCTGCCGGTGGCGTCATGGTGCCGATCAATCCCGTATTGAAGCCACCGCAAGTTCAACACATTATCCATGACTCCGGCGCGGCCGTATTGGTCACCAGTAGCGATCGCTTGAAACTCATGGGTGATGCACTCGCCAACTGCGAGACCTTGCGAACGGTTATTGTCACCGACAATAAGACGCCGGAGATCGACGCACACTTTGATATCGTCGCCATTGATGCGCTTGACGGCACCACCAGCCAGAAGCATCGAGTGATTGATACCGACATTGCCGCCTTGATGTACACATCAGGCAGCACCGGCAAGCCGAAAGGCGTGATTCTGTCTCATCGCAACATGGTAGCTGGCGCAGAAAGTGTCGCCACGTATATCGGCAATCGAAGCGACGACCGCATCCTTTGCGCCCTGCCCTTGAGTTTCGATGCCGGCTTTAGCCAGGTCAGCACCGCTTTTTGGTCCGGCGCCGCCGCGATCTTGCATGACTATTTCTTGCCCAAAGGCACATTGAAAGTGACCGAGGAAGAAAAGATCACCGGCATCACGGCCGTACCGCCGCTTTGGATGCAACTGTCAGAGCTGGACTGGCCGGACAGTGTGAAGCAACGGATTCGCTACTTTGCGAACACCGGCGGCAAGATGCCGCGCACTTTGTTGAATAAACTACGGGAACACTTCCCATCGGCGAAACCTTACTTGATGTATGGACTCACCGAAGCATTCCGGTCGACCTATCTACCACCTTCAGAGGTCGACAACCGACCGGACTCAATCGGCAAAGCGATTCCAAATGCAGAAATCATGGTCGCCCGACCGGACGGCACGGAATGCGATGTCGACGAACCCGGCGAACTGGTTCACCGCGGTGCGCTGGTCGGCCTTGGCTATTGGCGTGATCCGGAGCGCACCGCCCAACGTTACAAGCCGTCCCCCGGACAAAGCGCTGACGTGCCGACCACCGAGCTGGCCGTTTGGTCCGGCGACACGGTTCGCCGCGATGCTGACGGTTATCTCTATTTTGTGGGTCGTAAAGATGACATGATCAAGACTTCGGGTTACCGAGTAAGCCCGACAGATCTCGAAGAGTCGCTCTATGCTTCGGGCATTGTTTCAGAAGCCGGTGCTTTCGGCGTCGACGACCACGCCTTGGGACAACGCATTGTCGTTTGCCTGGTTGCACGTGAAGGCGTTGAGACACCAGAAAAAGCATTGCAACAGTATTGTCGAAAAGAACTACCGAGCTACATGGTGCCGTCTGAATATATTTGGCATGACGCCCTGCCCCGGAACCCGAATGGGAAAATTGACCGTGCGACGATCGCGCGGACGCTCGCCGATCGCGAACAGGAACCGAAAGCATGACCACCAAACCTACGCTACCGCTACACACCACCGTTGCGGATTTTGATGTTAGAGATAACGAGCTCGTGGTTGGCGGGCGCAAGATCACCGAGATCGCCGAGGAACTGGGCGAAGGCCCGTTCTATGTTTATGACAGCGAGTTGATCAAACAGCGCATCGCACACATGCGCCGTTACTTGCCGGACGATCTGCATCTTCACTATGCGATCAAAGCGAACCCGATGCCCGAAGTCGTCAACTTGATTTCACCGCTGATGGACGGCCTGGATATCGCATCGGTGCTGGAACTGGATGTCGCGCTCGACAGCGGCACGGACCCCAAAGACATCAGCTTCGCAGGACCCGGAAAGCGCATCGTGGAGTTGGAACGCGCCGTCGAAGCCGGCATCACCGTTACCATTGAATCGTCGACCGAAATGCAGCGTCTTATTACAATCGGCGAACAAAAAGGTTGTCGGCCTCGTGTCGCGATTCGCGTGAACCCCGATTTCGAACTAAAGACGTCTGGCATGAAAATGTCGGGCGGGCCGAAGCAGTTTGGTGTGGATGCTGAACAAGTACCCGCACTACTGGCAGACATAAAAATTTCTAACCTAAATCTCGTGGGCATGCATATTTTCTGCGGCTCACAAAACCTGAAAGTGGACGCACTGATTGATGTTCAGAACAAGACGTATGATTTGGCTGAATCACTCATGGATGAGTTGAATCACGAACTCGAGTGGCTGAATCTGGGTGGCGGTTTTGGTATTCCCTATTTCAAAGGTGACACACCGTTAGATATAGAACCGCTTGGCAAGAACCTTGAACCGATTGTTCAAAAACTAAAAGCCAAAAGCCCATCCACACAACTGGTGTTGGAACTGGGTCGTTACATCATTGGCGAAGCCGGGGTCTATATTTGCCAAATCGTCGATCGCAAAGTTTCGCGCGGAGAAGTCTTCCTGGTCGCCGACGGCGGCTTACACCATCACCTGGCAGCGTCAGGCAACTTTGGGCAGATCATTCGCAAGAACTATCCTGTGCTGATCGCCAACAAGGTGCATGCCGATGAGCTCGAAAAGCAGTCAGTCGTGGGACCACTTTGCACACCGCTGGATCTTCTAGCCGACCGCATGATGTTGACGCGTGGTGAGATTGGCGATTATGTGGCTGTGATGCAGTCTGGCGCCTATGGCCCGACAGCAAGCCCGTTCAACTTCTTGAGCCATCCACACCCGCGTGAGGTGCTCGTTTAGCCCCGCCCCACCCTCGATCGACGTTGAATTGCGCAAAAGAGAAAGCATGTCAGCGTGACGCCATAAGCGACACCCAAATGTCTGCTTTTAACGACATGCTCATAACCTCATCGCTGTCAGTAAGTTAGGAGGACTTCCTAATTTGAGTTGTCGGAAGGCGTTAGGATTTGGCGACATAATCTTCGTGTTTTCGTCTAGTATTTTGTTTGCGCATCCTGCGCGCAGAACCTTTATAAGATAAAAAACAACAACTTAAGTTTAATTGGCACGAGAGTTGCTCTAATTTAACGAAGTCATTGTGAGAACTCGGTACCCCGCCAAAGTGGCGTTCTTGTGCGGTGTTTCACAGTTTCGCAAACAGGCACACATCGAACGGTGTTTTTGGTTGTGCCACGTTAAGTAAGAGTCGCATAATTTGAGTCGTGATAAAGGCAAGTTCGTCGAAAGTCGAATACGCAAAACAACCGGTCTAAGGGCAGCGCCTACGACAGCGGAGTCTCCACAAGGAAAGCTCAGATAGACGCGTTAACTACCGTTAACGCTTTCCCGACTCCACTTTTGAAGCGCTAGACAAATTAGACATTTCTGGGTTCGGTATTAATGCCGGGAACAGGGCCAATTAAAGGTAGATGGAAACATGTTGAGCTGTAAAAAATTCTCCAAAATCTCTGGCACGATCGCGCTGATGGCGGTTCTGAGTGCCTGTGGCGGTGGCGGCAGTGACGACGGTACGATCGCCGATAACACCGGCGGTGGTGGTGGCACACCCACGCCAACCAACCGCGCCCCTACGATTTCTGGCACGCCTCCTTCCAAAGTCGTTGCAGGCGAGGGCTTTTCGTTTACCCCTTCTGCATCGGACCCTGATGGCGACAACTTGTCGTTTACCATCCAGAACCGCCCTACTTGGGTGAACTCGTTTAACGCGAATACGGGCGCGATGTCCGGCACACCTGGCGCCGGCGACATTGGTACCTACCAACAAATCAGCATCACGGTAAGCGATGGCAGCTTAAACGCGTCGTTGTCACCGTTCGCTGTTGAAGTTGAGCAAAGCACACAGCCGCCTTCTAATCAGGCGCCTAGTATTGGTGGTAATCCGGCCAGCACAGTCTCCGTTGGAAACAGCTACACATTTACACCGTCTGCATCTGATCCGGACGGCGATAACTTATCTTTCTCAGTTCAAAACCTACCATCTTGGATGAGCTTCAACTCAAACAATGGTCGCGTCACAGGCACACCATCAGCGGGCGATGTAGGAACTTATAACAACATCCGTATTACAGTTAGCGACGGCAGTGCGAATGACAATATGTCGTTCTCTATAACGGTCGAACAAATCAGTAGCGGTAACATCACACTCGAATGGGAAGCGCCGACGCAAAATACGGACGGCTCGCCTCTGAATGACTTAGCCGGATATGCTTTCTACTACGGTAGCAGCTCGGGCAGCTACCCCAATCGCCTGCAAGTTAATGACCCAAGTTTGACAAGATTGGTCGTTGAGAATTTGAGCCCCGGAACCTACTACTTCGTTGGCGTCGCTATCACCTCCAACAGTGTCGAAAGCGAGTATTCCAACGAAGCCACAAAAGTCGTTCAGTAGCCCGCGGTATACTTTCCTCAAACTGAGTTATAGTTAAGCCACAGGCCACAACGAAGTACAACGTCAGTGCGATTGACTGCAGAGACAGTCCGGTAAAAACGCTGGCAGGAGCATTTCAAATATGAGACGCAGAAAATTTATCGCCGGTGCTACATCTACCGCTAGCCTTCTACTTTTGGAACAGGCTAAAGCAGCCGTGCCATGCCCACCAACCATCCTAGGAGGCGACGCAGCTCGCCCTTGCCCTGCTGGAGACTTGGAAGGTGACTGGCAGTCTCGAATTAATGCACCGGGAGTCGTTTGGTACCACGATTTTCGCACTGATGCCGAAGTCGACAATTATCGATGGGCTGGTGGTTACGGAAATGACCCGAACGATACACGTGCACCAAACCTTTGCCGTCGAAATACTAACGATGGCATCACCGGGGGCGGCTGCCTAGAACTTGTGCACCCCGTTGGTCGCGGCGGAGCACCGGGATGGTGGAGACCGTTTGGTCCAATGAGTGGCGCATCAAATGGTCGCGGCGAAAATGATCCTGGTGCCGCCGGGAGTATCCCCCTGGCTTCATGGAACCCGCAAAATCGCGGGGAGAACGAAGCGCATCGTCGCAATTATTACGCTCACCCGTCTTACATTGGTGCCGATGGCTTTTCCAACAGTCAATTCGACGGTAGTGAATTCTGGTTGCAATTCCGCATCAAGATTGATCCCGCACGATACCAATCGGGCACTCCCGGGGAAGGTAAGCAGTCGTTCTTGGCAACGACACAGCAGACGCTGAATCAAGAAATTGTCCAGATGAATCGATTGAATAGACGCGCGAGTTGGTATACGAATTTTGGTTCGTCTCCTGACACAGGTGGTGCGCTGGGTGTACAGTTTGGCACCAAGCAACCGGGCGGCGATTATGATTCGTGTGGATCAGGCGGCCCTTGCTGGGACTACGCAGACGCACAATGGGTAACATGGCTTTATCATTGTGTACCAGGCACGGATGGCGACAAGAACACTTTCTTTGAAGCTTTTGTTGCACGACCGGGCCAGACTGAATACGAGACCGTGTTCTCTCAGCAGAACACAATTAACTTCAGTGAAACCACGACAGGGCATCCGAAAGCCTACAACGCGTTCCAGCCATCCAACTACATGAACAATCAGAATACAACTCGCGCTTGGTATCAACGCTACGATCAGATCATCTTTTCGCACGACTCAATACCCTGCCCGCAAGTTTAACGTCCCTGAGCTCTCAGTTTCACTGAGAGCTCTTTGCCTACCAGCAGTTCCTTGGAACTAGGCTTCGAGTTATCGCGAGTCCATCAGTGGGCGCTGGTTTACCACTGGTAAACAACAAGAGCTTCAATAGAAATAGTAAACGCCCAAGAATTTGCGGATATTTTTTCGCACTATCGTTGCGGCAAGCATCATCAAAATAGTAAACCTGATGATGTGCCCGACGCGCCTCGATCCAGCAATACAGAAGCTATGATGCTGAGCCCGCCAAACTGTTCAGACAAGTCATTATTTTTATCGAGCAATACCGAAGACTATCTTGCTTACCAATTAAAGCGGTGTCACATTACCGAATCACTTCTCTGGATAGGCCAGCACTAAATTTGGTCAATGAGTTTCGTTGTACTTTGCGGCAGCAACATTCATTACTCTTAGATAGTTGATACCTTGATAGTCCAATGAAGGCGGCATCAGTGGCACTAAAAGCGCCGGTATATCCGTCCCCGGCTCTAGCCCATCTAATCTTTCGAGTACGAGCGAAATCTAACCCCGTTTGAACAGCACTTAGAAAGCTTAGAAGCAATCATAGAGCGAACCAAAACCCGAGAGTAATCTATGTTGCTCGAAAAACACCGCAAGCTGCTCAAGGCGGCTTGCGGTTAGATAACTACCGAAGGTTAGCTGGGGGATCAGACTGAACGACAGCTTCGTCATTCAACTTGTACATGTACACGTTTTGATTAGTGTTATTCACGACAAGATAAGCATTCCATTGGGGCATGTATTGAAATCTGCCGTAGGTACCACGCTGATCAGCGTTCGTAGGCGTGACGGAGTTTGAGTCTGCCGCGGCTACTCGTGTCCAACGCCACGTATCTGGGTCCAAAGTGTAGACAGATGTTCCGCTCGACCAACCTACGAATTTTTGAATAGTCGGATCAAAGACAAAGCCCGGTGCTCCACGACCCTCCAGGTACTTATCGCCAGTGGTATTGGGAGTAAATGGATCAGCGTCGGGATTATCCAAGTCCCAAACTAACAATTGTCCGGAACCGACAGTGACAAGCAGTCTACGATCAGGATCCAACGCAGCGACCGAACCGAATTCGACAAAATACTCCGAATGCGATGTCCAGCTGTTTGTATCCGGATCGTACAAGTGCAACCTTGAATTGGCCATATTTGCCTGCGCTAACCAAACTTTGTTGATCGCAGGGTCATAAACGGCATTTGCACCTCGAGAACGGCCACCGGGCGGAATATCCGGAATACTATTAACATCCCACTCACCTGTTGCGAGCTTATACTGAAAGACACGTTGGGTTGTTCTGCCACCTTCCGGGTAAGGGGCAACGCCTCCGAAAGAAACGAAAGAGTTCAGCGGTGGAACGAATTCAATATAGTTGTGCGTATGCAATGACCTCGGTTTCCCATCCGGATAGAGGAAGCTGGAGGCATCGCCACCAAAACTTGAACTTGGCTCGGCTACCCGACTCCAAGATAGACTCTGTACATCAAAGCCGTAAATCTCATTGCCCGAATAGTCGGCATGCCCGCCGCCCCAAATCAACAGTTGATCATTAACCGTATCGTACGTACCCCCACTCCAAGCGATAACCACGCCTTGCAGACCGGTATTACCCGGAGGGCACACAACACTTGGACAAGGGTTGGCAGAATCCAGTCTTGAATTAGGAACCTCAAACCACTCGCCAGGCTCCAGATTGTCCAGAGGATGACTTCCTTGCGAGAAGGCATTCATTGAGAAGCATAAGGCTAGAATCGAGCCGAGCATGCTCCAAGAGAAAACAGAAGTGGGTTTAACAGAATTCATAATATTCTTTCCAAGTATTGAGCAGTACGCCAAATCCATGTGGTAACGATCGGCTATCTACTCTGTCAGATCGGGTCAAACTTTGTAAGCTACAAGCCCGAAGTCTTGGAGCAAACCTGTGCAACCTAACAGAACAAAAATCGATAAGGCCATGTTAGCTTTTTAAGTCGGGCGCCAACGTTAACCCACTCACATTAAATGATATAATTAACCAGATTTCGCTAAAATACTAGTGAAAATGTGTCGCTGTTCGACTACAACAGGCGCTTTTTTGAGTCTCTTTTCCGACCGTCAATTCGATGATTCAGCGCTAGTAAAATCACGTCAAGAACAGAGTTCACACTTTTGAAAACATCAACCATGAGGGTCTCGTGAGCTCAACTTTGTCGACACCACAGAAAGCACTAATAGTCGCGTTCCATTTTCCACCGGCCGCAGGTTCAAGTGGCGTGCAGCGTGCCTTCAGCCTGGCCCGCTACCTTCCCGATTACCATTGGATTCCGCTGGTATTGTCTGCAGCCCCGCGAGCCCACGAATCGCTAAATGACAAACTTCTGGAGAAGCTACCGGCAAACCTCTCAGTCAAGAGAGCTTTCGCACTCGATTCCGCAAGACATTTGAGCATTAAGGGCCGCTATCCTGACTTTCTTGCTTACCCAGACCGGTGGATCAGCTGGTGGTTACCAGCCGTAATTTCCGGACTTCGGATTATCCGCAGGGAAAAACCCAAGGTTATCTTCTCTACGTATCCAATCGCATCAGCCCATCTGGTCGCGTTAACTTTGAATAAGTTGACAGGAATACCGTGGGTCGCAGATTTTCGCGATTCTATGACCGAAGATAACTATCCATCCGATCCGAGCCAACGACGTATTTTTCAATGGATCGAACGAAAGACCGTTACCAAGGCCAGCGCTTGTATTTTCACGGCACCCGGCGCCAAACAAATGTACGAAACCCGTTACCCCACTGTAGATCAAGGAAAATTTCGATTGGTCAGAAATGGGTACGACAATGATATTTTCGAGGATGCAGAGCAAAATTTATCGCAGCGAGAGTCAAAGGCGAATACGTCCAGATTCGTATTGCTCCACTCAGGTGTCATCTATCCAAAAGAGAGAGACCCCTCCTGGTTTTTTGAGGCGCTGGCAGACTTGCGCAATGGCGGCGGGATATCCGGCAAGAGCCTCGAAGTCAGATTAAGAGCAACAGGGCATGACGAATTCATGAAAGGACATATCGAACGTCTGGATTTGAAGGATATAGTCACCTTACGACCACCAATCGACTATGTCGACGCCATTGCCGAAATGATGTCAGTAGACGGACTCATGTTGATGCAATCCGAAAGCTGCAATCATCAAATACCGGCGAAAGCGTATGAGTATATAAGAGCTAGAAAACAAATCTTGGCACTGACTGATCATGCGGGCGATACCGCTGAACTACTTACTCCAATTCCAAATGCCTTTGTATCTGAGCTTGATAGCGTCGCATCCATCAAGATTGCTATAACCAGTCTATTAGCGGAGCAGGGTCAAAATAATACGAACACTCCTGACGAAATCGTTGACTCATTTTCGAGAAAAGCACAAATACGCCACTTTTCTGAGATTTTCGACGAAGTTAGCCGCTAAAGCGGGAACTGGTACCATCGAAAGATCGCAAAATGAGGTATAATAGTACGCATGTTTGGAGTATCGATAGATCAGGACTCGCAGCAGATGATTAATACGCGAAAACTAAAATTCAGAACGAAACTCATTTCAATTGTTGCCATTCTGGCATGCCCGTCTGTCGCATTCGGGTATGCGTTTACCCCAACTGAGAGCGAATGGTCTACTTGGCCAGGTTTTTGTAAGGCTCGATACGCAGATTCCGTTTTCGGAGCACGCTCCCGATTTGGTAACCGCGTGTCAGCAAGCACTCGTGCAGAATGGAGCAATCGTCTTGGTTCGGCTTACAGCTCGTTGCATCACTACTGTGCAGGCCTTGCGTACATGGGCCGATACTCAGCCACCGGCAATCAAGGGGAGCAAGAGCGCAACTTACGCTTCGCCGTTGACGAGTTCGGCTATTCAATGGGTAGAGTTCCCGTTGACTCATATTTATTCCCGGAAGTCGCAATCAATTATAGCGTTGCATTGCGAAAAATCGGTGAACAAGAACAGGCCGTTGAACTTTTGAATCAAGCCATTCTGGAGCATCCTAAGTACGCCAGCGCTTATGCCGCTATGTCGATCATGTACAGGGAACTCGAGCAACCCGACAAGCAGCTAGAAATACTGAAGGACGGCCTTGCTGCCACCGACGGGGAATCTGCAGAGCTCCATTACTTTACAGGCCTAGCGTTAGCCAAACGTAAACAGTATGAAGAGGCTAAACAACACGCCATCCAAGCCTATCGGCTAGGGTACCCTTTACCAGGACTTAAGAGACGTCTGGCACGCGCAGGCTATCGACTAACCGACGATTCTTAGACCAACAGACATAAGTTGGCGTTCCTAAACAGCGCTTTTTCGGTTTTTCAGCTTAAATTGCAGACGCCGCAAGAACTGAGTCAGTGAGTAACGATGAAGCTCCAAATGAACTACGGGCCGAGTGGCAGTCGACCATTGTGCTTGATCAGGCGTTACTTTCGTATAAAACTCAACTTGCTCTAATTGCTCAAGACCAAATAGGTACTCGACAGTTTTCTGTAAGAGAATCCTGCCTGGCGAGTATTTCTTCAGTTTTTCGTCATAAGTCGTTTTTAGGAATACCGCACTACTTTCCAGAAAGACGACAATGCGCGACGAAACAACCTGATCGCCTGCAAGCAATTCAAGAATCCGGACGTTTCCATTCTTCGCGAAACGCTCAAACGCATCTAGATAAAACACACCTTGGCTATCGGATAGGTCAATCGCAGTGCCCTGCTTACCTTTCCAGCCAGCTTGCTCGATCGCCGCATACTTTGCTAGCGCAGTCGATATGTCTTGTGGGTCCTTGTTGACCTTGAAACCTAGGTCATGACCTGCCTTTTCAAGACGACTGCAGTATCGTTTGATGTTATCTCGTAACTTCTTGCTGCGACTAGCCCAGTATGTCTCGAATTGTCCTTCGAAAGCGATACGCATTGTGTCCGCATAAGGTCGCGATTCGGCAATCCGCTGATCAATTTGCACTGTCGGAAAAGCATCTTGATCAAAGTCCAAAATAGACAACATTAAAATCGGGCTTTGAATTGCTTTGGCGCATTGGCGAATCAAGGCTCTGTCCACCGACAAATCTCTAGCCAATAGAAACGTTACTGGTAATTGCGACGGCGAAAAAGTTTCATAAATACCGAACCGCTTACGCACTATCGGCAATAACATCACCACCTTCTTTTCGCGTCTCCCGACTAATAGCAGCGTCGTGTCGGATGCTAAATGGTCACACAATGGCACCATAAAACTATCACTCAGTAAGGGTC
Source organism: Woeseiaceae bacterium (assembly GCA_045110335.1). Lineage (GTDB taxonomy): Bacteria > Pseudomonadota > Gammaproteobacteria > Steroidobacterales > Woeseiaceae > CALBPI01. Next base: position 29,168 of record JBGCGB010000027.1, read on the forward strand.
GCGCGACACCATTAGCTTCATGTGTTTCTTCAAAGGCAGAAACCAAACTAGGGAAATCTCCCAGCGCTTCAAGAGTAACTTCGATACTAGCGTTTACAATCATTGACCAAAATTCCTCTTAGCGTATCGATCAAAAAATCGACATCCTTATTGCTCATTTGTTCGTGGCATGGAATCTGTATGAGTCTACGCTCGTAAAGAACGCATACTCGGCATCCGGTATCGCCCAAATTCTCCCACCTCAATGCTTCAACGCCCGCCTGTCGAATCTCATGGTAATCCGCATCCGAATCGTTCAGCAATACGGGGATCACATAGGGCACACTACCTTGCTCAAGCTCCTGAAACAGGAGTCTCGCACGATCCCACTCCGTCGAAGCGTCGCGAACTGCACAAAAAATCTCACTACGCCTAAGTCCTGCACATGACCGATTATTCAATCGTGCAACGACTCTAGAAGACCAGGTCATAGCATTCGCACTGTCGAGCTTGAATCTGCTATCAACATATTCAGACTGAACGGAATGCTGGTGCACGGAAGCGGATTCTGCTTTAACGCCCTTCTCTTCGAATTGCTCAGTTTCATTGCTAGACCCTTGAACGACTGGTCCCGGGCCCCGAAGAATTTCAAAGTTGTTCTTCAAGCCACGTAACTCTGCCAACAAGCGATGATCAGCACCCGCAAGCGATTGTGCGGATTCCGGGCTAAGCGGTACAGCGATTGCCCCATCAAAGGTGCCCGAAAATTTACGCAGCGAGGAAAAAATCCAGCTTCCTTTTCTACACTTCCAAAAGTCATCTTCCTGATTATCGATATCTAGATGCGCAGCATCCTCGATCATTGGTATACCGGCGTCTTTGCATGCTTCCGACAACGAATCCAATTCCGCCAATTTTCCGAAAAAATGAACCGCTACCAAAGCGACAACGCTATCAGACAATTTCTCCTGAACGTCGACAAGATCGACGGTCAAGTCCTCGTTTACAGAATATGAAACAGGCGTTAAGCCGGACCAACGACAAGCGTCAAGCACGACACTACAAACGTAACTCGGCACCAAAACCTGCGAGCCATTTTTCTTAGATCGAATGCTCGACAAAATCGCCGACAAGGCCACCCTACCGCTAGAAAAATAGTTACGCTTACCGAGCGGAAAGCTCTTCCCTCGCGAAAAAAAACCTCTCAACGAGACGTTCGGTCGCGGAATTATACTGACCTTAAAGTTGCTAGTGGCCATCAGTACCCAGCACTTCGTAGTCGACCACGGTCACTTTTGACTGGCTCCGGTTCATTGTCGGTTTGTCTGCTGCGATCCGGAAGAACACTAATCGACATAAGAAGCGCCAAGAACCAGTACATTACTTCCGCTTTCAGATACGGCGCAAACATTCCAGCCGCACCCACCATAGTCAGTGCACCGCCAATAGCAACAAGAACCAACAGTGCACTGGAATTTTTTCGTAACCTACGGCGACACTTTCTAATAGTTCGGTAAGTCCAAAGCAGGATCATGATCATCAAGATGACACCGACGATCCCATGATCAACCATCACAGATAAGTAAGTATTGTGAGAGGCTCGTGCCCTTCCTGCATTGGGGTCAGAGTTACTATTAGTTAACCATGCGTCATCCATATAGTCTGCACTGAGCTCTGCGGTTCCTTTGTGCCCAGCGCCGAGCGGATAATCAGCGAACATCTCGAATTGCGCTTTCATGATAACAATACGAGACGACGCGCTATTATCAAACTCTTTGTCATCATCAGTAGCAGCGGTCAACGTCGATATACGTTCCCAGAACGTCACAGGAGCGACCGCTAGGAGCCCTACAACGGCAACTGAGGCAAATAGTGTAAACCGAGCCTTCACATCTTTTGGTTTCATCCACCACACAAGCAAACCGGCACATACCAGTCCCACATAGGCACCACGACTGTTACCTTGCACCATGCCATTGAGAATCAACGGCATCATGATCATCAGGAATCCAAGCCTGAACCACTGACGCTCTCTCAACATTAGCGCAGCGCCACCCAACACTGCGGTGCCAAGTTGCATTGACATAGAATTCGAATCGTCGATTCCAGGCCCCCCAACACCTTCTAGCCGACCGCCACCGCCCGCGTTGAAGGCTAGCCAGCCCAAATAGACGCATCCAACCATATGAACTACAACAGTTCCAACGATCTGCTCTTCTGTCTTCACAATGCTGTAGATGAGATAAATCATCAGCAGGTATTTTGTGAATAAAATAACGCCGTCCATATGGACCGGGCTCAATACCCAAGGTGCCTGAAGCCACATCCAGACCACGAAAATCAGAAAGTAAACAGAAAATCCATGCGAGAAAAAATCGGGTCGAACTTCATTATTGCTCTGTTTCTTATCTCGGCCATTTTGAATAATCAAAGCAATCAACGTCACCAACGCAGCAAACAGCGCCCAACGCATCGGGGGCAACCCTACGCCCCACCATCGCGACGGCGGATGCAAGTAGAAAACCGCCATGTAGGTCCACAGTCCGAAAATCGGACCGCGAGCAAAAGCCAGGCCGAGTCCGCCTAGGTACGTCATCATGAACAGAAGCCCCGTCAACGACATCGACGTACCTCCATGCTAATCCATCCGCAACACATCACCGGTCACCCACAACAGCACGCGTGCACAGCGCCAAATAGCGCTGCAACGCCGCCTCTTGAGAAAACGTGTGGTCAGCTTGCTCGATCGATGTCACTGATTCCGTCGGCACCACTTCAGACCAAGGCACATCCTGTTTCACCAAATCACGAAAC
>JBGCGB010000028.1:0-5906 GCA_045110335.1 Woeseiaceae bacterium
GCTTTCGGCGCAATCGGTACTCTCACAAGCGTCTTGGACATGATCAAACGCGCGAAAGACGCAAAACTGATAGAATGACCTCTGACGACCATCCAAACACAGTCAAGTCGTCAAACGATGGGTGATCAGCCCGCGCTTACGGCTTTATGCGTATCGATGCCAATAATTACTGGATGCATGGTTTTCATGGTTGCCCTCATTGCTCAGAATACCCAGGCCTCGATCCGAGGGGACAGGACTGTGATGGTACGCTCCCCCTCTCGTGACATTGCTACGCAATGCACTGCCGGGCAGTGGTCAGGCTCCTATAAGGTCACATCTCGCCCGTTGCCGGGGCGACTTGACGGTCGACACGTCAACGCAATGACACCTGGTCAATCGTAGCATGGGTCAGGCCATCAAGCCGCAATACCATATTCACAGTCGTGACAATTCCCACGGCGGCTCATCGAATGTTCAAGATTATGTTCGCGCAGGAACGCAGCCGCAATCTCAATCGGTAAAATGCCGCCTCCTGATCAGGCGTGCCAACCTCCTTGATAAAGCGCGGGTCCTTCGGATAAGGATGGACCATGTTTCCGTTCATCGCATAACTGCGTGTGACCTGTGTAACCTAAACACCGGGCACAGCCTTCTGCTGACAAATCTCACGCTTCTTCTCGTCTGATCTGCTTCGACGCTTCCGTCGCTTAACCTTAAACCTGGCCCTCAATTTTTACCTATTTAATGGACACTTAGCTCACCAACAATCACACCGTTAGGGCTGCTGATTAGAGCTTGGCATGTGATCGCATAACCTAGGATTGAACAACTGACGCCAAACAGAATTTTCTTCAAATTTGAGGTAAAATCCGCGATGAGGATCAACTTACAGTTGTCGGTTAGTAGCGAAAGCCAGCTGCCCCGAAAACCGCCTTGCCCCGGCCCTTTGTTTTTGCCCCGATCCCACCACGCGAAAAAATATATTCGAGATTGGAAACCGGCGCCGGCAAGCTGGCACGCAAATCAGCTGGTGCACGATCAGATAAAAGGGGTGTGACGATCACAACGAGTTCCTGAGAGTTAGCTGTCAAACGGTCTTTTCCTGCTATGCTATCCACCAAACGGGAGAACGCTCCGCCGCGATCTTGCCGAAGGTCACTCTGTGTATCGCTTCGGGATACTCCTGCGATCACAAATGGTTGGCGGTCCTTTAGTTCCACGTTGGTGCGGAACGAACGTGTGTTGAGATTGGGGAAAGTATTGCCATTAACTGTTGAAGCGGTCTGTCCTTGCGATGACAAGGTACTGTTAATCAGTAGGCGAAGCTTGTTGCCTGGTGCCACACTCGGTGTGAATGCGAGTTGCGTACCAATAAATTTGTAATCGAGCCGAAAGTTCCCATTTGACCCATCTTCATTGTCCGAAATGAAAGTCGGAATGGGAATTTCGCCGCCTACCGAAAACAGAGCTTCTTCTCCGTTGACGGTTGACAGAACGGTTTCTTGCGCGACAGTTGCGATCCCACTGGAGACGAGTAAATCTAATGTTGCACTTAGTGATGTGCCAACCGCATCATTTTTTCCGACTGTGATTGCACCACCGCCAGACGTGCCTAGGAAAAATCCATTGCTTGCGACGGTTCCAGCCCAATCGATCCCGTAGTTTTCAACTTGGCTTCTGCTCACTTCGAGTAACTTAAGTTCAAGGCGAACGATATTGGAATTAGCAACGGACAACCGATCGATAATTGTAGTCTCCGGATCGAAACCCGACACGGTAGCAACAAGCGTTTTGCGAACGATTTCGCTCGAAACAAGGCCTGTCAGGAGAATGCTACCGCGCGCAGATTCAACTGAAACTTGCTCGCGTGGGAAGCGCTTGCGCAGCACAGACTTCAGTTCTGAAAGCTTGTGGGTAACCACAACGGTGAACATCATATCTTGGTTCATATCAGTCGCGGTAGCGATCAAAGTGGTTTCTCCGACAGATTTGCCAAAGACAAAAACCCGGTTGCTTGGAGAGATGCTAGCATCGGCAATTGTTGTGTCACTAACGAACACTGTGTCGTAGTCTTCGTCAATTGGCAGTATCACGCTCATGCCTTGCTCAACTACTAGTCGATTCTGTGCAGCCGCATAAGTTGCAAAAAGAGACAAAAGGAGTGTCAACCAGAGCGCTGTTGATCCTATCATCAGAGCCTTCGTATTAAACTTGAGCTTCATGTCGCCGATCCCCTCACATTGGCCACTCCGACATGGTTTTGACCGCATATCCGCAAGATTCTTGCGGGTGCAGCTACGGGTTTTCTTACGTAATCCCGAGCGTTTCGCGTGTGTACGATCAGCGATTCTGCAAGACACGAATGCCACTTCATGTGTGACGCGAGTTCACAGTTGAGGGAACAGACACATGGACAACGACGGCACTGTGCACAGTGCAGCGAAGCGCATCCGGCGCAAACTTATTCTAACTGTCTTGGCGTGCCTTGGTGTGTCAGCTTGCAGCTTGTCGGGCTCTCAACCGATTGGCTTTCAGGATCGCGTTAACGTTGGCGAGCGAATGTTGGCAAGTGGTGAGTATGAGAGCGCCTACCGATTGCTCGGTGAAGTAACTCAAGACAATGACAGCAAAGCTGACGCGCATTTGTCAGTTGCAGATGCTTATTTGCGCGGCGATGCGTTCTTCAAAGCACGCAACGCGTTTCATCAAGCGATCGAAAAAGGGGCAACGACGGTGGGGCAGGTTGGACTAGGCCGAGTGGCCTTGGCCCAAAACGATCCCGACACAGCTGTTGCCAAATTTGATTCAGTACTTGCAGTTGATCCGGCAAACCAAGCGGCTCTAAACGGTCGCGGTGTCGCATTTGATCTGCGAGGAGAGCATCAGCTAGCCATTGCAGAATATCATAAAGTACTGGAAATCAACCCAACCAATTTGGATGCGCTAAACAACCTGGCTTTGAGTCACACGATCGGTGGTCTAGGTCACGAGGCAGTCGCGATTTTGCAAGACTTAACCCAATCTGAGCTCACTGATACAAACCTCCGGCACAATCTAGCAATAGCTTATTATATCGTAGGGCGCCAGCAGGCGGGGTACACATTGGCGACGGTTGATATGAGTCGAGCAAAGGCCGAGCAGACGTTCGACGCTGTGCGTCGCTATCGAGCATCCCGATAAAAGTCGGTCGCACTTGCCATTAATTTAAAACAACCCTGACTATTGGTGAAATACTCCGACGTGCCCAGTTCCACTCCATCCATCACAACCAAGTTTGAGACTCTGGACAGACTAAAAAAATTGTCGCGTCAAGTCGATAGTTGGACCCATGAAGTCACAGTAGGTGAGATCGTTTCAGTGGGGCCCACCACCCTAAAGGCCGAATTTCATCGATTGGGCTTGGGGGCTATTTGCAGACTTCTCTCCGGCAAATCAAAAGGCACATTGATGGAAGTGATCGCACTAGAAGGCCCTATTGCTACCATGTCCGTGTTTGGCAACGCCAATGATATTTCTGTGGGCGACCGCATCGAATATGTCTCGGATGGTCTTGAGTTTGACTTTGATCCTACCTGGTTGGGTTCGGTTCTAGACGGCACGGGCAAGCCATTGATGGCTTTACCCGCTACAGCGGCCAATCCAACCAAACTTAAAGCGGTTATAAAGGAAAGCGTTCCAGCACTGGCCCGGCCAGTGATCGATCAACCGATGCAAACCGGCGTGTATGCAATTGATCTCTTCGTCGCGTTGGGCCGTGGTCAGCGCATCGCCCTTTTTGGCCCTCCAGGCTGTGGGAAATCGATGCTATTGGCTAGTGTAATCGCAAACTCTTCCGCGGACGTAGTTGTAATGGCGCTTATAGGAGAGCGTGGGCGAGAAGTACAGGAGTTCTTGCAACGCCATATTCCTGAACGGGTCCGTCGCAAGACGGTTATGATTGTCGCCACTTCAGACCGCCCTGCCCTTGAACGTGCATATGCGGCACATGTGGCGTCTTCTGTTGCAGAAAGCTACCGCGACGCCGGCAAAAATGTGTTGCTCTTAGTCGACAGCCTGACACGCACAGCACGCGCTTATCGCGAGATTGGATTGGCGGCCGGTGAGCCTGCCGTGCGGCGCGGTTATCCGGCATCGGTTTATCCAGCTTTGCCACAGATCATCGAGCGAGCCGGTAAGACTGAGGCCGGCAGCATCACCGCGATATATGCGGTGCTGGTAGAAGGCGACAGCGCGTCCGACCCGATTGCCGACGAGATAAAAAGTCTGACCGATGGACATATTGAGCTCAACCGTGACTTGGCCGCAGCAAGCCTCTACCCAGCGATTGACGTCGTTAAGAGTTTAAGCCGAGTCATGGACGACATCGTCAGTAGCGAGCAACTCGAAGCTTCACGTCATTCTCGAAGACTGTTAGCAAAATACGACGAAATCAAATTGCTGATACAAATTGGCGAGTACGAACAAGGTCAAGATGCCGAGGCGGACGAAGCTGTTAGCAAAATCGAAGCTTTACGAGCAGTGATCCACCGTTCAAGCAATCAACGAGTTGCGCCTATGCGTTCTATGCTAGCCGATTTACGCAAAGCGTTACGCTAAACTCCCGAAAACACTGCAAGACTGACAAACTTTGTAAAAGTTTCCGGTCAATCGTTCTATGCAAGCGCGAAGGTTAGCGTAGCAATAGTCTGCTCCAGACACGGAAGTCCATTGTCTTCAGTGTCACTGCCTTGCCCCGAGGTTCCTTAAATCATAACGAGAGTTTACGGGTGTCAACGCCGGAGTAATTTTCCTCAAAAGTGCCGGAGTAAAATTCCCCACTTTGGCGGTTTCGGTTGTCAGCCGTTGATGTGACTTGCGGCTCCATTTTTGGGTGGGCGGCCGCGTCGCTTTGGAGCGGGCGGCGGTGTTATGGGTGCGTTGGTGCGCGCGTGTTCCGGGATCAGATCTGAGTGACCGCGCAGGCGGTAGCTGGCACCTTCAATCTGGACGACGACGGCGTGGTGAAGCAACCGATCTAGCAGCGCGGTTGCGACTACAGGATCGCCGAAGACATCACCCCATTTGGCAAAACCTCGATTAGACGTGAGGATCATTGCCCCTTTTTCATAGCGCGCGTTGACGAGCTGGAAGAATAGGTTTGCGCCGCCTTGGGTGATGGGCAAGTAGCCAATTTCGTCCACGATCAAGAGCGATGATCTGGCATAGAACCTGATCTTCTCGGTTAATTGACCCTGCCGCTCAGCCTTGGCTAACACCTCGACCAGCTCTGCCAGTGTGGCGCGATAGACTTGCCTGCCAGCCTTGACCGCAGCGACACCGAGGGCCGTGGCCAAGTGGCTTTTCCCCGTGCCGGGTGGTCCGAGGAAGTGAACGACCTCTGCGCGGCGGATGAAGTCGAGCTGGGCTAAGGCTGCGATCCGTTCACGGTCGAGCGACGGTTGGAAGCTAAAGTCGAAGCTTTCCAAGGTCTTGATCGGTAACAGCTTGGATGTGCGCAGGGCGACATCGATGCGCCGTGTTTCGCGGGTGCTGTATTCCTCGGACAAAAAGCCGTCGATGGCCTCGATCGCTGTGATCTCGCCCTGTTCCAACTGTTGCATGGTGTGATCAAGTGCTTCGAGCGCGCGCGGCATTTTCAAGCCAACCATTGCGCCCCTGATCCGTTCCAAAGCCTCGCTCATTGTACCGTACCCTGAGCGGCCATACGTTCCCCAACAGCGCCGTAAAACTCCAGTGACCGGCGTGCGATACCCGGCGTGCGTTGCGACGCGCGCTGAATGGGCAGCGCTTTGCGATGCGCGGGAGTGAGCCATCAGGTCGCCATGCGTTCGAGACCGATGGCGAACGCGCCTTTGGTTCCTCCCTTCTAAGATAGGATGGCATGCGATGAGCGTGCCATCTTCAAATATCCGAACCTCATGCGT
>JBGCGB010000029.1:0-18189 GCA_045110335.1 Woeseiaceae bacterium
GCCGTATCGGTCATGGACGATTTCCTGATTCACTCGTGTTCGGGATCTGAATTCGGATCAACAGACCGCCAGTTTCTGCGTTGATGGCTTCGATCGTGCCATGGTGTGCGGCGACGATGGCTTTGCAAATGGATAAACCCAGGCCCGATCCGCCGGAGTCGCGGCTACGCGATTCACTGACCCGGAACAGTCGATCGAACAATCGTTCCAGCAGATGGTCAGGTACGCCCGGTGCCGAATCAGAGAACTCGATGACGATGTTGTGTGCTCGCGAAACACAGTCAACATGCAACGTGCCTGGGCTGTCGGTGTAGCGCAGCGTATTCTCAAGTAGGTTCGTGAACAGTTGTTGCAGCTTGGTCGCATCCCCGACCATTGGAATCTGAGCCGGGTTGCATTGGCTGGTTAATGCAATGCCGGCATCAGAAAAACGGTGATGGGCATTGTTGAGCGCGGTGTCTAGCAATACCGCGATATCTACCGTGTCTGTGTGAAGATGCAGTTTCCCGGCATCATGAATGGATAATTCATGCAGGTCATTCACCAGCGCGCTTAACCGTGAGACTTCTGCTTGCAGTGATTGTCGCGTGCTGACATCAAACGTACGAACATTGTCTTCGATGGCGTCTAGCTCACCACGGAGGATCGCCAGTGGTGTACGCAACTCATGTGCTATGTCGGCCACCCAGCGTTGTCGCGATAGCCGGTCTTGTTCCAATGTCCTTGCCAGTCGATTGAAGTCGGTGGCTAGATCGCCCAGTTCATCAAGACGCGTTGCTTCGATGCGGGTTTCCAGTTTGCCTGCGCTGATCGATCGCGTCCCCGCTGCCAGTGCGCGGATTGGCCGCGTTAGCTGTCTGGCAAAGACGGCCGAGATGCCCGCTGCAAACAAGAGCGCGGCGATGGCGATCAGGTAAATCGATCGTTTTTGCTTGCTCGCAAAGTTTTGATCAATTTGCTTCGTCAGGGCTTGTTCTGTGACGAGGCTGATATAGCCGATAATCTCACCTTCGAGCCGAATCGGTATCTGTCGTGCATTCGTCGGATTGTCAGGTCGACCGATCACAAAATTCTGATTGGCGTCTAGCAGCGCGGTGCGCTGCCCAAAGCCCAAACTGTCGCGCGGCGGTGGTGGTGCGCCGGGTCGGCGTTCTGGTCTGGCGCCAGGCCCAGGTCGTCTTCGCGGACGCGCCTCATCGCTATCGGGACGTGCCAACTCACTCCAGCGGCGTGGATTGTCCTCAAACAAAGCCCAACTCCCCTCGGACTGATAAACATCGACGAGTTTTTCGACGATGCTGCTCATTGCATCGGCTTCCTGTTCGGCGACGTATTCAAGAAAGCCGCGCTCAAAATTCCAGCGCGTGACCACAGCGTTGATGGTGAGGATGACAAGGCTGACTAGCGTGATGGCCAGAAACAAGCGTGTCGCTATCGATATTCGCATACCGGAAGAATACCAATTCACGTCGGCTTGCCGCGAAATTACACGCTTTCTCCACAATTCAGGCAGGACAACTGAGGCTTTAGATTATCTGTTCAGGCGGTTTTTCGGGCAAAAGAAGGCCGCGCGATGCGCGGCCTTCCCCGTGTTTACTCGTAGTCACGATCGCCGCGATCGAGCGCCGAGAACTCTTGCGGGTCGATGTACCCGTTAGCATCCTTATCGAGTTGTGAAAACTGATTCAAGACGTCGGCATCCGCTTCAGCCTCCGTTGGGCTAATCAGGTAGTCCTGATCCTGGTCCAGCTGGCTAAACGTTTTGTCACCGTCATCGCCTTGCGCGAATGCTGCCGCGGTGGCACATGCCAGTCCCAGTGCTATCAGTGTAGAAATCTTCATGATCGCTCTCCTATCGTAGACGGGGTCATTCCCGTAACCACCCTGTAGCAAGAGGCTTGCCAAGTCGGTGTCAGCCCTTTGATAGCAATAGGCCTGCGGATTCGGTGTGCCAAAGCGGGTGATCTCGGCCGGCAAAGTTGCTGCTGACTGACGACAGTTTGATTTCGCCCATGGCTAGGACGGGCATGGATGCTGTTCATCAGCATGTCGCCAAGCGGAAACACCTCGCTCGGGAACTTTTCAGGAATCATTGGAAGCCCAGCGCTGTCTTGGACTTCGTTAATTGTTACAAGTTGTTGGTTCCCGGCGACGACCTCGTTTTAGGCTCACGGATGAAGACCTACGTTGGCATCGACTCGCCAAATCGAGCTTGAGCGTATGGTCGTCATTTGGGTCATTGCAAACGATTGCAGTTTGCCGGGCCAGAGTAATGATCTAACATCCATCAAGCTTCAGGAAATGCGATGGCAGCGGTTTTCATGTTGGCTTGATCGCGTACAAGCTTTTCGGGCCGTTGCCCGTCTTGCAAGATTAGGAAGAATTCATGAAAAAAGTAGGTATATCCGGTGCCAATGGCAAGATGGGACGCTTGGCGATCAGCGTTATTGAGGCCGCCGCCGACCTATCCATCGCCTGGCTGTACGCACCTGGGCGTGAAGGCCAGGAAATATCAGGATACAAAGTCGACGGCGACATCAGCAGCCTGTCCGACTGCGATGTTGTGATTGAACTCACTAACCCCGCTGCGGCCGATGAAAATGTACCGCAATGGCTAGCTCGGGGTTTTGATCTGGTGATTGGTACCTCCGGTTTTACGGAGTCGCGTATCGCCTCACTAGAAGCGCAATGGTCAAATGCAGAAGCGAGATGTTTGCTGGTGCCGAATTTTGCGATCGGTGCTGTTTTGATGATGCGGTTTGCAGAGCAGGCTGCACCTTATTTCGAATCTGCCGAAATTGTTGAAATGCATCATCACACCAAACCGGATGCGCCGTCAGGTACGGCATTACACACGGCTGCTCGCATGGCCAAAGCACGCACCGGACAACCGCATTCGCGCGGCGAAGAAATCGTATCGGGTGCTTTGGGTGCCAACGTCGACGACATTCCGGTGCATTCGTTGCGTGTGCAAGGCGCGGCTGCGCATCAGGAAGTGATCCTGGGTACCGTGGGTCAATATCTGACCGTGCGGCACGATACGGTGAGCTATGACTGTTTCTCGCCCGGCATGAAATTGGCGTTACAGCAGGTGAGCACGTTGGAGCCGGGTTTGACGGTGGGGCTCGAAGGATTGTTAGGCATCTAGTGTTTTGCGGCTGCCGTGAATGGTCAGTTTGGCGGGGTTAACGCTTAGTGCCAAACTGTTCGTCGAGCGATTGATGCAGCGTATTTGCCGTGGGATTCCCCGGGAACCGGCTGATCATTTTTTCCGCTACTGCCAAAGCCTCGGCCCCTTTGCCATTATCTCGTAGTGTCGTTGCCAGCGCATAGGCGATATCAATGTCTTCTGGGAAATCTCTGGTCGCGTTGGATAGCACGTCAATGGCCACACCAGGCTGGCCGAAAGAATTCAGCGCCACACCATAGACATAAATGAACCTGGGGTTCTGCGGTGCAAGTTCTGAAGCACGTTGAAGATGGGCTAAAGCTAGTTGCTGCTGACCAGCTCTGACTTGCGATAGCCCCAGGGCGTGATGAGCGGGTGCAAAGTCATCGCCCACTTTCACTGCTTGCGCATACAAGGCATCGGCACGTCGCGAGTTGCCCATCGCGGTTTCGAAAGCGGCGAGGCCAAGGGCCGCCTCTGGTGTTGATAAGCGCGCAATCGCTGAGTCGCGATAGTCATTCGCGGCCGCGGCGAACGCTTTCGCGTTTTCATAAGAGAGCATTTGACGGTCGTCGACGAAAGCTAACGCCGCTTCGATTCGTACGCCACGTATGGGGTCGCTCAGCAAGTGCACGCCTTTTTCCCATCGTGTTGGCGCTGGTTGACGACGTAAGTTTCGAAGCGCCGCGATACGCAGCAATGGGTCGGGATCGTCCAACTGTTGCCACAAGGTGGTCTTCACTGCGGCGCTTTGGTCAGGCTCGAGCAGTGACACCATCGTCGCGCGGGCAATCGCGGGGTAATCTTCATTCGCGATGCCCTCTAACAAGGTTGCATTCGCGTCGCCTTCGCGACCCGCGGCAATGATTGCGCCGTAGTGCTCGGGATCTAATGCGGTACCGGGAAGCCGGAAGCTGTGATCGCGTCGTTCATCAATGCCCATGTAAGTGGTCGCGGGCATATGGCAGCTGACACAGTCGCCGGTCTTCTCTGCGCTGTGGTCGGTCGATGCGAACTTGGCCGGTAGATGGCATTGTGAACAGGTGTCGTTCGGGTTTTTACCCGCATGCAGTTGTCCCGAATGCGGATTGTGACAATCACTGCACGTGACGCCTGCGCGATACATTTTGCTTTGCACAAAAGAACCGTAGACATAAACCTCATCTTGGATGCGCCCGTCCGCATGATAAAGATAGGTGTCCAGTAATGCGGGTTGATGTGTGTGGGTCAATGAAGTGCCGAACTCATATTCTGGGCTGATGGGCGCACGCCTTGAGTGACATTGTCCGCAGGATTCGGGTTGTTGTTGCTTGCCGGCGGTGGTCGAGCGTTCGGCAATACCCGTCTTCGGATTCATGACCCAACTCACATCGCGTTGGTCATTGAGGTCTAGCGATAATCCGTAATGCTGCTTAAATACACCACGCTCAGCCTGGTCAATATGCTTAGCGCCGGGTCCATGACAAGCCTCACAGCCGACGGATACTTCCGAGAACCGAGTGTCGAAGGCATTCGAAGCCATGTCATAACCGACAGCCACATTGGTCGAGTGGCATTCGGCACATTGCGTATTCCAGTTGAAGAATCGTCCGGTCCAGTGAAGCGGATCATCGGGGGTAATGTGCTCGTTACCGTACAGGTGATACCAGCGCTGCCCATTGTCCGATTTCGGTCGGTTGTCCCACGCAAACGACAGCGCTTGCAGGCGGCCATCTGCCATTGGGATCAGGTATTGCTGTAACGGCGCTACACCAAAGGTGTGTGAGACTTCGAATTCCTCCAGCGCTCCGTCGCTGTTTTGAGTTCGAACGAAGTAAGCATCGTCACGCATAAAAAATCGAGTCTCGTTGCCGAAGTAATTTATAGAAGCGTCGTCAAAATTGCCGGCAACGGTATCCGCATTTGCTGGCTGCATCGCTAACTGATGATGGGAGCCTTGCCACTGTTGGAAGGTATCCTGGTGGCAGGAGGCGCAGGCTTCGCTGCCTACAAACTGATCGCTGACCGTAGCAGATGGCGCCGGCGTTGGTGATCTGGAACAGCCGACCAACAATAGGGTAAGCAATAGCGGCAGTGATCTTGTTGAGAGGGCATTGCCGCAGTGGTGGCGCATCGCTTTATTAAATTCAATCCTGATGGCCACAGTTTTGCATCTGAGTCAGGGCAGGGCAACTCTTCAGTTCCCAGCTGCTGTCGACTTTGCTACCTTTGCAGGCATGCAAACATCGATTACTAAAATAGGCTCGGCCATAATGACCGCGACGTTGATGATCAGCGGCGACAGCTTGGCTGATAATGAGAAGCTTGATGCGCTTCATGATGACATCGAGAGTGATTACGAATCGGTCGAGCATATCGGTGCTGATGCATTGGATGAGCTTGCGCAAGATAGGCTGATCGTATTCGATGTACGCGAGCCCGATGAGTTTAGGGTGAGCCATCTTGAAGGCGCGATTCGCATTGATCCCGATATTTCGGCTGATGCCTTTGTGGAGCAGTATGGTGATTTTTTGGCGAATCGCACCACCGTCTTCTACTGCTCAGTAGGCAGACGATCATCCATTCTCGCGGAGCGATTGGATCACGTCATTGAATCGCAGGGCGCCGTTGCCTCTTACAATCTTGTCGGTGGTATTTTCCGATGGCGTAATGATCAGCGCCCATTGGTCAATGCATCAGGCGTGACGGATGCGGTCCATCCGTACAATCGGTTCTGGGGTCGCCTTATCGAAGATAAGCAAGCGATTCGGTTCGATACAGAAGACTGACGACCGCGAAACGGCCAGCATCATTGATCAACACGCCGCTATGCTGCGCGTGTCTTCTCAACCACACCTTGCGATCGCAAATACTCTTCGTAGGTGCCGGAGAAGTCGATGATTTTTTCCGGCGTCATTTCGATAACACGAGTCGCTAAGGACGAAACGAAGTCCCGATCGTGACTGACGAAGATCAGCGTGCCCGCATAATTTTCTAAAGCAAGGTTGAGCGCTTCGATGGACTCCATGTCCAGGTGATCGGTGGGCTCGTCCATCACGATGATGTTGGGTTCCTGCAGTGCGAGTTTGCCAAACATCAAACGGCGTTGTTCTCCACCAGAGACTACCTTGACTGATTTTTCGCTATCGTCTTTCGAGAACAGCATTCTACCCAGCGTTGCTCTGATCAGTTGCTCCGGGGCACCTTTGGGTTGCCATTGCGTCATCCAGTCAAACAGGCTTATGTCTTTTTCGAATTCCGGCGCATTGTCCTGCGCGAAGTAGCCGGTTTGTGCGTTCTCCGACCATTTGACTTCGCCACCATCGAGCTCGATCTCATTGAGCAATGTACGCAACAATGTGGATTTGCCGATACCGTTCTGACCAAGAATAGCGACGCGTGAGCCGACCTCGATGGTTAAGTCTAAATCCTTAAACAAAGGTCCCTCGTCAAATCCTTTAGTAAGCGCGGTTGCTTCGACGGCGATGCGGCGGAGTGGTTTGGATTGCTCGAATCGAATGTAAGGGCTGACGCGATTTGACGCGACGATATCTTCCAGCTGAATTTTTTCAAGTTGGCGTGCACGTGAGGTGGCTTGCTTGGCTTTTGATGCATTGGCCGAGAAACGGCTGACGAAGGCTTGCAGCTCAGCCATTTTGGCTTTCTTCTTGGCGTTGTCCGCATGCATACGTTCGCGCGCCTGCGTAGCCGCCGTCATGTATTCGTCATAGTTACCCGGGAATAATTGCAGCTTGCCGTAATCCAGATCGGCCATGTGCGAGCAGACACTGTTTAGAAAGTGACGATCATGCGAAATGATGATCATGGTCGATTTTCTGGTATCCAGAAATTCCTCAAGCCAGCGAATGGTATTGATATCGAGATTGTTGGTCGGCTCATCGAGCAGCAGGACATCGGGATCTGAGAACAAAGCCTGTGCCAGCAGCACGCGCATTTTCCAGCCCGGCGCAATTTCGCTCATGGGGCCTTCATGTTCGCTGACTGGTATGCCAATACCTTCCAATAATTCGCCGGCACGAGATTCTGCCGAATAACCATCCATTTCCGCAAACTCTCCCTCAAGATCGGCCACCCGGATGCCTTCCTCGTCGCTCATTTCCGGCAAGGCGTAAATCCGATTCCGTTCCTGCATGACCGTCCAGAATTTTTCATAACCCATCATGACGACATCGAGTACCCGATAGGCTTCGTAGGCGAACTGATCCTGCGAGAGCTGCCCGACCCGTGCATTAGGTTCGATGGAGACGTTACCCGCCGTGGGTTCCAGCTCGCCGGCTAGAATTTTCATCAGGGTGGATTTGCCACAGCCGTTGGCACCAATCAGGCCGTAGCGATTGCCATTGCCGAAGGTCGCGGATACGTTTTCGAACAGCGGCTTGGCGCCGAACTGGATGGATAAGTTGTTTGCGGAGATCATGTTGAAACCAGTAATAACGGGGGATTTAGCCGGCGCATGCTACCACGTTCGGCTATTTTGGTCTGCTGGTGTGGCCTTTTGAGCCAGCAATCGTTGATGTACCGCGTGCAAAAGTTCAAGTCTGCTGATTGATGTCTGGAGGCGTTTCTTGCGTGGCATATTGCTATCGGCAATGAAGTAATCCTAACTCCCGCATGCCATGTTGTGTCGTTATCAGTCGGCTCGATAGGCATGCAGTTATTGCATGTCGGAACTTCTATCCACTTGCGTTACGATGGTCATTGTTAAGACAACATTCGCAATGGGTGGCCAACGTGAGTTCTGCATCCGGTTCAGCTGGGGTTAGCGAGTGGCGCTCGGGCTATCGTCCTTTGCTTGGCGCAATTATCGGCGCTGGCTGTGGTTTATCGTCGATTAGCTTCTACACGCATGGCGCCTTTGTGCCTGCGATTGCGGACGACACCGGTTGGAGTCGGGGTGAGTTACAGCTGAGTGTGACCATCATGATCTTGATGGCTGTAGTGACGGCGCCAGCAGTGGGTTTCCTGATCGATCGTTTCGGTCCCCGGAAAATCGCACTGACATCCATCGTACTGTATGGCGCAGCACTGGCCTCGCTATCGCTGGCCGGCGATCATATCTTGGGCTACTACATTGGCTGGGCCGTCATGTCGATTGTTGCCGCGGGCACTTTGCCGATTACCTGGACACGTGTCGTGACCGCCTGGTTCGATCGACGTCGTGGTATTGCGTTGGGCATTACCTTGGCCGGCACAGGGGTCGCTGCGACACTTGCGCCCGGTTTTGTTATCTGGCTGTCGGCAGCGTTTGGTTGGCGTACCGCTTATGTGATTTTGGCGGCTACCGTTACAGCAATTTCATTGCCCGGCGTTTATCTGCTTTTTCGTGAGCCCGTTGCAACGAAAACGTCGGAGCATGCAACGCTGCCGACAATGACGCCGGGTTTGACATTGCAGGCGGCGATGCGTCAGCGTCGATTCTGGTTTATGGCGATTGGTCTGTTGCTAGTGGCCGCAGGAATCTCTGGTTTGATTACTAGCCTGGTTCCGATGCTCATCGACAAAGGCTTTGAGCCGGCTGCAGCGGGCCGGTTCGCGGGTCTAATCGGGATCAGTGTGATCGGCGGTCGGTTGATCACCGGGTTCTTGCTTGACCGAATGTGGGCACCGCTGGTTGCCGCGGTTTTCCTGTCAGCGCCTGCGTTTTCTGCTGCCATCCTGCTTCAAGAGCAGGTTAGCCAAACCTATCTGATGCTCGCGGTTGTCATTGTAGGTCTTGCGGCCGGCGCTGAGCTTGATCTGTTCGCTTACCTCGCCAGCAAGTATTTTGGTCTGCGTCACTATGGCGCGATCTACGGTTCGCTCTATGTGGCATTTTCTATTGGTGCTGGTATTGCGCCGTTCGCGTTTGGCATGGTCTATGACTTTAATGCAAATTATTCAATAGCATTGTCGGCGGTTGTCGCGATGTCATTAGTGGGTGGCTTGATGATGCTTTTACTCGGTCGTTATCCGACCGACCCCACACCAGCGTCGAGCGATGGGGATGTCATTTTACGATGAAAACCCGGGCGGCTGTACTGCATAAACATGGCGAGTCGATGCAGCTCGAAAACCTCGAGTTGGCGGTACCCACTGCCGATGAAGTGATCGTTCAGATTAGTCATGTGGGTATTTGTCATACCGACATTGGTGCGCAAAAGTCGCAGCCATTGCCGGCGGTACTAGGCCATGAGGGAACCGGTGTTGTCATTGAGTGCGGCGATGCCGTCGATGATCTCGCCATCGGTGATCGCGTCGTGTTGACATACGGCTCCTGCGGAAATTGCAGAAATTGCCAGGCCGAGCTGCCATCGCATTGCGAGCAAATGCCGGCGCTTAACTTTTCCGGGTATTCGCCAGATGGTCAAACGACACTGCAAGACAGCAAAGGGAATGCTGTGCATGGTTCGTTCTTTTATCAATCCAGTTTTGCATCACATGCGATTGCCAACCAACGTAACGCAATCAAAGTACCCGATGACTTGCCGCCAGAATTACTGGCGCCGTTAGGTTGCGGCGTTCAAACCGGGGTAGGTGCCGTTGTGAACACGCTATCTGTTCCTGCAGGTTCAAGCATGGTTTGTATCGGTGTTGGCAGTGTCGGGCTCAGTGCGGTTATGGCGGCCAAGATGGTGGGTTGTACGACCATTATCGCTGTTGATCGCGAACCATCCCGCCTTGAAATGGCGGAGGCATTAGGCGCAACACACGTCTTGCCCGGTAACGATGAAACGGTAGCGGCGGTTCATCAAATTACTTCGGGTGGCGCAGACTACTGTTTCGAGTCGGCCGGAAACGTGGCGACTTTTCATGCGGCGATCGAAAGCGTCCGCATGGGCGGCCATGTTGGGTTAGCGGCAGTGCCGGAGTGGGCCAAGGGTTTTCATTTTTATCCGGGACCATTGGCGATGGGGCGAACTATCACCGGTGTTCTTGAGGGCTCTAGCGTCGCCAAAACCTTTATCCCCAAGCTTTGCGACTGGTTGCGCGATGGATCATTGCCTCTGCATAACATTGTTCAGACCTATGCATTTGACGATATCAATTCGGCAATCCGGGATCTGGATGCAGGCCGTGTCATCAAACCCGTGCTGATGCTTTAGGTAGGTGCTATTGCCGGGCTAGACAAGCTGGCTGATAGCTCGGGTATGCAAACATGGTATCAGTGGTGAAATGCTATGCATTGGGCGTTTGTTATCAGTTGGTCTATAACAATACCGAGACAAACAGCATCACCACGCGAATGATCGCACAGTACGGAGAATCCCTAATGAAGCTGAAGCCAGCCACTTTATTACGTTCAGATAGCGTTGCTATCGGACGTCGAACCCGGTCAACAGCATTCGCGCTCGCTGTGGGTGCCTTCGCAGCCGGCGTGCCCACAACGCCCGTACTTGCGCAAGAAGCGGAAGAGATCGAGGAGATTATCGTTACGGCGCGGGGTCGCGAAGAAAGTATTCAGGACGTGTCTATCGCTATTACGGCATTCGACATTGAACAAATGGAGAGACGAGGCATTACCGAGTTGGAAGATGTCGCACGTTTTACCGCAGGTTTTGCCTTTGAGGATGTTGAAGGCGGCGCAGCCAACCCATCTATTCGCGGGCAGTCCACATTACGGGGGGCGGTCGCCCGGGAGCAGACAGTAGCAACGTTCGTGGATGGCGTTTACATGCCAAGAAACTGGTTGGTTGATATTGGCACCAACAATCTGCAACGAATCGAAATTGTAAAAGGCCCGCAAAGCGCGCGTTTTGGACGTAACGCTTTCGCTGGTGCCATTAACTATGTCACGCAGAAGGCTAATACCCAGGAACTGGGTGGGTCTGTGAGTGCGACTGTCGGCTCTGATGAATTGCTTGAGTTTGGTGGAGCCGTTAATTTTGTGTTGATGGAAGACGTGCTTGGTGTTCGGTTATCGGCCGACACATCGGAATTTGATGGCTCGTGGGGTAACAACCACCCCAATGCCAACGCTGGTGTTTCTCCGGGTACCGACGGCAATGTAGGCGGTTGGGATTCCAGTAGCTACTCGGTCAGCATTGTCTACACACCGACGGATCGACTCGACTTTGAGTTGTCTTACTACGGTGCGGATCGCGAAGAAGAAGCCCGTGCAACGCAGCGCTTGATCACCGGTGATGGCACCGGTAATTGTGGTGCACTTCAGCCAACCTTCGACGGTGGGACGGGCGGCAGCTTGTTCTGTGGCGAATATGACTTCGACCTCGATGAAGTGACCGTTGACCCACGTGGTTTCGGTCGTCAGGGCGATAGCGACATCCTGCGGTTGTCGGCGACATATCAGTTGACGGACACCTGGACGGCTGCTTACACCTACGGTTCTGTGAAGGCGGATAACCTTGCAGCGGGTACGGCGGAATCCGATACGATTAATTGCGCCGGCATTATTCGCTTCCTCGGCACGTGTAACTTTCAGGGCTCACCGGCGGGTGAAGTTGACTACTATCAGAACGAGTTGAAGTTCACCTTTAACGGCGAAGGTGCATGGACCGGCGCGGTAGGGGCTTTCTTCATGGAAGGCGAAGACTCTCGCCAGTCCTACAGCTTCAACCAGGCGCCGCTGGGTACTGATCCATTAGGTATCGACAACTTGAGTAATGGTTTGCCATTCCCGGCGAGTGTTACTGCTTTGCGCTTCAACAATGAATTCACTGACACAACGACGACAGCCATTTTTGGTGAGGCCACCTACAACTTTGCTGACAACATGCGTTTGGTGATGGAGGCCCGATTTACCGATGAGAGCATTAGAACCTACGCTGTGGATGACGGTGTGCAGGTTGGTGATGAGTCCTTTTCATTCTTTACGCCGCGCGTAACGTTTGAATACGATCTTGATGAGGATCGATTGTTGTACGGCACGATCGGACGCGGCGCGAAAGCGGGTGGCTTTAATGCCGCCGCAATTTCAGAGGACTTGTTTACCTTTGAGCCCGAGTTCAACGTCACCTATGAGTTTGGTTCCAAAAACGTATTGATGGACGGCCAGTTGGTGACCAATGCCGCTGTGTTCCTGACGCAGTGGAGTGATCAGCAGATCAGTGTTTCTGATCCTCTAGGTGGGCCTTTTACGGCGGTCATGACGGACAACCTGGGTGATGCCACGATTTGGGGTTTCGAGGTTGATGGTTCATTCCAGGTCAATGAGAGCTTCAGTCTTGATGGCGCGTTCTCTTTCACCGATGCCACTTATGACAGCGGTACGATCGACGCCGTGTTCATTCGCGGAGCGGGCGGTTTCCCACCACCATGTGACGACATCGTTTGCTCAACAACCGGTGATATCGGCGGTAATGATCTGCAGAACTCTCCGTCCACGCAATTTTCGGTCGGTGCGCAATGGGAAGGCATGCTGGGCGCGGAGAATCCATTCTACGTGCGCGCTGATGTCGGCTATCAGTCTTCGTACTTTGCGAGCCAAATCAATACGGCAGAGTTTCCTAGCCGAACGGTTGCTAACGCGAGAGCGGGTGCGAGCTTCGGTCCGGTCGATGTAAGCATTTGGGCGCGCAACCTTACCGATGAGAAATATGCATCGAACGGTTCGCAGATTATCCAGCCCTTCAGCAACAACATTCTTGGTGCTTACTTTGGCGAGCGACGCGTGATTGGTGCGACGATCAATTACAGCTTCTAGAGAAGTTATCCATATGAGATCTTAGGGTCTCGCAATAAAAAGGCCGCACAGGCAAATGTGCGGCCTTTTTTTGTGCTGCGTTGTTTCTTTAATCGCGAGGTTTGTCGATGGTCCTCGCGAATCCGCCGATGAGCTTCCACTCACCGTTTTCTTTGTTCCACACATGCACGTTTTCATAGTACTGATTGACGTCGCGTTCACCTTCGGCGGCCATACCATCGCCCAATCGAGTGCGATGATTCAGGAAGTACATGAGCGCTGTGCCACCATGTCGGGTGAAGCCTTTTTGAGTGAGGTTGCTGACTTCTCCCGACAATGCCACCGCGCGGTCAGCCGTTGCTTTCAATGTGTCTAACGTTGTTGGCTCGGGAAGGACCGGCGGCCAACCCAGATAATGGTCACTTGCCGAATTGATGTAGTTGGTGATGTCACCTTGTCCGCGACCCTCGAAAATAGCCAGCTCCTTGGCCCAAATATCTGCGGCGTCCTCTGCTTGTGTATTTTCCGTTTGCGCTGGCGGTGGAGGCGCAACGCTTGTCTTATCGCCACAACCGCTGAGCAGTAATATTGCGCAGCTGATACCGAGCATGTTTTTTTGCATGAGTCTTCCTCCAGTCACTGTTGGACTACATTCGTTTTTATGTCACTTGTATGAGCATACAATATGAATGCTAAGGGACCCGTATGCGAATAATGCATGCAACCATCCGAAATACCGTTTTGATCTTGTGCCCAAATAGCCGTAGAAAGGTCTTATGCGAACATTCCCAATCACTCTTGGTGTAGCACTCTTGGTCGGCTGCGGCACGCATCAGGTGCCCGTCAAGACCACCGAAAAGCCGGTTCTGGTGGGTACGGCTGAAGATGACACCCTGTATCGAAAACGGTTTGCGGCACTGCGGGATCGCACGGGCACCAACGGTTTGGCGGCTTACGATCCGTTGAAGTCAGTGCCAGGCGCCATATTACAAACGCCGGTTCAGTCCAATTCTTCGTTGATCAGTGATGATGCGCTGGATTCAATCAATCAATATGCTGAGTCGATGAACTCGTTAGCCCTGATGGTTTGGCAGGACGGCAATCTGGTCGTGGAAACCTACTTCGGTGATACCAATCGACAATCTTTGATTGTTTCTAAATCGCTCGCCAAGCCACTGTCGGTGATTGCGGTGGGTCGTGCATTGCATGAAGGTTTTATCAGCTCGCTGGATGATCCGGTTGCTGACTATATTGTCGAGTGGCAATCAACACCTAAGGCGGCTATTACGATACGCCAGTTGTTGGGTATGCGAGCGGGTTTACTGCCGCAAGGCATGGCGCCCGATGTCACTGATGTCCTGAATCGAGCCTATTTGCACCCCCGGCATGACGAAGTCATTGTTCAAGAATATCCGCTGACCCATGAGCCCGGCTCCCGCTATGAATACTCCAACGCCAGCAGCGAGTTGGTCGCGGTGCTCATTGAGAGAGCGACGAACGTTCAATACGAGGATTGGGTTGGCACCGAGGTGCTGAGGCCAATCGGCGCGCCCGGTGGTCAGGTCTGGATGAACCGGCCGGAAGGTACAGCGCATAGCGGATGTTGCTGGTTACTGCCGGCAGAAAGCTGGCTGCGTATGGCGATATTGTTGATGCATGATGGCGAGGCTGATGGCCAACGTATTCTGCCCGTTGGTTTTGTCGGCGAAATGCAGCGCACCTTCGAGCAAAATCCGCATGCTGGGCTAGGCGTGTACGTCGCCGGCCATTACCTGGAACGTCGTGGCCCTCTTAATCCCGAACTGGCGATTGGGCAAAATTGGCATAGCGAGCCTTATCTGGCTGACGATCTTTTCTTGTTCGATGGCAACTCGAATCAAGTGGTCTACATCATTCCTTCGGCGAATTTGATCATCGCAAGGTTCGGAAACTGGCCGCCGAAAGATCCGGAATGGGATAATGCGTTCTTGCCGAACACCATCCTCCGTGACCTGCCGCCAGTAATTACCGACTCACTAACCCCGCAGCCAAGACTGGCTGACTGAAACTAATCACCATGAAGCATACTGATAATGTTCGCGAACAAGCGATCGATAGCGACGCGGACGAAACAAACGACTGGCTCGCCTCCTTAGACTCAGTTATCGCGGCCAGCGGTAAGTCCCGGGCGCAGTTCTTGATCGACAAATTACAAAGGCGGGCCAATGATCTTGGCGTTGCTTCGGATCCGTTGCGTTACTCGGCTTATCGAAACAGCGTGCCGTTGGAAGAGCAGCCTCCCTATCCGGGCGACTTGGCGATGGAAGCTCGTATCACCGATATCATTCGCTGGAACGCGATGTGTATGGTGGCTCGAGCGAACGGCACTCATCCGGAGTTGGGGGGGCACATCGCGACCTACACATCTGCTGCCGAGATCTTCGAAACAGGTTTTCACCATTTCTTCCGAAGCCCGGATTGCAGTGACAATGGTGATCTGGTCTTTCTACAGCCGCATTCGTCACCGGGTGTGTATGCACGCGCCTATTTAGAGCGACGTCTTGATGAAGCGATGCTTTTGCGTTTTCGGCAGGAGACTGCAGGCGGTGGGCTAAGCTCTTATCCTCATCCGTGGTTGATGCCGGATTTTTGGCAGTTCCCGACGGGATCGATGGGTATCGGACCGATCAGTGCAATCTATCAGGCGCGGTTCATGCGATATTTGCAGGCTAGAGGATTCGGCGATACACAGTCCCGGCGCGTTTGGGGAATCTTCGGTGATGGCGAAATGGACGAGCCCGAGTCACTCGCTGCTTTGTCGTTAGCTGGTCGTGAACGGCTGGGTAATCTTTCGTTCATCATCAATTGCAATTTGCAGCGTCTGGACGGTCCCGTACGGGGCAATGGTCAAATCATTCAGGAGCTCGAATCGGTGTTCACCGGCGCCGGTTGGCGTGTTCTCAAGGTGCTGTGGGGATCCGACTGGGACCCATTGTTCGCGGCCGATACCGAACATGTCTTGCTGCGCCATTTCGCCAATACGGTGGATGGGCAATATCAAACTCTGGGTGCCAATGACGGAGCTTACAACCAGCAAAATTTTTTCGAGTTAGACCCTTCGTTGAAACAACTCGTTTCGCATCTTTCGGCAGCAGAGATTGATGCGCTGCGTCGCGGCGGTCATGATCCGAAAAAACTCTATGCAGCGATGCACCAGTCGACTGAGGACGATGATCGCCCGACGGTTATCTTGGCGAAGACCAAAAAAGGTTATGGCATGGGTGCCAGCGGTGAATCGCGGATGACGGCTCATCAGCAAAAGAAGCTGGATGTTGAAGGTCTCTTGGGATTCCGCGACCGGTTAGGTTTACCGCTGGATGACAAGCAGGCCGCATCAATGAGTTTTTGGCGACCGGATGAGCAATCGGACGAGTATCGCTACCTCATGGATCGACGCCAAGCCCTTGGCGGGTTTGTGCCGAAACGAACGGTTAGCAAGACACGTATTCCCGTGCCTGATGTTGAATCGGCTGCGGACTTTGCGTTGAACAGCGACGGGCATGAGATGTCGACGACATCGGCGCTCGTACGGCACTTCTCCAAATTATTAAAGGACAAAGAGCTCGGCCCGCGTATTGTGCCGATCGTCGCCGATGAAGCCCGTACCTTCGGCATGGCAGCACTGTTTCGACAGATCGGAATCTATTCGCCCGACGGACAACGTTACGATCCGGAAGATGCAGGATCGCTGTTGGTATACCGTGAAAGCAAGACGGGTCAGTTGTTGGAAGAAGGCATCACCGAAGCTGGGGCGCTGTCATCATGGGTAGCTGCCGCGACGGCTTATAGCACGCACAAAACACCGCTCTTACCGTTCTATATTTTCTATTCCATTTTTGGTTTTCAACGTATCGGCGATCTCATCTGGGCCGCAGCTGATCAACGGGCGCGTGGATTTTTGATTGGCGCAACGGCCGGTCGCACGACGTTATCTGGCGAAGGTCTTCAACACCAAGATGGCAGCAGTCATGTCATGGCTGCAACGGTGCCTAATTGTCACAGTTATGACCCGGCTTTTGCGTACGAAGTGGCGACCATTGTTGACTATGGCAGTCGCCGAATGCTCGAAGAAGAGTGCGACGAATTCTATTATCTGACCGTCAGCAATGAAAACTATGCGCAGCCCTCCAAGCCGGATCATGTGGATACAGAGGCTATCATTGGTGGTTTGTATTCCTATCAGATATTCGGTGATGCTCAACAAGTTCAGGTTCGCCTGGTCGCATCCGGGCCGATCATGAACGAAGCGCTGGGTGCCGCGGCATGGTTGCATGAGCATACGGGTTGCCACGTAGAGGTGCTCAGCATGCCATCCGTAACTGCGTTGACGCGGGATGCCGCAGACGTCGCGCGGTGGAATCGTTTGCATCCTGAAGCGCCGCGCCGTGTAAGCCGGTTGTCTAGTGTGTTGGCTGGCCCCGCGCCCGTAGTCGTTGCGACCGATTTTGTGCGCTCTGTTGCTGAACCGCTCGCTGCCTATTTGGCCTGTGAGTTAACCGTGCTCGGTACGGATGGATTCGGTCGTAGTGATACACGCGTTAATTTGCGGCGCTTCTTCGAAGTGGACGCTGATAATATCGCGGCGGCTGCATTGCAGCATCTTGCTGAGCGACGTCACATCACGACATCCCAAGTCGTTGAGTTGATGGCGACACTCAACCTTAGACCGGACGAGCCGGCACCCTGGCAATTATAGAAGGCCGCCAAGCATGACTATTTTGGATCGCAAAGAAGCTGATTTTTCGTTCGACATCGATGTGGCGATCGTCGGTGCCGGGAGTTGTGGTCTTTGTGCAGCGTTGGCCGCGCACGAGGCGGGGGCTTCCGTGCTGGTGCTAGAAGCGGATGCTCAGCCCATGGGTACGACGGCGATGTCGACCGGCTTGATTCCCGCGGCAAATTCGCGGTTTCAGCGCGACGCCGGTATTGAGGACAGTGCCGAACAGTTCGCAGCCGATATCATGGGTAAAGCGGACGGTGAGCCGGATGCCAATGTCGTTGCGACGTTAGCAGCGGAGTCAGCACGAACGGTTGAGTGGCTGGCCGATAAACATCAGGTGCCGCTGTCACTGGTGGATTCATTCTTATACCCGGGGCATGCGGCCAAGCGGATGCACGGTACGCCCAATCGCACCGGTGCCGAATTGATGGGCGCGCTGGTCGGCGCCGTCGAGCGCGCCGGTATTGATGTCTTGACGGAAGCTCGCGTCATCAACCTGTTTGCGGATTCAAACGGGCGGGTTTGCGGTCTGCGTTGCCAAAGACCGGATGGCGCGGTTGAAGATTTGGAATGTCGTGCCATGGTGCTTGCTTGTTGTGGTTTTGCAGGTAATCCCGAACTGGTGTCGAAGTACATTCCCGA